>CAYNSF010000017.1:0-76391 GCA_964399855.1 uncultured Aureispira sp. | reverse complement strand
CGGTTGGGCGCTTGGCGAAGAAGCGGATTTCGAAGCGCAAAATTGTCTATCAACACTAACCTTGATACGAAGCACAAAACTTCATTTAAGCACTGAACCCGCTTTTTTGCCAAACGCCTGTTATGCGTTCCTGCTACTGCTCGTTCAAGGTACAACTTTTTGAAGTTCGCATGAAAGTTCTTTAGAAGTTCAAATATCATTAGTTTTCTATTTTGGAATTACGCCTAATTGCTGCATGAATTCAAGGTTGTCTATAAAATCTCGTTCTTCTGCAATCTTTCCATTCTCCATTCTAACCAGCGTAACACCGTCAATATTTACCGTCTTGCCGGTTGATGGAATACCAACGAAAACTCCTGAATGGATTCCTTTAAAATTCCAATATTTTACAATTTTATTTCCTTGTCCGAATACATCTTTTATTATGAATGATATATCGGAAAACCCGGCGAGAAAATTAGCATAATAAGCCCGGGCACTGTCAATACCAACCACATCTACTGCACCTTCGTGCATTACCAAATCTTTGGTAAAGTTTGAATCATTAAACAGGTCTAATTTTCCTTTATTAATAATTTCGTCCCAAACATGTGTGTACATTTTAATATTAGCTTCCATAGGGTCTGCTTTCTCTTGTTGTTTAGAAGTACAACCTGTAATAAGCGAAATAGTAATTAAAGTCAGAAATACCAGTTTTGTAAATGTGGTTTTTTGTTTCATTGTTTTGTTTTAACTATTCAGTGATTTTATTTTTCTAATTGTTCAATCGTTTTCTTTGCATTTGCCAATCGTACTGCTTTATTTTTCTCAACCAATATTTTAATTGTCCATTTTTCAAGGCGGTGATGCAATGGAATTAATAATGCAGCGATAAAAACTAAAGCCAACAGCATGAGAATAGGTGTGTGATCCGTAACTCTTTCTAAAAACGGATGCAGCAGGAGATTAAGAAATTCAAACACAACCAATAAAGCCATCACACCAAAAAATTCAATCAGTTTTGTACTTGTAATAAAGCTACGGCTGAGTAATAAAAACAGAATGATGAATAAAATTATTCCAAGGGCAATTAAAGCAAATTGAATGTTTTGTTGCCGTTGATGTTCTTCTTCCGTTTTTTTGTTTTGTTCTTCCTTAAGTCTCAAATCTTCATTAAAAGCCATAGCCTGTGCTTTATTTAATATTTCCTGACTGAAAACAGAATCCTTCAAAGCCGATTCCTGCTTTGAATAAAAGTATGCACTGTCTAATTTATTTTGCAGGTCAAAAACTGTTTTTAAATAACTTGTTGCATTGAGTTTGATAAAATTATTATGCGAACTTTCTCCCACCTGATTCATATCAGCAGCCTGCTTTGCAGCTTCTGCATAATTTTTATTCTCCAACAAAAACTTTATATATCCATCCTTTGCAAAGTATTTGAGAAAGGGCATTTGAATAGTACTGCTTTTAGCAATTGCTTTTTTAAAATAGACTTCAGCCAATTCTTTATCTCCCAACTGAAAGTAGGTTAAACCAAAAACAGTCTCTGCAAAAATTTCCATAACAGGAGCATTTGCTTTCAAGTTTGCTTCATTTGCCAATTGGATGTGTTGAAGAGCAGATTTCGACTCTTTAATATTTATATAATACAAGGCGTAACATATTTGCACCTGAGTAACCATGAAGTAATATGTTGGTTCATTTTTACCAGGTAAAGAGGCTTCGGCAGCTTTTGCAAAATACAACTGCTGTTCCGGATTTTTCAAATAAGAAAAAGCATTACTAATATCTACATTGATGCCGGACACAGTATTCATGTGTCTGGCTCTTTCAGCAAATGGAAGCCCTTTAAAATAGTATTGCAACGCTGTATTGAAATCACCCTTTGTGTATAAATAAAAAATGCCAGTATAAGAGTAAGCCAATCCAATTAATGTATCATTTTTAAGTTGGAGAGCTATGCGTAACATTTCTAAATTATTATCAACGGACATATCACCGGAGCCGTTTGTGAATGTCTCTTCCCCAAGCTTTTCAAGCAGGTGAAACCTATCAAGCGGATTGGTGGTTTTATTCAGAACGGTTGCCAGACTGTCAACATGAGTGCTTTGAGCATTGGCAATGCAAACCATTGAAAAGAAAAATATAAAACCCAATATTTTTTTCATGCCTGATTTATTATGTTTTGTCAAAGTTAATTTCTCGCAGTATTGTATCTAGTCAGGAGGTCATCAAGCATGACGCATAACAGCGCTATTGGCGAAAAAAGAGCTGAAGTATCATGGAAAATACACATTTTTTGATTGAAATTGATCATACCTGAGTAGTTACATTTTAATTAATCCGTGATATAAGGGTAATCTTTCTGTACGTAATTATCTTCGTAAAGCTCCGAAGGTAATGGCAACGGTGATTCTTCAGCAAATTGCATTGCATGATCCATTTCGGCTTCAATAGCTTGAATAACCTGATCGACTTCTGCTTGTGATGCTATTTTATCCTGAATGATTCTTTGCTGTATCACTTCCAAAGGATCTCTTTCTTTATATTCTTCCAACTCTTCTTTAGTTCTGTACTTGGCAGGATCCGAAACAGAGTGTCCTCTATACCTGTAGGTTTTGATTTCAAGGAAGTAAGGACCATTTCCAGCTCTGATATGTGCCGCTGCTCTGGCCAATGCATCGTGAACAGCTTCAGGATTCATTCCGTCAACGGGTTCGCTCGGCATATCATAACCTAATGCCATTTTATACATATCTTCAACATTCGTGGTACGCTTTACAGATGTACCCATAGCATACAGGTTGTTTTCTACGATATATAATACAGGCAATTTCCAAGTCATCGCCATATTGAAAGCCTCGTGCAATGCACCTTGTCTCGCAGCACCGTCACCAAACATGGTAACACATAGATTGTCAGTACCTCTGTACTTTTCGGCAAAAGCAATTCCTGTACCTATAGGAATCTGAGCGCCAACGATACCGTTACCTCCATAAAAATTGTGCTCCGCAGAAAAGAAGTGCATACTTCCTCCTTTACCTTTAACGCAACCGGTTGCCTTTCCATACAACTCTGCCATACATGCTGCCGATGACATACCACGAGAAAGTGCTATACCATGCTGACGATATGCGGTGATTACTTTATCTTCAGGTCTTATGGCTGTTGCCAATCCTGCTGCAATAGCTTCCTGTCCGATATACACATGGAAAAATCCTCTGATCTTCTGCTGAGAATATGCAAACAAACCACGTTCTTCAAATCTTCTGATCCGGTACATCGTCTCGAACCACTTCATATAGGTAGCTTTGTCAAATGTTGATGTAACTTTTGCTTTAGCTACGCTTTTCTTTTTTTCTAATACTTCTGCCATAAGATAATAATTGATGAGAATGTAAATCAATTTATTTAAAAGGTAAAGTTACTTGTTTTCTGTAAATCTCAAGTAAAAATCAATGAAAATATATTTTTAAAAAAGTGATATTTAATAACATCTTACTTTGCTTGCTTATATATTATTATTAATCAATATTATATACATTACATTTAAAATTATATTATTTTGGATATAATTTGTTTTTTTCTGTGCTTGATTTACGTCGCATCTTTGTACTGTCAAAAGGGAACAATATTAGTTAGCCTTATTGACAATCCGGTTAAAGAATCGGTTTGAAATATCAGGAATGTTTATGGGATTAAAAAACAAAAACAAAGTATGGGTTATTTGTTTTTTTAAGCAAATAACCCAGCTTTTTAATCCAACCTGATTGTTTTTATAAATTTGATATTGAGTTTTGTGTTAAATATATAAATTATAGTTATTTGAGTAAAAGCCGATTTTACTTTTCATTTTAAGTTTTGGTAAAATTCATGGGAATCGCAAGATTGAAAAAGGTCACTTTGGGGGAAGTGACCTTTTTTTTTGTTGCTACTTTTCAGCGAGGTTTTCAACATTATTTTCAATTCGGTTCATTCTTTGGTTGGAAGCATATCCTTTTAGCAAGTAATCTTTCATGGTTTGTTCTTCTTTACAAATATATTGATACTCACGCCTTGCTTAATAGTGGAATATTTTGGCTTGTTTTATGAGGTTTCATTTTAGCAATTTTCTTTGTTCAACTTCTTGTAAAATGGTCATTTGTTGTATTGCAATTTGGTTTAGCTTTATTAGTCGTTCTTGTTGTGAAAGACCTTCATTGATAAAACAGCATTTAAATTCTCTAAATTTTACAAGCAAATCAATTCATTGATTTTGGGCATTTGCCATATCGGTAAGTGATATATAATCTCCATCGTTGGTATTAACGATAGTTATTTCTGTATTTATTACATTTATTTTTGCCATAATCGTATTACAAAGGGGTCGAATTCGACCCTGTTTTTACTTTTTATTCTTCACAAAAATATTGATGTTCACACCTTGCATAATGTCAAACATATATTTACCCAATCTCCAATTCATCAATCTCTTTCATCAACCTATCTGTTTCTGTCAATGCCACAATGATTTTTTGATAATGTAAAATATCGTCAAATTCCAAAGCTCTGTCTTTCCTATCTTTGAGCCATTTTTGGGCAGGTTGATAACCGCCAATGTAAAAATTCCAAGCAACTTCAGGAACATTGTCAAAATATTGGGTTTCGTTGATGTAAACTTTACCGTCTTGGTATTTAGGTTTTGTGACGATATTATCTCCGTTTTCGGGATATTGGGTAATGTATTCTTCTACTTTTGGGCTTTCCAATAAATGAATTTGCCGTATTTCGCTACCTAATTTTACCAATTTCCAAAATGTAGTTTTGTTTTCTGGATAAGGCACTCTCGGAAAATCAATTTTTAAAAACTCTTTGTATTTCTCTCGGTATGTTGGCGAATGCAAAACCGCATAGATGTAATCTAAAATATCAATTGGGGCAAATGTGTTTTCGGTAGTCTCTTTTTCATTGGTAAAAGTCAAACCTAATTGCTCCGCAATTTCCTTTACGATTCCGGCTTTTAGATTTGGTTTTCTTTCATTTGATTGTTCAATCGTTTGTTGTCCATTGGTTTCGGGATAAACATAAAGTGGGAAAGCGTAACCCGCTCCATATCTACCTGCTGTTCCTGTTAAATTGGCTTCAATTACTTTATTTGAAATAAAAATATAACGCCAATCTGTCGTGCATTGTCGCGACACAATTAAAACTGAATTGTCTTTTTTAGCAACGTTTTGTATGAGTTCTTTTCGTGGATAATCCATTACGACATAACTAAAATAACACCAACGGCTATCGAAAGGTCGATATTCGCATAGCATTATTTTATCATCCCAATTCCCATCATTTTGAATTTCAGTTCTAGCTTTACCCAATTTCCAATCCCTGTTATCTTTTAAGTTATGTTTCTTGTAAATTTCTTCGTTAGGAATGTTTATATCCCGCAATTCAATTGCACGGTTCACGATATGTTGCTTTTCGTATGCCAAAGCATAAGCATCTCTGTGAGTTTGAAAACCTAATACGTTTTTTAAAAACAAATCTTTCGGACTAAAACCTTTTTCGTAATCTTCTTTGCCTTCGTTGTTTTTTACTACAAAAAAATAATTTGGCTCAATCGGTTGAAGTTCTTTGAATGGTATAGATTTAAAAGAATTATCCCAAAGAAAATTATATTTAGCATCACGCTTTCCATACAAGTCATAATGAAGAACCTTACTTAATTCATTTGCTTTTTTCTTTCCTGTTTTAACAAACACGTTGATGGAAACGCCTTGCTTAATATCAAAAACGTTGATGTCAGCACTCCCGTCAGGCGAAACTTCACCTTGGTTGCTGTTACCGTGTAAATCTATGGTGTAAATCTTGTCATAAGTTTTAAGCAAGTGCCAACGCATTCCACGGAAAGTAGGGTTGTCTAAAAATCCGTGTGGGTTGATGAATGCTAAAACTCCACTGCCGTTTTTTTCTATAAAATGCTGTCCGTATCGCAAAAACTTTACATAATCGTCATTGATGAATTTTGAATTTTGTTCTTTCAGTTTTTCTTTTCCGCCTGGTTCTTTTTTATAATCATCCATTAGGCTCATAATCCATTCACCTTTATTGGCACTTTCTCCGCTATATGGCGGATTCCCAATCACGCACATTACAGGCGTATCTCTTTTGATGTGGTTGGCTTCATTGGCTTCTGTGCTCAACCAATTGGCAAATAAAGTTCCTGTGTCTTGGTGGTGTTCTTCTAAACTGTTGGTGAGATACACCCGTAGTCGTTGGTCTTTGGTTGGTTTGTAACCTGTTTCGGTTAGTAGTAAATCCAACTGCAAATGTGCCATTGCATAGCTCGCCATTAGCAACTCAAAACCATTTAATCTTGGCAATAAATGAGTTTCTACATAATTGCTCCATATTCCTTGTTGTCCTACAAACTTTTTGTGAATATGCTTTACTACTTCTGCCAAAAAAGTTCCTGTACCGGTAGCTGGGTCAAGTATTTGAACACGATGTACTTCTTG
The DNA here is from genome assembly GCA_964399855.1 of uncultured Aureispira sp. GTDB lineage: Bacteria > Bacteroidota > Bacteroidia > Chitinophagales > Saprospiraceae > OLB9. The sequence continues at coordinate 69,915 of CAYNSF010000017.1, read as the reverse complement.
TTCTACTTCCGTATAAGCTTGTTTCTTTTTGTCAAAAGTTTGGGTGGCTACTTTTATTTTGGTTTTACTGGTGTCGGCAAGTCCTTGTGGCAAATCAAATTCTGTTTTTAGAATATCATCCACAGCGCGCACTATAAAATTTACCACAGGCGCAGGCGTGTACCAAACGCCACGAGCTTTGCGGAGTTTAGGGTCGTATTCACTCAAAAAGGTTTCATAAAAGTGGATGATTGGGTCTTCCGTTTTAGTTGTCTTACCGTAGTTTTTCAAAATTTCCTCTACATTACAATGCAAGAAAATATCTACTAAACCGTCCACGATCCATCTGATACGGTCGTCAATATCCGGTCCGGCTATATAACCGAATAATTTTCGCAAAAACGGGTTAGATTTTGGGATGAGTTCCGCAGCTTCCTGGCGGCTGAAAGTGGGTAGAGTAGGGTCGTGCAAACGTGCAGCAAACATTCCGTAAGCAATGGTTTGTGCATAAACATCTGCAAAACCTTTGGGTGTAATGTCGTGAATTAGTATTTGTTTAAAAGCTTCTTTCTGTTCACGAAGTGTGCTGTTTTCATAATTGTCTTCATCACTTGTCAATGCTTTTTCTATCACATCCGAAAGGAGACGAGCCTTACCCGCCATCATTTCGGCTAACTTTTTAGGACTTTTAATGGTTTGTCCAATATAAGAGCAAAAGTCTTTGATTAGGTTTTCAAAAGCCACAAAGTTTTCAGTCAAAGGCTTGATTCCTTTTTCCCTTATCTCTCCGATAGCTATTTTGGATACATACTCTCCGTTTCTGTACAAATGAAAATCAAGATAGTCGGTAAAAATCAGATTGTTCAACGAAGCTTTATACCGGTCAAACTGTTCTTTGTTTCCTGTTTTCTTTACACCACCAAGATCTTTATCGCCAATATCTTTGGCTTCAATAAAACCAACTGGAATTGTTGCTGAGCCTGTCGAAGCATCTTTTTTGGTCAAAATGTAGTCAGGAGCTCCGCAAGATTGCCGTTTAGGTTCATTGGTCGCTCTGATATCCGATAACAAACTTTCTAAAAGCTGTTGCAAATCGCCACGAAAAGTATGCTCGGTTGCATTACCAAGTAAATAGCGTTTATTAATGTTGCTGATATATTGGTCTAAAGTCATCTATTCTATTCTCTAAATTTGAAGTACAAATATAGTTATTTTGTCGGTCGGTTTCTACACTGACGGCAAACAAAATATATTTAGAGCGATAGACTATAGTGCCCTGTCAACAAAAAAATCTTAATAAAATGTCGTTCTTTTATCAAATCTCATCGTTAAAAATACTCGCCATAGTTACCACTATGCCTGCGTTTTTTGCCTTGATCTTTAAAAAAATAACTTCCATTATAATTTAAGTCTTTTTATAGACAGATCACTAGCCAATATTACATTATATTTTATCGTACAGCGTCAATTAATACACTGCTTTGACAAAATTACTGTTAACTTTCGCAATGATTTTTTCAGCTGCTTTGACCATACTTTTTTCATTCAAGGTGGATACATTGAAGTATAAAGCTATTATATAATTATTGTCCATAGCCCAATAAAATCTACCTTGCTGGAATGAGTATGCGCCATTTCTTCCATTTGCATCAAATTTAGAATACTTGATTGGCGTATCACTTTCCATCGTCATTTCACCATTTGAAATTTTGTTTGGAATATAATTGGCGATGTATTCAGGATAATCTTCAAATACAGAATTGGTTTGCAATTGTATCATGATACCTGCATTGGGTGTAGCAGGGTCATCCCACCTAAAAAAACATGCTCTTGAGTTCTTTTCTTTTTCGTCAGAGGCATCTTTAACATTTACATCTGACTTCGCATTAAATATAGACTTTACATCCGCAGCGCTTATAAGACTACAAGTACTTGGCATTTTTAAAGTTTTAGGGTCAACCGGTGGACCTATTTCTGTAGGTAAATTATTGCTTTCTGATGAAGATACCGAACTTTCATTTTTACATGAAAAGCACAAAAGTCCTAATAAAAATATGAAAAATAACTGTCGCATGCTGTTATGATTTAGTGTTTTGAAATAATTGGCCGCAAAGATAAAACAATAATTTTAAAAATTAAAAACATTTATAATATGTTAACTTCTTAATGGAACTACTGATTTACAAAATTCTCAATCAAAATAACCAGTATAATTTTGAGGCGTTATCGCTAAAAGCTCCTCTTTGATATCTGTATTTACATCCAATTGATGTATAAAATCATATATGTCTTGCTTTCCGATATGAGATTTACCTCGTGTTAATGCTTTTAAGGCTTCATAAGGTTGCGGATAAAATTCTCGCCTTAGTATATTCTGTATCGCTTCGGCCACTACAGCCCAATTTTGCTCAAGATCATTATTTAAGGCTTCTTCATTTAGTAACAATTTGTCTAAACCTTTTTCTATGGATTTCAATGCGATCAATGTATGTCCAAACGGAACGCCCAGATTCCTCAATACTGTCGAGTCCGTCAGATCTCGTTGTAGCCTTGATATGGGCAATTTGGCAGCCATAAATTCAAAAACGGCATTGGAGATCCCTAAGTTACCTTCGGCATTTTCAAAATCTATCGGATTTACTTTGTGTGGCATGGCTGATGAACCTACTTCTCCTGCTTTGACCTTTTGCTTGAAGTATTCCATGGAGATATACGTCCAAATATCCCTACAGAAGTCTATCAGGATATTATTGATTCTCGTCCAGCTATGGCTGATCGCCGCTACATCGTCATAGTGTGCTATTTGTGTCGTATATTTAGAACGGTGTAAGCCAAGATGAGCGGAGAAATCATCACCAAAACGCAGCCAATCAATAGTAGGGTAGGTTACTTTATGTGCATTGAAATTTCCTGTTGCACCACCAAATTTACATTTGATGCGTAAACCAGTAAGCACTTCAATCTCATCGCTTAGCCTTTCTACAAATACCTGAAATTCTTTTCCTAACGTAGTCGGAGAAGCAGGTTGACCATGTGTGCGGGCTAACATTGGGATACCTCTATAGGTCTTGGCTTTTGCTTCTATACCTGAGAGTAGTTGATTCAACTGTGGTAGCATCACTTGACTCATCGCTTCCTTGAGCATAAGTGGGAATGCAGTGTTATTGATGTCCTGAGAAGTAAGTCCTAAGTGAACAAACTCAATATAATGACCAAGATCGTGTGCCGTCAACGCTTCTTTGATGTAATATTCCACCGCTTTGACATCATGATTGGTCGTTTTTTCTACGGTCTTTATTTTTTCGGCGGCGGCTTCATCAAAATCATTCATGATGCGATCCAGTTTTTCGCGGACATCCTTGGAGTTTAAACTTTCCAATCCAGGTAACGGAACAGCTATAAGCGCTTTGAAATATTCTATTTCAACAAAAACGCGGTATTTTATCAGAGCAAATTCTGAAAAGTAATTTTGCAAAGCTATCGTAGCATTTGCATATCTTCCGTCTAATGGCGATATTGATTTGAGCATATTTTAATGGTACGTTTTAAACTAAATTATCTGCATTTTGAGCAGATTCTTCTTTTCTCTTTATATAATAATATGTTTCTATCTGGCTTCTAACAGCGATATCATCGTTGTTTTTCTTGTATTTGTTGTTCATTTTTGCTGACAAGATTCTTGCTTTCACATTGTCATGCCATTGTATATCGATACAGTCCGTGATCGTTTTGGCCAATTCTTTATCTGATACAGGAAATAATGTTTCTACTCTAAAATGCAAATTTCGGGTCATCCAGTCTGCCGAAGACAAAAACACTTCGGGATTGCCGTCATTGTGGAAAATAAAGACCCTTGCATGCTCAAGGTAGCGATCAATAATGGAAATAGCTTCTATATTTTTACTTAATCCGTTTTGACCGGGTATCAGACAACAGATACCACGAATGATGAGCCTGATTTTAACGCCTGCTTGTGATGCTTCGTAGAGATATTGAATCATTTCTTCATCCTGAAGGCTATTCATCTTGAGGGTCATCCTGGCTTTTTTGCCTTTTTGAGCATTATCAATTTCTCTCTTGATCAGACTGATAAACTTTTCTTTGAGATTGAAAAGTCCAACTCCGAGTTGTTCAAAAGGTTGGCGTGGCTCTTGTTTAGTTTCTAAAAAATTGAAAACCCTGGCTACTTCATTGACTATTTTTTTATCACATGTGAACATTCCAAAATCAGTATATAACTTCGCTGTATCTTCGTGAAAATTACCCGTGCCGAGATAAGCATATAGTGACGGTTTGCCATCTTCAAGTCTTCGGACTAACGCCAACTTACTATGCACTTTCAATCCAGGCATACTATATATAACGGTAACTCCGGCTCGTTCAAGTTCTTCGCCCCATTTAAGGTTGGCTTCTTCATCAAACCGTGCTTTAACTTCTATAAACGTGCTAACCTGCTTACCGTTTTTTACTGCTTTTTGTATCGCCTGCATGATTCTCGATACCTTAGCAACACGATATTGTATGATCTTAATATGCGTCACGGAGGGATCATCTGCGGCATCTTCAAAAAACTTAATAACCGATTCGTAACTGTGATAGGGTAGGTACAATAAATAGTCTTTCTCTTTGATCTTGTCAAATACAGACAACGCATCTTCAAGTGCTGCAATTTTGACAGGCGGCAATTCAGGGTCTTTGAGAAATCCTAAATTATAATTAGGAAATTTAAAAAAATCTGCATTATTGTGATATCTACCTTCGGGCAATAGATCCAATTCGTCGATTTCAAAAACTTGCATTAGGTATTGCAATAAGTGAATGGGCATGGTCCTATCGTAAGCCAGTCTTGAAGCGACACCGACATTTCGCTTGTCAAGACTTTTTCGTATCTTATCTAATAAATCTCCGGAATACTCATCATCAATATACAGTTCAGCATCTCGGGTCATTTTGATAGAGTAGGTATCTAATATATTGTATCCTGGAAAGATCAACCTGACACTATGCCGTACAGCATCATCCAACATCAAAATTTGTTTAGGTTCTCCGTCAACGACGGGCAATTCAAGAAACCTTGACAAATGATCAGACGGTATTTTTACTATAGCGTATTCAGGTGTTGCTTTTTCGATTTCATCATCTTTACTGATTAAATGTAGCGCGAGATACAAAGCTCCATTATTAAGAAAAGGCTTGATTTTTTTCTCAACGAGTAGCACAGGTTGCACAAAGGGCAACATAGATTCTTTAAAATGAGCATCCACAAAGGCGATTTGCTCTTTATTCATTTTTTTCCAAGAAACGATATGAATACCTGTTTTCTTTAGCTCTGGAACTAATTCATTCTCAAATATGTGACTAAATTCTTTTTGCTGTTGATTGGCTGTTTTTAATAATTCTTTGAGTAAATTTTGTGGAGAATAATCAATATCTTTTAGGGTAGATTTATTGGTTCGTGCTATATTCCTATGGTTTGCTATGCGCACTCTGAAAAATTCATCTAAATTGGATGAATAAATCGCCAAAAACTTTAACCGCTCTGCCAAAGGAACAGATTGATCACGTGCTTCCTGTAAAACTCGATGATTAAACGAAAGCCAGCTGATATCCCTATTGATTAATTTTGGCATATAAAATGGTTAGCTATGGCAAAAGTGAGATATTTTTTAGGAAATTCATAGTTAAAATTAAAATACTACAAAAAATACACCAATTTTACAAATATTACAGTCACACACATGTACAATGTACAAGTAAAATCATTCTGTATCCACATCACTTGGTTTAGGTATCTCTACCGGGTATTTTCTGAAATATTGCATCCCAACATAGCCAGAAATAAGATCTATCAAGACATGAATAATGATAACTAACAGCAGTGATGCCGAACTAAGATAAATCACACCCAACAATAGACCAACGAATATGATTTTCAAAACAGCCCACCAACCTTGGTATCTATGCCCAATACCAAAAGCAATAGCCGGTATAATGATAGCATATAACGCTGTAAAAGCGGATCCGTCACCGACAAAAAGCAGGTATTGGATAAGAAATGCTCTGTAAATGACCTCTTCACAAAAACCCGCAGCAAAAGACAAAAACATAAAAGGTTTGTACTCCTTCCAATTGAGAGGAATGAAGTATGACAATTCATCTACCTGTTGAGTAGCATTATCCTTTTTCTTGAATGATATTAGCGAATCTACAATGATAAATGCAGCAAGTGCTAATACAGAATATATGACTAATGTGTTGATTTCAGGCCATTTTACGCCCAAAACACTCCAGGAACGTTTTTGAAAATTCCAAACAGTGAGTACAAGCGATGCGGCTATAATCAGCAACCAACCATTCGTATAATACAAATCTTTCTTAGGTGGAAGCATTTTTACCATTTCACTGTCAGGTTTACCGTTTTTTACAGACAATGCCGGAAAGACAACAAGTATAATAAAAGCCAGTAAGTGATCAATAAAACTGAATTCCAAACTACAGATTTAAAAATATTTAAAAGGAAAATGAGAATTGTAATACTAATAAATAAAATCTGCATACTTTTGTTGTGAAATAAACCCATAATAATTCTAAAATTTGCAGCCAGCTCACAAAAAATTAATCTTAGCTTATGACGCAAAGCGACTTTTCAATAATTTTACCGGACTTGGTAATTATAGTCGTTCTTTAGTCAAAAACCTACAACATTTTTTCCCTGAGCATGAATATCACTTGTTTACGCCAAAAGCTGTACACAATGAAGAAACTGCCTATTTTTTTGATACTGACAAGTTTACCATTCATACTCCGTCAAGCAAGAAGCCATTATGGAGGACTTTTGGAATGGCAAACGATATCAATACGTTGAAACCGGATATATTTCATGGTTTGAGTCACGAGATACCATTTGGCATTCATTCAGATACGACAACCGTTGTTACTTTTCATGATCTGATTTACGAGATATTCCCTAAACAATTCGGAATATGGGATAGGGTAGTCTATCAATTAAAATACAGAAGTACCGCTAAACGAGTGCATTACATTGCAGCCATCAGCCAGAGCACACAATCTGATCTATTAAATCTGTACAACTTAGACCCTGATAAAATCGAAGTTTTGTATCAATCCTGCAATGATGCTTTCTTTCGAGAACAACATATTAATACCGATACTTTTCCGTTGGACATTAAAAATTATTATCTGTATGTAGGTTCGATTATCGAACGAAAAGGTCTGCTTAACATTATTGAAGCTTACGCTCAATTGCCCGAGATCTATCAAAATCATCTTGTTGTAGTTGGAAATGGCGATAAAAAATATTTGGATAAGGTTTTAAATCGAATCAAGTTTCATCAATTAGAAAATCATGTTACTTTCATTCATAGCATGAACAATGAGCAAATAATACAGATATATGACAACAGCCTGTGTCTGATCTATCCGTCCATTTATGAGGGCTTCGGAATACCTGTTATTGAGTCATTGCTTCGAAAAAAGCCAGTCATTACATCCAATATTTCTTCATTGCCGGAAGCAGCTGGTCCAGGTGCAATATTGCTTAATCCATACGATATTGATGCCTTGGTTGAAGCTATGAAAGCAATACATGAACACGACGTATATAATGCTTTGTCTATAAACGGTTTTGAGTATGTATTGCAAAGTTTCTCACCGCAACGTACAAGTGAACAAGTACATCAGTTTTATCAGCAGCTATTGAAGTGATTTCCTATTGAATCTTTACTTATTATAATTTAGCCTATAATTAATATTATGTTAAATAGAGCATTTGCGATTGTAATACTCCAATTGTACTTCACTTTAAAGATAATGGTTATTTGTATGTTGCTTTCGTTTATCTTGTTTGTAAATAAAATTATATCTTTGCACTAAATTTTAAATCAAGTGAAAAAATACATTCCGTCGGTTATTACATCCTTAAATCTTATAGCCGGTTTTACAGCTATTATGATTGGCGATTTCTTTTGGAGTCCTATCTTATTGCTTATGAGTTTTGTTTTTGATGGCTTAGACGGAATCGTTGCGCGAGCGCTCAATGCTCAGAGTGAATTTGGGAAACAATTGGATTCAATCGCAGATGTGATCAGTTTTGGCGTGGCTCCGGCATATTTATATTCGCTATATTCACCAGATCAAGAAAATCTTTTATATACGATATCGGCTATTTCATTTATTGTCGTTTGTGGAGCGATAAGGCTTGTCAAGTTTAATATTACACCATCACTACCCTACTTTTTGGGATTGCCTATACCAGCCAATGCATTATTTTATATTGGTGTGATCATTGCTATTCAGAATGAAAGTCAGACGTTTATACACTTTTTTGAAAGCAAATTCAATTATTTTCTGACACCTGTTGTGATGAGTTTGATGATGGTCACATTTAAAATACACATGTTTTCAACTAAAGGTATGACTAAATCATGGAAAGATAATCTATTTCAATATATAATGGTGATTATCGCTGTCATCTTGATGTTGGTATTCAAATATGAATCGGTCGCTTATATTGTAGTGGCATATATCATATTGTCAATAATTTATACGATAACGAAAAGGCAAACAAAATTAAATTAGGAATACAGAACTTTTTCCTTGCTTTTTTGTTATAAAATAATTAGAAATTAGGATTATGGCAATTATTATTACGGATGAGTGTATAAATTGTGGTGCTTGTGAACCAGAATGTCCCAATAATGCTATTTACGAAGGCGGTATAGAGTGGACGATGCGTGAAGGCACCACATTAACAGGCACTTATACACTTGAGAATTGTGATGTCGTGGATGTTGAAGCCAAGCAAAAGCCTGTTGAAGACGATTATTATTTCATCGTTCCCGATAAATGTACTGAATGTGAAGGTTTTCATGAAGAACCACAATGCGCCGCTGTTTGTCCTGTGGACTGTTGCGTGCCCGATCCGGACAGAGTCGAATCTACGGAAGTATTGCTCGAAAGAAAATTAAGATTACATGGCGAATAATCCACGTAAGAAATAATTATTTTTACCTTTATGTGTAATATGATGAATAAAATCATGATTTTGGGATTGTCAGTCGTTTTGATTGGCTTGGTTAGTTGTAAACAACCATCGAAAACACTACCCTACCTTGGCAATATGATGACCATAGACGGCAAAGAAGTGCATCATACTGTTGGACAGATGAATCATTACAATCAGGATAGCATATTGATGACCAACGCTGATTTTGAGCCATATATTTATGTTGCAGATTTCTTTTTTACATCTTGCCCGTCTATTTGTCCACGAGTTACGAAAGAAATGCTTAAAATATATAAAGCTGTTAAAGACGAGCCCATGGTTAAATTGGTTTCGTTTACAATAGATCCAGTTAGAGATACGCCGCAAAGACTGAAATTGTACGCTGACAATATTGGTATTGAACATGATAAATGGTTTTTTCTTACGGGCGATAAGGATAGTACTTTTGTTTTAGCAGATTCCTATTTTGTGGCAGCTTTGGAAGATGAAGAAGCACCGGGAGGTTTTGACCATTCAGGAAAAATCATTTTAGTAGATAAGGAAGGACATGTTCGTTCTTTTAGTGAAGGTACGGATCCACTGATTACACCGAGATTTATCGAAGATGTAAAAACACTTTTAGATTCCTACAAAAAGTAATATTTAATGAGGTTTTTTACGATTACCTTCATAGTCATTGTAAGTATGACCAACTGTTATGAAACGCCTTATGTTCAGGGCGAAAGATTATATACAAAACATTGTCAGAATTGCCACATGGAAGACGGAAGTGGTCTCGAATCGCTAATCAAGCCACTAAATACTTCCAAATATCTTAATTCAAATGATCTCGTTTGCGTCATCCGTTTAGGCATCTTGGATACCATCCGAAATGAATCTGATTTCCTACCTAAAGAAATGCCTGCATTCAAAAAAATTAATGCCGTAGAAATGACGAATCTTGTAAATTATATCAATTACAAATGGCATTCAGACTTCAAGGAGAGCACTTTGCCTGAAATAGACAGTACATTGAAACAATGTAACACGTTAACAAACTGAAACTACCCTACTCATAGTCAATCTTTTAACACAGCTTAATCTTCGTAAGAAAAAGTGTTCCAAGGAAATTTTCTTGGTGGTTCAGCAGTAATGGATATTAATTCTTTTGTCACAGGATGAAGGAAAGACATATTCTTACAATGCAAGGCTATGGACTTATCTGGCAATGGATATACGGCTCCGTATTTCAAGTCGCCAACGATTGGGCATTCGATTTTGCTAAGTTGTGCACGTATTTGGTGTGATCGTCCTGTTATAGGATTTACTTCGAGCAGTATTTTTCCATCCAATTCGCCCTTGAGTTCGTAATCAAGGATAGCTTCCTTGGTACCGGATTTTTTGGAAGCATACGCTTTAACGATATTTTTAGTGGTATCCTTCACGATATGGTGTGTCAATCTCGCTGACAGTTCTTCTGGCCGCTTAGATACGATAGCAAGATATGTTTTGGAAACTTCTTTGTTTTTAAGTAGTTCATTCATACGGGTTAGACTTTTCGATGTACGTGCGAAGACCACTACGCCACTTACCGGTCTGTCTAATCTGTGAATTACACCAAGAAAAACATCTCCTGGCTTATTGTAGCGAATTTTTATATATGATTTTACCTGATCAGACAATGTCAAATCGCCGGTTTCGTCACCGTGAACTAATGCCCCAACGGGTTTATTGACAGCTATAAGATGATTGTCTTCATATATCACAACCAAATCATGCAAATTTCTACTACTATACTTCATGGTGCAAAGGTAATTAAAAAAGTGAGAATTGCTTTTCAAAATTGCTTTAAACAATAGTATTATGTTTGTCTCAATTTCAATCTTTTATGCCAATTCTTCAATCACAGCACTTGATTCGTCATGCTAAATCCTGAATTTATCTATTATTTTAACTCAACTCTTTCAGATATATGTAATTTTGCCATTGATACATGTTTCTAAATGAAAATAGAACGCAATACTTTATGACTGAAATAAGTAACGATAGAAGTAACGGTATTTTGCAATTGGTGAAGCAAACTCGACTCTATCATTTCGTCTTTTGGGCGTTATTGTTTCTTATCATCTTCTTTGCGAATATAAATCAAGGATATTTTTTAGAATCGGTCTTGGTTTCCCTAATAGCGATTTTGTTCTATGCTACGATTGCTTATACGGACTTTTTCTTTTTGTTCCCAAAATACCTAAAAGACAGAAATCTCATTATACATCTGATTGCGTTGGCATTTATCGCTTTGCTTGTTACGCCTATTCGGACATTGTTTTTGTTTTTATTGGCCAATGGCAACCCTGAAGCACAGGCAGGATATGTATCGAATCAGATGTACGTCTTTGTTACGCATTTTATAGCTGGAGTTTATACGACTACTTACTTGATTATCATGGATTGGCTCCAGCAGCAGAGAGAAAAGAAAGAGTTAGAGAATCAAACATTACAATCAGAACTCAGATTTTTAAGATCCCAGATAAATCCACATTTCTTGTTCAATACACTCAATAGTTTGTATGCACTGACGCTAAAAAAGTCAGATCATGCACCTGAAATCGTCTTGAAATTGTCAGAAATGATGCGTTATATGCTTTACGACTGCAATGAGAAAGTAGTCAATCTTGATAAGGAAATCACGTATATGCAAAACTATCTCGAACTTGAAAAGCTAAGACACGGAGATAAAGTAGATATAAAAATAGACATACTTGGCGACACCGAAAAAGACAAAATAGCACCATTGCTACTCATCCCATTTTTGGAAAATGCTTTTAAGCACGGTGTCAAAGATACTGCTACGCCAGGCTTTGTACACATGAAAATCCATGTTCAGGAAGGGCTCTTGGAGATGAATGTTGAAAATTCAAGACTACCTTCCATTCCCATAATATCGGAAAAAAAATCAGGTGGTATCGGTTTGATAAATGTGAAACGACGTATGGATATACTCTATCCCGACAATCACGCACTCGATATCATTGAAACACCCAATACTTATAAAATAGAACTCCAATTGAACTTAAATAATTATATAGCTTTTTAAAATTTCGAAGAAATGATACGTGCCATAATAGTAGATGACGAGCAATTAGCTCAAGAAATATTAGAGACCTACATTCAAAAAATGCCTAATGTAGAACTTGTAGCAAAATGTGATAATGCACTTGAAGCCAATGAAATACTGCGTTCGACTTCAGTAGATTTGATGTTTTTAGATATCCAGATGCCACATCTTTCCGGTATTGAATTTCTTAAAACATTGGCCAATCCACCGTATGTAGTATTTACGACTGCTCATGCAGATTATGCGGTACAAGGTTTCGAACTTGATGCTATTGATTACCTATTAAAACCCATTTCATTGGAGCGGTTTATAAAAGCTGTCAATAAAGTTACTACTCATTTAGACACAAAAAGGCAACAAGAAAACGATATAAATATAGACACGAATGATGATTTTATATTTGTGAAAGCCGATAAAAAGTTAGTTAAAATCAATTTTGAAGATATCCTCTACATCGAGGGATTGAAAGATTATGTGATCATACGCCAAGAAACAGGTCGAGTGATTACATTACAGACGATGAAAAGTTTAGAAGATAAATTGCCATTGTCAAAATTTAAGAGAATCCATCGTTCGTATATTGTTAATATCAAAAGGATAACAGCCATCGTAGGCAATATGGTAGAAATCATGGAATTGGGAAAAATCAAGCAGTTGCCAATAGGCAAAAATTATCGAGATGAATTAATGGACATCATTTCCGATAATAAATTGTAGAGGTACATTACTAGTGCTCTGTCTATAAAAGGACTTAAATTATAATGGAAGTTATTTTTTTAAAGATCAAGGCAAAAAACACAGGCATAGTGGTAGCTATGGCGAGTATTTTTAACGCAGAGATTTGAATAAAGAACGACATTTCATTGAGATATTTTTATTGACAGAGCACTATGTTATTCTTGAATGTAAAAACTAAATACATTCATGGCGTGTTTCTAATCCATGTCAATACAATGATGATAACCATGGATTATACAAAGATAAAGACACTTGGACATTTAAAAGCTGCCGGATATCAATCCAGATCTATTAAAACAGAGATGCGAGATAATCTGATTTCCGCTATCAAAGATAGAAAAAAAATCTTTGAAGGAATTCTTGGTTATGAATATACTGTTATTCCCGATATGGAACGGGCGCTTTTGTCGCGACACAATATACTTTTGCTCGGATTACGTGGACAGGCAAAGACTCGATTGGCAAGGATGATGACCGACCTTTTGGATGAATATATGCCTATAGTCACTGGTTCGGAGATCAATGACGATCCTTTGATGCCGATATCAAGATATGCCAAAGACATCATCAATGAGCAAGGAGATGATACACCGATTTCATGGATACATCGTTCAGAAAGATACGTCGAAAAATTAGCAACACCCGATGTGAATATTGGAGATTTGATCGGTGATGTTGACCCAATTAAGGCGGCCAATCTAAAACTACCCTACTCTGACGAACGAGTGATACATTTTGGTTTGATACCCAGAGCGCACAGATCCATATTTGTCATCAACGAATTACCGGATTTACAAGCGAGGATACAGGTTTCGTTATTTAATATCCTTCAAGAAGGAGATATCCAAATCCGTGGTTTCAAACTAAGATTACCTTTAGATATCTCTTTTGTATTTACTGCCAATCCTGATGATTATACCAATAGAGGAAGCATCATCACGCCATTGAAAGACAGGATAGAAAGCCAGATATTGACCCACTACCCTGGCGATATACTTACATCGATGTCCATAACAGCTCAGGAAAGCAAAATAGACAAAGACATTACCTCACGAGTTTCCGTCCCGTTTATTCATAGGACGTTGATAGAAAAAATCGCATTTAATGCCCGAGAAAGTGAATATACTGATACCAAAAGCGGCGTTTCTGCAAGATTGAGTATAACGATGCTCGAAAATCTGTATAGTGCTGCCGAAAGGCGGATGTTGATCAATAATGAAAACACCACGACTACGAGAATTACTGATTTTATGGGCTGTATTCCGTCAGTAACCGGTAAGGTCGAACTCGTATATGAAGGCGAGCAAGAAGGCGCATTTAATGTAGCTTTGCATTTGATGTTTAAATCGATCAAAGAGATCTTTCTCCATAGATTTCCAAACCCAAATAAGTCATTGAAGAAAGATGTAAAAGACGAATATGGTGTAGTAAGAGCCTGGTTTTCGGGTGGAAATACTTTAGAGTGTTATACGGATGACACAGACGCTGATTATCTTAAAAAACTCCATAAAATTGCAGGTCTTCACAAGTTGGCAGATAATTTCATTGAATATGATGAAGAACATGTTTACTTAATGGAACTGATCGTTTTTGGACTTGCAGAATGCGAAGTTTTGGGCAAACACGTCTTAGACAATAAATTTGAATTCGATGATCCTTTATCAGATATGCTCAAAGATCTGAATGATGAATTTTAAGGATTAGAGATGAAATTTTCGATGATTTGTTGATTATTAGTAAAAGGTAACTATCTTTGTTCCCTGATATGGAAACTGGAAAACTCATCATATCTAAGGAGCGTTTTGAGCTCACGATCAAGAGACTTTGTCATCAAATTCTTGAGCAGCATATTCATTTGCAGAAGTTGTGTCTTATTGGCATCCAAGAGCGTGGTGTTTACCTTGCTGAGCGCATAAAAGAACAACTCATTGAAATGATTGGAAGTCAGCCTTTTGACTACGGGAAGCTTGATATTACTTTTTACAGAGATGATTTTAGGCGTAGAGATACACCACTGAAAGCAGCGACTACAGAGATATCTTTTATTTTGGAAGATAGAAATGTATTGCTTGTGGACGATGTCTTGTACACAGGACGCACGGTTCATGCCGCCATAGCAGCCTTGCAAGATTTTGGCAGACCAGCTCGCATCGAAATGCTCTGTATGGTCGATCGAAGGTTCAATAGGCATTTTCCAATTAACGCCGATTACAAAGGCGTGGCAGTTGATGCGTTGGATGAAGCGTATGTGCGTGTCAAATGGAAGGAATATCATGGCGAAGATCAAGTATTATTGTTTTCCGGTAAATCTGATTCATAATTTTTTATATAAAATTGATTAATTTATAATGTCTTTACCTCAACTCAGTACAAAACATCTCTTAGGTATCAAATATATTACTAAGGAAGACATTGAGTTGATATTGAAAACCGCAACCGAATTTAAGGAGGTTATCAATCGACCTATCAAAAAAGTACCAACGCTTAGAGATGTAACGATAGCCAATGTTTTTTTTGAGAATAGTACTCGTACCCGTATTTCTTTTGAATTAGCTGAAAAACGCCTTTCGGCTGATATCATCAACTTTTCAGCCTCTTCCTCTTCAGTTAATAAGGGCGAAACCCTCTTAGATACGATTAATAACATTCTGGCGATGAAAGTTGACATGATCGTTATGCGGCATCCTGCTCCTGGTGCACATCATTTTCTCGCAAAACGGATCAATGCCAATATCATCAATGCTGGTGATGGCACTCATGAGCACCCTACTCAGGCTTTATTAGATGCATATTCTATGATTGAGCGATTAGGGACATTAGAAGGTAAGAATGTAGTCATCGTAGGCGATATTTTACATAGCAGAGTGGCACTCAGCAATATATTTTGCTTACAAAAACTCGGTGCAAATGTCATGGTTTGTGGTCCAGCGACACTGATTCCGAAGCACATCGCAAAACTTGGAGTAAAAGTTGAACACAATATCCGTAAAGCGCTGGAATGGTGCGATGTAGCCAATGTACTTAGAATACAATTGGAGCGCCAAGATGTCAAATACATACCGTCGCTAAGAGAGTATGCACTCTATTTTGGTATCAACAAACCTCTATTGGAAAGCTTAGATAAAGAAATCGTTATCATGCATCCCGGACCTATAAATCGTGGTGTAGAAATCACCAGCGATGTAGCTGACTCCGGACAATCGATCATCCTCGATCAAGTACAAAATGGCGTAGCAGTGCGAATGGCTACGTTGTATTTGCTTGCAGGTAGGCTTGGATAGAATATTTTGATTAGCTTAGCGTCCTCGCTAAGCTAAAAATTAGTACAAGCTTCCAGCTTGAATGAAAAGAATGGTTAAAAACGCAAACTTAATAAAAAGTAAAATCCGAATGCTAAATGGTTTCCATTCAACATTCGGATTCATATTTTTAGGAGATGATCAGGTCAAGTTAAAATAACCCTACTACCTCCTCAAAAACTACAATGTCACAAATTTATTATGTGCCAAGATAATTTTTCAGCAATTTACTTCTATTTACAGAACGAAGTTTACTGATAGCTTTATCTTTTATCTGTCTTACCCGTTCACGTGTGAGGCCAAATTGGTCGCCTATATCTTCTAAAGACATCGGATGATCTATACCAAGACCAAAATACAATTTGATGACATCCGCTTGTCGGTCAGTCAAGGTATTTAAGGATCTTTCGATTTCTTTTCTCAAAGAATCACGATATTCAAGCGCTGCATCTGTATCAGGCGTACTGTTATTTTCCAATACATCGAGCAAAGAATTATCTTCACCATCAATAAATGGCGCATCCATAGATACGTGCCGAGAAGCAACTCCTAAAGTAGTTTCGACTTCTTCCGTAGGGATTTCGAGCAATTCTGCAAGTTCCTCTGGCGACGGCTCTCTTTCAAATTCTTGTTCCAATTCTGAAAAGGCACGATTTATCTTGTTCAACGAACCAACCTTATTCAACGGAAGCCTAACGATTCTCGATTGCTCAGCCAATGCTTGCAATATAGACTGTCTGATCCACCACACTGCATAAGAAATAAACTTAAATCCTCTCGTCTCATCAAAACGTTGAGCAGCTTTGATAAGCCCCAAATTACCCTCATTTATCAAGTCACTAAGTGATAAACCCTGATTTTGGTATTGCTTGGCCACCGAAACCACAAATCTTAGGTTTGCTTTCGTCAGCTTTTCAAGGGCTTCCTGATCACCGAGCTTTATTTTTTGGGCAAGATCAACCTCTTCTTCAGGGGTAAGTAAGTCCACCTTTCCTATTTCCTGTAGGTATTTTTCGAGAGATTGACTCTCTCTGTTGGTGATAGATTTTGTGATTTTTAATTGTCTCATGCCGACTTTATAATATTTATAATAAAACTTTTTCTATAATAGGTACACAATTTTATATGTGAATTATTAGTTGTCAATGTTTTGATGACATTAATATACAATATAAAACACAAAAGGTTTAAATTGTTATTAAACTTTGTTCATCTTACACTTTAAATTAAACACATTCTATATTTTTATGTTATTAATAATTGCATATTGAATAATAATTAACACCAAATCTTAATTATTAATTAATATTATACAAAAAAAGTTCATTTCTTTTGAGAAATGTTTATTTTTTTTATTAATTGCGCCCTGATTCTGCTTTTTTTAACTGGCAGCATCCGATTTAGTTCAATAAACGTACCAAATTTTTAAAAAATGGCTTCCAAAAGAGTAAAAGTAGATTTAGAATATATATTCAGAGCGTCTCCTACAATACTTTATAATTTTGTAACTACGAATACTTGCTTAGTAAGGTGGTATTGCGACGAGGTGGATATAACCAATGATGTTTATACATTTCATTGGGCTGGTAGCCAAGAACGCGCCTTTATGATCGATGATATCGAGGACGAACGCGTAAGATTTGAATGGGAAGAATCTGGAGAAGACAATGAATATTTAGAATTCAGAATGTATAAATCCGCTGTTACCAACGATACCATACTCGAAATAACGGACTTCTGCGATGATGACGAAGTAGATGAGATCAATTCGGTTTGGAGACTATTAATAGAAAAACTGAAACACGAGTGTGGCGGTTAATCAGCTTTATTGCTCTATCAAGATAAAAAGTTCTTTGTCTGAACAGAGCTATATAATAATTTTTAGACATTAATTTATCCTGATTTGAAACTGATTATTAAAACACAAGAGGGCTTAGAGGTAGTACTAAGAGATGAGTTGGTCAACTTGACGGATGCTCCTATAGAAATCCTTAAAAGAGCTGTCATGGTAGAGGCAAATCTACGATTGCTCTATCAGTCCAATCTCCATTTGCGTACAGCACTGAAAATACTCGTCGTCATACAGGAATTTAAGGTTGAAGACGACAAAGACTTGTATCAACAGGTTAAAAAAATTCAATGGGAGGATTACTTCGGACTTGATAATACCTTTGCTATCGACAGCGTAGTGAATTCTGATCATTTTCGACATAGTAACTATATAGCCTTAAAAGCCAAAGATGCTATCGTTGACAGATTCAGAGAACGGACTGGCGATCGACCCAATGTTGATACTACCGATCCTGATATTCGTATCAATGTACACATACGGCAAAATACAGCTACAATCAGCCTCGATAGTAGTGGCGCATCATTACACAAACGTGGCTACAGATCACAGCAAGTCAGCGCACCACTCAATGAAGTACTGGCAGCAGGCATGATATTGCTAAGTGAATGGAACGGTACGACACCTTTGATCGATCCTATGTGTGGTTCCGGGACGATATTGTGCGAAGCAGCCAAGATAGCAGGCAATATACCACCTCAAGACTACGATAGACAATTTGCTTTTCAAAAATGGCGGAATTACGATAAGGATTTATGGGAAGATATTTGTAGTGAAGCCAGACAAAATACCAACGTTCAGTCCATACCTATCATAAAAGGATACGATATTTCGTCCAATGCTGTAAAAATTGCTCAGGAAAATATTAGAAACGCCGGGTTAGGTCCGTTTATACAAGTACAGCAGGAGGATTTCTTTTACCAGGACAATTTTCAAGATTTGACACTGATGTTCAATCCGCCTTATGATGCAAGGATGAAAGAATCCGACATACTTAATTTTTACAAAGATATAGGAGACAAACTAAAACGTGCATTTACCAATTGTACCGTTTGGATACTTTCAGGTCATCTTGAAGCGATGAAGCATATCGGACTAAGACCCAAGTTTAAAATCAAGCTTTTGAATGGAGAGATTCAGTCTTTATTTAGTAGGTATGATATGTACACAGGAAGTCTCAAACAAAAATGGCAAGTTAAAAATGAAGATAAAATTGATTAAACATCTTTGGCTATTTTGTCTGGTCTGTTGCTGCGATTCATTGATAGGACAGCATTACGCTTCATTTGTATCTGAGAATGATCTAAAGAGAACTACTACCCTATCAAGAATAGATTTCAAACCTAAGATGATATCTCAAGATATGAAAACTACAATAAAAAATAGATATACAGAAACGCTTCCATTTTTTTGTAGAATGGAACATAATATTGAAAAAAGCAGTAAGATAAATCTCCGTTTGAGAATTGGAGACTTAAATTATGTCAATTATTTAGAAAATAAAAATCAATCAACTTATCATGGAAATCAAATTTATTAAAACACTTACTTTTTTATTTTTACTTATTGGGTTAACGTATGTCAGCTGTAGAAAAGATGACGAAAAAGATCCAGAGGATGTCGTCGGATGTACAGACACAGCGGCGGACAATTACAATGCTAAAGCGACAAAAGACAGTGGCAATTGTGTCTATCAAAACCGATTTGCAAGCGAATATGAAATCAAAGTAGCCTGCGACCAAGCATCACAACTATTTGCCGATGCGTCGCTTGAGATCAAAAAAGCAGCCAAGAACAACCAAGTAGAATTTTTTATAACAAGTTCTGCTACCAATATCCAGTTTTATGGAACGATCATCAGTAAGGATTCTATAGTGGTTGACACGCTCATACCAGACTTCCAGGCTGATTTAGTCAACCTCGTACCTTTTGCCACAGACAGTAAAATCGTGACTGTAGATCTTGGTGTAAAGACCAGACTTGGATTGAGCAAAGATATAAGAAACCTGAATGGTCAGTTAAAGCTAAAACTGATATCCAAAGACACGATTGAATATCAAGGTTTGAAGATACCACCAACTACATTGGAAGACAAATGCGAAATGCAAACGACCAAAAAGTAATTGTTCAATCACTGTATATCTTGTACTAAAGGCAGAATATTTAAAGCCGGTATTGCCTTCGATGAAAAGATGAAATAGCTTACCACTACCCTTTCAGAGCAAATGCAAAAAAGCGAATGAGTTAGATGAGTCGATAAAAGAGAATTTAAAAAAGATTGGTTATGCAATTTGAAATACCACTTTTACCCATAACACAAGATATAGAAACAAAACCAGTACTTAAGCAACTTGCTTCAGCTCATCGACATCTGGCTTTGCTCAACGGTAGATGTGCAACAATTCCAAATGAGAATATTTTAATTAACACCCTTTCATTACAAGAAGCAAAAGAGAGCAGTGCTATCGAAAATATCATTACGACGCATGATGAGATATATAAGGCGGACTTATTAGAAAGTTTTGTAAATGATGCTGCCGCCAAAGAGGTAACTCGCTATGCTCAAGCATTGAGAGAAGGGTTTCAGGAAATCAGAAAAAATAAGCTGATTACCAATAAACACATTCTGTATATCCAGCAATTATTGGAACAAAATGATGCTGGTTATCGAAAGAATGCCGGAACTGTATTGAAAAATGAACGTACCAACGAAGTTGTATATACACCACCGCAAGATTTTCCTACCATTGAGCGATTAATGGATAATTTAATAAATTTCATCAATGATGAGACATTAAGTGATTTAGATCCACTGATAAAAATGGCGATTATTCATCACCGTTTTGAAACGATTCACCCTTTTTACGATGGTAATGGAAGAACTGGAAGGATTATTAATATCTTGTATTTAGTAAAAGAAGATTTACTTGCGCTCCCTATTCTATATTTAAGTCGGTATATCATTCAATATAAAGGCGATTATTATCAGTTATTGCAACAAGTGCGTGTGGATGGCAATTGGGAACCATGGATACTTTTTATTCTAAAAGGTATAGAAGAAACTTCCAAGCAAACATTACACTTAATAGAAGGCATAAGAGTACTGATGCAGGATTATAAAAACCGCATACGCAAAGAATTACCTAAAATATACAGCCAGGATTTGCTTAATAACCTATTCAAGCATCCATACACTAAAATAGAATTTTTAGAGAAAGATTTGAATGTTACCCGTCAAACGGCTTCTATATATTTGAGTAAACTATGCAGTATTAATTTGCTTACAAAGATCAAGATAAAAAATAGTCATTATTACATGAACGAGCCTTTGTATCAATTGTTTCTTGACGGTGTGCCTCCTGCACAGGCTTTTGATGCTGTAACAACTTTAAAAAATTAAAAAAATAAATGTATTGAACACGCTTTTGTCCATAACAGATATAGGTCAATTACAAAAATCTATGTTAGGAAAATTGTCTTTTTCTAACATAGCCTTTGTCCTATGTTATGTTTTCCGTGTTTTCTTCACACACCGGAATAACGTGTTAAGAAAATCCGATTTTCTTAACACGTCCATCAGAACGTGTTCGTTTTTTTCGATTTTTTTGACACGTTCATTACAATATGTCCAAAAAATGCCTTTTTTTGTACACGATTCGATGATTAGTCCAAAGAATCAGAAAAAAAGGGCATGATAACAAAACCTATCCAAAAATCAAGATAATCACATTAATCCTAAAAATCAAGATGCAGACAAAAGAAGCAAAAGGGAAACATCCAAATAACAGATTATATTTTTAAGATAATTTGTGACCAAAAATACAGATAAGTCAAGGAATTGCTAAATAATTTTTAAAGAACATAGTTTAATATGGGAACAGCTAAAATTAACTATGGTTTTTCCAAAAGTGGGAATTTACGGCTTACTTCGGCACCATTCGTTCAAAGCCAACAATTCATTTTTCAAATGTGTTGAGTGCTAAATAACCGTCTCAGGCAATACTTTAAAACGTTATGGACAATCCTAAAACCGTTTTCCCTAACCAAAAAGATAAGAAAAAATGATAAATAAAGACAACCTTATTGAAACTCAAATAGAACCTTTGTTAGACTATTTTAACAAAGCAATGCCATTGAACGAGGAGGAAAGAGCATTAGTTATTACAAGTTTTCAACCGAGACTATACCGCAAACGGCAATATGTATTACAGGAAGGAGATGTTTGTAAACATTTCAATTTTGTAGTACGTGGATGTCTTCGTATGTATGCCATTGACGAAAAAGGGAATATGCATATCCTTCAATTTGCACAAGAAAATTGGTGGGTCACAGATATGGGAAGTTTTTACCGTAAAGAAGCGTCTTTACTCAATATTGATGCCTTAGAAGACACGATGGTTTTACAAATTAATTTTGAAAATCTGACTGGACTTTACAACAAAGCACCAAAATTCAATCGCATATTTCGAGTGTTGATAGAAAACAGTAATATTGCGTTACAAAACCGTTTATTGCAGAATATCAGCATTTCGGCAGAGGAACGTTACTTATCATTTCTAAAAACCTATCCGAATTTAGCTAACCGACTTCCGCAAACGCAAATCGCAGCCTATTTGGGAATTACACCTGAGTTTGTCAGTAGGATTAGAAATAACCAAACCAAGAAATCTTAAACTACATCAATACTATTCCTTAAAGTAGATCATTGGAGCGAAGGTCTATCTCGCCGTATCTTTGTGGTATAAAAATATTCAATTAACTTTTATAAAAAGAAATAGAGATGAAAACAACAAAAAAAGTAGCCGTCATAGGCGCAACGGGTTTTGTAGGTGCAAAAATCACTGAAGAACTAATAAGCCGTAACCATGAGGTAACAGGAATCTCAAGAAATGCAAAGGATTCTGAGAAACCCAATCTGACAACTGTTGCTGTAGATGTTTTGGACACGAACAAACTTGCGGAAATATTAAAAGATGCCGATGTAGTGGTAAGTGCGTATAATGCAGGCTGGCAAAATCCAAACATATATAATGATTTTCTTACAGGTGCAAAAGCCATTCAGGAAGCCGTAAAATTGGCTGGCGTAAAACGATACATCGTTATCGGAGGTGCCGGCAGTCTATATGTTGCAGATGGTCTTCAAGCGGTGGATACACCGGATTTTCCGAAGGAAATATATCCTGGAGCTTCGGCAGCTCGTGATTATCTCAATAAGTTGAAAAATGAAACTAATTTGGATTGGGCATTTTTTAGTCCTGCTTTTGAAATGCATCAAGGAATAACCACAGGCAGAACAGGCAACTATCGTTTAGGAAATAACACGCCTGTTTTTGACGAAAACAATAAAAGCATTTTGTCCGTTGAAGATTTAGCGGTGGTAATTACGGATGAAGTCGAAAATCCGAAACATCATCAACAGCATTTTACAGCTGCGTATTAAAATCAAAGTCATTGCTCAGGTATGATCCATTTCAATAAAAAAATGTTAATTTTCCGTGGTATTTTAGCTCTTTTTTTATCAATAGCTTTGCTATTCATATAATAATGAGCTCCATCTGACGAAAAATGTTCACTTATTGTGATTTGAAAGCTTGTGCCTGAGCAGTTACAAAACAAAACTATTTGGTCTTAGCAGATGTTTGATTTTAACAAAGATAATGGACATTGTATGTAAGATGCCAAACATTATATTCGTAACTTTACAATAAGGTATGCAGAGAAAAGATTTTTTAAAAACATTGGCAGTATTGCCTTTAGTAGGAGCAGCAATGAAATTATATACACTTAATAAGATAACAGAGCCGTTTAATAACACGGAAAAAATGCCTGTACTATTTCTGGGTCACGGAAGTCCGATGAACGCCATTGAAGAAAATGAGTTTGTACAAGGATTTAGAAATGTCAGCAAGGAAATAACCAAACCCAATGCTATTCTTTGCATCAGTGCCCATTGGGAAACACGGGGTACTTATGTGACGGCTATGCAGCAACCACGTACCATTCACGATTTTGGAGGATTCCCTCAAGAACTTTTTGATGTGCAATATCCTGCACCGGGAAGTCCTGAACTGGCAATGGAAACTAAATCCCTTATCCAAAAAACAGATGTTGGTTTAGATGATAAATGGGGATTAGACCACGGAGCTTGGAGCGTTGTAAAACATTTATATCCGGATGCTGATGTTCCTGTTATTCAGTTGAGTTTGGATTATAATAAACCACCGCAATATCATTATGAACTTGCTCAAGAATTAAAAGTACTTCGTAATAAAGGCGTTTTGATCGTCGGAAGTGGCAATATGGTTCATAACTTACGGATGGTAGAATGGCGAAAACTAAACGAAACCTACGGTTTTGATTGGGCATTGGAAGCCAACGATAAAATGAAAAATTTCATCTTGGATGGCGACCATCAATCGTTAATCAATTATTCAAAACAGGGAAAACCATTCCAACTTTCCATTCCGACACCTGAACATTATTTGCCTTTGTTGTACGCATTGGCACTTAAAGATAATAAGGATGAAGTTGGTATCTTCAATGATAAACCCGTTGCCGGTTCTCTGACGATGACAAGTGTGAAAATTGTTTAAAGACAAGGGTTTATAGTAGTATCAACCAGTCCAATCGTGTTGAAGCTTTTAGTAAATCACACGAATTTAGTACATTGGGTAAATTAGTTACTGCAACCGAAGCAAAAACACAATATTATTTCAATACATTTTAACTTACAAAGTATGACAACAAAAAATATAGACACCGGATTATTAATTTTCAGACTGAGTCTTGGAATATTAATGTTATTTCACGGATTACATAAATTATTTAACGGTCTGGACGGCATCAAAGGCATGTTGGCGAACTTAGGAGTACCCGAGTTTTTAGCTTATGGTGTACATTTTGGCGAAACCATCGCTCCCATATTGATGATTATCGGATACAGAACCCGTTTGGCTTCACTTGCTTTTACCATCGTGATGTTGGTTGCCTTTGGAATGGTGCATGCTTCCGAATTCTTTGTATTGGGAAAGTCGGGAGCTTGGGCGCATGAGTTGATCGGTTTATACATATTTGGAGGATTAGGGCTTTACTTTACTGGAGCCGGAAAATATGCTGTTTCTACAGCCAATAAGTGGGATTAAAATTTAAAAAATTAAAAAATTTATAAAATGCGAAAATATAAAATAGCCATCGTAGTAGGAAGTTTACGCAAAGCGTCTTTCAATCGAAAAGTAGCCAAAGAACTTATCCGTATTCAACCGGAATCTTTGGAAATGGAAATTGTAGAAATCGGAAGTTTACCATTGTACAATGAAGACATTGACACCACACCTCCTGTTGAATACCAGGAATTTCGTCAAAAAATCAAAGCCGCAGATGGCGTGCTATTCTTAACGCCAGAATACAACCGATCTATTCCAGGAGCATTAAAAAACGCCATTGATGTAGGTTCTCGTCCTTACGGACAAAGTGCCTGGCAAGGAAAACCGGGTGCTGTAATTAGCGTCTCACCTGGTGCTATGGGCGCTTTTGGAGCCAATCACGCTTTGCGTCAATCTATGGTTTTTCTAAATGTGCCGATGATGCAACAACCAGAAGCTTATATCGGTCATATCTCAACATCATTTGACCAAGATGACCACTTGATAGAGGCTACCGAAAAATATTTGAAATCAATTATAGATGCATTTTCTAAATGGGTAGAAAAACATGCCAATTAACCCGTAGTTGATAATATTTTTAGCCATACACTTCGACAAACTCAGTGCAGGAATACACAGATTTTATATTTAAAATAAAAGAGCAAACATGAGCAATAAAAACAATCGTCCGAAGATTATCTGTCACATGATGACTTCATTGGATGGAAAAATTCACGGAGATTTTATGTATTTACCCGTTGCGGGAAAGGGATTTATGGACTTTGAACGTGCCAACAATTCGTATAATGCAGATGCGTGGCTTTGCGGTAGAGTAACCACCGAGGAAACTTATACCCAATTTCACAAACCTGATTTATTAGAAAATGCACCACAAGTCCCAGACGGAGACTTTATAGCTGTTTCAGACGCACCCTTGTATTATGTTTCTATCGACCGATTGGGAAAAGTGGGTTGGACAAGCAACACGCTAAAGTATATAGAGCGTCCCGAAGCGCATATCATTGAGGTATTGAGCGAACAAGCTTCAAATGCTTATCGTGATTTCCTACGCAGATTGAATATTTCCTATATCATCGCTGGTAAAGAATATATTGACTGTACACTGGCATCGGAAAAACTCAAATCACTTTTTGGTATCAATACGCTATTGGTTTCAGGTGGAGGTTATACCAATGGCTCTTTTTTGGCAGAAGGGCTGATTGACGAATTAAGTCTTGTGATGACACCTGCAACCGATGCTTCCTCTAAAACGTCCACACTATTTGAAACGGGTGATTACATTGCTAAAATGGATCCTGTAGAATTTAATCTGCTTGATGTAGAAAAATTAGAAGCCGGAGGATTGTGGTTGCGTTATGAGGTGGTAAAAAATGGAGCATAAAATAAACATTAAGCTCCAATTGATCAGCAATAAAACCAAGGAGTCTTAAACTACATCAATTCTATTTCTTGACTTAGGTCATTGGTGCGTGAAGCTATTTCGCCGCATCTTTGCACTATCAAATTATTTATTAATTCTTAAAAGAAATAGAGATGAACACAACAAAAAAAGTAGCCGTAATTGGCTTAGGAAACATTGGTAAAGTAGTTGCCAAAAATTTAGTAAACGGTAATCGTCCTGTAATCGTTGCTACCAGAAATTTGGCAGATGCACAAACGTATGCAAACGAATTAGGAGGTCTTGCTACTGCGACAGAAACAGTTGACGCTATTAAAAATGCAGATATTGTCGTTTTATCGGTTTGGTTTAATACCATTGGAGAATTTATGACAACTTATGCGGACGAGTTAAAAGGTAAAATCATCATTGACCCTTCTAACCCAATAGCACCAGATGAAAATGGAGGTTTCAAAAAAATCATTGGTGAAAAAGAAAGTGCAGGAGAAATCATTTCAAAATTAGTTCCAAATGGTGCAACAATGGCTAAAGCATTGGGAACTTTGGGTGCTGCTTCTTTGGAAAGTGCAGCCTTTCAATCTCCAGAAAGAGCTGTAGAATTTTATGCAACAGACGATACTTCCATCAATACAGATGTTGAACAATTGATTAAAGACAACGGATTTGAACCGGTAAGAGTTGGTGGTATAGATCAATCTATCCGAATTGAAGTTTTTGGTGATTTGCATGAGTTTGGAGCATTGGGAAAAACAGTTACTACTGCCGAAGCGAAAGCAAAAATCTAATTGTTACTCAACATACCATTTATTTAAACAGCCACAGATGCACAGATTGATTTTTCGATACACGATAGCATAAGCACTGAGCGATCTGCAAAGGATGAAATGCTTATATTCTAAACAATTCATCTGTGTATCTGTGGCAAAACAAATAAAATTATGGAATACAGAAAAGAGCTGAACACGTATTATATCCGTTTGGATAAAGACGAAAGTTTGACTGAACAAATAATAGAAATTTGTAAAAATGAAAACATTCAAGCAGGATATTTTCAGGGCATCGGTGCTTGCGATCATGTCGTTCTCGGTACTTATATTCCAGAAAAACAAAACTTCATGCTTCACACACTTTCAGGTATGTTGGAAATAGTTTCGCTGATGGGAAATGTTACCACAGACCAAAACAACGAGCCTTTTTTACACATTCACGCCAGCTTTTCGTATTTGGATAAAAGCGAAAATGTAATCCTAACAGGTGGACATTTAATGGAAGCAAGAATCAGCTATACAGGAGAGATTGTTTTAGTTCAATCCGAAGAAAAAATAGGACGAATGACCGACCCAAAAACAGGAATTGAAATATGGAAATTATCATAGTATGTGAAGTTTTACATCAAGAAATGTAGCTTAGTAAATAAACCCTCCTAAAATTTTTGGTAGAAAATTGAAAAGCCGTTTCATTTTATTATGAAACGGCTTTATTTTAGATTCCAATCCGAATTATTCTCCTTTTTCAGCAAAACTGAAAATACTTCCTAATTTTATTTCAGTTAATCCAACGGATTTTATTTTGGAAGCATTGATCATCGCTTGTGCCAAAATCCTTGTTGACAAAGGTTTCTGTTTATTAAAAAATCCGAGTTTGTTGAAGTACTTTAAGATTTTTGCACTTAACACTTCGGCGGCTCTTTCCGAATTATTTTAGCTCGCATAATGATAGCTATACACGTGCTGATATACTTGAATGCTTCGTAAACTAACATCCTCATCACTGTATTTCGTTTCTGGCAACCACAACAATTTATCGTAAATCGTGGTTTTTACTGCTGAACGAATTTCCCTACTTTCTTTCCAATTCGGAATGTTGAGTTTTTCTGTTTTGAGCGTTTCTAAGGTTTCTTTAGCTACTTTTTTAACGGCTTCTTTTTCGTCTTTCGTTAAATCTTTTCCTGCTATCAATAAATCAAAAATAGATAGGGTTGGTTCGTCTAAATTCTCTTGAAAAGCTCTTTTTTCCTCAACAGATAACTCTTTGATAAATTCGGTTAACCGTTCAAAACTTCTGTTCAATTCTATTTCAGATTTGCCCTTGTTGTATTCTTCTACAATCTCTTTGTAGCGTTCGTAAAACTCTAAACGAAGTGGGTTTTCTTGCAACATTCTTTTTAATTGCTGCTCTACGGCCTTATTCAGGTCATACACCAATTCGTTTTTTCGAGGGGCTTTGGCAAATGCTTTTTGGAGTGCTTCAATATTAAATTTAGATAAATCAATAATGCTTTGTGTCGGTTCTGCTACGGAATCAATAGAAATACTATCATTTACAAGTGCTTGCAATTGCATCATTATATCGGTAACATCGGCACTTTTCACCTTTACATTTAGCTTGTTGTAAAGTGCATCTATTGCATTGTATTCTCGAATAAATTTTTTGGCTTGTTTTTCAGGAAATAAGGCTTTATATTTTCTAAACACATTTCGGGCGGAAATTTCAAATTTAGCTTTGGTTTCTTCGTTTCTGCATATCGCATTAATTCCATTGTTGATAGCGCCTAATTTTCCCATAGGCTTAGATTCTATCAAAGATTTTAAATCAAAATCAAGTTCCAAAAGCATCGTTTTAACCTCGTCAATCGCTTGCTTGATTTCTTTAGCCATAGATTCTAACAGCTCAAGAGGTTTTTCTGCTTTCTTATCGCCTTTCCCACCTTTATCGCCTTCACCATAAATGGCATACGCTTTTTCTAATTGCTGATACACATTGCCATAGTCAACAATCAGCCCATTTTCTTTTTCATCGTTATACACCCGATTGGCACGTGCTATGGTTTGCATCAAGGTATGCCCTTTGATGGGTTTGTCCAAATAAACTGTAGAAACACAAGGTGCATCAAAACCTGTAATCCACATGGCACAAACAATGGCGAGTCGAAACGGATTTTCTTCATCTTTGAACTCTTTTTCCAAATTGCGTTCTACCATTTTGCGGCGGTGCTGCTCAATGTCTAAATTCATTTTCTTGAATTTATCCACTTCATTTTGCTCTGAACTGACCACCACACAAACTTCTGTAGCTTCAACCAACTTGTATTTCCGTTCTAACTCTTGTGCTTCTTGCTGGTCTTCAGTTTTTTTGATGATGTCTTTTAACTCCGCTAAATAGTCGGGCCAATATTCCATAATGTAGGCATACATTCGCACGGCAGTGGGTTTGTCCAATGCCACAAACATCGCTTTGCCTTGATAACCTCGCTCGTTAAAATGCCACACCAAATCTTTGGCAATAGCACGCAAACGCTGTTCGGAAGTGAGAATCGGATATTCCTTTTTGAACAAATACGCCAATTTTTGTTGTTGGTCATCGTCCAAATCTTCCGACTCCAGGATTTCTGCCATACGTTCATCTAAAGCCGGATTTTCGATGTTTAATTGTTCGCCTTTGTTCAGATATTTCAAGGGCAAGGTGGCTTCGTCTTCAATGGCACGTTTAAAATCATACACCGATACATATTCTCCAAAGATATTTTTGGTTACTTCTTCTTCATCTTTGATGATGGGCGTTCCGGTAAATCCAAGATAGGAAGCGTGGGGCAAACCGTAAAAACGCATATTTCGGGCATATTTTCCGCCTTGTGTACGGTGTGCTTCGTCAGAAATGACGATGATATTTTTGCGGTCGGTAATTAACGGATATTCGGTTTCTTTTTCTGGGTCGATAGAGAATTTATGAATGAGTGAAAACACATAACGGTGATTTTCGCTCAACAATTCACGCAAATGCTCCCGACCCGAAATACCTTTTTTCTTTCCTGCAATCACGTTTTTATTGTTCACGATGCCCACGCCCGAAAAAGTTTCATACGCTTGATTTTCGAGTTCGGTGCGATCCACCACAATCAAAAAAGTATAAGCACCGCCAAACTTACGGTGTATTTTTTCGCACAAAAACACCATCGAATAGGTTTTTCCCGAACCTTGCGTATGCCAATAAACACCGAGTTTTCCTTCTAAATCTTCAATGTTTTTTACATTATCCAATACACGATTTACGCCAATAAACTGGTGGTTTTTTGCCATTAATTTCACCGTATTTCCGTTGCTTTCATCAAACAATAGGAAATTTTCAAAAATATCCATCAGGTTTTGGCGTGAGCAAGTTCCACGCAATATGGTGTCCAAACTCACTTCGCCTTCAGCTTCTTCGGTGATGCGTTTCCAGTCTAAGAAATATTTGTACGGACTGGTGATGGTACCGACTTTAGAATCTGTTCCGTTGGATAAAATAACGAAGGCATTGTGATGAAACAAATGCGGAATGGTGTCTTTGTAATCTTTAAAATTGTCTTCGTAAGCCGAACGTAAATCCACAGCGTGTGATTTTAGCTCGATGAAAACTAGTGGAATACCGTTTACAAAACCAATCACATCGGGGCGGCGGTTGTACAATTCGCCCGAAACTTCCAATTGACGAACGGCTAAAAACTCATTGTTTTGATAGTCCTTAAAATCGAATACCCGTAGTGTTTTTTTCTCGGTTTTGCCTTCGGCATTGGTAAACGAAACTTCCACGCCATTTTTGAGCAGTTGGTACTTGGCTTTATTGTTTTGAGCTAAGTTTTTTCCCGCTTCTTTCTGAACAATTTTTTCGATAGCACGTGTGTATGCCAACTCGGGCAAACTAGGATTGTAGCGTTCCAAAGCCTGACGCAAAGAACGTTCTAAAATCACCTCCGATTTGTTATCACGACCCAGCAATCCGCTTTCGCCAAAACTTTCGTTTTGCCAAGCGGTCACCACTTGCCAGCCTAACTCTTTCAGCACATCTTCCGTGGCTTGCTCTATGAGTTGGTCTTCTGAATATTCGTAGGACATAATTTTGGTTTTTTCTGATTGTTAAAGCCGAAGCATACTTGTTTTATAAATTATCAATTTCGTTGCAAATAGTGTTTATGTGGTCTAAGCCGTACAGTAAAGCCGCTTCATCAATTTGCATCCATTGAAATAATTGCAAAATTAAATTATAGTGTTGTCTTGGATAAATGGTATCTTTTATGGGCTGCCCTGGTAAAAAACATATAGGTTCGTGGTGTGCCATGCGATTTCTTATATCATTGAGTTTGGCTAGTTGGTTAAAGATATAAATGTTGTTGTATTGTATAGCAGGTGTTGATTTTGGTTTTGATGGAAACACTTTTAACAATATTCGTCCTGTGGCATTAAATTGGTTTTGAGCAAACATAAAACGCCAAAATCCAAAACCTAATTCTGCCACCAACTTATAATGGTTATAAACATGTAGCTTATTTATAGCATCGTTAATATTATCCCTTGTTAAGCGACATTTTGGTGTGTCAAATGCACCACCGATAGCAGTAGCATTTTTTAACCAGTCGTTGCCTAATGATTGAGAAACAGTAGTGTCAATAGCATTTCTTAAGGCTACTTCGAAGCAACTAATTACAGTAAATAGCTCTTGAGTGAGAAGTAAATTCTTTCTATAAAGTGTCATTGCCTTACGTGAATTGCCATTACAAGCTAACAAATAGCGATTCATTCGGGCATTGGTCATTACTCGGGAAAATTCGCTATATCTCATTGTTTTTTTTAAAAAATTTATTTGTATTTTCAATATTTTTCTTTACCTTTGTGCCATCTTATTCCCATTAGTCCCTGAAGCAATTCAAACTAGTGGGTTTCGTTTTTTATAACCTTACCACTTGCCAGCCGAGTTCTTTCAGTACATCTTCTGTGGCTTGTTCTATGAGTTGGTCTTCTGAGTATTCGTAGGACATAATTTTATTTTTTTTATTTATGCGGTTATTTCAATTTTTTCAACCCAATCTTTTACACTTAGTTTATTTGCCTGACTTTTAATTATGGCGAATTTACCCTAATTAAACTACCTCGAAACAGTGCCCCAAAGGTATTAAAACATTGACAACTGTTGGGTATGTATTTATTTATATTCTTTTTCTTTTCCTTGGGATATTAGATAATTTTTGAAATAGAGTTTCGAGGAATTAAACCCAAAGAGATTAAATTACAGTCTTATACTGCTCATTATCAATGTAATTTTCTACCGAACTAATAAAATTTTCTAAATGTTCTATTGCGTAATCTTTAAAATGAACTAATCCAAAAGATAAAATTTCCACATCTCCATTTTCTTTGATTGAACTAACTCCGCTGTATGTTATATCTCTAGCAATATCTGAAAATGACTTTTTTCCGTGAGCTAAAGCATTTCTGTTTTCCTTTATGTCAATTAGAACTTTTCCGTGTAAATCTTCTCTATAATGTTTAAATGACAAAACAACCCCTAATTCATCTGCAATTTTTTTCATTTTTTTGGCATCAATACTTCCGCCATATTCTAATCTATCTGATATTTCTAACCCTACATTTGAGATGATTTTTTCTACAATATTATAAAATTTCTCTCGAAGTAATTTTTCTTCTGATATTTTTTCATCAAACCTGTATGTATGTTTAGACCAATACTTCCTAATATTTGCACTTACATTTGAGTATGACAAATTATTAAGTTTAATTTCATCAAAAATCGCTGTAACACTATTTAATATTGTAGCCTCTACCAAATTGTAAAGAATAAGAAATCCATTTGCTTTTAAAACTTTTAATAACTCATCATCTATTGAAAAATTGGATGTTTGTTGATAGTTCGATAGAATGCGATAATCATTTTCAATTTTTTGCAAAAATTCAAAGTATTGCTCTATTTCAATCTTTCTTGAATCAAATTCTTGTTTAAAAATCATACTATTAATTACTGAAAGTTAAATCCTCTTTCTTGATGTTGTTTAATAAACAGTCCTTAACAAATTCTATTCTTCCTACTAATTTGTTTCTGTTATTTGCAGCGTCTGATGTTGTATGCTTTTTGAATTCATCAGATGTGAGCCAATCCATATAAGTAGGTGTCAAAGAGGGGTTTTCTCTAAGAGCTAAATTACTACCAACAGCAATTGCTTCAAATCGCACTCTTGGTATAGCCTTAAATGTTGAGTCTTTTCTAAATCCATTAGGAAAATGAGTTTCGACAAACCCTATAACATCATTTAGTTCTTTTATCTTTTCAGCTTTTTCATCATCGTCAAAAGATTCTTTTTTACTAATAATGTAGTCGTTTATAAAAAGCCTAACTGAATGAACAAAATTTTGGTAATTATCAGAGTAGGCAAAAAATCTTGATACTAATTCTTCTTTTTCGCCTCTAAGCTTATCATTTGATTTTGCAGACGAAAAGAGTTTATTAAAAATCTCACTTTCAGAACACTCTAAGACAAAGGAATAAAATGGATTATTCATAAATGCTCCCTTTCTAATTTCTGAATCTGTAAGTTTTTTTCCTGTTGAGTTTATCCTATTATAAATATCAGCTCTAATTCCTGCATCGGCTTTTTCTGAAAAAACAAAGATTCTTAATCCTAAATCTTTGAATTTTCTTTGTCGTGCTGGATGCAGGTCTTTAAATTTATAACCATTTAAACCGTCAAGAAGTTCAAGTTTTGTTATTTTAAATTTGTTATTCACAAACTCTTTTATTGTTGTTAAACGTTGTACACCGTCTATTAATTCCATATTACCAGTGTCATCCAAAGTAAACGCAAACAACGGAGGCATAGGGATTCCTAATAGAAGAGATTCTATGAATTTACACTTTAAATCATGTGGCCAAACATAATCTCTTTGGTAAGATGGTATAAAAATTACTGAAGAAGAATCAGGGTTTGACAAATAATCATAATCTTTCCCTTGAAATTTTTCTAAAGCTATTTCGATAGTGTATTCTCTAAGATTGTAATTATAATCTTGTTGTAAATCTTTTATCTGACTCTCTAATTCAGTAAGAGGAAGTTTTTCCGTCATTTTTATCTTCTTTTACGTTTTTTAAATGTTCTTTTATGCTTTTCGCAATGACTTCTCCTAACCTTACAGGAACTGCATTGCCGATTTGTCGGGCAATTACAACTGATGAAAAAGTTTCTTCTTTTTCGTCAAAAAACTTGTAATCAATCGGGAATGTTTGCAATAAAGATGCCTCTCTCAAAGAAATTGCTCTGTCTTGTTCGGGGTGTCCGAAACGTCCATTTCCGTAACCGATACAATGTGTTGTCATTGTTGGCGATGGTTCTTCCCATTTCATTCTACCATAGACACTCGGATAAGATTTCCCTGAATCTTTTTTATGACATTCTAATTTCAAATCGTCAGACCAATCCTTCCAACTTCCACCATAAGGCGTTTTTTGAATCCTTTTTTTATTAAGAGGGCTTAGTTTTCTTGCAAAATGCAATCTATCTTTCTTGTAAAATTCTCCGTCTTTTATTTTGGGAAGTTTACCGATAGTGTCTTTTACGGTAACATAATTTTCTTTGTTATGAGTTTTCGGAATTAACTTAATCTCTCCTAACTTAGAAGCTAAAAGCACAAGTCGCTTTCTGTTTTGAGGAATACCATAATCTGGGCAATTTACAACTTCGTAATGGACAAAATAGCCCAATTCTCTTAAAGAATTAAGAAAATCCTCAAATACTGGTGCCTTCTTAAAATTGATTAGTTGAGAAACATTTTCCATAGAAATTACATCAGGTTGAGTTTCTGTAACTAATCTTGCAAATTCATATAAAAGCTTCCATTTTTCGTTGTCGTTTTTTTCTCCGTCTTTAAATGTATATGAAGAAAAAGGCTGACAAGGGGCACAACCAACTAAAATTTTATGTTTTGTTTTCCCAAATAGTTTATTGATTTCTTCTTTTGATATATCAGAAACGCTTTTTGAAATAAAGGTTGAATCGTTATTTGCCTCAAACGAATATTTGCAAGTTTCGTCTATGTCAATACCTGCCACTACTTTAAAGTCTTCTTTCACAAAACCGTGCGACAAACCGCCTATTCCACAGAATAGGTCAATTACAGCCACATTGTTAATCCTTTTTGACATAAAACACCCTATTAAAATACCACAAATTTATAAAATAAAAAGCATTTTACAACACATAAAAATATTTTTTTACTCTATAGACTTATATCTGAATTGTTGATTTACCATTATCGTCAGAACAAAGCAAAATATACATTTAGTCTTTCATCATTTTCCCTCACACCTCCAAAATCCCCATCATCAAGCGTGGCAATAAAATATCACGCGATTCCCGTAAACGTTGGTTTTGGTTGTTTAAATTCAGAATAATATCAAGAATTGGGTCAACATTTTTTTTGAATTTATCCATAATTGATTTAGGTGGTGTATTTATTTCAACAAAATCTAACTCTTTCCTTTTAATATGTTTCATTGTTGCTCCTGTTGTTAATCCATCAAAAATTTTCAATGAATCTTTAATTGAATAAAAAACAAAAGCTTTCGAGTATTTTTCAAATGGCGTTACCTTAAACAAATGTTGATTTACAAATCCTCTTTCATTTGCCCAAATTACTACATCAAGGGTTGCAGACCAAGAAAATAAAATATCTCCAGGTTCAACAAAGTATTTTTCAGAAACTCTTTGACCGCTGTTTCTTGGTGTATCAGAAGATAAACCAGATTTCATTTCTTTGATTTTTATAATTGGAAAGCCTTTTTCTTCAAAATCAGATGGTTTAAAGGCAAAGCCATTTAGGTATTCTCCTAATTCCCCCAATTTCACTCTCTCCCAACCCTCCGGCAATCCCGTTTCATCATCAACCACCACATTTTCATAGCCCGGAAATTTCATCCGCACAAACCATTCTTCGTAGGTTTGCTGTGCCATTTCTTCTAATATTTTGATGCGTTTGAGGTTGTTTTCGATTAAATCATCATAAGCCGATAAAATCGAGGCAATTTTGCGTTGTGTTTCTATTCGTTCGGGAACAAAGACTTTTATTTTCTCAAATGCAGATTTAGGAATTATTGGTGTAACAATTCCTGAATTAAAAGCCAATAAATAGTCTTTAGAGTTAACCAACAAATAATAAACAAATAAATGATCGTAATTTGAATTTACAATAATTGAGTTTATTTGCTGATTGGTTAAACAAGGTTTTGAAGCAATACCTATTTTCCCAAAACCATAACTTAAACTAGTATACATTATAGCATCTTTAGGTAAAACTTGATTTTTGAACTTTTTTAATGCTTTATCTGATATACTTGTCTGAGTATTGTAAATATATTTTGTGTTAAAGTCTAAGTCTTTTGGCGATACAAAAAGTTCATTCCCATCAAAATAGGTTCTATCTGATGTTGGTGGTGTTTTCCCTGTAATTACCTTTCCTAAATCTCCAATTGCAACCTCTTTCCAACCCTCTCTCATAATTCAAAACTTTGTATTTTGTTCATCAAATCATTGGCTTCGGTGTGGAGGGTGGCTAATTCGCTGTGCAGTTCTTTCATACGGCTTTTGTAGTCAAAATCCATATCAATTTCTATGTTTACACCTACGTATCGCCCGGGTGTAAGGCTGTAATCTTGCTCGGCTACTTCTTCTAATGTTACTATTTTGCACAATCCTTCAATATCTCGGTACCTGCCATCAGGGAAATGCTCGTTGAACCACGCATTGTCTTTGCTTACTTCGGTTTTTTCGCCTCGGTACAATGCCATTATTGCGGTCAATCCTTCTAATTGCTCTTCAGAAAAATCGTTTAAAGTGGTGTTTACTTTTCGATACACATTGCGGGCATCAATCATTAAGATAGTGTTCCGCTGGCTTCGGCTCCGCTCAGCCGGCGGAACACCCGTACCCTGCGATGGTTGAGCGGAGTCCTCATCCGTACCCTGAGCGAAGTCGAAGGGAACGGATGATTTATCAAAAAACCAAAGATGGCAAGGCAAACTTCGGGTGTAGAAAAAGTTATTTCCAATAGAAACAATACAAGATACATTGCCCGTTTTTACCAATTCTTCCCGAATGCGTTTTTCGGCATTTCCGGCATCGGTAGCCGATGATGCCATTACAAATCCTGCTCGTCCTGTATCGTTGAGGTAAGCCATAAAATACTGAATCCACAGATAGTTGGCGTTGCCAATCGTTCCTTTTCCTGTAAGCGGAGCACCAAAAGGCAAACGCTTGTCTTCTGCCAGAAATTTGTTTTTGGAGTCAACTTTATCCACGTTAAACGGCGGATTTGCCATCACAAAATCGCATTTGCCGTACAACTCGTGCGGGTCGGAATAAAAGGAATTGCTATTGGCTATTTTGCCCTCGATGCCGTGAATGGCTAAGTTCATTTTTGCTAATTTGGTGGTGCCGGTTTTGTATTCCGTACCATAGACTTTGATAGCTTCGTTTACCTTTTTGTTTTCGTGGTTTTTGATGAAATGTGCGGTTTGCACAAACATACCACCCGAACCACAAGCCGGGTCGTGAATGATACCGTGATTGGGTTTGATGAAATTGACAATCAACTGTACCAACGACGGTGGCGTAAAAAATTCGCCTCCTTCTTGTGCACCTGCTCCCATCATAGAGAGTTTCATCAAGAAATATTCATACACCCGACCAAACACATCGCCTTGGGCATTGCGAACCGAGTCGCTATTGAAAATCCGAATGAGGTTTGCCAATAGATTGCTGTCGGTATCGTCTTCGGGCGTTAAATCGTGAAAGTTTTTCGGAAGAATACCTTCCAAATCTTCGTATTCCGCCTCGATGAGTTTCATCGCTGTATTGACGGCTTCTGCCAAATCTTCGGCTTCGGGCAAGGTAGCCAAATAGCTGTATCGGGCTTTTTCGGGCAAATACATGGCACCCATTGCTGCGTAATCGTCTTTGGTAGCTTCTCGCTGTTTCTTGGTTCGTGGGTTAATGGGTAAGGTTTTTGCCAGGGTTGCTTTGGCTTCTTCAAATTTATTTTCGGCAAATCGCAATAAAATCAAACCCAACAAAGGGTCTTTGTATTCTCCGGCTGTCAGTTTGGAGTTGGCACGCAGTTCGTCTGCCGCTTCCCATAATTCTATTTCTAATTGTTTGATATTTGCTTGTGTCATTTGTTGGTTTGATAAAACAGGGTAAAGTTACATCTTTTTCGCAGTTGTTAGGTTTTTATGACCAATAACATATATTGCCGTTTTTTCTTATTGGTGATAACACCAACAAGGGCGGAATCCCGAAGGGATTGAACGTTTATAGAAAATGTTTTCGGTTGAATGGTGCGACCCCGATGGGGTCGAATAATGTGTGTATCTATTTGGCTATAAACATTTGACCCTTTCAGGGTCAATTACTTGGGTAAAATCGGAGCTTTCTTCCATCTTCCCCAAGCAACGAATAATGCCAGTGCAAGAAAAGGAAGGTTGGAAAGATAAGATTCGTTGTTTAAAATATGGTAAATAACTGCCAGTACCATAATAGTTGCAATGCCCATCGCTGCAAGAGGTGTCAAAATGGGTTTGAAACGTAAAGCGGCTGGTAAAATAAGCCCAATTGCACCAAGAATTTCACACCAACCGATAAATTGCACCGACTCAATTCCGTAGTCTGTAACAAAACCAAATCCGTCTTCAATAAGTTTTTCTATAGGAGAAGTGATTTTCGCTAATCCCGCCAATCCGAAAGTCAAAGCTAAGAAGACTTGCACGACCCACAAACTAATGTGAAGTCCTTTTAATTTTGCTTGATTTGTCATTTTTATTAATTATTCATAAGCAACAATTACAAATATATTACTTTACGCCTTTTTCAGCAAAACCAAAAATACTTCCTAATTTTATTTCAGTCAATCCAACGGATTTTATTTTGGAAGCATTGATCATCGCTTGTGCCAAAATCCTTGTTGACAAAGGTTTCTGTTTGTTAAAAAATCCCAATTTGTTGAAGAACTTTAAGATTTTTGCACTTAACACTTCGGCGGCTCTTTCCGAATTTTTTCGATCTAACATTCCGGGTTTAAAAATGGTGATTTTATTGAAATTTAACGCTTTGACACTTTGCTCCAATTCGCCTTTTATCTTAGGGTAAAACATTATAGATTTCGGATTTGCTCCATACGAAGATACCAAAATATAAGCATCAACACCATTTTCTTTCGCTGTTTTTGCAAAATTATATTGGTAATCTACATCTATTTTTCGTTGTGCTGCTTTGCTACCGGCAGCTTTTAAGGTCGTTCCCAAACAAGAAAAAGCAATATCACCTTTCACCAAACCACTCCACTCTTCGGGTTGGTCAAAATTCACGATATGCGTTTTGAGCTTTTCATTTTCGATATTCAACGGTTTTCTCACAAAGACAATCACTTCACTATAATCTTTATCTTGAAGAAGCAAATCGACCAAATCTTTTCCTGTGGCACCAGTTGCGCCGATAACGAGAGCTTTCACTTTTTATAATTTAGAGGTGAAATAAGGGCAATATTGTACAGATGTAAACTTACTAATATTTGTATGCAGAAACCATCGAATGTTGTGACCAAGGATTCAATATTATCATCCACTTTTGTGGAAAATGTCACACTATTTTAATTATGATTACCTCCGTCGATTTTAATAACTTCACCTGTCATGAAATTTCCATCAGCAGAAGCTAACATCGCAACGACACCGGCAATATCAGCTGCTTCACCCATAGGCATGCCCATTCTTCCTAAGTGTTGAAAGAGTTCGTAATCCACTTTATCGCTAATGTGCGCTAAAGGATCTACATTTGTCATTCCTGTTGATATTCCTCCAGGAGCAACAGCATTTACACGAACACCAATTTTAAGATATTCCCATGATAAAGCTTTGGTCATTGCGACTACACCACCTTTACTTGCAGAATATCCAGCCATATAAGGATGCCCATAAAAAGCGGATGTTGAAGCACAATTAACAATATTTCCTTTACTTTTTATTAAGTGAGGAATCGATTCACGAATGGTAAGAAAAGTGCCTAACAAATTCACTTGTATTGGAAGCATGAATTGCTCAACTGTTGTTTCCTCTGTTAATGAAGATCTCAAAATACCCGCCATATTAACCAGTACATCTATTGCTCCTTCCTTAGAAACCACAGTTTCCACCATATTTTTCACTTCATGCTCATCACTTACAGATGCCTTAACATACCATGAATTGTTTCCTGCTAATTGACATGTTTCTTTAAGGCCTTCTTCGTTTAAATCCACTGCTATCACTTTTGCTCCTTCACGTGCAAACCTGATAGCACACGATCTACCCATTCCCGAGCCAGCACCTGTGATAATGGCTACTTTGTTTTCAAACCTTCTTAAATTTTCCATATTTTTACATATTATTTAATGAATACATTTTAAATCCTTGATATATAATACCTAAACTTGCTCAATCTCTGATGCCGACTGCATTTAAAAACATTTTAGAGCAAATCTTCTTACTATTTTACCGTTGTACCTCCATCTACCGGAAGGTTAACGCCTGTGATATACTTAGACTCATCAGAAGCAAGGAAAAGTGTTGCGTCGGCGATATCTTGGGCAATTCCTAAGGCTTTCATAGGTATGATGCTTAAAAAATGGTCTCTGTAATCAGGATGATTTAAAAAATCTTCACTCATGGGCGTTAGAATATATCCCGGATTTATAGCATTAACCCTAATATTAAACTCACCAAAATCCACAGCTGCTGCCCTTGTCAAAGCTGAAACGCCACCTTTAGAAGCTGTATAAACACCCGCTCCAGACATACCTGTAAGTGCAGCTATTGAAGAAATATTAATGATACTTCCACCTTCTTTTTTCAAATGAGGTAAAACCGCTTGCATACCTAACATCACGCTGTTGACATTAATATTGTATGCCTTTGTCCAATGACTTTCATTTTGGTCATCAAAAGGTACGGGCATAGAAATACCAGCATTATTAACTAAAATATCTATTTTTTCAAAGGCAGAAAGTGCTTCGGGTATAACCTTGTCAAACCATGTTGCCCTATCAGAAACATCGTGTGTTACGCCTATTGCGTCACCACCGTTTGCTTTTATGGTAGCTACCAACGCTTCAAGTTTCTGGCTTTGAATGTCCGTAGCTACTACTTTAGCTCCTTCTTTTGCAAATGTTATTGCAATGGCTTCGCCCATACCGGATGCTGCTCCAGTTATGATTGCTACTTTATTTTTTAATCTCATATTTTTGATTTTTAAAAATTAATTTAGGTTTGGTTCCCAAGTTGGCAATACACATCTTATACCTTCAGGATCGCCCATCAGCGTAGCACAAGTGTTGCAGTGGTCGCAGCCATTCACATAGTTTGTTCCATATTCTTTTAAGTGGTTGATCATCGCTGGATCTCGCATGAGCGGACGACCCGATTGCACAAAGTCAAAACCTAAATCCATCACAGTCTCCAAACTATCTCTTTCGGTTGCTCCTCCAACATAGATTAAATTACAGTTTACAACTTCACGCACTTTTTTTGCCGCTGCCATCAGATACAATTCTTTGTAAGGATAATCCTTGAACATAGAAGAACTCATCATTTTCATTCCCATTTTTAAAATAGGGCTGGTCTCGAATTTTAACAAGCCTTCCAAAAGAGATTTTCCGTGAAAAAGTAGCATTGGGTTCTGACTGGAAGTACCAGCACTCAATATGATGCCGTCAATGCCCGCTTTGTCCAATATTTGAGCCGATGCTATTCCGTCTTCCAAAGAGATACCACCCTTTACATCATCGTACATCGTTATTTTTCCAAGAATAGGAAATTCAGCTCCTACCGCTTTTCTTACCGCATCTAAAACCCGTACCGGAAAACGCATCCTGTTTTCTATACTTCCTCCGTATTCATCTTTACGTTTATTGGTTAATGGACTAATGAATTGACTCAGCAAATATCCGTGTCCAAAATGAATTTCCACCGCATCAAAACCAGATGATTTCATAATGGAAGCCGTTTTGGCAAAGCCATCCGCAACTTCTTGCATCAATGCTTCATCCATCGTTTGCGAAAAGAACATTCCGTAAGGTATTCCCATCAGATTAAGTCCTCCAGATGAAGTAACCGGGCGTTTTCTTTGTAAGGATACATTCCTGCTGAATGCACCACAATGTGCTATTTGTCCCGATAATTTGGTACCGTATTGATGCACCGTATCTGCTAATTTTCTTAGTTGTGGCATCACTTCTTCACGAATATACATATAATGCGATTGCATACGTCCGTCCGCTTCGGGTGCACAATATGCCAAAGTAGTCATGCCAACACCTCCTTTAGCAAAGGATTCGTGAAAATCAATACATTTTTGGGTGATGTTGAAATTATCATCAAGCATCGACTCAAAAGTTGCCGCTTTTATCAAACGGTTTTGAAGCGTCAAGCCGTTTAATTTCGCCGGCGAAAGAAATTTACTTAGGGAATTGCTCATCATATCATTTCCATTTTAGGGTTTATCAAATATACAGAAAATTAATAGATCATATAATACTATAACGTTATTATTATTAAAAAGATTTTAT
Organism: uncultured Aureispira sp.; assembly: GCA_964399855.1. Lineage (GTDB taxonomy): Bacteria > Bacteroidota > Bacteroidia > Chitinophagales > Saprospiraceae > OLB9. The sequence continues at coordinate 26,957 of CAYNSF010000017.1, read as the reverse complement.
TAAAAATCATAAAGTAACCCTATCACTCCTTTTTATAGGAACGCACTTTTGGCACTTATAGAGACCTTTGAAGATACGACCTTTCTTAATAATCCAGCGTTTAAGAAACCGTTTGAGTAGGGGTATTTACGATTGTAGATTGCTATGATTATTATTTTGCAACTATTCAGGTTTGTTCAATTTAATTCGTATATTACTTTCACATTACGTTTTGGGTATTGCCGAAGGCGGGGATTTTAGTACAAAAGTTCAATCGAAGAACAAATGTTGAATCTTGCACAAATGCCCAATCGAAGACATTCAGTCCCGCTTTTGGCAATACCTTATTACCAACAGTTTTTCTTTTATATTAATTATTATGTAAGTCAAATATGTTATGATAAAAATTGTCAATGGAATTTGAAACGCTAAATAGTTAAACATCTCGATTGGAACTTGAACTAGTCTGCTAATTATGGGCGACAACATAAGTATAAAACTTAGAATGGTAACTATTATGTTGGTTCTCCATTTAGTTAGGTTTAAAATAACTCCTACAAGTCCAAAAAGTGCAAACAATTGGTCAATATTTCCAAAGTCGAAAACTGTAAAAATTAACCATAAGATAAAAGGAAGTCCAATCATTTGTCCTGCTAAAATGATTAGCAAGTATGAAATTATTGATATTATTCTAATCACATTTTTCATCCTTGATGTACATTTATTTTTTTGACTACCTCACTTTCGTTAAAAATTATCGTTAGACTGCCTGTATTTATTCCCGTTCCTGTCATTCCCAAATAATAACGATATTCTGATTTTGTTTCACTGTCAGGTTTCCCAAGTAATTTTTCAATTTCGCTTTTTTTCATTCCAACTAATTCGTGGTTTTTTCTTAAATCATTCATCATTTTCCATCTTAAATCCCTATTTTCCTCAGTATTTAAATCTGATCTTTTCCATTTGTCAGAGTCAAATTTTACGTATGAAATTTGTCCGCAGGAACTAAGCAGAAGTCCAATGATTATAAAACAACTTAAAATTTTAGTTTTCATATTGTTAACGGACGGATTGTTAAAATTGCTGGTAACAACTAAAAAGACCAATTAATACGAATGTAATCAATTGGCCTTTCTGTTAATTCTAAAATAGGATTCAGCTTGTTTTCAAACTGAATTGATGATACTACATTTCCAAAATCTTTATCTCCACACGTTGGTTTCGCTGTCTTCCTAAGGCTGATGTACTTTCTGTCAATGGCTCACGTTTACCATAACCTTTGTAAGAGATTCTACTCTTGGAGATGCCACGTGAATACAAGTATTCTGCAACATTTTTGGCTCTTGATGTCGAAAGTTGGTCGCAATACTCATGTGGAGGAATCGTATTGGTATGCCCTCCTATTTCTATCATAACTTTTGGATTGGCTACTAAGAAGTCGTACACTTCGTTTAAGATATCGTAGTTATCCTGTGTTATTGACGAACTGTCTGAAGTGAAGTTCAATTCGTTGATTCTCAATTTTTGACCTACTACCACTTTATTAACATCGAGATCTGGGATGAATTTCTCACGCAATATATGATACGTTGCAGAAGTAATACAGCCATTTCTGTCAGAAACAGTCAGCGTATAAGGTCCTGATCTTGCATTAGTAAGGTTTTGATTTTTGGTACCATTAGACCAATTATATTGATATCCGCCTGCACCACCAGTCACATTTACAAAAACTGAGCCATCGGGATTGTCTGGGTTGGCTACACGGTTATTAGAGACAAGGTCAATCATGAGCGGTTCCGGATCGCTCAATGTAATAGATGCTACGACCGTATTCTGATTTTTATCGGTTACAGTTACTTCGTAAAAACCTGCACCCAATGCGCTCGCCGATGTTCCCGATGTACCCGAAATGCTCCATTTAAAGCTATAAGGTCGTGTACCTCCGGATACACTGACTTTGATACTTCCATTTTTACTTCCCTGACAACTAATATTGTTTTCGACGATCAAGTTTGCATTGACTTGCTCAGCCATAACATCGCCAAAGAGCAACTTATAAAACCCTGCGCCGTCCGTACCTATCCAGATATTATCATTTTTATCGCAGGCAAGACTTATTGTTGCTTTACTCAAGGTTGCGGCCTCATCTGTGTAATTATTTATTTGTTCATTATAAGGATTGTATCTTGCCAATATATCGGATGCTATATAGATACGCCCTTTTGAGTCGATGACAAATTTATTGATTTTTCCTTTATACTGACTTTCATCGAGTTTTACAGGAAAGAGTCGGTTGTAATGGTTAATAAGAAACATATCCCTATTGCTGATAATCCACTGACCCTCATAGTTTTCATTAGTAGCCAACATTTTTATCTTTTTATCCTGCAATTCCCACTTATTGCCGTCTATACGGATATAACCGGCTTCAGTACCTATCCAGAGGATTCTGTTTTTATCAGCATGTACAAAGTTTATCTGATTACTTGCCAATTTTGAATTTTCAGTGTCAAATGTTTTGAATTTGGACGTAGAAACTACGAACTGGTACAAACCATTATTCGTACCTATCCAAACGGAACCGTCGAGATAGGCTATCGCTGTGATTTTCACACCATCATGCGGCAAACCAAAGCTTGCTTTTGTCTTAAAATTGTAAATCGCTTTATCCGATGCTGCCCATATATTATCTTTTCGTTCGGAAGTCAGCGCTATCATTTCTGTATTGGGAAAATAGGTATCTAATCTACTTCCATCACCTATAGTTTCGATCAATCCTTTGCTTGAAGCAAGCCAAATGACATTTTTATCATCAATAAGGATATCATTAATTCTTGCGTCTGTACTTACCTTATCAAACCTCGATATAAACACTTTGGTTGAATCCACCTGCCCTATTCCTGTGGTTATGCTTACAAATAATACGCACAAAAATCCTGCAATTTTAAGTATATTCATTTCTTTATCTGTTTTTAAAAGTTATTCGTTATTGCTCAAAAATCTATATATTTCTACACTTCAATCTATTTTTTTTACGCTTACAATGGCTTTACTAAGTACAAATACGTTGGAAAGTGATCGCTGTATCCTCCTTGATATTCGTCGCCCGAAAACGTACGGAACGGATATCCTTTGTATTGCCCGGAAAGCTGTACTAAAAATTGTTTGTTAAAAATATTAGCTTTAAAATAATAATAGCCCGGTTTTGTTTTATCGGTCAATCCTGCTGAAATAATGACCTGGTCAAATAGACTCCAAGCATCACGATACGCATTAGATCCTTGTCCACGTCGATAATGGTCTTCAAACGGATTAAACAAGCCTGTTTTATGCACATCTGAAATTTTACCTACGGTTCTCAAATGTGATTTGAGACTTTCACTTGTCGGGTCATCATTTAGGTCGCCCATGATGACAACTTTAGCATTAGGCGCTATCAAGGTGATAGAATCATAGACCATTCGGCACAGTTTGGCTGCACTATTACGTTGTGCTACTGTAGCCGGACCTCCGCCACGTGACGGCCAGTGATTGACCAGAAAATGAAACGTATCCGTTTCTATCAAACCTTTCACATAGAGTACATCTCTGGTAAATCGCCTCACTCCATCGTTATATATCATCAAAGGTATTGCCTCACTATATACTGGTTGGAAATGCGTAGGATTGTACAATAATCCGACATCCACACCACGCCTATCCGGCGAATCAAAATGAACGATCTGGTAATTTCGGTCTTTAATCGCTGGCTGAGCAACAAGATCTTCCAGAACTTTTCTGTTCTCAACCTCTGACACGCCCAAAACCGAAAGTCCTGCTTTTACATTGTCTAAGCCTATCTGTGAAATGACATAGGCCATATTGGCTGATTTTTCCTGATATCGTTCCTCTGTCCAAGCTCTTTTGCCTTCAGGCAGATATTCTTCATCATTGATAAGCGTGTCATTGACCGTGTCAAAAAGATTCTCAAGATTGTAGAATCCAACACTTATAATATTGTATTGCTGCTTATCCTGACCATTCACGTCAAGAACAAACCATAAACTAAAAAACAAAAAATATCGCATCTTAAACAAAACAGCCATAAATAGGATTTTATTATATATCATGCAAAGATAATCGTAATAAACGACTGAATCCGCATAAAAAGTTTAAAAATAAATAAAGAGATATATTTTAATCTAAATAATCCATTACCTTTACATCATTATTACAACATATCATACAACTTATGCTAAGACGAATACCATTTTATTTATGCTTACTGCTTTGCATTTTTAATACAAATTTAACGTATGCTCAAAAGGTAACAGGTAGGATTCTGGATTCATTAAACCAACAATCGCAACCGGGAGTTCTTGTTCGGCTGCTCAATACCGACCACCAGGTTTATACCAATGGCTCGGGCAATTTTATATTTAATGGTGTCAATCCGGGAAAATACACATTAGACGTGATGTCTAACAACCGCCAAGCGATTATTCAATCATTTGAAACCGACGGTTCGGATCTTCATTTGGGAGATATACAAATTAAAATTTATACCGATTTATTTAATGACATCACCATCATCGATTTGGACGACCTTGCCGGTATAGAAAATGAAAACGACAACTTTTCAAGTGCTTTATCTGCCGGTTTTGACCCATTTCTCAATGCTGCCAATTACAACCTTGGATCTGGAAGATTTAGACCGAGAGGATATTCTAATTCTGAATCCGAAATGATACTTAACGGTATGTATATGAATGATCAAGATGACGGTCGTGTATTATGGACTTCATGGAGTAATCTCAACGATGTACTAAAAAGCAGATCAAATGTCATCAATCTAAATGCCAGTGATTATACTTTTGGTGGTGTAGGTGGCGCTTCGTATATAGACCTGAGAGCATCAGCTATCAGACCAACCAAAAAAATCACATATTCCAATTCAAACCGTACATTTCAGCACAGACTTATGGGTACGTATGCTACAGGGATGATGCAAAATGGCTGGGGATTTGCCTTTTCCGGTTCGTATGCGTATGCCGAGCAAGGATATGTAAAGGGTACTTATCTACAAGGTGGTTCTTATTTTCTTTCCGTTGACAGGAAATTAGGTCAAAAACATTTATTGAATTTTGTAATACTTGGTTCTCCTCAAAAACGCGGTCGATCTACAGGCGCTATTCAGGAAATGTATGATCTTTCCGGAACGAATTATTACAATCCAAACTGGGGATATCAAGACGGAGAAATCCGCAACAGCCGTGTTTACAACATTCATCAGCCAATAAGTACATTGCGCCATGAATGGGCGATATCGCCTAATACCAATTTAGCCACAACTTTGGGTATTCAATTTGGCAATTACGGTTCTACACGCCTCGATTGGTACGAAGCACCAGATCCGAGACCTGATTATTATAGAAGATTGCCAAGTTATGCTACCGATCCAGGTTTAAAAACGCAGATAACTGATTATTATACTTCCAGCGAGGAAAACAGACAACTCAATTGGGCAGAAATGTATGCTGCAAATGCTACACGAAACTATACGATCCAAAATGTAAACGGCATTCTCGGGAATGATATTACTGGAAAATTGGCTGCTTACGTATTGGAATCAGAAAATTATGATAATGAAAAAGTCAACTTCAATAGTGTGTTGACTTCAAAGCTATCTGAGATGGTGACATTTGCCGGTGGCTTACAATATCATAAAGAAAAAGTGCATTACTACCGTAGAATAGAAGATCTTTTGGGAGCTGATTTTTATATTGATTTCAATAAATTTGCCGAAAGAGATTATCCATCCAATGTAGATGCAGCACAAAATGACCTTAACAATCCAAATAGAATCGTTGGCGTTGGAGATATTTATGGATACAATTACTACATCCACAACAATCGCCAGGTTGCTTGGGGTCAGTTGGTTTTCAATACCAATAAATTTGATTATATAGCGGCTTTATCGCTTTCAAACCAGTCATTTTATCGAGAGGGATTGACAAAAGTCGGATTATTCCCTGATAATTCTTATGGAAAATCAGAAGTTCAGTCATTTTTTAATTACGGCGTAAAATTAGGTGCAACCTATAAACTCAATGGTAGAAATTACTTCATAGCAAGTGGTTCATATCGCACGAGAGCACCTTTTGCCAGTGAAGCTTTTGTGTCTCCAAGAGTGAGAGACCAGGTAGCAAAAAATCTTACTAATGAAAAGATAACTGCATTAGATGTGACTTATCTCGCACGTTATACCAATTTTAAGGCTCGTGTTTCGGTATTTTATACACAATACCAAGATATGATATCCAATGATGTGTTCTATAATGAAGATTTCAGAACATTCGTCAACTATTTGCAAACAGGCATCGACACAAGGCACCTCGGTATAGAAACGGGATTTGATTATAATTTGACTTCAAGGATAGACTTAAAAGGAGCGTTTTCAATTGGTCAATATTATCATACCAGCCGCCCAACTGCAACAATATCCCGAGACAATAGCGCAGAAGATTTCGTTACGGATAGGGTTATTTACATAGATAACTATTATGTAGCAGGAACGCCACAGGTTGCAGGAACAATCGGTCTGAGTTATAGAAGTGCTAAATACTGGAACTGGAATATCAATGTCAATGGTTTTGCGCAAAACTACCTTTCATTCAATCCTGACCGTAGAACGGAAGAGGCGGTAAAAGATATTTATGCTTACGGCGAAAGTACGTTATACAACGAAATCATCGACGAAGTCAAATTGAAAGATAATTTTACAGTAGATGCAGGTGTTGGTAAGTCTATACAATTTTCAAATCGTTCGTTATTGCGAATCAATCTCAATGTTGGAAACATACTCAATAACCGAAATTTCATCACAGGAGGTTTTGAGCAATTCAGATTTGACTTTGAGAATAAAGACATAAACAAATTTCCACCAAGATATTTCTATGCTTATGGCATGAATTATACATTGGGCATTGCGTATATTTTCCCATAAAATCATTTTTAAATAATACCGTTAAAAATAATCATTAAAATACCAAAATCAAAGATGAAAACATTATTTAAAACAAGTTGGCTAAGTTTAATTGCAGTCATTACATTATTCAATCTATCTGGATGTCTTAAAGACGATTTTGACAATCCACCTTCCAATATCCCAGAGATTAAAGACGAGCAAATCATCACTTTTGACCAATTATTTGAAAAGCTGACTCCTGGTCAAATAACCAATATCCAGGAAGATAAATATCTTGAGGCATTGGTAGCAGCCGATGACCAGTCAGGCAATATATTTAAAATCTTAGTCTTAAAAGATATGCGTGGCGAAAAAGGTCTGAGTATGAGCATCGATGAAAATGAGCTTCATGCTTTGTACCCGGTCGGACAGGTTGTTTATGTGCATCTGAAAGACTTAGCTATTGGCAATTTTGAGGGTCTGCCTACCTTGGGCGTAAATTCAGGTAATACAGTAGGTCGTATTCCTGCCAGTTTGGTACGTTCGCTTCTTATCAAATCTGGTCGAACAGCACCAGTTGTTCCATTGAAAGTAAAGTTTTCGGAACTGAACAGCAGCCATTTTAGCCGATTAATCGAATTGGAAGGTATGCAATTTGAGACGGCTACAGCATCGACTACTTATGCAGATGCTGTATCTGATCCGCCACTTTCTGTCAATCACAACTTGGTGGATTGCGATGACAATAAAATCATATTGAGAAATAGTGGTTTCGCACAATTTGCTAATCAAATTGTACCACAAGGAAATGGATCTATCGTTGTTGTATATAGTTTTTTTAGAAATGCTGCACAATTATTGATTAGAGATGTGACGGATATCAATTTCGATCAAGAGCGTTGCGGAGGCGGTGGAACATCTGGAGACAGAATTCGTATCAAAGACTTACGAGCGATGTACACAGGAAATAATGTTGACCTTAAGGACGGATTCGTACAAGGTGTCGTCATCTCAGACATCGCCAATAAAAACATCAATGGTCAAAATGTTATCGTTCAAGACGGTGACCATGGTATCCTATTGAGATTTACATCGGCTGTCAATATACCACTCAATACAGAGATAAAAGTAGGATTGAAAGGTGGTCTTATGTCTCCACTTAATGGTCTTTTGCAAGTACAGAACTTAAACAGTCAAAATGTCGATATCATCAGCGCCAATGTACAAGTAACACCAAAAGTACTTACCATAGCACAAATCGACCTTACAGAACACGAATCGACTTTGGTACAAATTCAAAATGCAACATTATCGGGTGGTAGTAAATTTGAAGATACAACGATAAAACTCATCGACGCAAGTGGAGAAGTACAATTTTTCACAAATAGAGCTGCCACATTTGCTACGCAACCAATTACAAATGGTACGATCGCCGTTACAGGTATTGTAAGCAATTTCAATGGAAAACAAGTGAGTATCCGTAATCTTGGTGACATCACTGGCGGTACACCTTGTGATATAAATGATCCAAATGCTGACTGTGACGGAGACGGCGTGTCAAATGGTCAAGACTGTGCACCAAATAATGCTACGATTTATCCAGGTGCGCCATGTAATGACAACGATCCTAACACATTTGGAGATGCTTATGATGGTAATTGCGAATGTAAAGGATCTACAGACGGAATTGGTGGACTTAATGAATCATTCGATTCTCAGACTGCGGAGACGGATATAGCATTAACAGGTTGGGAAAATGTCAATGTCAAAGGTAACAGAAAATGGTTGACAAAGTACTTTGGTAATGAAAGGAATTTCTATGCACAAGCAACTGCATTTGGCAATACCGGTCCAGCCGAAATGGAAGCATGGCTAATCACACCTATTTTGGATACGGACAAGGCATCTGCATTTAGCCTGAGAACATCATTCCAGAGTTGGGTACATGACGGTCTTTCTATCTGGGTAACAACCAACTATACTGGAGATCCAAATACGACAGTCTGGCAAGAAGTATCAGGACTAAGAATCGCGACTCAAGGAGATACCAATCAGTCATGGATACCTTCAGGCACTATCGACTTGAAACAATATGGTAAAAATATCCGTATAGGCTTCAAGCACGTAGGTAGCCAGTCCAAGGATACTACTTCTTATCGTATCGATGATATAAAAGTGGAATAATGTTCAATTGACGAATTTTGATTTTCAATTGGGAAGTAAAAACGTAACAAATCTCATGATAAAAGGCCTGGTTCCATTTTTTGGAATCGGGCTTTTTTTTTATTGAGATACTTATAGGTTGAATTCTATACTTTGTTTTGCTTTACATGCAGGTTTGGAGTGTGTAAATCGGATATTAACAAGTGAAATAATGTATGATATACCATTCATTATGTGATAAATCATGTATTATTGACTGATAAATCATACATATAGAACAATTTATTCTTAATTTTTGATTGAATAATTCAAATTATAATTATCTTTGTATGATATTTCATTCATTAACACCGATAAACGCAAATTATGAACGATATTTCATACAATAAATGGATTTCCATGAGTGACGATGCTTTAGCCAAACAAGTGGGTTTGTTTATAAAACATCATCGGCTTGATCAGAATAAAACACAAGAGTTTGTCGCAAAAGCTGCTGGTATCAGTCGTTCTACACTCAGCTTACTCGAAAAAGGAGAAGCTGTTACACTGCCTACACTCATTCAGGTACTTCGAGTTTTAGACCAGTTGCACATAATGGATGCTTTTGATATAAAACAAAGTATTAGTCCACTTGCATTAGCCAAAGCAGAAAAGGAAAAGCGAAAACGAGCAAGTAATACAAATACTAACAACGTAGCAGAATCAACCTGGTAAGCATGAATACAGCATATGTAAAAATATGGGGCGAATTAGTGGGTGCAGTAGCATGGGATGAAACTACAGGCTATGCTACATTTGAGTATGATCCCAAATTCAAGAACAAAGGATGGGATTTAGCACCTTTACAAATGACAATTAAGGGAAATAAAAACAGTTTCAATTTTCCAGCATTACGAAAAAGGAATGATCCAGCCTTAGACACCTTTAAGGGGTTGCCAGGACTATTAGCAGATGTATTGCCTGATAGATATGGTAACGAACTAATCAATTTGTGGTTAGCTCAACAAGGTCGTCCAATAGACAGTATGAATCCTGTAGAAACATTATGTTTCATAGGCACTCGGGGAATGGGTGCTCTGGAATTTGAGCCAACTACATTAAAAGAAAGCAAAAGAACTTTTTCTGTGGAAATAGATAGTTTGGTGGATATAGCCCAAAAGATGCTATCCAAGAAAGAAGCATTTATTACCAATTTGAAAGCGGATGAAGAAAAAGCCATACTTGAAATATTGCGGATTGGCACCTCTGCCGGTGGTGCCAGACCTAAGGCTGTGATTGCTTATAACGAGCGAACTGGCGAAGTAAAATCTGGGCAGACCAATGCTCCAAGAGGGTTTGAACATTGGTTAATTAAATTGGATGGCGTTAGTGATGTACAGTTGGGTGTAAGCAAAGGATATGGCAAAGTTGAAATGGCTTATTACAATATGGCGAAAGCCTGTGGTATTGACATGATGACATCCCGTTTAATGGAAGAAAATGGTCGGGCTCATTTTATGACCAAGCGTTTTGACCGTGAAAATGGTTCTACCAAACACCACATCCAAACTTTTTGCGCTATAAAGCATTTTGATTACAATCTTGTAACCAGCTTTAGCTATGAGCAGCTTTTTCAAACCATGAGAGAATTGAAATTAACTTATTCCGATGCTGAACAGATGTTCCGTAGAATGGTATTTAATGTGGTAGCTCGAAATTGTGATGACCACACCAAAAACTTTGCATTCCGTTTGAAAAAGGATGAAAAATGGGAACTGGCTCCGGCATACGATATTTGCCATGCCTATCAACCCAAACATCTATGGGTAAGCCAACATGCTTTGAGTATCAATGGCAAACGAACCAATATTACCAGAGACGATTTACTGATTATTGGCAAATCCATAAAAAATAAAAAGGCAGCTGAAACCATTGAGGAGATCAGCAATACAGTAAACCAATGGAAAACCTTTGCCGATGAAGTAAAGGTATCTCCCAAATTGCGTGATGAAATTGGTGCCACATTGATTAGATTCTAAAATATGTGATATCAAGAAAAAGAAATAGAAGGACTTCCAAGAAGTCGGTATTCGACAAGCATATAGCCTAGGATAAAATGACATTCATATTTCTATAGAATACATAATATCATCAATTCTGTTCGACGTTCGCAGAACACAAAGTTTTTCCTCTAAATAAAAAAAGTCTTGCAAATCAAAGATCTGCAAGACTTTTTTGTTGTAAAATTGTAGCCCGTAGGGGAATCGAACCCCTCCTACCAGGATGAAAACCTGGCGTCCTAACCGATAAACGAACGGGCCAAAAGTGCTTTCTTTAAAAGCGACGCAAAGATATGCTTATTTTATATACGTACAAATAAAATGTATATATTTTTTTAAAAAAAATTAAAACTACTCAAGTTTATGGTTACAAATCATCAAAATATAGCAGTTTTTAGATTGAAATTGATCAATTCTGAGTTATGACAAAAAATTATAGAAGCCAGATTTCAACTGCTCCACCCTGATTCTTTGAAAAAGTAAACCTTACTTGAGGAAACATTTTTAATTGACTCTCTATTGCTTGCCGCAATACACCAGTTCCTTTGCCGTGTATGATGGTGATTTGCGGCGTATTAAGCCTGATAGCCTCACTTATAAACTTTTCACTTGTTGCTAACTGATATTCTATGATACGCTGCGGCAAATCATTAACCATATCAGGTGCCAACTTGTCTATATGTAGATCCAATACATCATGAGCTTTTATTTTAATAGGTGCTTTAGATGTCACTTCCTTTTGCTTTTCTTCTTCCAGAAACGCATCTATATCAAAACCTTTTGAAGTCGCATCTGGCAATAATTCAATATTAGACGCATTAGTCAGGATGATACGACCTTCTACAGTGATACGTGCTTTGCCCTCTTTGTTGATGCCTTCAAACTTCCCTATCCTACCTGACGATTTTATGCTTAGCATATCTCCAATCCACAATGACTTCAAATCTACCATGATATATCAAAATCTGATTCTTAATTGCGTTTTAAGCTCTGTCATCGTATTGCCGTTAATCTGATTATTTCCAGAACTGATGACGTTGACATTATCAAAATATGTCCGCCCGATTCTGAATTCCCATGTATAATTTCTCCCTATTCGATATCGTGTGTTGATATAAAAACGTGTACCTCTATTCTGGAAAAATGGTATATAAAACTCGTAAAGTAAGTCATTTTCGTAAGTATATATCCGCGCATCGAAACTGTTAATATCAAATATTCCATACCTTGCGGTAAATGAAAGCGGCTTTTCGATCGGCTTATAAACGACATCTTGGTACAACATGACTCCTCGAGATGATTTGGTATGTTCGTGCCACGAAAATTCAAGTCTATCTTTTATCTCCCATTCCTTACTGATCTTATAGCCGACGTGCAATCTTAATCTTTGCAATGTCTGGTCTTTAGTAAAATCTATAGGAGATTCTCCTCTGAAATTAAGCTGCTTTTGTTCGTATCTGTACTGAGTATAAAATTCAAGTTTACGACGTATGGTATAGGAAAATTTCAATAAAAACTCTTTTCCTTCAGTTGGATTGTTGCGCCTGTATGAAACCCATGGATTTTGCCAGAAGTCTGCATATCCACTCAAAACTACATTTCGCATAGGTCGTATTTCCATACCTATATAAAAACCCTTTTCATTGATTGGCAAGGTCGATTCTCCAAACGCATTGCCATTGATCACTTGATAATCGGGAGCATAATTCCGATAAACGGCCGATAAATCCACTTTTCGATCCAACCCAACCAACACGCCGTGCATATGTGCCACACCACCATTGTCACTCATGGCTGCCTCACCAAAAAAGGTCATATTTTTCAATCTCCAACTATAGTCTAAGCTCGTATTGACCAATTGCTTACCGCCAAATAAATACTTTTTGTATAAGGCTTCATCCCGAACCAATGCTACATCAAATCCTGTATAAAGTCCATTCAAACTCACATTAAAATTACGTACTTTGTATTGGATTTTTCCACCAAAATTTGTCTGATGAATGGAATTTTTGTTTTCAATTTCACTTTTTGTACGATGAAAACCATCCACTCTTATATTGCCAAAACTGTCAAAATCCGTATTTATAATCGTATCTCTGTCAACGGATGCATCTGCGGGTTTATAAGAAGCGAATGCTGTAATCTGTAATGTCTTTGCAAGATTTATAGTCGCTCCACCACCTCTGAAAAAATTGACTTCATTGACAGAGCTATATGGTCGCAAAGCCCTTCCTCCTCTTTTGACATTCATGACATACGATGATTTTCCTGTAGCAAAATCATTATACAATATCAGTCCTTGTCCCATGCTGACCGCAAAATCTCCAAGCGAAACGACACTAAACCGCTTATTGATGTCTTTGGCATAAGCGAAAAACGAATAAAAATCGAAGCCATACTTGGAACCTTCACCAAATAATTTTTCACCTGGATCTTTTTCTGCCGTAAAACCAGCTTTGAAAGATTGTCCATATTCATACCGATATCGTAAGTATAAGTGATTGGGATCGCCAACAAACGGTGTTTCTCCTTGTGTGTTTTCGATATATCCTTTTCGTTTTTCAAGGAGGCGTTTTGCTTTTATAAATAATAGCGAACGACCTTTAGTTAACGCATCTTTAAAGTTGAGATTGAAATCTGCTGCATCGATATCGCACTTTAAAAAAGGGATTACATTGCGTATCGTATTCATATCCCAAGACGGCAGCGCTTGTAGCTCATAAATACTCAAAAATCCACCAAACTGATTTCTGTGTCTTAAAAAATCGCCGATTTGCAATTCACTCAAAAGAAACAGCTCCCTTAGATCATGTTCTGATGCTTTGTTGACATTCAAAGGGTGTTCGTAGTAGTAGTTCAGGTTTTCAAAAATGGTATTATAGTCGAAATTTTCAGTATCCGTAGCTTCAAGAAATTCCTCTATGATGTTGGCAATCAAATTATTGGTCAAAAGATCATCCTGACCTTTCAATACCGAAGACCCCAATACCATAAAAAGCCAAAACCATAGATATTTTTTCAAAATCATCGCTTTGAGGGTAAAGATAACAACAATATCAAATTACATTAAAATAAATGAAAAAGATTTTGTCAATCAGATATGAAATAGTACAATTTTACTTTTTAATCTTGTTAAATGCCTTGCCAAGATGCCTTATGATATCTCCGGCAATAAGACTTTCTACACTCTGTTCATTCAATGCAAGATCTCCTGCAAGTCCATGTACGTACACGCCATATATCGCTGCATGATGTGGCTTCATTCCCTGTGCTAATAACCCAGTAATAATACCGGTAAGAACATCACCAGATCCTGCGGTAGCCATACCCGGATTCCCTGTAGTGTTGATATATTGTTTGCCATTGGGTAGAATAATTCTTGAAAAAGCACCTTTAAGTACGATAATCCAACCTTTGTTTACCGAAATTTCAACAGCTCGATCTATCATGTCTTTTTCTGAATCAACAGTGCCAAATAACCGTTGAAATTCCTTGTAATGTGGCGTAAGAATGCTGCCTTTCGGCAACTGTTCAGACAAAGCAGGATTTAATGCCAGAATATTCAGCCCGTCAGCGTCAATCACCAAAGGTTTTTCGACGGAATTCAACAAAGATTTTAGTGAAAATATCGTCTTTTCGTCAGTACCTATACCTGGTCCTATGCCGATCGTATAGTTGTTTATATCGTTTATCGTACCATTCAGGCAAGTAAAACCTTTGCTCAGAACCATGGCTTCGGGAATCGTTTCATGAATGATTTCCCTGCCACATTCCGGTACACATGTGGTCACTAAGCCTGCACCGGAACGAAGACACCCTAAGGTTGAAAGTATCGCTGCGCCTATTTTCCCTTCACTTCCGGCTACTATTAACGCATGACCATAATCACCTTTATGCGTATTTTTATGTCTTCTTTTGTAAATCTTCTTTAACATTTGCCTATCTATCAGATTATAATTAGTTGCTACGCTACTAATAAAACCTTTTGTCAGCCCTATATCCGCAACATCCCATGCATCGAAAAATCTGGCATTTTCTTTCAGAAAAAAACTTAATTTAGGCAATTGAAATGTTATCACTAAGTCACATTTGATAGCAGTACCTAAGCAGACATCATCAGTTGGAAGTCCAGACGGTACATCAACAGAAACAACCTTGTTTGGTAGTCCATTTATATGGTCGATCCACGTCGCCAGCATACCATTGACTGGTTTATTGACACCTGTACCAAGAATAGCATCTATGATCATGCTTTTTCTGTGAATCTCGGGCATTGTATCCGTATAAAACTGAATCGGCACATCACCAAGTTTTTGAAGCCGGGCTAAATTCGTCTTAAAGTCTTTTGACGATTCTTCCATAAAATCAAGTATATGTACCCGCACTTCCAAAAAATCATCCCTCAACATCCTTGCTATTGCTAAACCGTCTCCACCGTTATTGCCTTTGCCACAGATGATATCAACGAATTTTGCTTTTAAAGAAGTGTATGATATAAATGAATCTACGAATGCATCCGCAGCCCGTTCCATTAATTTAATAGATGTAATGGGTTCGTTTTTGATCGTAAACTGATCCCAATCTTTAAAATCGCTTCCTGTTATTAGTTTCATACTGCTTTGTGATTGGACACAAGGTATATATAAATATGAAATCTCACATTATATATCTCGAATTTCTTTCAACAATGTATAAAAATACTATTCTCTGAAAGGATAATATCCGTAAGAACCAAAATCAACTAAACATCTAAAAAACCTACCGGTGATGTACCAGACAAAGGATTATAGAAATATCCAATATTCGGAAACAAAAGCACTAATTCGGAAGCAGGAACACCGTACCATAATGCCAACTCAGCAAAATATTCATCTGTCGATGTCGTCGGTAACATCACACCACTACCCACATCTAACGGATTGGTATCCGAATGTAAATTGTAATTTGTTAATGCCAAAGACGGAAATTTACCGTAAATGTTCTGACCTTTCACAGCACCACCCATGACAAATACATTGGCTCCCCAAGCGTGGTCAGTACCATTGCCATTGGATGTCAATGTCCTTGAAAACTCCGACAGTGAAAATGTGGTCACTTGATCAGCTACACCCATTTGTTCAAGTGCATTATAAAATTTGCTTAGCGCTGTATCCACTACGGACAGTAAGGCTTCCTGATTTTCCAACAATTCATCATGCATGTCCCAACCGCCTATTTCAACAAAAAATATCTGACGTTTTACATCTAATTTATCTCTTCCGGAAATTGTTTTAGCTACCATTTCAAGCCCTCGAGAAAAATAGTGGTTGCTTGTAAATGCATCATTAAAATCTGGAGCATTTTCTATGACATCTGCCAACATTTCATTGCCGTCAACTGCTGTTTTCATCGTATTGACATACGTCTTTTTGAATATATCATCGTATTGCGGTGCTAACATTTTATCGATAGCATTACGTCTCAATCGATCAAAAAACCAATTGTCATTATGATAACCTTCAATACCTACACTTCCATTATACGGGTCTATTGAATACTCAACAGTGTTTTCTCCATTTTGGAAAATACTACTTCCAGATACTGAGATATTCATGGAAATGGTCTGATTATTATTGGCTGCTATCATGAGATCCGCCATTTTTCCAGCCCATCCAATTGATGATCTTTCATGAGGAATACCTGTCTGCCATTGTTGGATCTGATCAGCATGAGAATACAAACCTACAGGTGCAGGAACGACACCATTATAATAATTTATCTTATTCATGGGTCTGATAAGCGTTCCTACATTGGATACAAAGCCAAGTTTTCCGTTATTAAAAAGCTGCTGCATATTTACTAATGAAGGGTGCAATCCAAATTCTCGACCTTCAGCATCTGAGTTCAAAGCATTTACAGGTCTTAAATCATTCCTTGCCAAAGCTAGATTGGATCTGGTCGTAGCATACTCATTATAAGCAGCACTACTTCTTGGTACGAGCATATTATAAGAGTCAATACCGCCTGAAAACATAATACATACTAACGCTTTATAATCTTCAGGACCGCCTATAACAGACGAATTAAAAGCAGCAGCAGCATTTAGTGATTTCAGATTTAATAACGTAGAAATCAACGTAGTCGAACCTAAAGCGGCACAACTTGCCTGTCCTAAAAATGTTCTTCTCGAAATTTTATGTCGTCCCATTTTTATCTATTTACAGCTTAACAATTAAAAAAAATCACTTAACACATGTATAATCCGGCGATATCATCAGTAAAAATAGCGCTAATCGAGTACGATAATGTTTATATTCCGAACTTGAATTATTATACAAAGGATCAATGGCTTCATGGATAATAGCTCTGGTTTCATCTGTCAACTGACCATGAGTCAAAACCAAATCCAATTCATTTATCAGTGATTCTGTGTCAAAACAGATATCTTCTAATGCCTCCAAATCAAGATATACATTATCCGGGTCATCTGGCCAACTACCTTCCCAACTTGAAAGCAGGGTATTAAATATACCGTAATGAATCAAGTTGACATAATTTATGGCCGTTGAAGTATTGTGGAGCTTGAATTCGGGTGCCAATAAACCCGCACTGGTAATATCTCCTGCTGGTTGATAATCAGGAAGATAAAAATTGAATACCGAAGGTGATGCCAGGACATGTTGCTTCAAAGATTCACGTAAATTGTATCCTGTAAACCAGTAGCGATCTTTGTCTGCTTTTTTGGGCAATGCACGGCAAAGATGCACACAACGTATAAAAGGCTCTCTAAGTTTGCCTGGGGCGCCTTCAAAATAATGGTTTGCATCCCAAGCTTCTCTATCAAGTAAAATAGCGCTCAAAACAGCTTGCATATCTCCTCTTACGCCACGACCATTGTCATTGAAAGCTTGCGCCACTCTCGCTACATATTCGGGTGTAGGATTTGATTTAACCATTCTTTGTATAAGTCTGAATGCGATAAATGGCCCTGTATTTGGGTGATTGAATAAAAAATCAATAGCAGCATCAATCTCTGCCATACCGTCACCTGGAATTTCGATGATACTACCGTCAGGCATGACTTTCGGACCTGGCTCATGGTCTTGTTCAGACATGATCAATGATTTTGTCCTATCAAGTACATATATATTATATCCAAACTCTGATGTGGTAGGCCACCAACAACATATATCTGATAAAGTATCGCAATAAGAAGGATTATTGCTACTATAACATTCACACTCCGGTGGCAATGCTTCGCCAGGACACGGAGTAACGATACCATACAATCCTGTGAAGATTTTAGCCATTTCCCTGATATCATTATTATTATATGTTGGGATATAATTACCATTGGCATCCAATTTACGACTACCGTCTATATTGAGTTGATATAACCCTATCGAGAATAGCTGCATTACTTCTCTCGCAAAATTTTCGTCTGGTCTGATATTTCGTATCGTGTCCGTCTTATAATTATTTAAATGACTAAGATAATAACCCATGGCGGGATGTGTAGCAACCTGTTTTAAAATATCTCTGTAATTACCGAAAGCATTGTTGATGAAGATATCATAGTATGAAGCAAGTGCTTCGCCCCAACCGTCCAAATCCGAATTGACAGAAACCACCAAAATCTGACTTAACGCATAAGCTACTTTTTGCCGCAAAATATCTTTATTGGTCATATTGATTTGCCACCAAGCATAGTTAAAATGCAGCGAATACGGCCCATACGCTTCGGGATTTGCAGCAAGAATTTCGCTAAAAATGTCACTCATCAAAGGTAAGGTCAATGACGGATTCTGTTTGAATTGGTCTTCTATCCAATCCACAAAACCCATATTGACTACACGTTCTATCTCACTACGGTCAGCACCCATCGTTGCATGACTTAAAAAGCGAGATGCAGCCATGTATTCTGCATTGAGACCTGAGCCATTGATCGTATTTTCTGGATCTGCACTTTTGACACTGCTACTTGCTTTGACAGTGATACCTTTGTGATGTCCTGCTCCTATATAGTCATTGTAAACCTGAGCAAAACCAGCATTGGACATCGTCACTATAAATACAAAAACAAGGTTTGTGATATGATTCGTTTTCATGATATCTCCGACTTTAGATTATTTAATGACTTCCAATTTGATGCTGGACATGCTATTTTGCTGAATGACATGAATAAAATACATGCCCGAAGTATAATCAGCTGTTTGTAATTCAACTATATCTGCACTACCAATAAGTGTTAGATATTTTGTATCAACTTGTTTTCCTAATAAATCAACTACTTTGAGCACCATCTCTCCTGGTTGAAAATCTTTTAAATACAATTTCGTCTTGTCTCGTGCAGGATTTGGATAAACTCTTATTTTGGATGCTGTATATACCTCTTTTACATTTGTTGTGATTGGCTCTGCCTCAATTCTTATTTCGCCCAATCCATAACATTTACCTCCATGATTGCTTATACCTGTGATCATGACATATTGCGCATCTACATCATAGTAATATGGCACTATTTCTCCAGTGTATATAGAAGTTCCCGATGCTTTTGGAATGAAATAGTGTGTTAGTTCTTCCCATTCTTTACCATCATTGGAAATATCTATAAAGATCTCATTCATACCGTCTTCTATAGTACCCGGTAAATCCCTTTTGCTCCACGCTGCATTATCATAGCTGTTAGTTCGTTCGGGTGTATTAAAATTCCAAATAAAGAAGTTTTTTATCTTATATTTTTGTCCAAGATCATACATAATCCAATGTGTATTGCCTCTTGAAGTATTAGGATTGGGAGCAGGCTCACAAGACAACCAACCGTCACTCAATGTGGTTGAATGCCTATCAGGATAAGGAATACTCTGACCATATATATCATTGCTATTCCAAATCACACTTAGTGCCAAAACTAATAAAGGTATAAATCTTGCCATAATCCGAAATTTATTATTTAAAAAAATAATTTTAACTAAAACACAGTAAAAAAGAATACTTACAGGATTATGACCGATACAAAAACAACAGATATTTAAGGTAAATTACATGACCATTTTCCATGTAAAAATGTATTAGTTAAACATCCATAAAACAAAGATAGCGCTTTATTTTAAATGTGAAATATTTTTTTTAAAAAAACTTAAAAATTGTTGATAGGCGACTCATTTAAATTATGTGGTTTGTGACAAGACATGAACCATAATCTAAGAATTGAGATCCTAAAGACATAAAATTAAATTGCACAAGTAAGCACTTCGACCACTTTATTTCAAAACCCATGTTGATGTAGCCCGACTATTTTTGAATTGCATTAACACCGTCTGCACTTACATTAAGAACTTCTTTCTGTTTGCTAAAAAATTCGATGGATTGATCTATCGACTTATTTTGAGGAATTTCAACAGCAAGTGCATTGAAGTTTTTATACTCATAAATTATTTTTCCTCCATATTGGCTGATTACATTTCTTAGACCGCTCAAATTTATTTCTGCTTCATGGTAAATGATTATCCGATTATCTTGATGCTTATTTTCTCCAATCTGCGTGGTCACTTCATTATCTTTTTTGATAATATTGCATTGAAGTAAAAACAAACAGAATGTCATCATTTTCATAATGAATAAGAATCTATATTTCATGCTTTTTTTGAATTTAAAATATGTCTGAAAACAGTTAAAAACTACGTATTGGACTAACTTTTTACCTTTTATCGATTTCGATTACCACGGATTACACCAATTCACAAAGATACGAAGTCAACCTAAATTTCCAATATATATTTATTAAACAATGATTATTGATATAAAAATCACCTTGTCATCTTTGAAAAAGAAGCTGATCTTTCCTAAAGTTGCCATTATGCGTCGAGAGTAAGGTAAACATCAAAAGGTTTTAGTGGAAAAGAAATATAAAATTTCAATTTGCCACTCAGCCCTTCCTTCCCGATTTTCAGTATGTGATAGACCTTGCCTAAGTGCTGATTGACATCAGCAGCGCTTTTAATATCGCATTCTCCAGCTTGTAATTAGTCCATTTTCAACCGTAAACAAAAAATTTGCTTTGTTCGTGTATCCATAACTTGAATATTGTCCTTTTACAACAACTTCGTTTTCACTAATTGTGCTGTATTCGGGATTTGCAACTTTCCCTTGACGACTGATGATGTCACTTTCTATCCATTTTTTGGTTTCGGCTGCTGTTTTCATTATTCCGTCTGCACCATACGCTTGGGTTGCGGTTTTTGCAAATTGTGCTCTGATAAGTTCGGCATTTTCTGCTTCCATAGCTTCAATTAAAGCTTTTACAGGTTTTAAAATATCTTCGTTCATTTCTTTAGAATTTATTGTTTTTTCTGAATTAATATTTTTGATTTTGTCAGCCGATTTTTCTGTGATTTGTCCGCAGGCTGTAAGCGTACAAACCGTAATAAATATTACAAATAAATACTTCATAATTATATTTTTTTTTTAATTCTCAATTTATTTATAATATTCGTTCATTAAACTTTTGCGTTCGCCTGTTTCAAGATTGATGCAATCAAACTTTTTATATTGGCAAAATGAACCCATATCTTTATCTCCGTTGATAAAAATTGCACCGACCAACAAAACGTATTTGCAAGAATAATGCGTTTCTTTTACCAAAACTTCGATGCGGTCGTCAATGGCTTCGTACATTACTTCTGTGGCTTCAAAAATTTGATTTTCGGCTTTTAAAATTCGTTCTTTTTGATGCAGAAAAATCTGCTCAATGGTGTTCTGTTGAAAATCCAATGAAGTAACATTTCCTTCAATGATTTGTCCGTTAATCAACTTGCCCAACGCTCCTTTTGCAGCTCCACAACAAGCAGATTTTTCGCTTTGCCCAATGCGATGAATTTCTCCGATTGTACCGTCTTTGGTTACGCCTATATGTGGTGCGTAAAAAACAATAACTGCTCCATCTTCGGGAACGTGATGTGCAAAGGCGTTCATTCCTGTAATTCCTGCAAATGGAAATCCGTCTAATCCACCCAAATGAAAAGGTCCAATCATTTCCATAGCTCTTGGCGGATATTGAATAGCGTTCACATCATCACAACACATACTGTCTGCGTGCATTAGTTGATTTGCTTGCAAGCCTAATTCTCTTTCGATTGTATCTAACAATCTGTTTACGGTATCAATAGATGTTAATGCTTTTGGATACCATTTTTGTACTGTTTCTAAACTCATAATTTTAATTGTAAATTGTTAATGCGTTTTTATTTAATTGTAAATTGTTAATGCTTAATTGTTAATTATAGAACATTTAGCATTCATAATTAACCATTTAGCATTATGGAATATTTGCTTTTGATTTGACGATAATAGCTGTAATTATTCTCTGAATTTCTTCGCATTCACTTAATAATTGTGTTGCTTTACCTTGGTTTAAGTATTCACTATCCCTTAAAAGCCTTATCCAATAGTGTGTTTCAAACGCTTCTTTTTGAGCAATCGAAAATTTATGAATAAAGTCAGCCTTGCTCTGTGCTTGAACAGCCTCTTCCGTATTCGCTCCAACTGAAGTAGCACTTCGTAATAATTGTTTCGACAAAACATACTCCTTTTTTTCTTGTAATTCTTTAAACAAAAAGACAATCTTTAATGCAAAGCTGTATGTTTTATCCTTGATGATATTTTGTTTCATTCTTCATTATTTTTGGTCATTTACAATTAACAATTCAGCATTTACAATTATAAAAGAATATTATTCTGCGGTTGAACAGCAGGCGGCAAATCTTTTTCGCCCAACATTTCTCTTAAATCAATTTCTATATTTCTGCTGATTTGCGTTATTGGGATATCATTAGCACTGCCTTCAAACGGATTTTCGGTGCTTTCGCCAATTTGCTCCAATACCAAAAATATCCAACCTACCAAAACGCTTAACGGAACAGCCAACCAAATAAACCAGTCGCCTAATTTTTCGGTATGTTTCGATAATTCGCCTATGAAACCTAAAGGAATAAGGAAACAAAGTACGTTGGTAAAATAAAGATTGATGCTCGAAAATTGTCGTGGATAAGGAAAGTTTTTGATGCGTTCGGCTTTACCTTGTTGGTCGTATAAATCTTTCAACTGATTTTCAAACGCTACATAATTATACTCTGTGATGATGCCTTGTTTGTTTAGTTCTTTAAGGTGTTCAGATTGACTTGCCAATATTTGCGTTGCTCTGTTTTTGGTGGAAAGAATGTGTTGCCTTTCGTTTTCTGGAAGAAAGTGTTTTAATTCTGCGTCCAAGTTACTTTCCCATTCGGGAACTTTGTAATAGTTCAAGTATTCACGGTTGTAACTTTTGGTAAGCACATTCTCCCAACTTTTTGTTTCACGAAGCTGAAAACGTAAAGCCGTGAGCCACGCAAAGTGTCGGTAAAGAATTTCTTTGTGCAGTTCTTTTTCATTGTCACCACGAACAAAGTCTTTTGTCATTATTCCGAATGTACGACTGCTGTTGATAATTGAACCATAAATTTGACGAGCTTCCCAAGTTCTGTTATAGGTTTGCGTGTTTTTAAATCCTGAAATGAATGCTGTAGCCGTACCAATTAACGCCACAGGAACCCACGGAATAGCCAACCAATTCCAACCCAAAAAATAAAATAAGGCAGTTGGTACAATGCTCAATAAAAGCATTTTATAAATTTTCGTCCGTGTCCACGGAATGAAGTGATGTATTTTGTAATGACTACTTATATTCATAATTGAAAATGGAGAATTGAAAATTGAAAATTGAGAATTGAGAATTGAAAATTGATAGTTACTTTTTACTGTTCTGTTTCGTTGGCGGGTCGAGATGCAACTGCGGTATACCTGGAATAAAACTAATTCCTAATCCTGCAATGACTAAGAAAATAGGACGAGAATTAAGAGTAAAGTGTGGTGCATATTCTATTTTTCCAAAGGGTGTTGCAAATAGATGATAACCAAATTCAGTAATAAAAACGGAATTTCTATGGCTGCTCCTTTCAGGTCTTTGTCCAATAATTGCAAACAGATAATCAGCAATATTCCTGCTGCCATCAAAAAATTTCCCCAAACGAATGTTTTAGGAAAAAGTATTAAAACAGAAGCTAGTAAGGTTACTGCTCCATTAATCATGACAGCATTTTTACTGAAATTCCATTTGCCGAACATTTCCAGCATTTCGGGTTTTGCAGTAAGCATATTCCAACCGTGTTTTGTTCCCATAAACACGGCAACAAGTATTAAAGCGGATTTGATTATTTTTAGTGTCATTATTTATAATTTTTATTTTCTTCTCTGAATTTTTTCGGCGTTTGTCCAACAAATTTTTTGAAAAATTTTGAAAAATTGGACGGATCATAGGTTAGTATTTTTGCGATTTCAGCAATGGTCTTATCGGTTTGTGTAAGCATTCTTTTGGCTTCATCGAGAATTCTGAGGTCATAAAAATGGCAAGGATGATTTCCTGTTTCTTTTTGGACGGTATCGGTCAAATGTGTATGGGACAAAAATAACGCTCTTGCTATTTGGTTGATTTCCATAAATTCGTCAACAGTTCCCGAAACCACATCAGCTATATGCTTATCCAAATACTGAAAGTAGTTTTCGGTGATTTCTTTGCTTCGTTTTAATATATTTTGGTCGTCCTGGTTCATTGGCTTTAAATCGAAAAATATTACAAAGTTACAAATTTATAAACACCTATTTATGGTGAACTTTTCGGTATTTCTTACGAAACGTATGTTTTGTTAGAATTGTGAATGAGCAGATTTTAGCAATGAACTACATATTTCAATATATTCTAATTGAATTCTTTAGGCAGTGTCATTGTATGCACTTTGTAAGTGCATATATTATACCTTTATTAGCTATCTATGCGTTGATTTACGGGTGTTGTATTGGTTCTATTATCAATTTGTCTCCTTGTTTGTCATAGTATGTAACTGTCATTTCTACCAAATGCGTTGTCCACTTTTCTACACCTGCTTCGGCTGCGTGCCTACAAAATGTCGGATAGTCGGTTTGCCCTTGTTGATGTATTGAAATAGCTTACTTTAATATTTCAGCTGAACTTTCGTCGTTAACGTGCATTGACGGATATTTTGATTCACTTTGCAAAGCAAAATTGTCTGAACCGTAATATATCGTGTTACCGTCAGCAACATAATTATCATAGTGAGTTACGCCGATCACTTTTAAATCTTGCACAAATAGAGGAAAATCAGCACCTCTTTTTACTTTACTGTGTGCTTCATGGATTTGTTCGATCGTTAACATAAATTTTAAATTTTATCAATAAATTTTAATTTGAATCCCAATAACTTGCCAATACAGGCCACTATGCTTTAATAAATGCAGGTGGCTTTACAGAGACATATTCACTGCTGAATATTTTTAAAAGCCATAGTTAAAACACACAACCATACCTAAAATTGAGGTAAGGAATTAAGATAACTACCTAACGACAATCTATCTGAAAAACCACTATTTATCAACAAAGGTAAATAAAAATCTCCTTATTTGATTTAATTTGTGTTGTATTTTAGAAATCACATTTATAATGGAGCGCTATAACATATCCAACACGGAAGTTGGACAAATGATTTTTTTCAAAATCTACATACAAATAGACTGGGAATATGGTAACTTTGTGAAAGAAGACGGAATACTCAAAAACCGTTATTCCGTTCTTTCGCAAAAGTGCTTATTATTAATAGTGACTATTAGCTATTTTCATATCAATCTTCCAAATACCCAAATTTTCCTTTATTGAAGTCGTCAAATGCTTGAGCTAATTCATGTCTTGTGTTCATCACAAATGGTCCGTGTGCTGCGATTGGTTCGTTTATTGGTTCGCCACTTAGAATTAAAACGATGGTGTCGTTTGTCGCTTCTATTGTAAAATCTTCTCCATCGTTTGCCATTAGTACAAAATTGTCAGTTGGTGCTTCCTGTTCATTGTTTACTGTAATGTCTCCTTCGATAACCAACAATGCGGTATTGTAATGATTGGGAAAATTAAAGTTTGCAGTTGCTCCTTTTTTGAGCTTGGCATTAAACAAATGTAAAGGTGTGAATGTAGCAGCGCTTCCTTTTATTCCTTTATATGTTCCTGCAATGATTTCAATTTCTCCGTTATTATTTTCAAGTTGATAACGGTTTATTGTTGCATTTTCAATAGACTGATACTTTGGAGTACTCATTTTATCTTTTGCGGGAAGATTTATCCAAAGTTGTACCATTTGAAAGATACCACCTTTTTTGCTCCATTCTTTTTCGTGAAATTCTTTGTGCAAAACACCACTTGCTGCAGTCATCCATTGCACATCGCCCTCTCCGATAATACCACCACCGCCACTGCTGTCGTGATGTTCTACTTTTCCTTTATAGGCAATAGTTACTGTTTCAAAACCGCGATGCGGGTGTACTCCTACACCTTTTGGGATTTCGCTGGGTTCAAACTGATAAGGTGAATTGTAATCCAACATAATGATTGGATCCATACGTTTCATATCCAAACGGTATGCACTTGGTATAAAATTATGCACTCTAAAGCCGTCTCCTACAAAATGTGGTTCTCTTGGACTTACTACTAATTCTACTGTTTTTGTTGTCATAAGATTAAATTTTATAGTGCAAAATTAGCGTGAGTTTTTGAGTTGTACATTGACCTATGTTAAGAATGATTTTTTCTTGCTAATTCTTTTCGCACTCTACTCAAACTTTCTGGAGTAATGCCTAAATATGACGCAATATAAATCTGTGATACACGAAGCATTAAATCTGGATAAATTTTGATAAAATATAACACTACTAACCGACTAAATTTTAAAAATTAGGGAGCTATCCAATGAGGATAG
>CAYNSF010000016.1:0-83366 GCA_964399855.1 uncultured Aureispira sp. | reverse complement strand
GAGGCGGCTGATAGCCAAATTATTCCCACCGCACTAAATGTTACAAGTCAGGAAAACGCATAATGTCAACAAATAAATCAAGACAGGACAACTACTTCCTAAGGGATATAAAACAAAAAAGGATACTATATTGCTATAATATCCCTTTATATTCATTTACTAACTAACTACTTAATTATTCCTCTTCGGATTTGATTTCTTCAGTTACTGCTGGTTGAACTGGCGCAGGAGCAGCTGCTACATTTGAAACACCTCCAGACTTTCTACGTCCTCTTCTAGTTCCTGCTTTAGCTGTTGATGTTTTAGCTACATAAACATCATTGAAATCAACTAACTCTATCATAGCCGTTTCAGCACCGTCACCTTTACGGAATCCAGTCTTGATAATTCTACAATATCCTCCTGGTCTATCCATGATTTTTGGTCCAACAACATCAAAAAGTTCTGTAACTGCCTCCTTATTTTGTAAGTCAGCAAAAACCATCCTTCTTGAATGCGTGCTATTATCTTTTGCTCTCGTCAATATCGGCTCAACATGTACTCTCAAAGCTTTTGCTTTTGCCAAAGTTGTGTTAATACGCTTGTGTGTGATTAACGAATTGGACATATTGAGCAATAAACTGTCTCTGTGTCCTTTCTTTCTTCCTAAATGATTAAACTTTTTACCGTGTCTCATTATAAAATTATGTTGTGTACCACTATTGATTGTGCCAGTTTTCGACCTCTGATCATTACAATCAACGTTTTATACAAATTATAAAATATTTCTAATCCTATGGGCCGAAACGATTATTCTTCGTCTAATTTATATTTTGACAAATCCATACCGAAAGTCAAACCTTTCTGCTGGAGCAATTCTTCTATTTCTACTAATGACTTCTTACCAAAATTTCTGAATTTCAACAATTCATGCATATCACATCTAACGATCTCGCCCAAAGAATTAATCTTTGCAGCTTTCAAACAGTTATACGCACGAACTGACAAGTCCAAATCTTCCAATGATGTTTTCAACATCTTACGCATATAAAGAACGTGCTCATCTACAATGACATCGTCCTGAGAAGTAGCATCGTTGAAAGTAATATTATCATCCGTGATCAACATCAAATGTTGGATCAAAATTCTTGATGCTTCTTTAAGAGCAACCTCTGGATGAATAGTACCATCCGTTACAAGTTCTACTGTCAATTTTTCAAAGTCAGTTCTCTGACCAACCCGAGTACTTTCTACTTTATACGCTACCTTCTTAACAGGTGTATAAATCGCATCTATCGGAATAACACCTATAGCAGCATCTTTTGGAAGATTTTCATCAGCAGGCACATAACCTCTTCCCTTTGTTATTGTAAACTCTATCTCCAATGAAACATTCGGCTCCATGGTACAAATATACAAATCAGGGTTCATTACTTTGAATGTATTGGTACTAGATACGATATCTCCTGCTACAAAAGTATCTTTACCCGAGATCGTAACATATATCTTCTCTTCCTCAGAGTCATCATTAATATTAGTAGGCTTTAATCTTACCTGCTTCAAATTAAGGACTATATCTACGACGTCTTCAACAACTCCCTTTATGGTAGAAAATTCATGATCTACACCTGCAATCCTTAAGGCAGAGATAGCATATCCTTCAAGAGATGAAAGCAGTACTCTTCGCAATGAATTACCTATAGTCTGCCCGAATCCTGGCTCTAAAGGCTTAAACTCAAAAACACCATCAAAATCGTCTGCTTTTTGAAGAAGTATTTTATCCGGCTTTTGAAAATTTAGAATACTCATTATGTTAATTTTGTTTAAGATAGAAAACAAAGAGCTATCACAAAGGATAGCTATAGTTATTACTTAGAATACAATTCGACGATCAACTGCTCGTTGATGTTTTCAGGTATTTTCTCTCTTTCTGGATAAGCAAGAAAACGACCTTCCATCTTATCACTATTCCATTCGATCCATCCATAAATCCTGTTGCTATCTTTCTTAGCATGAACATTCGCTTGGATTACATCTAAATGTTGTGATTTTTTACGAACAGATACTACAGCACCTGGTTTCAACAACATAGACGGTATATTACACAATACATCATCAACTAATATATGTCTATGTGTTACCAACTGACGAGCAGCTCTACGTGTTTTAGCGATACCCATTCTATAAACTACGTTATCCAATCTAGACTCCAATAACTGAAGTAAGATAACACCAGTTACTCCTGATTTAGCAGCAGCCTTATCGAATAAGTTACGGAACTGACGCTCTAACACACCATAAGTATATTTAGCTTTCTGCTTTTCTAATAATTCGAAAGCATAATCTGTTCTTTGCTTTCTTTTACGCATGTTTCCGTGCTGTCCTGGTGGATATTTACGCTTTTCATACGCTTTATCATATCCAAAAATTGGTTCACCAAATGCTCTTGCCTTTTTCGTTACAGGCCCTATATATCTTGCCATTATAAATGGATTTTATATCTTAATTAAACTCTTCTCTTCTTAGGTGGACGACATCCATTATGTGGTACTGGTGTCATATCCTTTATCTTTGTCACACGAATTCCAGATGAATCAATGGAACGAATAGCGGACTCTCTACCTGCACCAGGCCCTTTAACAAACACTTCAACTGTTCTTAAACCAGCTTCATAAGCGGTTTGCGAAGCTGAATTTGCAGCCATTTGTGCTGCATAAGGCGTGTTCTTCTTACTACCTCTAAAACCAGCTTTACCCGCAGATCCCCAAGAAATGACTTGTCCGCTTCTGTTTGTCAAGGAAATAATTATATTATTGAAAGACGCATGTATAAAAGCCAATCCCTCTGCTTCAACTTTTACTACGCGCTTTTTGGTTACTTTTTTACCTTTAGCCATAATATTATAACTTATTTATTATTTAGTTGCTTTCTTTTTGTTCGCTACTGTTTTCTTTTTACCCTTTCTCGTTCTGGCATTTGTCTTTGTACTTTGACCACGCACAGGAAGACCTTTCCTATGACGTAAACCTCTGTAACAAACAATATCCATCAAGCGCTTTATACTCAATTGAACTTCACTTCTCAATTCTCCCTCTACTCTATATTCATCTTGAATAAACTTAGAGATAAATTTGATATTATCATCCGTCCAATCTTGCACTTTCGTATCTTCCGATACGTCGGCAGCTTTCAAAATATTCTTAGCTAATGTTGGACCTATACCATATATATATGTCAGTCCAATAATACCTCTCTTATTTTTAGGTAAATCTACTCCAGCAATACGTGCCATATCTAATATTTATTAACCTTGTCTTTGTTTAAATTTAGGATTCTTCTTGTTGATAACATAAAGTTTCCCTTTTCTCCTAACGATCTTACAATCTACTGATCGCTTTTTAATTGATGTCTGTACTTTCATTGCAAACCTCTTTTACAAATATTTTATTTATATCGGTAATTAATCCTACCTCTTGTCAAATCATAAGGCGACATTTCTACCGCCACTTTATCTCCTGGAAGAATACGAATATAATGCATTCTCATCTTACCAGATATGGTCGCTGTTATCAAATGTCCACTCTCGAGTCTTACTCTGAACATAGCATTTGACAATGCTTCTTCAATTACTCCGTCTAATTTTATTAGGTCTTGTTTTGCCATTTTTTAAATTGGAGCGCAAATATCTAACATTTTATTGAAATATCCATGATTTCCGCATTATTTTTAATTTCCTGATCAATAATAGTATGATCGGATAATAATTCAGGGCCATTTTTTCTTACTGCAATCGTATGTTCATAATGCGCAGACGGCTTCCCGTCTCTTGTCAATATTGTCCAGCCGTCATTCAATTGCTTAATATTTCTTGTTCCTAAATTGACCATCGGCTCTATCGCTATTACCAAACCTTCTTTCAAAAGTGGCCCTCTTCCTTTAAGACCAAAATTTGGAACATCAGGTTCTTCATGCAGATTTTTACCAACTCCATGACCCACTAACTCTCTCACTATCCCGTATCCATGCACTTTTTCACAAAAATGCTGAATCGCATGGCTGATATCTCCTACTCTGTTTCCTACTATCGCATGTTCTACGCCCAATCTCAATGATTCACGAGTAACTTGCAATAGTTTTACTGTCTCTTCAGATATTTCAGGAAATGCAAATGTAAATGCAGCATCTCCAAAAAAGCCATTCAATACTACTCCACAGTCAATAGATATAATATCCTCACTGGTAAATTCTTGATCAGTTGGAATACCATGAACTACAGCATCATTAAACGACATACACAATGTCGCAGGAAATCCTCTGTATCCTTTAAATGCGGGACTTCCACCGTGGTCACGAATAAACGTCTCTGCGTCCTTGTCAATTTGTTTCGCTGACAATCCAACTTTTAGATTGGCAGCTATATTTGTGAGTGTTTTACTTACTAATAAAGCACTCTCTCTAATTAATTCTATTTCCTCTGCTGTTTTGTAATATATCATTACTATTACATTCCAGCGCCTATCGTAATTCCCTGACCGCTTCTACCTTGTATCTTTCCAGTTTTAACTAAACCGTCATACTTTCTCATTAAAAGATAGCTTTCTATCATTTGTAATGTATCTAATACAACCCCTACAAGGATAAGAAGTGAAGTTCCGCCAAAGAAATATGCAAATGCTTGATTAACTCCAGTCACACTTACCAAAGCAGGTAAGATAGCAATTAGACCTATAAAAATGGCACCCGGTAATGTGATACGAGTTGTAAGCGTATCAATGTAATCCTCTGTATCTTGACCTGGTTTTACACCGGGTATGAAAGCATTACTTCTTTTAAGATATTCTGCATATTGCTGCGGATTTACAATTAACGCTGTATATACATAAGTAAACAACACGTTCAGAGCAAAAAACACAACATTATACCAAAATGACATCGGGTTATTCATATTTATCAAGAAATCACTTTGTGTTCCTGTCGTACCAACTGCCCACTGAGCAGCTGTCAACGGTAAAAACATGATAGCTTGAGCAAAGATGATTGGCATAACACCTGCAGCTGTAAGCTTTAAATTAATTACATCGTTAGATGAATTACTTGCCATTCCAGTTCGTCCAACCATTCTTTTAGCAGCCTGAATAGGAATTTTTCTTACAGCTTGAACGATAGCGACTGTTCCAATTATAACAAAGAATAACGCTACTAATTCAATAACAAAAAACAAGATATTATTTTTTGCAAACTGTCCCGATAATTCAGCTATAAAAGTTGCTGGTAAATTAGCAATTATACCTACCATAATCAAGATAGAAATACCATTACCAATTCCTTTATCTGTGATTTTTTCACCCATCCACATAGCAAAAACGGTACCTGTAGAAAGTATAATCATATTACTTATCCAAAAAACGCTCGCATTTATAGTTGAATCTACTACACCTGGTGTAGTCTTCAACATCAATAAATACCCACTTCCTTGAACCAACGTGATCAAAACAGTTAAAAATCGAGTAATCTGGTTTATTCTTTTACGCCCAGACTCACCTTCTCTTTGTTGTAATCGTTGAAAATATGGAACAGCAAAACCTAATAACTGAATAATGATCGATGCCGTAATGTAAGGCATAATACCAAGGGCAAAAATTGAACCTTGATTAAATGCACCTCCGGTAAATGTATTGATTAATTGCAATAAGTCATTTGCCGAACGTCCGGAACTACTACTGCTCAATGCCAAAGCATTGATACCCGGTAATACTATGTAAGTACCTAAACGGAATACAGCTAATACAACAAAAGTAAAAAGGATTTTATCCCTTAATTCCTTTATACTCCAGATATTTTTTAATGTTTCGAAAAACTTATTCATTGTATAATGTTATTATGCGTTTACAGTTCCTCCTGCGGCTTCAATTTTAGTTTTAGCACTTGCAGAAAAGGCATCTACCTGAACTGTTAATTTTGATGTTAATTCACCGTTTCCAAGAACTTTTACAAGTTCACCTCTATTAATGATACCTTCTTTATATAAGGCAATTTTATTAATTTCAGTTAATCCATAATTATCATGAATCTCTTGAAGTCTGGAAACATTAATAACAGTATAGGTTACATTGTTCACGTTTTTAAAACCTCTCTTAGGTAAACGCATCTGTATAGGCATCTGTCCTCCTTCAAAAGCTCTTTTAGATTTAAATCCTGAACGTGACTGAGATCCTTTATGACCTTTGGATGCTGTACCACCAGAACCGCTACCTTCACCTCTTCCGAGACGACCTTTAGACTTTTTTACAGATCCTTCTGCAGGTGTTAAATTATGTAACTTCATGTTTATCTTTTTACTATATTAAAAACTAAGATAATACTATACCTCTTCTACAATAACTAAATGTCTAACTTTAGCTACCATACCCAATATTTGTGGGTTTACTTCTTTGACCACAGAATGATTTAACTTCTTAATACCAAGAGCCTCGATCGTGGCTTTTTGACGCTTTGACCTGTCAATGGTGCTTTTCACCTGTGTTATTTTTATACTTCCCATTATTTGAATATTTATTTACCTTCAAATACTTTAGTCATCGTAATACCTCTGTCTTTAGCAACTTGAAATGCACTCCTCATATTAGACAAAGCATCAAATGTTGCTTTTACCACGTTATGGGGATTAGAAGACCCTTGAGATTTACCTTGAACATTATGATATCCTGCCATTTCCAAAACAGCTCTCATCGTTCCACCAGCTATCAAACCGGTACCATCTGCTGCTGGTTTTATCAACACCTTACCTGCACCATATTTACCTTTCTGCTCATGAGGAACTGTACCTTTATGCACTACAACCTGGATCATATTTTTCTTAGCATCCTGTACCGCCTTTTGTATAGATTCAGAAACATCAAGAGCTTTTCCTAAACCATGACCCACTTTTCCTTTTCCATCTCCAACTACTACAAGAGCTGAGAAACTGAAAGTACGTCCACCCTTTGTTACTTTAGCAACTCTGGAAAGGTTTACTAATTTTTCTTTGAATTCCGGCTCGGCCTGATTAAATTTTACCGATGTTGACATATATATTATTTTTTAAAAAATTAAACCACCTTCTCTGGCTCCATCAGCCAAAGATTTAACACGACCGTGATATAAATAACCTCCTCTGTCAAAAACAACAGTTGATATTCCGGCACTTTTCGCTTTTGAAGCGATGAGTTTTCCAACTTCACTAGCAATAGCTTTCTTATCTCCACCGGCATTAACAGCCTTAGAAGTAGCGCTTGCTAATGTTACACCATTGATATCATCTATAAGCTGGCAGTATATCTGCTTATTGCTTCTGAAAACAGAAAGCCTTGGCTTTACTGATGTACCGCTGATTCTCTTCCTGATGCGGTATTTAATTCTCGTTCTGTTATATAACTTATTATCCATCCTGATATAATTTGGATTTTAACTCTATTATTTTTTAGATGCTGTTTTACCAGCTTTTCTTCTAATGATCTCTCCTGAAAACTTAATACCTTTTCCTTTATACGGCTCAGGCTTTCTGAATGCACGTATCTTTGCACAAACCTGACCTAAAAGTTGCTTATCAAAGCTTTCAAGGATGATAGTCGGATTTTCTCCCTTCTCCATCTTTGTCGTTACAGTAATTTCATTAGGTAATGCAAAATATACAGGGTGGGCAAAACCAATCGTCATTTCAAGTAAGTTACCTGTATTAGCAACCCTATAACCGACACCCACTAACTCCATAGATTTTGTAAAGCCTGATGATACACCGGCAACCATATTATTTATTAATGCACGAGTTAAGCCATGCACTTCTCTATGTCTTTTCTGGTCAGTCGGTCTTTCAACACTCAAAACACCGTCTTCAATACTGATTTTCATATCAGCATCCATCTGATTGGATAAAGTTCCTTTTGATCCTTTAACAGATACAAAGTTACCTTTTGAAACGTCAACTGTCACTCCGCCAGGTATGCTGATTGTAGATTTACCTACTCTTGACATAATTCTTAAATTTTATATTTCTTTTAATATACGTAACAAAGTACTTCTCCACCTATATTCAACTCACGAGCTTTCTTATCTGTCATTACGCCCTGAGAAGTTGAGATGATAGCAATTCCCAAACCATTGATTACATTTGGTAAATCCTTAACACCTGAATACTGACGTAAACCTGATTTAGAAACTCTCTTTAATTCACGCATTACAGGTTTCTTAGTGATAGGGTCATACTTCAATGCAATGCTGATTACTCCTTGCTTACCAGCGTTATCATCAAA
Organism: uncultured Aureispira sp.; assembly: GCA_964399855.1. Lineage (GTDB taxonomy): Bacteria > Bacteroidota > Bacteroidia > Chitinophagales > Saprospiraceae > OLB9. The sequence goes on along the minus strand of CAYNSF010000016.1, from coordinate 75,099 downwards.
CTTATATTTCAAAATATATCCTTGATCATAAAGTATTTCAGTTAGTGCCTTTTTCATGTTTGAAGAAGGAATTTCAACAACCTTATGCCCTGCCATTTGTGCATTTCGCAGGCGAGTCAGATAATCTGCTATTGGATCTGTTACTATCATTTTAAAATATTCTAACTTTTTATTTAATTACCAACTTGCTTTTGTAACACCTGGTATTAATCCTTCATTTGCCATTTTTCGGAACATAACCCTATTGATACCGAATTTTCTCATATATCCTTTAGGTCTTCCTGTCAATTTACATCTATTGTGTAATCTGACTTTCGATGAGTTACGAGGCAATTTATCTAAAGCTTCATAATCTCCTTCTTCTTTAAGTTTTTTACGAAGATCAGCATATTTGGCAACTAATCTTTCTCTTTTAATTTCTCTTGCTATAATTGATTTTCTTGCCATTTGAAATTAATTCTTTTGATTTTTAAATGGTAATCCTAATTCTTTAAGCAATGCAAAAGCTTCTGCATCTGTCTTAGCGGTAGTAACAAAAGTTATGTCCATACCCGTAATTTTATTTACCTTATCTATATCTATCTCAGGAAAAATAATCTGCTCCTTAATACCTAAAGAATAATTACCTCTACCATCAAAACTCTTATCATTGATACCTTTAAAGTCTCTTACTCGTGGTAGTGCAACTGTTATCAAACGATCAAGAAATTCCCACATTTGCCTATCACGCAAAGTAACTCTTGCTCCAATCGGCATGAATTCTCTCAATTTGAAGTTAGATATCGACTTTGATGCTTTTGTAGGTACTGCTTTTTGACCAGTAATAGTCGTCATTTCATTTACCGCTACATCTACAAGTTTCTTGTCTTGTGTCGCACTTCCAACTCCCTGATTTACACTGATTTTCACCAATCTAGGAACTTGCATGATTGATTTATAGTTGAATTGCTCGTTTAACTTTTGAGCAATCTCACTTGAATATTTTGTTTTAAGTCTAGGTACGTAACTCATTACTTAATAATTTCTCCAGATTTTTTAGAATATCTTACTATCTTGTTGTCCACAATCTTACGACCAACTCTTGTTGGGTTTCCTGATTTTGGGTCTATCAACATCAAATTAGAGATATGGATAGGTGCTTCAATATCGTGAATACCGCCAGGGTTGTCTTGTGTTCCTTTAACATGCTTCTTTACCATGTTAAGGCCATCAACGATTGCTCTATTTTCTGTAGGGAATACAGCCTTGATTTCTCCGGATTTACCTTTATTTGATCCAGAGATAACCATAACTTTATCTCCTGTTTTAATTTTTAACTTGGGTGCGAAACGTTTAGTTGCCATTTTCTACCATTTATTATTAAAGCACTTCTGGTGCTAATGAAACAATACGCATATAATCACCATCTCTCAATTCACGTGCCACAGGTCCAAATATACGAGACCCTCTTGGTTCGTCAGCGTTATTGAGTAATACTACAGCGTTATCATCGAATCTGATATAAGAACCATCCTTTCTTCTGATCTCTTTCTTAGTTCGTACTATTACAGCTTTGGTGACAGTACCTTTCTTGATACCTGTAGGCGTCGCAGACTTCACTGAAACGACAATCTTATCACCAATAGAAGCATATCTTCTACCAGTCCCTCCAAGGACACGGATACAAAGAACTTCCTTTGCTCCACTGTTGTCTGCTACCCTTAATCTTGATTCTTGCTGGATCATGACTATATTATTTTAAAAATATGATTATTTTGCTCTTTCTATAATTTCGACTAATTTCCAAGTCTTATTTTTACTTATCGGTCTTGTTTCAGTAATCTTTACTGTATCTCCTTCATTACACTCATTCTTTTCATCATGAGCAAAGAATTTACGAGATTTCTTAACAAATTTACCATAAATAGGGTGCTTAAGCTTACGCTCAATTAGCACTGTTATCGATTTATCCATCTTATTAGATGCTACGACACCTACTCTTACTTTTTTTAATACATTATCACTCATAGGAGTATTATTTTATAATGACTATTTTCTTCTTAATCTAATTTTAGACCTTTTACTTAACGCTTCAGGAGTCATATCCTTGATTTCTCGCGCTCTGATCTCTGTTTGCAATCTCGCAACTTCCAGCTTCATTGCTCTTAATTCATTAGGATTTTGTATTCCTTTTGAATTATGATCATATTTCAACTGATTTAGATCAGAATTGGCCTGAACTAATTCTTCTTTTAGGGTCTCAGCACTTAATGTCTGAAGTTCTAAATATCTTTTACTTGCCATGCTTAGCTAAATTTATTATTCTACGTAATCGGTTCTAACAACTGTTCTTGTCAATACAGGCAATTTCTGTGCCGCTAATCTTAATGCCTCAACTGCTGTATCAGCTGGTACACCATCGATTTCAAACATAATTTTGCCTGGTTTTACAACTGCTACCCAATGATCCAAGGCTCCCTTACCTTTACCCATACGCACTTCTTGTGGCTTCTTAGTAATCGGCTTGTCTGGAAATATCCTGATCCACACTTTACCTTCCCTCTTCATATACCTTGTCATCGCAATCCTGGCTGATTCTAACTGTCTGCTAGTAATACGGCCTATCTCCAAAGACTTGAGCGCAAATGTACCAAACGATATAGTACTTCCTTTAACAGCTATGCCCTTTGGGTTCATTTTATGCTGTTTCCTATATTTCGTTCTTTTTGGTTGTAACATAACTCGTTATTAATTTTATAAATTACCTCCCTTTACAAAAAGTGCACAAAGGTAATACAATTTATTTAAATTATCTTAATCTCATTTATTTCCACCTCTTCTTCTGTCGCCACCTCTACCTTTTCTATCTCCTCCGCCTCTTCTATCATCACCACCTCTTCTGTCACCTCTATTAAAGTTATCATCAGCATTTGACTTACCTACTCCAGCATTTGGAGACAAATCTCTCGCTTCAAGTACCTCTCCTTTACAGATCCAAGTTTTGATACCTATTTTTCCGTAAACAGTAAGCGCCTCTTTAATAGAATAGTCAATATCTGCTCTGAACGTATGAAGTGGTGTTCTTCCTTCTTTAAACTCTTCACTTCTTGCCATTTCAGCACCATTCAATCTACCACTTATTCTGATCTTTATACCTTCAGCTCCTGCTCTTATCGCAGATTGCATAGACATTTTGATGGCTCTTTTATAATTTACCCTTGATTCTATCTGCTTAGCAATAGTCTCTCCTACTATCGCAGAGTCTATCTCAGGCTTTCTAATTTCAATTATATTAATCTGAACGTCCTTATTAGTTAACTTTTTAAGCTCTTCTTTAATTCTATCCACTTCCTGACCACCTTTTCCAATGATGATACCTGGTCGTGATGTATGAATCGTAACAGTTATACGCTTCAATGTTCGTTCTATAACTATCTTGGAAATTCCACCTTTTTGGATTCTGGCGTTAAGATATACTCTGATTTTTTCGTCTTCAACGACTTTTTGAGCAAATTCTTTTCCTCCATACCAACTAGAATCCCATCCTCTGATGATTCCTAGCCTATTACCAATTGGATTTGTCTTTTGACCCATTGAAATTATAATTTATTGATACTATTTTTTAATCTTCAAATGCTACTTTATTCTCAACTATCACAGTCACGTGATTTACACGCTTTCTGATTCTGTTAGCTCTACCATGTGGCGCTGGTCTGAAACGCTTCAACGATGTACCACCATCAACGAAAGCAGTCTTAATGTAAAGCTTAAAATCTTCAGGACTGTCAATTTCAGCTAAATTTGACCAATTTGAAACCGCCGATAAAACTAATTTCTCCAACCAAATAGCCGATTCCCTGTTGGTAAATTTCAAAATATTTAGCGCGTCATTGACGTTTTTACCTCTAATGTTGTCAACTACTAATCTCATTTTTCGAGCTGACATCGGGCAATTCTTTAATTTCGCAACTGCTTCCATTTTTATTGATTTAAGATAATACTTACGTTAATAATATTTATTTCTTACCACTGTGGCCTTTGAACACTCTCGTAGGAGAAAATTCACCCAACTTGTGTCCTACCATGTTTTCAGTTACAAAAACCGGTACAAAGGTCTTACCATTGTGAACTGCTATCGTATGTCCAATCATATCAGGAACAATCATGGAAGCTCTTGACCATGTTTTAATAACTGATTTTTTATTGGACTCATTGGCCTTATTAATTTTTTCCAATAATTTATGAAATACATAAGGTCCTTTCTTAATCGATCTAGCCATCTGTGATATTACTTACGTTTTGAAATAATTAATTTACTTGATTTCTTTTTGACATTTCTTGTTTTCTGTCCTTTAGCCATGATACCCGTTCTTGATATCGGGTGTCCTCCTGAAGCTCTACCTTCTCCTCCTCCCATTGGGTGGTCAACTGGGTTCATCGCAACACCTCTCACTCTTGAACGTCTTCCCATCCATCTTGTCTTTCCTGCTTTACCCCATACTTCCTGCATGTGGTCAGGATTTGATGCACGTCCGATTACGGCTTTACATGTCAACAATATACGTCTGATCTCTCCTGAAGGTAATTTTATAATAGCATACTTGCCTTCTCTTCCCATCAATGTACCATAGTTACCTGCACTTCTTGCTAAAGCCGCTCCTTTACCAGGAACCATCTCGATAGCAAAAATATCTGTACCCAAAGGTACTGCTGATAAAAACATAGCATGACCAATTTCCGGTTGTGCTTTTTCACCAGACATTATTGTATCTCCTACTTTAATCTTATCAGGTGCTATGATATATCTTTTCTCACCGTCATTATAGTTAATCAATGCAATAAAAGCTGATCTATTTGGATCATACTCCAAAGTAGCTACTCTACCAGGAATACCATCCTTGTCTCTTTTAAAGTCAATAATTCTATACTTTCTTTTGGCTCCGCCTCCAAGCTGTCGTACCGTCATCTTACCGGTATGATTCCTACCTCCAGATTTTGTCTTCCCTACAGTCAGACTTTTTTCAGGAGTGGACGTTGTCAGGTCAGCATAGCTAACTGTTACCTTCTGTCTTAGTCCCGGTGTGGTCGGATTATATTTTTTAATTGCCATTATTCAGCGATTTTAATATTCTTCAATTATTCTTCAATATTACCATAGATATCAAGCTCTTCGCCTTCAGCGAGCGTAACAAAAGCTTTTTTGTACGCACTCACTCTACCTCTTACAATACCAGATTTAGTGTTACGAACTTTTAGCTTTGCTGGAGCAATAGTTGTATTTACATCTATAACTGTTATGCCATACATTGTTTCTACGGCTTTCTTGATTTCAAGCTTATTAGCTTTTTTATCAACAATAAAAGTGTATCTATTCAATTTTGAAGTCAGCTTTTCTGACTTCTCTGATACTATAGGTTTAACTAATATACTCTTTGTCATTTCCTACCAGTTTTATATTTGCTCGTAAGCTGATTTAATCTTTATTACAGCGTTTTCTGAAAGAATCAGCACATCTGCATTAACAATATCATACGTATTTGCATTTGAAAATACGTGTGTTTCTACTTTAGGTAGGTTTCTACCAGACATATAAACACTTTCGTTATGATTCGCTGTCAATAAAAGTGACTTACCTTGTACTTTCAGATTAGTCAACATTTTTTTGTATGCTTTAGTACTTGGTGTATCAAAATTGAAATCCTCAACAACGATAACCGAACCTATTGCAACCTTATGTGAAAATGCGGAATTTCTAGCTAATTCTTTTACCTTCTTATTCAACTTTATTGAATAATTACGTGGTCTTGGACCGAATACACGACCTCCACCTCTGAATAAAGGAGATTTCATAGAACCAGCTCTCGCTGTACCCGTACCCTTTTGTCTTTTCAACTTTTTAGTAGTACGTGCTATTTCATGCTTCTCTTTTGCTTTGTGTGTACCTTGACGCTGAGCAGCATTATATTGCTTTACTGCAAGATAAACAGCATGTGCACTTGGTTCAATACCGAATACATCTTCTGGCAATTCGATACTCCTGCCTGTGCTTTGTCCTTGAATATTTAATACATCGAGTTTCATGTTTCCTTACTTTTCAATGATTACGAATGCACCCTTATGACCTGGAACTGATCCTTTGATAAGAATCAAGTTTTTCTCAGGTAAAAGTTTTACAATCTTCAAATTTTTTGTTTTTACTCTTTCGTTACCCATACGGCCTGCCATACGCATACCTTTGGTAACTTTAGACGGTGTAGCTGATGCACCAATTGATCCCGGTGCTCTCAACCTATTATGCTGACCATGTGTACTTTGACCTACACCAGCAAAATTGTGACGTTTAACAACGCCCTGAAATCCTTTTCCTTTAGAAGTACCTATAGCACTTACTTTATCGCCTTCAGAGAATATATCCGTTAATACGATTTCATCACCAAGCTTTTTGTCTAAAGTAGCATTTCTAATTTCTGCTACTTTACGCTTAGGGCTGACACCCGCTTTTGCGAAGTGACCCAACAAAGCTTGTGAAGTATTTTTTACTTTTGCATCCCCGTATCCTAACTGTAAAGCATCATAACCATCTGTTTCGTTGGTTTTAATTTGTGTTACAATGTTAGGCTGAGCTTCGATAACCGTACAAGCAATGTTTTTGCCTTCACTATCGAAGATACTAGTCATACCAATCTTCTTTCCGATTAATCCGTTCATGATTAAATTTTTAAACTATTAGACACTTTTTCAGCATCTTAATATTATACCAGAATCTAAAAATTAAAAAAATCCAGCTTTTATGTGAGCTTAACCTGGATATCAACACCACTCGGTAACTCCAGCTTAGCCAAAGCATCCACTGTCTTTTGAGTTGGTGTAAAAATCTCGATTATGCGTTTGTGGGTCCTTAACTGAAACTGCTCACGAGATTTTTTGTTTACGTGCGGGGAACGCAATACTGTATAAACTTCCTTCTCTGTTGGCAGCGGAATCGGACCAGACACAACAGCACCGCTGTTCTTTACCGTTTTAACGATTTTTTCAGTACTTTTATCTACTAAATTGTGATCGTAAGAACGGAGTTTAATTCTGATTTTTTGATTCATAACCTATTTTTAAATTATCTCTGATTTCTTAAGAGGGCGCAAAGATAATACTCTTTTTTGAAATCTAAAATTATTAAATAAAAAATTTTAAAAAAAATTAAGAAGACCCTATTTCTACAGCCTTCTTAATCTTTGTATTTATGCCTTTGCACCTTTTGCTTTCTCAATAATAGCGTCTGCTATACCTTTTGGAGCGGGTGCATAGTGTGAAAATTCCATACTACTGCTCGCTCTTCCTGAAGTAATCGTTCGCAATTGCGTTACATAGCCAAACATCTCTGATAATGGCACCTCCGCAGAAATTGAAACAGCACCGCCATTTCTTCCTTCCTGACCTTTTGGAAGTCCTCTCCTTCTGTTTAAGTCGCCTATCACCGCTCCTACGTATTCGTCAGGACTTGTAACCTCAAGTTTCATGATTGGTTCCATCAACACAGGATTACACAATTTAGCTGCTTCCTTAAATCCTTCCTTAGCACACAATTCGAATGCTAATGGCTTAGAGTCAACAGAGTGCGTCTGACCGTCAAACAATCTTACTTTCATGCTGTCGATATTGTAACCTGCCAGAATACCATTGCCCATCATAGAATTAAAGCCTTTGATAATAGAGGCAAAATATTCTTTCGGAACCGACCCTCCAAAAATACCATTGACAAATTGCAATTTAGATTTACCAGACGTAAACTCGTCCGATTTTAGGAATTCCTCATCAGCAGGTCCTAATTCAAAAGACATCTGAGCGAATAATCCCGAACCACCTGACTGCTTTTTCAATCTTTCGGTATGTTCTACACTTGTAGTAAGTGCTTCTTTATAATTAACCTGTGGTGCACCTTCGTTCACCTCAACATTAAACTCTCTTCTCAAACGGTCAACAATAACCTCTAAGTGCAATTCACCCATACCGCTGATAACAGTCTGATTGGTATCCTCATCGTATCTTACTTTGAATGTAGGATCTTCCTCTGACAATTTACCTAAAGCGATTCCAAGTTTATCAAGATCTTTTTGTGTTTTAGGCTCAATCGCAAGACCAATAACTGGATCAGGGAAAGTCATACTTTCGAGGATAATCGGGTGGCTTTCATCACAAAGTGTATCTCCTGTTCTGATATCTTTAAAACCTACACCTGCTGCAATATCCCCTGCTTCTAATCTTTCAATTGCTTTCTGGTTGTTGGCGTGCATCTGATATATACGGGATATACGTTCCTTATTACCTGTTCGTGTATTCAATACATAAGAACCAGCTTCAAGTACTCCTGAATACGCTCTCATGAAGGACAATCTTCCTACATAAGGGTCAGTAGCAATTTTAAATGCTAATGCTGCAAACGGGTCACTAACAGACGGTTTTCTCTTTTCTTCCTTATCTGTCTTAGGGTTGATACCTTCGATGGCATCTACATCCACTGGACTTGGTAAGAAAGCACAAACCGCATCCAATACTGCTTGTACACCTTTATTCTTAAAGGATGATCCGCACAATACTGGTGTAAAAGCCATATCGATAACGGCTTTTCTGATTGCTGTTCTGATTTCATCTTCTGAAATAGAATCTGGATCTTCAAAGAATTTTTCCATTAACTCTACATCATATTCAGCTACAGCTTCAATCAATTTAGCTCTTGATTCGTGAACTAATTCAACTAAATCCGCAGGTATATCTATGATTTCGTAAGTCATACCTTTATCTTCCTCATTCCAAACGATTGCACGATTCTTGATCAAATCGACAACACCTTTGAATTTTTCTTCTGCACCTATTGGCACTTGAAGTGGAATTGCATTAGCTCCTAATTTTTCTTTGATATCATTGACAACATTAAAAAAATCCGCACCAGAACGGTCCATTTTATTAACAAATGCAATACTTGGTACTCTGAATTTTTCAGCTAATCTCCAGTTCGTCTCTGACTGAGGCTCAACACCGTCAACAGAACTAAAAAGGAAAACTAACCCGTCTAATACCCTCAATGAACGGCTTACCTCAACTGTAAAGTCAACGTGTCCCGGAGTATCAATGATATTGAAATGATATTGATTGGTACCATCTACTGCTTGTCCTTGAGATGTAGGATAATTCCAATTACAAGTTGTAGCTGCCGAAGTAATTGTTATACCTCTTTCTGCTTCTTGTACCATCCAGTCCATCGTCGAAGCGCCATCATGTACTTCTCCAATCTTGTGATTTACACCTGTATAATATAGAATACGCTCCGTCGTTGTGGTTTTACCAGCATCGATGTGTGCAGCAATTCCTATATTTCTTGTATATTTAAGATCTCTTGCCATATTATATAAATATAAAGATGAATTATATCTTTAAATGATTAAACTAATAGTATATAAATTAGATACTTTACTCCAAAGATTAAGCTCTGAAGTGTGCAAATGCTCTGTTTGCTTCTGCCATTCTGTGTGTATCTTCACGTCTTTTGACAGCTGCTCCCTCGCCTTTGCTTGCTGCAATGATTTCAGCAGACAGTTTTTCTGCCATACCTTTACCACTACGAGCTCTTGAAAATCTGATTAACCATTTCATTCCAATGGATAATTTTCTTGCTGGACGAATTTCAGTTGGTATCTGAAAAGTAGCACCACCAATACGCTTACTTCTTACTTCAACATGTGGCATTACATTTTCAAGTGCCTTTTTCCAAACTTCATGCGGATTTTCGCTTGTCTTATTTTCTACTATATCCATAGCATCATAGAAAATAGCAAAAGCTGTACTTTTTTTACCTTCCCACATCAAGTTATTGACAAACTGCGTTACCTGAGCATCCCCGTATCTTGTATCAGGAACGATAACTCTCTTTTTTGGTTTTCTTTTTCTCATCTTCCGATTGATAAAATTATATTAAACTAAACGTTATTTTATTTTTTAGGTGTTTTAGCACCATATTTAGACCGGCTCTGAAGTCTCTTAGCAACACCTGCTGTATCTAAAGCACCTCTTACTATAGTATATCGTACACCTGGTAAGTCTTTAACTTTACCTCCACGTACCAATACGATTGAGTGCTCCTGCAAATTGTGTCCCTCTCCTGGGATATAGGCGATCACTTCGATACCGTTGGTCATCCTAACTTTAGCTACTTTTCTAAGTGCTGAGTTTGGCTTCTTAGGTGTAGTAGTATATACCCTTGTACATACACCTCGCTTTTGCGGGCAGCCATCAAGTGCTCTGGCTTTAGACTGGTAAACTACTTTCTCTCTACCCTTTCTTACTAACTGATTAATAGTTGGCATATAACTTTTTTTTATCTAATTTTATATATACTAATTAATGAAGAAAGCATACCCTTCTTCAAAAAGAGACGCAAAGGTACGGTTTTATTGATTATATTGTATAGAATTTGAGTAATATTTTTTTAATAATTTATTGAAATCGAATACTTTTCGAAAATTTAATAAGTTATATATTCATTTTTTTATAATTAATCATGACTTGTCATTGATAATAATACGAAAATCTTATCAAATACGATGATATCGTGCCGCTCAAATTTTTAAAAAACCTTTATTCTAATCCTGGCAAACGATGTAAAAACTCATCGTTGAGTAATGTATGGCGGCTTTCCAAAGGTACGTTCCAACCTCTGATGAAAAGCTTTTCGATTTGGGTTTTCGTTTCGAATGGATCACCATCTGCGATAAAAAGATTGGCAACTTTGCCTTTATCAAGACTTCCGTACATGTTATCAATGCCAAATATCTCTGCGGCGTTTATAGTAACTGCTTTGAGGGCTTCATCTTTGCCCATGCCATAAGCCGCGGCAAATCCGGCATTGAAAGGTAAATTGCGAGTATTTTCGGCACCATTGGTGCGTAATGCAACTTTTACACCAGCTTCTAAAAGCTTAGCAGGATTGGTATAGGCAGCATCATACCGGTCATTGTCACGACGCGGCAAACTCAATACCGGACCAGTAATAATCGGAATGCCTGCCGCTGCTATTTGATCGGCTATTCGCCAGCCTTCTGCTACGCCCGTCAGGACAGCCCTGATGTTTTTTGATTTGATCCAATCCAATGCTGAAACTATATCATCTTTCGCATTGACTTCTATAAATAGTGGCTCTTCACGACGAACTATGGGCAACATAGCATCCATAGCAGGGTTATTTCTGTTCCATGTTGCTTTTTGTGCTGTTGCAGAGGAATCAATTCTATGGTAATTTAATATATCAGCCCACAATTCATTGATTTTTTTAAGTGCATTTTCGGCTTCACTTTTGATATCGGTGTCTTTCCTCCGATCCCACCTGCCTCTGCGACCTGTAGTTGGAAACTGCATAACTACTCTTTCCGAACCGCAAGACATCTGTGCTGGTGTGTATCCAAATAGATCAATCACTGCTCCTGTTCCTGAAAATGTACCACCTTCGGGTTTGGTAAATACCGTGGTCACACCATTCACACGTGTTACGGGTATGGATACTGAATTAGGATTGACAGCAGTAAGCGCTTTCATCTGTGGAACGAAAGTGCCATGTTCCTGAAAATCATTGGAGAGAGATATCGATCCTATTTCTGCAAGACCAAGTTTACATCCGCTGTCTATCAACCCTGGATAGATATGCTTACCTGTACAGTCAATTATGGTTGCTCCTGCTTCCGAGATCGTTGGGCCTATTTCTGCTATTTTACCGTTTTTAATCAATAAGTCTCCGCTATATGTACCCTTTGTAACGGTGTGTAGTGTACCATTCTTCAGGAGAAATGTTCCGGATTCAGCTTTTGCGACTTGCTGTCCTTTCACATCCGACATGGTCGCTACTGACAAAAAGAGGAGGATATAATATATATACTTGTTCATTGTTCGATTCATTTTATATAAAGGATACTTTACTTGGATTTGCTGTTCAATAGCCATTCTGACATGCCTTGCATACAGCATTCGTCTTCATGATTATGGATATCTTCATAGTAGGACGATTCACTTGCTGTAGGGCTTATGTCCAATCTCATATCATCGGCATCTGCCTGGATATCAAATCGAATGATACCGTCAACGATCGTCATCTGCGGGATAGTATAGACAGAAAGCGGATGATTTTTAAATATAACGATATCGGCATCTTTACCGATGGTTATCGAACCTACCCGGTGATCTATTCCAAGTTGTTTAGCAGGATTGAGCGTGATTAATGCAAGTGCCTGGTCGTCACTTAGTCCACCGTAACGTTGCGTTTTGGCTGCTTCATGGTATAAATGTCTGATCAGTTCCGGGTCATCTGAATTGATAGATGTGGTCACGCCGTTTTTGGTTAGTATGGAAGCATTGTACGCTGTTGAGTAATACACTTCAAATTTATATGCCCACCAGTCGGAAAATACGGAAGCCATAGCACCATAAGCTGCAAGTTCGGGCGCTACTTTAAAGCCTTCGTTTACGTGTTGAAAACAGATCTTTTTGACATCGTAATCTTTGAGTACACGCAATAACATCAGGATTTCATCTGCCCGATATGAATGGCAATGTATCAGGATGTCGCCTTTTAAAATATCTGCCATAGTTTCGAGCCTTAAATTGTATTCAGGGCTTTCTTTGTTGATACCTTTGCGGTAATCGTCCCAACGTTGCATATAGAGTTTTCCTTCGGCAAAAGCATCCCTGAAAGTCTGTTCCATGCCCATACGTGTATTTGGAATGATATTTTTGCCTTCTCCATGTACACGAATCGGGTTTTCGCCAAGTGCAAATTTTATCGTGCGAGGTGCTCCTTCCATTTTGATTTTTTCCGGATTGACTTCGCCAAATCGGTGTTTGATCGTCTGGCATTGACCACCGATAGCATTGGCAGATCCATGCATGGCATGTGAAATGGTCACGCCACCTGCCAACGCCCGATAAATAGCGATATCAAACGGATTGAGTGCATCACCTACATGAACTTCTGCTGTGACTGGACTGCCAAATTCGTTGATAGCGTCAAGCGCAATGTGCGAATGTGCATCTATAATACCGGGCATGACATACATTCCATTTGCATCTACTACACGGATATTGGGCGCTACGGTTGATATATTTTTACCGATTTGCTTGATTTTTCCGTCAAGGATTAATACATCTGTATTTTCTTTGGCACCATCGGTTATCGTCAAGATCGTTCCGTTTTTTATGAGTATATTTTGGCTGTGGAGTGGCACTCCTGAACATATTGCTGCTATCAAAAATAGTATTCGTATCATGATTTACTGTTTTAAAAGTTATCGGGATTACTTAGCCATTCACCTTTTAATGGATACGAACCAAAAGTACCAACGGATACTGTACCAGCATACTTTTTGTCATTCATGTTTAGGGTGAACTCAAGCTTAATCGGTTGTCCCATATCCAAGATGGTACTAAATGTGAATTTGTCATCTTCTAAATGTATATCATCGGCATTGGTCACATCATAAGGTCGAGTATTGTCAAACATCGAGATACTGTATTGTCCATTCGTGTAGGTAATATTTATTTTTCCTTCCTGCGTCGAACCCGGCACTTCAACAACATAAGACCAAACGCCAGTATATTTTTCGGATTTAGCGTCTTTATTATTGGCATCTTTAGATTTGGATCTGCTTGCATATTCGTGTTTGACACCTTCAAGGAAAACGTATCTGACGGTGGATTTCTCTTCAAAATAGGGCTTGTCCATGATGACTAAATTGGCCATTTTACCCTTATCTACTGTGCCTACTTGATTTGCAATACCCAAAAGTTGCGCAGGATAGGTAGTTAGTGCTGAAAGAGCTGCATTTTCAGACAATCCGTTTTCAATCATCGTGATTAAGTTTTTCTTTATGTCGCCCGATTTTACACTCATAGTGGAGAAAGCAAATGGAACACCAGCTTTTTCAAATGCAGCCGCTTGCGAATGATATTTTTTGATGGATTGTTCTTTCTTTACATCAAAATCACTTTTTTGGACTACCGTTGAATCCTTCGTTTTGTCGCTTTTAAGCGCAGTTGGCAATTCTAAGGATAGTAATATCTTGATGTTGTTCTTTTTGATTTCTTCAATGTATTCCCACCCTTGTTGCACATCAGCAAGCACCAAGTCAAATCCAAGCTCGCTGCGCAATTTCAACGCACGATAGATATCTTTCGCATGAATGGTCTTAATAAATAACGGTGTGTTTTTGGCGGTAACTTGATATAATGCTTCTAACTCTCTGGAGTATTCCGGGCGATTGTATAACGTTGGTATTGCCTTATACATGCTTTCTTGTTTGCCGTAAATTTCTGCATTTTTATACAACTCTCTAAATTTCGCCATGACACCGATTATCGTTCCCGGATATACGCCACGCATGGGTACAAACTGAAAATGCTGACCTGATTCGGCTCGTATGACGGGCAAATCTCCGGGCTTATCACCGAGTATGAACACATCAGATGAACCGGGCAACATATATCCACGTGGCACAACATTGGACATCGTAAATCCAACCGAACGCATCTCACCGACAGATTTGTCATTGTTTTTATAGCTGTTTTTGGCTTGGTTTTGTGGTGTGATGCCCGCTTCGTGAGATTGCGGATAGACGACATTGGATACTTTGGGTCGTTCTTTTTCTTCTGGTGCCGCTATCCCTGTATGGGAAAAAGCATCAATAAACCCGGCATACACGTACATGGAATCCAGTTTTATCTCCAATGCATCGAATGGTTTTTTAAGCTGCTTACCTATATCGGCAATTTTGCCGTTTTTGATCAGGATATCCTGCCCGGCAAGTAGAACACCAGGCTTAGGAATCACGAAGCAGTTTTTCAGTAGATAGACATCACTGACCTGCTTGATATCGCTGCTGACCTGCGCTTGTAAGCTTATCACGCTAACAGTCAGGTAAACGAGCCATACAATAGGTGTAAATCTGTAAGTCATACAAGATGATTTGATTGTTGTGATGACAAATGTACTCACTTTATGGTATTGCGTGATGATTTCTTTGTAAATTGTTTTAAAAATGTCATTTTGTGCAAGAAATTATAACTATTATAGTGTCCATTATTGAATACACCTCACTAAATTCGTTTATCAGATATATAAAATTGCCTACCTTTGTGGATTATTTGGTTGATGGTTGACCGTTGTTAGTTGATGGTTGATGGTTTTCTAACGCTAAGTTGTATAGTTTTGATTTTTAATTAATAATTCGTAATTCTTAAAATTTGGACATCGTTGCACTGCATATAGAGAGTTTGATTTTTACCGCTAATCCGTCTATCAGCTTTGATGATATCAAAGATGCTGTGGAGGAAAGTTTGAATATGGAGATATCGGATAAGGATTTGAATGGGCATCTCCAAAGCTTGATACAAAAATACACTTCGGATACGTATGCCATGGAAATCGTCGAGGTATCTGGTGGGTTTAGATTTATGACGAAAGGCGCTTATCATCTTACTGTTGGTACGTATTTGAAGCAAAATACGCATAAAAAACTGAGTAAATCGGCTTTGGAAACACTGGCAATTATAGCTTATAAACAGCCCGTAACCAAAACGGAAATCGAATCTATACGAGGTGTCAATGCAGACTATGCCATTCAAAAATTATTGGAGAAAGACCTTGTGGAGATTGCTGGTAGAAGCAGTGGTCCAGGTAAGCCTTTACTCTATGCTACTTCCAATAAATTTATGGATTATTTTGGTCTAAAATCTATAGAAGACATGCCAAAAATAAAGGATTTTGAACAAATAGAAAACCAAATCGGTTCGCCTGAATCCATTGAAACTGAACAAAATGCCAATTAAATCTATTTTATAATTAACGGTTGTAGATTTTAGATTTACGATTGTCGATTTACGATTGTCGATTTACGATTGTCGATTTACGATTGTCGATTTATGATTGTAGTAGTTTTCTGACAATGCTTTATATTCTTATTTTCAATCTTAAATTCATTAACCATTCATAATTGAATATTAATAATTATACAAACCCGTCATCATGGAGGATACGCCCTTAGTCAATAGAGTAGCAGCGAGTGGCTTGATCACCTTAAATCTGGAGGATTATTTTCCTCAAGCGCCTTTTAAGGAATTTGATATCAAGGACTATCTGTTTCATGGATTGATACTTAAAGAAAAGGATTTTCGGGAAGCTTTGAAGCAGTTGGACTGGTCGATGTATCAGGATAGTATAGTGTTGATTGGTTGTAGTACAGATGCCGTCATACCATTGTGGGCGTATATGCTGATAGAAAGCTATCTATTGGAAATCGCGACGGACACGTACCAGGGCACACAGGAAGAATATTTGCGTATGTACTATCGGGAAGCGTTGAATGGCGTGGATGCGGCACAATATTCGGGACAGCGAATCGTTATAAAAGGGTGTGGCAACAAACCTGTGCCGTCGTATGCGTATGCTAAGATTACGGAACTTTTGATTCCATTTGTTCATAGCCTGATGTTTGGAGAACCATGTAGTACAGTACCTATTTTTAAAAAGCCTAAAGTCGTATCAAAAACTGAAAATGAATAAATATAAAAACCTGTTTCCTGTATTTGGATTTGTTGCCGGCATGATGTTTATGGTGCTTTTGTTCTTGTCGTTTGAGTCGAAAACATTGGGTGAAACATTTACCGAATTGACCCAACGCATCGTAACCATCAAACCTAACAAGGAACTTACTTTTGCAGGTGAAAAAATACCTTTGAACGAAGATACGAGAGAACGATTAGACAGGGAATTGAGTGTAAACGCATATTGGCAATCCGCAACCCTACTCAATCTGAAAATGGCCAAAAAGCATTTTCCAGTTATAGAGCGGATACTTAAAGAAAATGGCATTCCCGACGACTTTAAGTTTGTAGCCATAGCCGAAAGTGGGCTAAGGAATGTCACTTCATCAGCATCAGCGAAAGGATACTGGCAATTTATGAAGCCAGCCGCTTCAGAAATGGGTCTCGAAATCAGCGATGATATAGATGAAAGAATGCATCTCGAAAAATCCACTCGTGCGGCTTGTGGCTATATCAAGCAATTGTATAAGCGATTTGGGACATGGACAGATGCAGCAGGTGCTTATAATGTCGGGCCAACGATATATGCAAGATCTATGGCAGAGCAAAAAGAATCCAATTATTATGATATGAATATCAATGATGAGACTTCTCGTTACGTATTTAGAATCGTCGCTATCAAGGAGATTTTGTCTAATCCGGAGATTTATGGATTTATAGTCGGAGAAGAAGATCAGTATTATCGGCACCCGGAATTTAAGGAGATTACTGTGACAGAATCAATTGAGAGTTTAGCCGATTTTGCCCACGAACATAGTATGACTTACCGCATGTTGAAGTACCATAATCCCTGGTTGCTTAAAGGCAAACTGACGGTAGCAAACGGAAAAAGCTATACGATAAAAGTACCGAAATCATAAACCAATAGCTTCTTTGAGCTGGTTGGAGTGGTCTGCTGACTTGACATCGTAAATGATGTGTGTGATGACGTTGTTTTCGTCCGTAACCACAGTGGTACGATAAGTGCTGACGATATCTTTACCCATAAATTTTTTAGGTCCATAGAAGCCAAAAGCATTTAATACATTGAGATCTGGATCTGCGATCAATGTAAAGGGTAATGTGTATTTGCTAATGAATTTTTGGTGTTTAACGACATTATCCTTGCTGATACCATAGATTTTATAGCCTTTTGAAGTGAAATATTCATGATTATCGCGGAGATTGCATGCTTCTTTGGTACAAGTTGGCGTGTCATCTTTAGGGTAAAAAAAGAGGATATTTTTACTTCCCAAAAGATTAACATCGGTGATTTTTTCACCTTTTTCGTCTAAGGCTTCGAAAGCTGGAATTATATCGCCAGTTTTTACTTTGGTGGTTTGTTTTGCATTCATCATGTTGCGATTCTCCATAATAAACGGTTAAAATTGATGATTAGTTTTTTACTTCACAGACCAAACTTCATAAAAAATAAAAGTTTGGTCTGTTCGTATTGCTGAATTTTGTATGTTTTTAGCTGATACGGGTAGTATTGCAAATTAATTTGCAATACCATTAAAAGCCACATATCTCTTCGTAGAAAACTGCCGTAATGAGTTTAACGTAAGTGATTTTTATTTCGGCATGAACCTGAAATGACACATTAGCTTCGCATTATTTTGTTTAGTTTTCCCTGATAACTTTGAATGAAATTTTTTTTCAGTTTTTCACTTAAAAATGAACGGTGTGTTAAAGCGATAACTTCTGCTTCGTTGGAAGTAAGGTTTTTAAAAATTTTAGCAATGGTATTATCTCGAATTTCGGCTTTTTGTCCAAGCAAAATGAATTGTTCCCTTATTTTTCCTTTTGATAGATTTTTGGGAAGAAGCCCTTCATTCAGTGCAAAATCCGAATCATCAATATGGATTCTGGTGTTTAGCAAGTCGTAAGCAGGACTTAATTTAAAATCTCCCTGCAAAGTTTCTATCAACGAAAAATTTTTCAAATGAGCATCTCCATTTGAAAACAGATAATTGAAAAGTATGAGTGAGAAAAGCTTCGGTGCTTCTACTTGCCAGCTGGGAACGTATTTCTTGAGTGCTTGAAAAACATCTAAATAATTACCCTGGTATTTGTATTGCTCTCCATGTGTTGCAGGCGATTTTTGAAGCAAAGAGGCAAAGTCTTCAACTGCACATTTTGTTCCGTTTTGTTGTACATCAAATCTCTTTGTGATATATGCCGGACTATTGTCTTGAAAAAAAATCATCGCATTTTCTGCCGTTTCTATTTTGAAAATCTGACTTGCAATCTGCATCGTAAGGTGCTCATTTGCAGGAGCAAATTCGTTGTTTTTTGGTAAATCTGAAATAGGTTTTAAAATATACTGACCCATTTCTCCATCTTTAGTAAGTCGTAATGTTTTATCATCAAGGATTAGTGAATATTTCTCCTGAAAACCTGAAATGGAAATATGGGTTTGGTTTTCACTAAAAGCTGAACGGTTTTGGGTGCTTTTCGGCGAAAGATAGGGCAAAACGGCACTTACATTTTTTCCTTTGAACATGCGCTTTAGAACGAGCGGACTGTAGGTTTCAAAACCTTCCGCCAATCTTCCTGGGCAACAATTTTTACTTTTATTATTCATATTCTCTCTATTGTTACAGCTCCAACTGTATCTGTTTTCGCTGTATTCAAAAGAATTCCGAATGCATCAGATTCGTCTATTTTGAATTTTTTGCAAACGATTTTTTTATTCATTCCTTCTGGAAGCAAATGATAAAAAAACGGAAATAGCGATTCTGATATATATTCTTTTTGAGATTTTGGTAAAGTAAGGCTTACAGCGGGTTTATCTTGGTTTACAAGCCAATTTTCGAAATAAGAAAAAACGTATCTGCCGTCGTCTTTTTGTGTAAGAACACCTGCTAATTCTCCTTTGTATAAAACATTTGCCGCTCTCATTATTCAGTAGATTTTATGTCCAAACTGATTTCCAAACCAAGCACATCGCATAGTTTCTGCAATGTTTCGAGCGTAGGATTTCCTTTTCCACTTTCAAACTGTTTGAGTGTTCGAAGTCCGACACCTGACAGTTCCGCCAGTGTTTCCTGTGTTACGTTCAGCACTTTCCGCCGTTCTTTAAGTTGCTCAATTAAATAAACAAATGCCATATACTGCACTTTTTACGCAAAAATACACATATTTTTATAAATAGCAAGCTGAAAGTGTTTTTTAATGCACTTTTTGGTTGTAATATTTAAAATATTTACAGACCAAACTTCACGAAAAGCATAAGTTTGGTCTGTTGTGTCATACATTCTAGCTAAAAATTGTTGAAAAAACTTGTGATGCCATGACTAAATGAAACTGAAATCAGTGGCATTTTTAGTTCGTGTAGTCGGGACTACAAACACGAAATGAAAGCTTAGCGAGGACGCTAAGTTTATCGGGAGGTTGATACATTTTACAGATTGTAAGTATTTTACTTTACACTTTAAGATTGAAATTCGATAGCCTGCTATATTTATTTCTTAACAGCCAATCAACAACCTTATTGACTGAATTTACATAAATACAGTTATTATGTTGACTAAATTTACGCTAATTTAATCAATTAACTGACTGAATTAATAATTTATGTGTATATTTGCCATTATTTTAATGCTTCCAGATTATGGCAAATTATTATAAAAGAATACTTCATAATGAGTTCAACAGAAAGTTAGTACCCAACAAGGTTTTGCTTTTACTCGGAGCAAGAAGAGTCGGAAAGACGGAATTTATCAACACATTTTTGTCCCAAACGGAAGACAATTATCTGCATCTGAACGGTGAAGACATCAATGAATTAAACTTCTAACCACAGAACGCTCCGTCAGTTATTACAAAAGATTGCTTCATAACGTTGATTTATTAGTTGTTGATGAAGCTCAGAATATACCAGATATCGGGTTAATTTTAAAATTAATCGTGGATACAATCGCAGGCGTAAAGGTGGTCGTGACAGGTTCGTCAATGTTTGATTTGAACAATACTCTGGGCGAACCATTGGTCGGTAGAAAAAATACGATTTATCTTTTTCCGTAGTCACAAATAGAATTTGCAGCATATGAAAATTATAAGCAAACGACTGAAAAATTGGAGCAACGGCTGCTCTTTGGCAGTTATCCCGAATTGGAGCAATACGATGATTGGGAAGACAAAAAAGATTATCTGTTTGAGATTATCAACTCGTATTTGCTCAAAGATATATTGATTTTTGATGGTATCAGACATGCTCATAAAATTTATGATTTGCTTCGATTGATTGCATTTCAAATAGGTAAAGAAGTTTCGTTGCAGGAATTAGCAAACCAGTTACAATTATCAAAAAATACAGTTTCCAATTATTTGGATTTGCTTACAAAGGTGTTTGTTTTGTTCAAAATAGAGGGATTCAGACGAAATCTGAGAAAGGAAATCACTAAATCAAGTCGTTGGTATTTTTGTGACAACGGCATCAGAAATGCCCTTATCAATAATTTCAATACGCTAAGTATCCGCAATGATGTCGGCGATTTGTGGGAAAATTATCTTGCTTGCGAACGTATCAAAAAACAGCATTATTTGAAACAGCGAACGCTCAATTATTTCTGGCGTACTTACGACCAACAGGAGCTTGATTGGCTTGAAGAAAGAGCTGATGATTTGGCTGGCTTTGAATTCAAATGGAACGAAAACAGGAAATCAAAAATTCCGGTAGCTTTTGCAAAAGCATATCCAAATGCCGCTTTTGAAGTGATTACAAAGTCCAATTATTTGGATTTCATTACATAGGTGTTTCAAAAATTATAGCCAGAACTTGTTGAATTCTGTATGTTATTGGCAGATTTGGTTGCTTTACTTTACAGATTGTGGGCATTTTACTTTACACTTTTTGAGCGATTATTTAACACAATCGGCAGGATTATTGCCTTTTAAAACACAATTTTCACATCTTCCTTATAATTCTGCAATGTACCGTTTAAACTTGCTGTCCAACCGTCAATGAAAACTTTGCCTTTTTTTATGGCAGAAGAAAAATCATCGCTGTTTATTTTTTCGGAGTTGGTAATGTAATAATGCTTGCCGATTTTGTAAATACAATTTTCTACAACCGTTTCAGGAACTTGAGTTGGTTCGTCTAAACCAACGGTTAAAATCATATTGTAAATGCGTGAAAGTGCATCATCGTTTATTGCTGGGAAAATAATTTGTCCGTCTTCAACTTCTAATTTTGGTGCGTTTACGCTGTCGAATACTTTAAAGCCAACATCGGGTAGTTTTTGCTCTTCATCTTTAAACAACCCGGCATTTTCAATTTTCAATTTTCCACTTTCAACTATTTTCTCTCCTGCTCTGCGTAAACGTTCAATAGTTATACTGCTAATTACAGGCTCTAAACCATTTTCTATACAAAACTTATAGGCTTCTTTTTTCTTGTCTATTGGTTCGTCAATTTGGCACAAAATAAATTTGCGGTTACCTCCGTCTTCTGCGTTGAGTTGCATTACGGCGTGTCCTGTTGTGCCTGAGCCTGCAAAGAAGTCGAGGATAATGTCGTTTGGATTTGTTCCTAAATGCAATATGCGTTTCATATATCTAAGCGGTTTAGGATTTGTGAAAACCGCTTCTTCAAAAATTTCTCGTAATTCCCTCGTTGCTTCTTGGTTATGACCAACTTCTTGAAATGTCCATAAAGTCATAGGTGTAACACCATCTTGAACTTCTGTCAAGAATAATTTTGGTAGAGGAGAATTATTCCCGTCTGCACCAAACCATATTCTATTATCCTTTCTAAGTTCATCAAATCTCTCTTTAGTGTAACGCCAACAATAACCTTTGGGAGGAAAAAATGTTTTTCCCGTAGGTCCAGTAATTTCATAAACTTGTCTTTCTACAGCAGGACCAACGGTAAGATTACCACCTTTCCAAACTCCTCTTGGGTCATTGTCAGGATTTTTATAATCATTATTTTGCTTTTCAGTTCTTGGTAGTAGATTTAATTTAAATGATTGAAGATTTTTTGTATAAGCTAATAAAAATTCGTGACTTTCCGAAAAGTATTTTTTCATTGAAATAGGTGCATAAGTTCTTTGCCAAACGACATCTGCCATAAAATTCTCCTCTCCAAAAATCTCATCGCAAAGCAATTTCAAATTGGCTTGTTCGTTGTCGTCAATGCTTATAAAAATTACTCCGTCTTTGCTTAATAAATCCCTTGCTAACAACAAGCGAGGATACATAAACGCCAACCAACCGTTGTGGCTTTTTTTGCTTCTAAAGCTAAAATCCATTCGGGCAAAATCGTCTTCACTTAGGTTTGCCAAACCCAACACTTCGGTTTCTTCTTTGTCAAACTTATCGGGATATACAAATTCTTCGCTGGTGGTATTGTATGGCGGGTCAATGTAAATGCACTTAATTTTACCACTGTAATGGCTTTTCAAGATTTTCAAACTGTCTAAATTGTCGCCTTTTAGTACCAAGTTTTGTGTGGTCGCTTCGGCTACGCTCAACGACCTATTTAAACGTAATTCTTTATCGGTTTTTTGAGCATATTTGGCTTTGGCAAAGTTTCTTCCCACAAAATTTAGTCCGTAGCCGTTTACTTTATTGTCTTCAACCAAGATTGTCAGAAGATTAAGAAGATTGTCAAGATTTTCGGGTTGGTCAAGTTCGTGATTGCGTATATAATCTTTCAATGCCTCCTTATTTTCTAACTGCGGTAATTCTTTTGCTTCAATGGTTGCGAAACTGGCTTTTTTAAATTCTTTTTTTGTCATTATTTTCTCTTTAATCTTGTAAATCCTACTAATCTTGTTAAAATCGTGGTTTAGACATTATTAATCAAAGTCGCCAACTGTGTGGTATTGATACGTTTTTGGAATGAAATTTTAATGTTTTCGCTTTTATAATGCTCGTTCAATGCTTCAAAATATTTTTTAGCAAAATCAATTTTCGCTTTTTCGTCTTCAGGAATTTTTGTGCTTGTATTATAACCTTTGCTTTCTACTACTAGGAATATTTTGTTGCCACTTGTGCCTTTCACTGCATAACAGAAATCGGGATTGTATTCGCCAAGCGGTGTTTTTATTTTTAGTCTTGGAAGTTTGCCAAAAAATTCAATGCTTTCTATTTCAGGGTCTTGCTCCACAATTTCCAATTCAAAATCGCTATCGTATTCAATCACTTCTTCAAATATCCATTTTGTTTTGAGTGAAAAATCATTTGTAATGTCTTTTTGAAATTTGCCTACACTTCCTGTATCTAAGTACACTGAGCCTGTCGAAGTGTCCGATTTAAAAACATTGGGTAAAATTGTTCCGTTAATGCCGTCATATTTGATGTTTGCTTTGAGCATTGCCACCAAATTTTTACGGATTATTTCGCTCATTTCTCGCTGTGCTTGTTCGGGTTTGTTGCACAACATTTTATTTTTAAAATCGCTACTCAAAGCATTGAATATCTTTACAACAAAAGAAATAGGCAATGCAGGTCTTTTGTTCTTTGAATCATTCTTTGCAATTTCTTTTACCATTGCTAAATAATCAACCTTGCTTTTGTAGGAAACAGTATCAGTAAGCGTTTCGGTTATTGCACCTTGTTCGCCAATTTTGTTCACGTTGAGTTCGGCTCGAATAGTTTTCAACAATATTTCATCAATGTTCAATGCTTCAATATCGGTTTTGATGTTTTCAATGAGTTGCATCTCCTTTTCTTGGCTCAACGAGTCCAATACATAAAAAGCGTTTTTGTTGATGGTGTTCCAAAGCGTTTGAAATTCTTTGAGGTGCGAGGTTTTGATGTAAACTTTCTTTTTCGGTTTAACTTTACTTTTCTCTTGAATGAAGTTTTTGTAGTCGGTAGAAAACACCGTTTCTAAAACGATAAATTCTTCACTCGAAAAATTATCTTTTTCCGAATTGAGCATAGTAGAAAAACTTTGTGACTTCTCGAAAATGTCGCTTCCTTCAACAGTTTGTTTGAACTCAATCATTTTCTTGTCTTCAAGCGTTCTGAACAATTTACGAACAGTTGTATCGTCAAAATTTCCTTTTTCTTTGATTACTTTTTTCAATTCTTGTTCAGTGAAAAAATCAGCAACCAAAAGCGAATTTTTTAAAATTTCATTTTGTATCGCTTCTACAAATCCTTGTTCTTTGGAGGAAACAACGACATCAAGATTGTTGATTTTCCAAAAATATTCTTGGTCGTCATTCAGATTTTTGAGTGTGTTTCGTTGCAAATTTTGATTGACACAAATCCGCAAACCACGCCCAATTTGTTGCAGTTTGGATATTTCACTCCCTTGATTGGAAAGTTTACATATTGTAAAAACATTCGGGTTGTCCCAACCTTCCTGCAATGCCCAAATTGAAAATATAAATCGTGTAGGACTTTCAAACGAAAGCAATTTCTTTTTGTCTTTCAGAATTTCGTCAACACCTGCTTTAATTTTTTCATCGTTATTACTGCCTTTGTCGCCCGAAAAATATCCTTTGTGAACTTGTAAGGTATTGTCGCTATCAAAATCATTTTTCAAGTATTTTTTATAATCATCATCATCGGATAATTGACCATTAACAATTAACCATTGTTTGTTGTATTCTTCTTCAAAAATGGTTTTTATTTTCGGATTGTCGCCACGAAACAAGCTTTTGTCGCTTTCCATAAAAAACAAGGTCAATGCTTTTATGCCTTGTTCAAACAACAGTTTTTCTTTTTCAAAATGAATTTTGATAGTCTCTCTAATCATTGCCCGAATCGATTCGTCCGATAAGGAATAATCAACCTTTTCAATCGTGTCGTCCGATAAAACAATGGAATCTTTGTTGATTTTCTTCATGCTTTTTCCGTTGAAAATCGCACCAATTCCCAATGCTCGTTTAGCTATTATTCCGTTAGTTAGCGTGTTTATAATTGCTTTTTTGTTGTCAATGCCAATCAACGTGTCTGTATTTCCAACCACATCTTGCGTATAAACTACAATTTTCTTAACCAAATTTTGGCGAAATGACGAAATGCTATCTAAAACGTAAGCCACATTTGACAAAGGCAAACTGTCTTTCTTTTGGGGAAATGTCGCACCAAAACGCAAATAATAATTGTCAAAACCCTCAAAGTATTTTTTGAACGCATCGCCCTCAAAACGGTGCGGTTCATCCATTATCACAATCGGATTCAGGCGTTTCAAACATTCCAAATATGATTTTGGTGGAACTTCGTTTTGGTCGGAAAACAAATTGATTTCTTTTTCGAGCGGACGGTTTAGAATGTTTTTATCCTTGTCGAACGAACTCGGTGTCATGACCAAAACAGACAAATGCGTAGCATTGAGGAATTGTGTAATGCTCGAAATGTTTCCACTTTCATAAACAAATGTTTCAATTTCCTTTTCTCGTTCGTTTGCATAGAAACTTTTGAAATAATCTCTTGTATCTGCTAAATTGGTTCTCGTTCCTTCACGAATAGGCACAGTAGGGATAAGGATGATAAACTTTTGATAACCGAAATTCTTATTCAGTTCAAAAATGGTTTTGATGAACGTAAACGTTTTTCCTGTTCCCGTTTCCATCATTATGTCGATGTTCTTGGTATTTTGAACTGGAAAATTGTACTTGTGTTTTTGATGATGTGCCGTCAGCGCATTATCAAAATTTTGATGTTGTCGTAAATTCTCAAAAAGACCAATGATATTATTCACACAGTCTTCCTGATATTGTTGTATTTCGTATTGGAATTGTTTTGTCATTATCCTGAAAAAAAGAAGCGCATCCCTGCATCATTTCTTTTCCTCGTAGGTAGTCGACACCCGTGTAGAATTGAAAACAGCAAAGGATACGCCTTTTCAGGCGCATCACTTACACTGTTTCTCTCTACACTTAATTTTCGACTTTTACGAGGAGAGAAACGTTAGCAACGCTAATGTTTATATGTTATTACTTTCTTTTTATGCTATATCCTATTTTTATTTGACCGTAAAAGTAATATTTAAGTCAAAAAGTTTATACTTCTTTTTGAGATTTTATTTTTTTAAAAAAACTTGTGATAGCACATTATGCATTGGTTTTCGGATTGCCATGACTAAATGAAACTGAAAATAACGGCATTTTTAGTTCGTGTTGTCGGGACGACAAACACAAAATGAAAGCTTAACGAGAACGCTAAGCTTATCGGGTTAGAAATACCCGCCATATATTTTTTGAGCAAGCGGTATCTATATTTGAATGCCGTTTAGGCATTCATTAAGCTTTGCTTAACCCAGATTGCCGATATCCATCATCAAAATCCCGTAGATAGGCTGTTTCCGTTTTTTTGAGTTCCGGTTTGTGCACTACTGCTCTATCGACAAAAAGATCTTAATGAAATATCGTTCTTTTTTCAAATCTCCGCGTTAAAAATACTCGCCATAGTTAACACTATGCCTGCGTTTTTTGCCTTGATCTTTAAAAAATATAACTTCCATTATAATTTAACTTTTTATCTGGACAGAGCACTATATGATCTCATTGACTTTATTTTGACCATAAGTGGTGACTATTTTTTGTGCATTCCCAATCCGTATTATTTCCTGCCAACTGTGATTTATCCCCTTATTCTTCAACTGATATTTTATCGAATTGACAAGCCAGTATGCAAGCAAGCCCAAATGCAGATGTGCCATCGTAGCGTCATCACGTTTGTGGTATATAGGACGTAAATCCAAGTCCGTTTTCAGACATCTAAAGGTACTCTCTATTTCCCTTTTTGAGTTATATATTGTCCATATCGATTGCTCATTTTCCGTGTCAAGATTGGTCTTGATGGATAAATGCCTCTCCAAACTATCCTTGATGCCATATAAATTCAATGCACTTCCATAGATGTGGATACTTGAAAAGACACATATTATTGTCTTTACATTTATGCCATTTTACCAGTTTATACTGATGTTTGTCTTGTTCTTAGTGCTTGTCCGCTGGCTTTTTGTCCGAATGATGCGTTAGTTTCGTATCAGGGGCTTTACTAACTTTAACACATCCTCAAATATCTTTTCGACAGGCTGATTCCCTTCTATAACTTGGATATTTTCTTGGGATTTGACTTTTTCTATGACCTCGTAATATCGTTTTTGTACCTTTTTGAGATTGTTCAGATTCTCATACATTTCTATATTGTCACGATTATTTATGATGCGTTGCATACTTATCTCCGGCTCGATATCGACAAAAATATTCAAATCGGGCTTTAAAAGGTCAGCACTCATACTGTTCGCCTCGATAATCCAGTCTAAGTCAATATCGTGGATACTGTGATACACATACGACGATAAATAATATCTGTCCGTGATGACGATATAACCATCATTGTACATTTTGAGCATACCATTTGACGAATCCAAAACATGTTGGAGCCGATCAGCTACGAATAATGCCGCGATGACCCTTTGGTCGCTATCCATTTGATGATTAAAAATGCTTCTGATGATTTTTCCTATCGGGCTATCCGTCGGTTCGAATGTGGAAAACACCTTGTGTCCTTGTGCTTTTAAGTATGCTGCCAGTTTTTTGACCTGTGTACTTTTTCCACTTCCGTCGATTCCCTCAAATGCTAAGAATAGTCCTTTTTTACTCATCATGGTATGTACAAATTTTGGGTAAAGGTAGTGATATTTCTATGTGTTTTGATAGGATACTAAACGGTATTACGCAAAAAATGAATACATATTCTAAATTCAATGTCGTTTAGTTAGTGTACATGTTGCTTATATACAATATTTTATATCTTTCAAAAAAAGTGATTTGGTAAAATAAATAAATTAAAATTGAAACCCGTTCAAAAACAAGCGATAGTGAACGAAGAATCGGAATTGCGTCTATCGACTGGTAGGCTTTAATTCAGATAATAGTGAACTATTGTCGATAGAAAAAGCATGTAGATTCGAGAGAGAACGGTGCTTTAGCAATCGCCTTTTTTTGAACTAGACTTTTTTGGTTACTTTTTTTGGCAATGAAAAAAAGTAACTGCCGTCCGCATAGGACAAATCATTGATATGAAAAGCAAACTTTAGCAATCTTTGATGAATTAGTGTGCAAAATAAGGAAACTAATATGACCAAAAATGATTAACTCTCTAAATTAACATACTAAATATCAATATTATATAAACTATAAACCTCTTTAAAATCCTTAACTAAACAACATTGATTCTAAATTTAACAATTATAAAATGTACGATTATATACGTCGAAGCGCTAATTTTACCTTTTTAATTTATGTAACTACTCAGTTATATACTTTCAAATCATAAAAAATATCATTTTTTTGATTGAAATTGATCATACCTGAGTAGTAACTAATATTCTACCATTAAAAACTTTGACGCTGATGATGTCTCCTTATATGTTGTTTGGATTTGTATTTGGGTACTTTGTACTATTATTGGCTGTAGCATGGTACACTTCCAAAAACTCAAATAACGATTCTTTTTTTATAGGTAATCGCAGTAGCAACTGGATGCTGGTGGCTTTTGGTATGGTGGGAACATCTTTGAGTGGTGTCACCTTTGTGAGTGTGCCAGGTACAGTTAGTGCCGCAGCCTTTGGCTATTACCAGGTTGTCATTGGGTATTTTATCGGATATTTTGCTGTCGCCTATATCTTGTTGCCATTATACTATAAGATGAATCTAACCTCTATTTATAAATTTTTAGAAGATAGATTTGGTATGGTGTCTTATAAAACAGGGGCGATATTCTTTATCATTTCCCGGACTTTGGGTGCAACGGCAAGGATGTATTTAGTTATCAATATCCTTCAAATCTTTATTTTAGATGCGCTTGGTGTACCGTTTTTAATAACAGCCATGGTGATATTGGCACTTATCCTGCTTTATACCTTTGAAGGTGGTGTAAAGACGATAGTATATACGGATACGCTACAAACTACTTTTATGCTTGGTGGACTGATCGCCTGTATAGTTGCGCTGCTCTACAATATGGATTATGGAGCCATAGAAGCATTCAATGTCTTACGTGCGGATGGATTGACGAAGATATTCAATACGGATGTTAATTCGTCGGGATATTTTATGAAGCAAATACTTGGCGGTGCTTTTATCACGATCACGATGACGGGATTGGATCAGGAGATGATGCAAAAAAACATCAGTGTTAAGACCCTGGGCGATTCGCAAAAGAATGTTATCACGTTGGCAACGGTGTTGTTGATAGTCAATTTTTTATTTCTGACTATGGGCGGCTTGCTGTATTTATATGCGCAACAAAACCAACTGGCATATTCCGGAGATGACTTATTCCCATCCATTGCCTTAGGTGGACACCTTTCACATGGCATTGGTATTATATTTATCATTGGACTGATATCGGCATTATTTCCAAGTGCTGATGGTGCGCTTACTGCAATGACTTCTTCGTTTTGTATCGATATACTCGGTATGCAAAAAGACCAGCAATCAACAGAAAAGCAGAAACGCAATACCCGACTTTCTGTACATTTTACCTTCGCTTTTATCTTTTTGTTGTGTGTATTGATGTTTAAATGGATAGATGACAAATCCATCATTGATGTCATTTTGAAATTGGCAGGTTATACTTATGGTCCATTGTTGGGTATGTTTGCTTTTGGTATTTTTACCACAAGAGTTGTACAAGATAAATGGGTGATATGGGTGTGCTTACTATCGCCTGTCCTGATTTTAGGATTGGATTTTGTCAATAATATCGAATGGTTTGTCAACAAGATGAATCTACATACCGATACTTTCGCAGGTCTGATATCATGGTCAAAACAAGTATTTAATGGATTTAAAATAGGTATAGAGATTTTGATAATTAATGGATTAATCACTTTCGCCGGTCTTTGGATGATTTCTAAAAAGAAGATAGCAAGATGAAAAAAATCACCGAATCACCGTCACTTTACGACAATTTAGAAGCAAAATCGGTTCATGAGTTATTGACAGATATCAATACAGAAGATAAGAAAGTCGCTGGCGTAGTATCAGATTGCATACCACAGATAGAAGCCTTGGTCGAAGTGATTGTAACAAAGTTAAAAGCGGGTGGACGATTGTTTTACATCGGAGCAGGTACAAGCGGTAGATTGGGCGTATTGGATGCTTCGGAATGTCCGCCGACCTTTGGCGTACCGGATGATTTGGTCATCGGATGGATAGCAGGTGGCGACAAAGCACTGAGGAAAGCAACCGAACACGCTGAAGACAGCACAACCTTGGCGTGGGATGATCTGTGCCAATTTAAAATATCTAATCATGATGTCCTGGTAGGTATAGCGGCATCAGGTACAACGCCTTACGTCATTCATGGCTTACAAAATGCAAAAAATCATGGCATAGTCACTGGGTGTATCACTTGCAATCCTGATAGTCCGGTGGCAGCAGTGGCAGATTTTCCTATTGAAGCGGTCGTCGGGCCGGAATATGTAACCGGAAGCACACGAATGAAAGCGGGAACAGCTCAGAAAATGATACTGAATATGATTACCACAAGCACGATGATCCGATTGGGTAGAGTCAAAGGCAACCGTATGGTTGACATGCAACTGACCAATGACAAACTGATAGATCGTGGCACAAAGATGATCATGGAAGAGACTGGATTAGATTACGAACAAGCCGAAAAATTACTTAAAGCACATGGTTCTGTACGGAATGCGGTTGCTTTTTTTAGGGAGTAATGCTACAACCCCAACTTTTCAAAATCTTTTTGTAAGACCTGTTTGGTAAAATCGAGTAAATCTGAGTGTGTAATAGACGTATAGGCATATTCTTTATTGATACCCATCAGTTGTCGAATCTTGCTTGCCACTTCTGCGTGTGTCATATCGCCTACTTTATAAGATGCAAGCATGATCATCCAGGGTATTGACGGCGAATACATCACATTGGATTTGTTATGCTCATCCTTTGCCAATAGTTTGTAGTTGGTTGCGACTTTAAGTACACCATGATAATTCTTGTTAGTAATCATGGCTTTGAGATATGCTGTAAAAAACAAATGCCAACGGAGTTCTACGATTTCTTTTTTGTAGGCTGTGAGAAAAACAAATGCCTGATTTTCGGCTCTTGGCGACTTGCCGGTATCCGTCAGAGCAAAGATGTGATACGCTACATGACCGATTTTATTATGGAGATTCGGTGTTGTCTTTGCTAATGTCGAAGACGCTTTAAGGAGGTCTGCCGCTTCTGGTGATCTTTTGCTTCGCAGTAGGACAGCGGCAAGATTATTGACATAATAAAGGTAATCGTTGTTTTTTTCTTTGATAGAAAGATAGCCACATTTTATAGCATTTTCAAAGTCTTGCTTAGAGGCATAAAACAGTAAATATTGGCTATAAAAATTCGTTACGATTCTTCTTGAGTATAGTATGCCTGATGTGACTAATTGCTCAAAATGTCCAAACATATCCGTCAACAAGTCGTATCTCCGGGTATTATGTGCGATAAATACAAGCCGTATCCATGCAAGACAACGATTGTATCCGTCTAAGTTTTCATTATAAAAGAGGGAAGACAACCACTTGATAGAATCGTCATAATCCACTTTCTGATTGTGTGCATAATCAGAGATAATCCCACTGGTGGTTTCGTGTAGCTTGTCATTGACCAACTTCGAAAATTCGTAGTCTGTTCTGTGTTTTGTAAGAAAAAGATGTACTAATGTGTAATCTTTGTGACGTAATCGTATTTGTAAATAGTGGCGATAATATCTGGCTACATCATATATTTTGATAAAGTTAAAGTCCGAAGCTTCTGTTTTGGCGATACGTTTAAGAAGTGCTTTTTCGTCTGATATAGATAGACTATCTGTCAGTATGAGCTGCTCCTGACGTAAGAGTTTTTCCAGATTGAGATCTACATCCAAGCGAGTGATTATTTTTTCACACCAACTTTTGATATAACTGTATTTTCGTTTGTCTATAGAGGTGTCAAACTCAATCACTTGTTCGGGTTGACGCGCTTGCTCTACGATTTTATTGATAATATACTTTTTATCTTCGTCTTCAAATTGTTGAGCATGAAGTAAAAAATCTGCTTCAAGTGGCAAAATATGCGTTGCAAAATCCGAAAACCGACTCAGTTTACTTTTCAAAAGTCCATATCTTTACAAAGTGATGCCACCATCGACGCTGATTACAGCTCCGTTGATGTAGCTCGCCTCGTCCGAAGCAAGAAATGCATTGATATTAGCTATATCTTCAGGCTTGCCTAATCTCTGGAGTGGCACTTTCGCCTTCATTTTATCTAATACTTCAGTAGGCATTGCATCTAAGATTTCTGTGTGCATAAATCCTGGTGCGACGGCATTTGCATTGATACCTTTTCGTCCGAGTTCTTTAGCCCATGTTTGTGTCATGGCGATGACACCTGCTTTGGCCGCTGCATAATTGGTTTGCCCAAAATTTCCGTATAGTCCTACGACAGATGATATACTGATGATTCGCCCAAAACCATTAGCGACCATGTGTGGTGCTACGCATCTTGTACAGTTAAATACACCAGAAAGATTGATATTGATGACTTGTTGCCATTGTTCTTCGGACATTTTGACCAATGTAGCATCACGGGTTATCCCTGCATTATTGACAAGTATATCGATTTTGCCATATTTGGATATGATATCATCTACTGCGGTTTGGACAGACGAGATATCAGCTGTATTGACGTTATAAAACGCTGCCTGATGACCACCTTGGATGAGTTCGTTTTTGAGTGCTTCTCCTCTTTCGGAGTTGATGTCCCAGTTGATGACAACCGCTCCTAAGGATGCAAATTTCAAAAGTGTGGCTTTTCCGAGACCAGATGATGCTCCTGTGACTATGGCTACTTTTCCTTCTAATGTTTTCATGCTTTTTTTATTTATTATTTCGAGTTTTATCTTTATAATACAAAAATAGCCAACAAGACTGATATTTTTACATAAAACTCAATATTAATTCGTATTTTTGTTTATTAGTCATAGATTATATATTTTTATTATAATTATGATAATCAATTAATTAATATATAATTAGTATTTATGTCATCATTAAATTAAATGTTAAGATAATATTTAGATAGATAGAATTGACAGATATTAGCATGAAAATTAATTAAAAACCTAAAAATGAGTTTTGCACAGGCCACTTTACTGACTTTGGTTGCGTATGCTATCCTTACGCTCTACATCGTATATCATGGAGCTAAAAAGACTAAGGATATTAAGGATTTTACGCTCGGTGCGGGTTTTTCTCCTGTCGTAGTAGGGTTATCACTTGCCGCAAGCATCACGAGTGCAGCTACGTTTATCATTAATCCTGGTTTTGTAGCATTATATGGTTGGAGCGCTTTTCTGGCTATGTCGGTTGTGTTGCCGATAGCGTTATTTATTTCATTGGTAGTACTCAGTAAGAGCTTCCGCAAATATGGTGCAAGTCAACAAGCGATGACTATGGCTCAATGGATAGGAAAGCGCTATGATAGTCGTGCATTTTCTTATTTTATGGTGGGCGCATCGTTGCTTTTGATTACCTTTATCGTGTTGATATGTGTTGGTTTGACTAAGGTCATAGCCGGAGCTTTGGGCGCAGATGAACTGACCGTGTTGATAGTTGTAGTGATCTTTGTTTTTGGTTATACCATGTTTGGAGGAGCTAATTCTATGGTTTACACCAATACGATTCAAGCTATATTGATGATCGTCGTTGCATTGATATTGATCCTATCAGGAAATGAATATTTGAGCAATGGCATTGATGCATTTTGGGACAAATTAGCGGCATTAGACCCTAAATTGGTAGGTGCATATAATGATAGTAGCCCATTATTTAGAGATTGGTTTGAAGTGATATTATGCAATTTTGTTGTAGGTATCGCTATCGTTTGTCAGCCACATATTATCACTAAATCGCTCATGCTGAAATCGGATAAAGATGTCAATAAATTTCTGGCTGTAACGATAATAGTTGAGACGCTGTTTTTTATGGTGTTGTTTGCAGGGTTTTACGCTCGACTTATGTTTCCTGATTTGACATTGGATGGTCAGCCTATGATGATGGATGGTATATTGACGGCTTATGTAGTGAAGCGATTTACTACAGGCGTTGGTTTATTGGTCGTGCTTGGATTGATAGCTGCAGGCTTGTCCACATTGGAGGGATTAGTACAGTCCGTATCCGCAAGTATCACAAACGACCTTATAGTACCACTAAAGAAATGGGAAGGGCAAACTAAACGTATCAACGCAACCAATAAAGTGGTTGTCATTGTAATGGCATTAGTCAGTATTTTGATCAGTTATCAGCAGTTGATACATCCGAACCTCAGTGTTGGTATTCTGGCCCAAAATGGAGTTTATGCCTATTTTTCAATGGCATTTGTACCCGTATTATTTGGAATATTCTTTATAAATACACCAAAGCAGGCAGCGTTTGGAGCAGCAATAGTAGCTTTTGTTGTGCATTTTTCGGTTTACTATGGTTCGCTAACATTTTACACCACTGGAGCCGTCAAAAATCC
This sequence comes from uncultured Aureispira sp., assembly GCA_964399855.1. Taxonomy (GTDB): domain Bacteria; phylum Bacteroidota; class Bacteroidia; order Chitinophagales; family Saprospiraceae; genus OLB9. The sequence continues at coordinate 40,030 of CAYNSF010000016.1, read as the reverse complement.
AGCGGTATCAGCTGCATTAGCCATATTGGCAGCAGTCCTGACGGGTGTTATTTTATATAAAGTATATCAGAAAAAACCTAAAATTTCCGAATAAACAGTAAGTAAAATTATATCAGATAATGAGTAAAAGAAATGCAACCATCTTATCATCCGGATCTTATGCTCCTGAACGAGTAGTACCCAACAGCTATTTCAATGAGCTTTTGGGCGAAGATGTAGATACCTGGTTGAAGGAGTTTGTACAGATTTATGAACGTAGATGGTGTGCCGAAGGCGAAACAACAGCCGATCTTGTAGAAAAAGCTTGCATAGAGGCGATGCAAAATGCCGGTGTAAAAGCGGAGGATATCGACTTGCTAATCATAGCAACGGATACGCCTGAATACATTTCTCCTTCAACAGCCTCCGTTATTCAAAACAGACTCCAGTTAGTCAATGCCGGAACCTTTGATATCAATACGGCATGTGCCGGATTTGTCACAGCACTTGACGTAGCGACAAAATATATCCAGGCTGATGAAAATTATACGCACATATTGGTTGTGGGTGCTTATACGATGAGCAAGTACCTCAATTTGAAAGACAAAAAGACGGTGACACTCTTTGCAGATGGTGCTGGAGCAGTTGTAGTAGGTGCTACCCATGAAGATAAAGGTGCATTGCAAAGCAAGCTCCACACTAAAGGTCAATATCACGATTGGATGGGAATATATGGTGGTGGTAGTTTTATGCCTGTCAGTGCCGATGTGATAGCAAATCGTGACCATCAACTAAAATTTGTACATAAAATACCCGGTGAAATTAATCCAAACACATGGAGTTCTATGATTTTGGAATTGTGTGAAAAGCAAAATATCTCTGTCCACGACATTGATCATTTTTTTATGACACAAATCAATATAAATTCGATTTTTCAAACTTTAGATATACTGGAGGTCGAGAGAAGTAAAGCGGCCACTATTATGCACCACTTTGGATATACCGGGTCAGCTTGTATTCCGATGGCATTTGATGCGTGGATGAAAAAAGACCTTGTCAAACCCGGTCAAATAGTGTGTTTTATCGGGTCTGGTGGCGGGCTTGCATTTGGAGCTTCATTATTTAAAATGTAAATGAAACTATAAATATGAAAGTGTGGCAACAAGATTGGATAGCTAAATGGGCAATATATAGCCCGGACAAAATCGCACTTCAGGAGCATGAAAGTGGTAAGACGATATCCTACAGCGACCTCAATCGTCGAGCCAATGGAATTGCCAGCCTGATGGTTGAAAAGTACAACATTCAAAAAGGAGACAGAATAGCTGTGATAGCAGAATTCTCTATTGATTTTGTGGCACTTTTTTCAGCTGCACAAAAGAAAGGATTCTGTATCGTTCCTATCAATTACCGATTAGCAGCTACTGAAATAGTACATATCATAACAGATGCAGCACCAACATTGACATTGTATGATACTCAATATGTACATTTGCTACCGCACATCAGTGAAGAATTAGTTCTCTCAGAGATGACCGCAAAAGCTGGCAGTGCAGATAGTACTGAGATCAACCAAGTAGATGAGGATGATGCTATATTTATTATCTATACATCTGGTACGACGGGCAAACCCAAAGGTGTCAGATATACACACAAAATGGCTTTCTGGAACAGTATCAACACAGCAATATCGTTGATTGTCAATATGGAGAGCCGCACAGTCAATGTCATGCCACCTTTTCATACGGGTGGTTGGAATGTTTTATTACTTCCTTTTTTGCATCATGGTGGTTTTACGTATCTTTGTCGTAAATTTGATTCCAATACAGTATTAAATCTGTTGAATAGTCAACAAAGTACCTTATTTATGGGTGTACCAACGATGTTGTCGATGATGGCACAAGATCCGGACTTTGAAAAGACCGATTTTAGTAGCATGTATTACATCATCGTAGGTGGTGAATCCATGCCGATACCGATGATAGAGAAGTATGCAGAGAGAGGTGTGGCGATACGTCAGGGATATGGTATGACAGAAGTAGGACCTAATCTAACTTCGCTACATCAGGATGATGCTATCAGCAAAAAAGGAAGCATAGGCAGGACAAATTTTTATGTGCGTCATAGAGTAGTGAAAGAAGATGGGCAAGATGCAAAACCAGACGAATCAGGAGAACTATGGTTACAAGGTCCGATGGTAACACCTGGGTATTGGAACAATGAAGAAGGAACGAAAGAAGCTTTTTCGGATGATGGTCTTTGGTTTAAAACAGGAGATATCGTCAGAGAGGATGCAGATCGTTATATCTATATCGTCGATAGACTGAAAAATATGTATATTAGCGGTGCCGAAAATGTGTATCCTGCCGAGATAGAAGCCGTGTTGAGACGATTGCCTTATGTACGTGAATGCGCAGTGGTCGGGGTCAAAGATGAGAAATGGGGAGAAGTAGGCAAAGCTTTTGTAGTGGTCAGTAAAGATGTCTCTGAGCAAGCATTGAAAGACTTTTGTGTTGAGAATTTGGCAAAATATAAGGTACCCAAGTACTTTGTTTTTATAGATCAATTGCCCAAGTCAGACAGTGGTAAAATAGATAAGAAAGTATTAAAATTTTTATAGTATATTATTTATCAATCATTTAAAAAATTCATTAAAATGAAATCATTAAAATTATTTGGAATCATGATGCTATTTGCATCACTTTTAGTAGTAGGTTGTGACAAAGAAGATGACAAGGGAACTTGTAGTGATGGTATTCAAAATCAAGACGAAACAGGTGTTGACTGTGGTGGTGTCTGTGGTGCTTGCAAAGAAGGCGCTCAAGGTACGTGGAAATCATTTCCTGTGGCACCAATCTTAGCAAGTTTTGCGGATTCTATCATTGCTGAGTTCAAAACGAATAATACCTACTTAGTAAACCAGTGGAAAGATGGAGCTAAAATCGAGCTTGAAGGTACTTACACTCAAACGAAGTCTGGTACAGGAAACATCTACAATATCAAGTTGAACCAGACGACACCTACTGCTTTGACAGCAGAAGGGATTTTTGAAGTAGCTGCTGACAACGAGAATATGAAGTATGAAGTGATTCAGACTGAGCCGTCACTTGGAGTAGCTCCTCCCACAGCTCAAGGAGGATTTGGTAGTTCTGCTGGTGGAATATTGGGATTAAACAATGTTCAGGAATACAAAAGAGTAAAATAAGTCTTAATTTATTCAGGCGGCAGCGTTTTTGTGCTGCCGCCTTTTTTTCTTCACTTTAATCGCGTACAGAGATGTATAAATTTTGTGGTATTGTCATGCTCATGATGTTGCCTTTTGTTATGTTTGGACAAGAATCGGGCAACGCTGCTTTTCAAGGATTTGACAAGGTCGTCCCTACAAAAGCCAATAAAGAATTTCAGGCCTTTGTGTATTTCTATCAACAAAATGTTGCCATGAATATTGCACCTGAAAACGATTTTCTCAAAGGTCAGATTGTCGGAAGACTCTTTGGTGGAAATACAACTCAAACATCCAAAGATTTTACAGCGATGTATGCCGAACAAAGAATCATACCTTTTTTCGTTTATTCGCCTAAGTTGTTCGATGGCAAAGCGACCCTACGTACTTCTTTTGAAATAGACTGGACATGGGGAGATGTAGCCTACGGTACCGGTGGTAATCAGGGATCTGCTATCTCTGCCGATCAAGTCAATATTCAAACTCAAAATGTCGAAATCGAATTAGTGCCTCATAGAAATTGGACGATCAATTTGGGATTGCAGCGCATGTTTGACACACCACATGACTTGTATCGTACTACGGTTGACAAGTTTACTAATACTGGATATCGACTTGCTTTTTTTGGCACAGATGGTGTCGGTGTGAGTGTGAGAAGACAGACCGACTATAATAAAACTAAAATGGGTTACTACAAACTCTATGAAAATAATGTAGAAATTAATGATGATGTAACGTTGATGGAATTAAATCATCAGATCAATGTAGCACCAAAGTGGAATGTTGGTGGTTCAGTTTATTGGGTAAAGGACAATTCATCAGGGCGTGGCGGTGTGAGTATTTTAGGTCAAGGATATGCGAGTCCATTGGCCAATTACAATGGAACATACCGTTTTCCTTTAGGTGCCGATCCGTATAGATCAGACGTATTTTGGTTAGGAACCTACTTTTCAAGAAATGAGGAAATGATGTTGGATAGATGGTTTATGTCTGGATTTCTAAATTATAATTTGGGATCTATCCGACAAAAAGCTGCTGGTGCTGATAGTTACAATAAATCGGTATCGCTTGGTGGTTTTGCCGCTAATCTCCGGACTGGATACCGATATGGTCAGACGACGGGAGATGCGATCACAGCTGATGTGATTTATACATCTGGAGATAACAATGGTATCAGTGACAAAAAATACAGTGGTGTCATGACTGCTAATACTTGGGGTAGTCCAGGTGGTATCTTCATTGGTCATGGTGGGTATTTACTTTTTCCTCATGGGAATGTAGTCAATAGATTTGTAGCTGCCGTTACCGATATATCCAATATGGGATATGGCATCGCAGGTGGTACACTCAACCTATCGAGAGACTTAATTCCTCATAAATTGCACGCTAAAATCGGTGGAGCAACTGGATTTGCAAATGTCGCACCTGTTGGTGGTGGCAACTTCATGGGATGGGAAGCGAATGGCAAACTCGGATATGATTTTGGTGCATTCATGACCGTAGAAGCACATGCTGCCTATATGGGATTGGGAGATTTTTATGACAGTAGTTTGACCAATGGCGGTGTCAGTAAGCGTCCGGTAGATCCATGGTTAGGTTTTGTTTGTATCAAATGGCTCATCTTCTAATTATTAAGTTGAATCCTATTATAAAAATATAAGAAAAATATATCATCATGAGATTTTCAATTTTAACATTTCTCTTATCTATGGTTATGCTCAATGTACAGGCTCAGTTGAAAGTAGCACACATGTCGGAAATGAACTATGGTATCCCTACAAAAAATGTAACGGTGGCTAACGATGTCAACATAACATATACCGACCAAGGAAATGGACATGAAACCATTTTATTTATCCACGGTCTGGCATCTTATATACCTGCATGGAAAAAAAACATAGCAGATCTGCAATCAAAGTACCGCTGTATAGCCATAGACTTACCTGGTTATGGGAAATCTTCCAAAGGAAATTATGACGTATCTATGGACTTTTTTGCGGATATGGTACATCAGTTTTGCCAAAAACTAAACATCAAAAATGTGATCATAGCTGGTCACTCTATGGGTGGTCAAATCGCTATATCTACTGCATTGAAGCACCCTGAATTAGTATCAAAACTGATATTGATAGCCCCAGCTGGTTTTGAAAGATTCAATAAGGGAGAGCAAGCGTGGTTTAAAGATGTGATGACTGTGGATGGAGTAAGACTTACCACTGTCGAACAAATCAGGGTAAACTATGCTTATAATTTTTATGATATGCCCGATGATGCGCTTTTTATGATCGATGATAGGATAGCAATACGTCACGCAGCAGATTTTCAGGATTACTGTTATCATATCACGCAAGGTGTGAAAGCGATGGTGGACAGCCCGGTTTTTGATTATTTGCCCGCAGTCAAACAACAAACCCTATGTATCTTTGGAGAAAATGACAACCTCATACCAAATCGGTTTTTGAACGGCGGTACTACTAAAAAATTTGCTAAAATGGGTGCCGAAAAAATGCCCAACTGTGACTTACATTTGCTAAAAAAAGCGGGTCATTTCGTGATGTTCGAAAAGTCTGCTGAAGTCAATACTTTGATAAGAGCATTTTTGAAATAGCGGTTTTGAGGTTTAAAAGTGTAAGTGGCTAAGGGTGTAAAATTATCTCCACAAATTTACCTTGTGGGATAGTAAACATCCAACAGGGTAAACCTTTAAACCTATTTCAAGCCGACAACAAGCAACTATCAACCGACAACCATTTACACCTTTACACCCTTAAACCTTTTCAATCAACTCCACAAATCAAACAACTCCACAAATCAACAGTCATCGAACTACCGTCACATCTCCCGAAAAAGTCTCCTCTCTGCCATCCCGATGCACAATCTGTGCCGTCCAGACATACACGCCTTGTACTACATTTCTTCCACCAAACTTCCCATTCCAACCTGCTTCCGGTTCATTGGCTGCGAAGTGTTCTTTGTGAAATACCCGGTTGCCCCAGCGGTCGAAGACGGATAACGATTTGATTTGGATGCCTTCTCCCGTGCTGTATCCTGTAAAAAAGCCGTTTCTGCCGTCTCCTGTGATGATATTTGGGAAGTAGATGTCGGTACTGTAGTTCACGCGCAGGTGTAGGACGTGCAACGAATCACACGAGGCTTCCGAACGGAATAACTCCGTGTAAACACCCGATTGGTCGTAGGTTTGTCCGTTGAGTGGCCAGTAGTAAGGTGTTGTCGTGCTTACTGTGTCGTGAAACTCAAACTCCGGGTGTATCGTTAAGTCGAGTGTGATGAGCGAATCGCAGCCTTGTACGGTTTTGAGTTGCTGCTGATAGATGCCTGTCGCTGTGTAACGTTCCTTTGTAACGGTCCACGTATAGTTACCGCAGGCTTCTTCCTGCTTTTGGATGTTGTATTCGGGTACGATGTTGAGTGATAGCGTGATGGTCGAGTCGCAACCGTATTGGTTGAGATAACGTGCCGTGTATATTCCACTATTTGTTATCGTCGTGTCGCCTGCTGCCCAATGGTAGCTACCGCAGGCTGATGCTGTCGCTTGTGATGCTTCGGCTGCGATACGCAGGTCGAGCGTGATGAGCGAATCACAACCTTGTTGGTTGGTCAGGGTGTGGCGATATATACCACTTTCTGTTATCGTGCTGCCAAAGAAATCGTATTGCGAACATGCGGTAACGTTCTGATTGCTTAGTGTGGACTTGTTTATTGTCAGCCGCAGGATATGTGTTGAGTCACAACCGGTACTCGTCAGATAGCTTTCCGGATAGTCACCGCTTGTATCCAAGGTGATGCCATTGATGATGATTTGGTCACAGGCTGTCTTTTCTTCGGTTACGGTCAGTGATGTGGATACGACCAACTCCAATATGGCGGTGCTGTCGCAACCATATTTCGTATGACCATTGTAGGTGTATGTACCACTTTGGTCGTACCTTTGACCATTCCACTCGTAGCTGTCGCATACGGATATTTGTTGTACCGTTGCTGCTTTGGGATGTATGGTAAGGTTGAGCGTGACGGTACTATCACAGCCCTGACTTGTTTGACCGTTGTAGGTAAATATACCACTTGTGGTGTATGTCTGTCCGTTCCACTCGTAGCTTTCGCAGGTGGTTTGTACCTCTGTTTGTTGGATGGATGGATTGATTGACAGACTTAGTGTGACGATGCTGTCGCAACCCGATATACTTAGTGTGCGATACTCGTAGTCGCCACTGCTGTCGTAGGTCTGACCGTTCCAGGTATAGCTGTCGCAAGCTATATCTGTGACTGCTTCATCTTTTTTATCGGTCACGGTCAGGTCGAGTATCGTGATGAGTGAGTCGCAGTCTGTTGCTGACCTCAGCTTGTAGTGATATTGTCCTGCTGTACTCAACTGCTGTCCGTAAAAATCCACCGTATCGCCCGCACAGATTTCCTGCTGCTGTCTTTGTATCTTTGGAAGTTCTGCTATAAATATATTGTCCGTGTAGTCGCACTCATCGATGTTGTAGTACGATGAGTCGCCCAGTATCATCGGGTATCTGTCCGTATTGACCACCATCCACAGCGATGTAACGCCTGATGCAGGAAAGCTATAGCTCAGCATACCTGTATTTTCTCCTGCCGTGATACTTGCGGTAGTATGATATACACCGATCAGCCTGCCGTCACGCTCCGGGTCGCCTGTGTAAAAGGCGACAGGAACATTGCTTTTGGCCGAAGCGGACGCATCTGCTCGGTTGTGCACCGTAAAGCTTACATGGTAGCTGTCTGTATCCACATCGTAGTCGATACAAGGGATATCGCCGTATAGCGATGCGGCAGGTATCTTACCGTCTCCGTCAAGCAGGTTTTCCTGCACATTGAAGTTATTGTACTTTCCATTCTTGTACGTCGCAGGGTTGTGCATCTGTTGTGGTACAGTGCCGTCATCATTGATGAAGAGCGGATTGTAGCCGTACTGATGCCAGATATTGCGGGCCGGTGTCCAATGCTTGCCTTCGGGCGGGCCGAAAATAGTGAGGTAGCCAGGTTTGTCAAAAGAAGAATAATAACCACCATCAGTTAAGTCGAAGCAAGTAACACAAATCCTTGATGTCCCTGTATTGTAGATATCTGCTATTACCGGATACTCTCCTGCTGTTCCTGAAGCACAAGGAAGACTACCTATAACTATCGGTATATTATCTTTTGCCTTGATTACATTAAGATACTCATTGTCACGAAATACAATTTCATGTAAACCGTCATTATCAAAGTCATAAACAGAAAAAGTAGAAAACCCTGTACTCTCATTTGTTTTAAATTGCCAATCAAGTATCAATTCAATTGTACCATTATACGAAAATTTACTTAGTGAATCTTTATTATATACAATTATACCTGATTCAGAATTATTAGTAAATTTTCCAATTACCGGCATTCCTATACTAAACAATGAATTCCATTCTTTTTTTGCAAGTAAAGAACATTCCATGTTTTCATAAGTATAGATATATACAGAGGATATTTGTTTTTCAATAGTCGGATTTGATGTTACGATAACATCCAATCTTCCGTCTCCATTGATATCCGCAACCGCAGTATGTCCATCTCTCATACCACGCATAAAGTAAGGTGTCATCTCATTACCTGCTAATCCATTGGTTCTGTTGATTCTGACCTTATATATGGTGTTGCCGGCCGCTAACTCTAAATCACCCGGGTCATCATCTAAGTTAGCTGCCACTGAAATACCTAAATAGTTTCCATGACCATTCTTACCCCCATACGCTAATTTTTTACCGGTATAGGCATTGAAAATTTCGTTATGGGTATAAACTTCAGGAATGCCATCCTGATTAAAATCAGCTAATGATAAGTTTCCGCCGCCTTCAGTAGCTAATGATAAAACACCAGGAGCCACTGCTTCTCCATAATGATAATCGGAAATCCACTTAATACTTCCATCCATGCGATAACACACCAATTTCCTACTTACATTGGTTGGATTAATATCTCTATCGGCAACAGCGATTATGACTACATATCGTCCTGTTTCATCTTTTAAGACTATGAAATTATTTAAATTAAAATGAAAAAAATGAGTTTTTATCTCATTAACAACTACCCGGGATATAGAATTAATGACCAAAATATTTCGATAAAAAACACCACCACTATAATAATTAGTCGATACTTCTCCTGCTACAATTATTTCCGGCACTCCGTCATCATCAATATCAAGTATTGTAGGAGTTTGGTACATAGGTACTTTGGTATCAAATTCCCATTCCTTTTCTATATCAAATTCAAAATTACCATTTCCATAGCATTTTACTTCTTCCTGTCCCTTTAATGTTGATATCACAAGAGATATGGCAAGCAACATAAGACCATATTTTAATGCAATATTCATGATATTGTATAGTTTAACATATCCTAAGTTTTCGGATGTTACATGATAACTGTGACAATATTACATGATTATTTTTACATTTTCAGGAAACCAACAAATTTTTTTTCTAAAAAATCTTTAGTTTCACGTTGTCGGCAACCAATTTTTGATTGAATTGAAAGTTGAAAATGATTTTTGATTGACGATTATAGAAGTTAGGTTGTTGGCGTTTTGGCGTGTTAGGCTTGTAATTCCTAACTACCTAAAAGGCCAAAGTGCTAATGACCTAAACCTTTAGACATTTAAACAAACACACAAATCATTCCATCAACCAATATAACAAATCAACAATATATCTACCAATTGGCAATAACAGTACGGTTTCCGATGGTTTTATCGTCAAGTTTTACAAGGATTTTGGCTTCAAGAGGTAGGTACAAATCTACTCTGGAGCCGAATTTTATAAAACCCATTTCTTGACCTTGCTTGTATAGGTCGTCTTGTTTGGCATAGTTGACGATACGTCGTGCTAATGCTCCGGCTACCTGACGTAAGAGGAGTTTTTTATCTTGATGTTGATAGCAAACGGTAGTACGTTCGTTTTCTGTAGAAGCTTTTGGATTCCAAGCTGCCAAAAATTTACCGGGATGATATTTAGAATATAAAATCTGACCGTCAGTTGGCAACCAGTTGATATGTACATTGAGTGGAGACATGAAGATAGACACCTGCATGCATTCTGCTTTTAGGTATTCAGGTTCATATACTTTTTCTATGACCACAACCTTTCCGTCGCATGGAGATAATATATTTTGATTGTTCGAGTCAACAACGCTCCTGTCTGGTTTTCTAAAAAACGAAATCAAGAAAATATATAAAATGATACTAAGTAAAAGTACAATTACGGATATAATCGGTACGAAATAATGTATTAATATATTGATTATCAATAATATAACAAATCCTAATATCAGGGTATTACGACCTTCTTTATGTATTGTCATCATGTTAACCTATTGGGTTTGTGCAAAAAAAGAGCAAAAGTAAGATAAAAGGCAATATATATATAAAACTATCGAATCTATCTAATATACCGCCATGTCCAGGTAGCAATTTTCCAGAATCTTTAATATTAAAAATACGTTTGATCGAAGACTCTACTAAGTCACCCAATGTGCCGATAATCCAAGCAATAGCTGCTATCAATACCCAGAACATTCCGGTATTAGTAAAATAAGTTGAATTGAGATGATACAATTGTTCCGTGTTAGAAAAGGTATTTAAACCTAAAAAGTAGGCTATAATAAGGGTCAACACACCTGCTCCAATAAAACCTTCCCACGATTTACCCGGAGATATTCTTGCGAAAAGCTTTCTCTTTCCGATACGCGAACCGACTAAATAAGCAAAAGAATCGCTCATCCAGATCACAATGAACAAGCCAAGCCAAAAGAAACCACTATATGTATCGCTATGGTAAACAAAACTCAGAAATAAACCTATGGGCAATCCAAGATACAGCCAAGAAATGAGCAGATACCATTTTTTGTGATTGACAAAGGTTTTGTACATATTGATAATACCTGCCAGCAACGCCAAACAGGAAAAAATAGTAGCACTAAGGTAAGCGGTACTGTAGGGCTTAACAAAAAACAGGATTAAAAAAGCAGCAACTATATTTAGGCCTATAACTGTGTTAGTTTTATTGGTATCTTGTGGATAAACCATACGGACGTACTCAAAACTACCTACAGAAAGAATCGTAATACCCAAAGTCAATGCTCCGTATTTACCTGACAAGATCAGCGCTATCAATACGACTCCGAAAACGATTCCGGTCATAGACCTTTGTTTCAAGACTTGATTTGGATTCATCAAAACTTAATTGGATATTAAATACGTCGCAAAGCTACGATAATACGCAAACAATCTATTCATTTAGGAAAATAAAAAAGCCACCCAAATACCGAGTGGCTTTTTTGATTGGTTGAAAAATCTTAATTAGTTATCTAATAATCAATTTTTCTGTATAAATAGTACTACTTCCTGCCATTCTGACTAAGTACATACCCGCAGGAAGTGATGATGTGTTAATATTGGTATGATTGATTGATTCTGAAACATTGACTTGAGTACTGTAAAGCACTTGTCCATTAAGGTTGCTTACCGTGATATCTACCAATTGACTTACAGGAGCAAGCATCTGAACAGTTACATAGTCTTGCGCCGGATTTGGCTGCAACCTAAATAAAATGTCTTTAGCTAATCGAGTATCTTTCGTATTTACCGTGTTGTCTGGATTGACAATTGTTTCGATTGCATCAGTACAAGCCATTTCTCCGGCACCATTTTCAGCTACAACACATGCCTGTGATTTATAATCGAATAAATCTAATACTTCAAAGTCATCTATAAACCAACCTGTCAATATACCACCTGGAACACCTTCATCATCACAAACAAACCTAAATTTAAAGCTTACGGTTTGTCCTTTGTAATCACTCAAATCTATATATGAGTCTAACCAAGTTCCTTCATTCGAACCATCCCAAGGACCTCCTGAATTTCCTGAAAATGCAAAAATGCCTGTCTCAGCCAATGTTCCATAAGCAAGTTCGCTATTATATGGGTTTCGGATGAATTTTTCACTTGGGATTCTTGTAAATGTACTTCCATTATCGTTAGATATTTCTATTATTCCACCGTCATTACCATTTTGTGTATTGAAACGGTGCCAAAAGCGCATCGCAGGACGATTGCCATTGATGTCATACGGAGATGTTACTAATGCCGCATTTCCTTTGATTGTACCATTGAAGATACTGAAAGATACTTCTGGACTTCTGAATAAATCATAAGAAGTAATCCACTCTTCATTACCTTCAAGTCTTTCAAAATCCCAAGCATTACTACCTTCAAAATCATCAAAATACAGTCTTAGGGACTTGTTATCAGCATTTGACAGTGTTTTGTAAGAGATACTAACTTCGGCTTTATATTCCATATTGCCTATATCGAAGATAAGTAGATTGCCGTCTATGGTTGGTTCGATATTGGATGAACCGGCTACATAACTCATACCATCTGGCAATTCATCTGTGATGATCACTTCATTTTGTCGAGCAGGTATATGGTTGATAGCACGGATCTGAATACTAATTTCTCCTCCTGCATCAACAGAGCTTGTAGCTGTTTTTGTGATTTTTAACTTTTCGATCAATGTAGGTAATATACTGAAATCCTCTATGTTGTCATTTCTTGTATTTCCTGCTGATGCATAATATCCAACACCTCTACGAGCAAAAGATTCCCAAATATACAATCCGTGTTTACCGCCATGTAGCAAGCTATCCGCTTTAAGTATTGCATCACGACCTTTGATGAAGTCAGGATTACAAGGTTGGATTTTCATAGCTTCAACGACTAATTGTGCTGCTAAGAAGTTACCTGATGTTTCGTTGTTCCAATCCATATCAAAGCCATAATTATCTACAAACCTCCAGTACACATCCCATAAGATATCTGACCAAACTTCTCCTACGGGATGCGGAGCTGTTGTATTGCGTATATCTTTGTAAGTTTGTGGGTTGATATTCATGTCCGTGGAGTATGGATATCTACGGATACCACTTCCGTCTGGTGGTGTACCAACTGCATAATTACCAATACCTCTCGCATCTGAACCTTTGTCTCCAGGGCGGTGCGTAAGTATAAGAGCAAAAAAATCACTCCATCCTTCTCCCATTTGCTCATCACTATTCAGACATGAAGAATTCATACGCCCACCGGTCAATCTTGTAGAGATACCATGACCATATTCGTGAGCGATGATTCCGTTGTCAAGTGCAGCATCAAAATATTTTGGGCCGGTATTATCTCTTTCTTGGAAAGTCATGACTACATTATTGCCATTGATAAGTTCTACTTTGATTCTATCGCAGATTGATTTTTTCACAAAAATAGACGGAATCGTTACTCTATCGCCATACACACCTGGAGCCATACCCACAGTTTCTTCGCCATTTCCACCATTGACACCTGGTATATTACATATAATGGCAGCAACTGCGCCTGCTTGTTGTGCATTAAACACTTTATGACCAAATTCACAAGTTCCACGATCTATTATAGCTATTTTACCAGCTACATCGGTAATAATGGCATTACAGCCTGTACCGCCAGTTGATCCAGCAGATCTTGCTACAACCAAAGGTGCATTTATTGGTGTTTCATCTTTGTTTGGAATAGGACGACCAAAACTTGCAGCACCATATTCATTTATAAATCCTTTGATGTTTTCTGGCTCGTCTATTGAAATGATTCCACCTGAATTTGTCCACAAAAACATCTGCATGCGTGGAGTAAACCCGTCTGGTGGAGTGGAAAAGTTGGCATTGTTTACCTTTTGTGGATCGGTCTGACCTGCTTCATGCAACGTGATACCGTCAAAAGCCTGTGCATGTACGTAATCGCCACCGTCTCCTTGTCCAGAATAGTTTCTTTGCTGAAAATTACCAAAAGCCTCATCAAATCCTAATTTATAAGATATATCGTGAATCATATTGTTCATGTAGAACAGATTGGTAACAGCTGCATCACCGCTTTCTCTTGGATCAACAGTTAAATCCAACGGAAAATCAAAATTCAAACTACTTCCGCCTTCAGTATCAGGATCATCTGGACGATTATCATCGTTTTTATCTTGATAAGCATGTACATTATTTCCTCTTGTTATCGTAAATTCTGGACCTTCAACACCATCGGTGTCGTGCCATCCGAAAGGCGAAGCATCGACATATTGCTCATCTCCAACTAATTTTCTCGATCCATGTATTGGGCTTTCTGTTGGAAGCGCAAAGACATTATACTGTGCAAAACTGGTCGGTCCTGCCATTGGAGAAACTGTATTTGACTCTTGTTCATATACGTGTACATGATCTCTATCGCAATTCGCATGACCACCATAAGCATTTTCAGGATGACGGCAATAGGTAGTAAAATTGTGTTTGGAAACGTATTCGCCAGTCACGGCATCTACATTCATATCCCAATAGTCTGAATTGGACTTCATATTCATGGTAAGATTCCAGACCAATATCAGCTTGTCTCCTGAAAGTTCATATTTCAATTCCGCTATTATAGGTTCATGTGTTAATTCAGGAAATTCATAAACTAATTTTCCATCATTAGTCCTATTGTGCATAGCTGGTCGGCTTCTGACAGGAATCTCCAAATGTTGTGCTGCCTGAATGATTGCTTCATCAGCGCCTATTTTAGATGCCTGCGCATTGACCTTACTTTCAATGTTCTGAACAAAATTGTGCGCATCCGAAACGATTTTACCGTCTTTAATGACGATGACTGCCATAGCATTTCTGACAGGAATACTGTTATATGCCTGATTCAGATACATATAGGTAATGCCATTTTTAGAAGTTGCCTGTGAACTTATAAACGTATTTTCGTAATCCGACGCTACCAATTGCCAGGTTTCTGCCTTATTGCGGATATGCTCCATGGAAAGGTCAAAAGGTGTTATTTCCTGACCAATGACCGCAAAAGGAGCGAAAAAAATTAACCAAAGTAAAAACTTTTTCATGTAAATTGAATATTTTTTAGGTTTTAAAAATGAAATGTTGTTTCTAAAATTTTCATAAAAATATAACAATTCTAACATTAGACAAATATTTTTAATAAAAATGTATTGGTCAAGACGTTTTTGTATGGCTAAAGAAGATATTTTGTCATTGATTTGCTTAATTTGGTTGTCGGTTGATGGTTGATGGTTGACGCTTCAAATTGTCTCCCGATAATTCCTAAGTTAACAAAGTAGAATTAATCTATATTTCAACTCTGTTGCCCACCCGTAATTTTCTACTGAAAATCCTACCCGAACCGTTATGATTTATAAATCAAAATGACATAGAATGCAACGTAAAAAAGTCCTACCTGAATATCTTAGTACTAAATACACCATATTGGGTCTGAAATATCAAGATGTATAGCCCTGATAATTCCGGCAATTCGATGATCTGATCACCTGAATCATTCTTTTGGGTATCTAACCATACATGTCCAGATACATCACTGACTAAAAATCGTCCGCCTACGGATGATGATATGATCCACTGACCGTCCCGTTGTTTGAATTGAAACGGCTGATTAGTAGCTACTTCAGTTGTTGATGTAATATCATGTAGCTTGAAATCTCCAACGACAGGAGCATGGTCAGTAGCCGACGTTACATCATTGCGCATAAGCCCGTATAAATCTAGCTCAGTCTGTGACATCTCTTGTGTCCACAATGCAAAACCATTGGTCGGCTGCATTACAGCACCAGTATATATCATATAATCTAATCTACCGGCAGAATACGAACCAGAATTACTATTCCATGTAAAAGTCATCGGTAGTCCTGTAGTCAGCGGTTTCAAATCTTCCAAATTGGTATAATCCCAATCTGGACTGAAATCTGGACCATACGTATTGTTGTTGACGATTTCTCCGGTAAGTAAGGTTTTGAGTTGCTGGTTCAAGCCAACAAAATTCATATCTCCCATGATAACGATAGGACTATTGATTGGCACTTGAAAGGGTGAAATACCAAATTTGACACCTCGCACGAATGACATGATATTATCTACTTCTTGCTGTCGTGATGTTTCGTTATTGCAACATGGAAGATGCGCAACTATTGCCACCAATTTTTCAGTGCCGAGGTCGATTAGAAATGCTCCGTTTCCATCAATGCTCCGCACACTCAATATAGGAAAACGGCTTACCATCCTAATATCTGGATTTACAGAAGCATGATACCACTTTTGTCCACCGGTAGAGGGAAGATATTGCTCTATCAGCGCAGCAACCTGTGCTGAACTATTGTCATAAATCTCACAAAAACCAATGATATCGGGCTTTACGGCATTGAATATTCTATTATAGTTTTGTCGGACACTCGTGTTGAACAAACGATCTCTGAGTACATTGTACGTCATGATGCGCAAATCGTTCTTATCTTTTCTATTGAGATTGAATGATGATGAATAATGCGTATTATTGTCCATAGCATAAGTATATCCTCCAGGGTTGTCGGGTGCTTTGTCTCCATTATTCGATTCGTCTAAAAGTACTATGCTAATCTGATTTTGCATAGCAAAGGAGATGCTATTGAAAAAATTATTGCGTGCTATGGCTATTTCAAATCGGTCACTCGTGACTGTCGGTGAAGTGACCAGTCCAATATGATTGTGATAAATGAGAAAGGTATTATTTCCAGCATACAAAAAACCTTGTCGTTTACCAAAGTTATAGACGATGTCAGCACCTATTCCATTTACTTTTTTACCTGTATTTTCGTTGTTGTCAATATCAATCAACAGTGAGAGATTATTATCTTCCTGGATATTGATTTCTCGATTGAGTTTTACATATAAGAATAAATATTTGTCGTCATTGGATATAAAAACATCTGTAAAATCAATGTTGAAATACGGGACATCTCCTTCGGGATCGGCATATTTGACTTCGACATTATCCCAATCATCGAAGCTTTCATCCAAAATAATTTGTTGCCCAAAACATGACCAGCCGATTATCCAGATACTACATATAAAGAGGATTTTGCGCAAAAGTATTCAATTTGATTTATAAAAATATTTGTAATTGCGGTTTATTCAATAATCGGGACATTATGTAATAATATATATTCTAAGTCGCAATATCACTAAAGTACTAATAAGCCGGATCATACATCAGGCTTTTGATATGTGCCTCTAAGTCATCAGGTCGTTGAATCCTGGCAATGCCGAGCTCGTAAATATGATTGGCTATGGCAACGGCTATTTTAAATGATATATCACGCAATAGTGTCAGTTTGGGATAAATAGTTCCCGAATTAATATCGGAATCTTGGATTTCTCCAGCTACGACTTTTGCTGCAACGAGAAATACGCTATTGGGAAGATACTTAGGTTCAGTAGCCAATGTTGCCAGACCGATGCCTGGAAAGATATACACATTGTTTCCTTGCCCGGGAACATGCGTTTTACCGTTAATACTAACAGGACTAAATGGGCTTCCACTCGCAAAAACTGCTTTACCATTGCTCCATGTATAAGCTTCTTCGGCGGTACATTCGGCTTTAGAAGTCGGATTGGACAAGGCAAATATTACAGGACGCTCGTTGAAATCAGACATCGTCTCAATGACTTCCTTTGTAAAAGATCGGCCATTGCCGGCAGCACCAATCAGTACGGTCGGTTTTATGCTTTTGATGGCTTCGATAAAAGTTGCCAGAACATGATCTTGTGCCAATTTTGCTTTGATATCTGTGAGGTCTTCTCTACCTTTTACAACCAATCCCTTTGAGTCAACCAACCATATTTTTTTTCTGCTCTCTTCTTCGCTCAATCCTGCTTCCATAAAGGCTTTGATAATCAGGTCTGCAATACCTGTAGATGCTGATCCCGCACCGTAAAACATGATTTTCTGATCTTCAAGCTTACTGTTGGTGGCTTTGAGTGATGTAAAAAATCCGGCAGCGGCTATCGATGCTGTTCCCTGTATATCGTCATTGAAGCACAATACTTTATTTTGATATCTTTCTAACAGTTTATAAGCATTATCTGTAATGAAATCCTCAAACTGTAACAGCGCATTTGGAAATTTTTGCTGAACAGCTTGGACAAATTCGTCCACCATTTCATCATAATCCTGACCCTTGAGCCGTGGATGCGGATAACCGAGGTAAATCGGATCGGTACTCAAAGCTTCATTGTCCGTTCCCAAATCCAGCATGACCGGCATACAATATTTAGGATCAATGCCTGCACCTGCTGTATAAAGTGCTAATTTTCCGATTGGAATACCCATTCCATTACTACCAAGATCGCCCAATCCCAATATGCGCGAACCGTCTGTAACGACAATAACTCTCACATCTTTTTCTGGCCAATTATCAAGAATGTCTGCTACACGCCCTTTATCATCGGGAGTTACATAAAATCCTTTGGCAAGTCTAAATATATGTGAAAATTGCTGGCATGCTTCTCCAACTGTCGGCGTGTAAATGATTGGCATCAATTCTGGGATATTGTCCATAATCGTGCTATAAAAAAGCCTTTCATTTCTGTCCTGAAGCTGAGACAGGAAGATATATTTCTGAAGGTTCGTATCTTTTATCCGAATATTTTCAAGGACTCTCTGCTTCTGCAATTCCTGTGAAGTAACAGCATAAGGTAATAGTCCACGCAATCCATATTGTTCTTTTTCTGCTGACGAAAAAGCTGTTGATTTATTAAATCTTGGTTCTCTCAGTATCTCTACACCTTTCTTTTCCATGATAGGAATTTTTAAAACAAGCCGCAAAATTGCACTATTTAAACTATAATACCAAATCAACATGCAAATCTGTCCACCTAAGTATTCTATTATTCCTCAAATTTTTAAAAAGATAACAATGTATTCGTGAATAAAAGATCGGTTTTTTATCACTAAGAACACATAGTAATCACTCATAAACATTAAGCCAAACATTATGAACTAAGTGAAATTATGGATGAACTTATTGGTACAAAACGAATTACTACCTGATTTATCCATATCGTACTTAGCTCAATAAATATTTACACACTTTCCACAAAATTGTGTAGTTGATTTTCAATTATCCTTTTTTCAATTATCAATTAAGTTATTCCTTTGTATCTTTGCGCCATGTTTGAAAAATATGATGTAATCGTTGTTGGAGCTGGACACGCTGGATGTGAAGCTGCCGTAGCTGCGGCTAATATGGGTTCTAAAGTATTATTAGTCACCATGAATATGAATACAATCGCCCAGATGTCTTGTAATCCTGCAATGGGTGGTGTCGCCAAAGGGCAAATCGTTCGTGAAATAGACGCTCTGGGCGGATATTCGGGTATTGTTTCTGATTATTCTATGGTTCAGTTTCGGATGCTCAATATGTCGAAAGGACCGGCTATGTGGTCTCCACGTACACAAAATGACCGAATGATGTTCGCTGCCAAATGGCGTGAAATGTTAGAATCGCACCCAAATATTGATTTCTGGCAAGAGACAATCCCCGGACTTATCGTTGAAAATGGTGTTTGTACTGGTATCGTAACCGGATTGGGTCTTAAAATATCGGGTAAGTCAGTAGTGCTTACTAATGGCACATTTTTGAATGGTATTATTCACATCGGAGAGAAACAATTTGGTGGTGGTCGTGCCGGAGAAAAATCGGCTACCGGCATTACAGAGCAACTTGTACAGTTGGGTTTTGAATCAGGTCGTATGAAAACGGGTACACCACCGCGTATCGACGGACGATCATTAGATTATACTAAAATGGAAGTGCAACATGGTGACGAAAATATCACGGGATTTTCTTACACAAATACGGCTAAAATACCGAAACAGCTTCCTTGTCATACAACCTATACGAGTGAAGAAGTCCATGATTTGCTAAGAGAAGGCTTCGACAGATCACCGATGTTTAACGGGCGAATTCAGGGTATAGGTCCAAGATATTGTCCATCGATCGAAGACAAAATCAATCGTTTTGCTGATAAAGATAGACATCAGCTCTTTGTTGAGCCTGAAGGATGGAATACCTGTGAGATTTATGTCAATGGATTTTCGTCATCTCTACCGGAAGAAGTACAGTTTAATGCATTGCGGAAAGTCCCGGGATTTGAAAATATGAAGATGTTCAGACCTGGATATGCTATCGAATACGATTTTTTTCCACCAACACAGCTCAAAATGAACATGGAGACGAAATTGGTCAAAAATCTGTTTTTTGCCGGGCAAATCAATGGAACTACCGGATATGAAGAGGCAGGATGTCAGGGATTAATGGCGGGTATCAATGCACATTTAGTTATCAACGATAGGGAACCATTTATTTTGAGTCGTTCAGAAGCTTATATTGGTGTTTTAATCGATGATTTGATCAACAAAGGCACAAACGAACCATATCGGATGTTTACTTCACGTGCAGAATACCGCATATTGCTTCGCCAAGACAATGCCGATATTCGACTTACGCCTTTAGCTCATCAATTGGGCATGCAAGGTTTGGAAGACCGAATGCGTAGAGTAAATGAGAAAGTGAGTGGTATCCAGCAAATAGAACGATATTTTGAAGATTACAGCACGGATCCTGAAGCAATCAATCCACTTTTAGAAAGTATTGGTTCTTCGTTAGTCAAACAACGGATGAAAGCCAAATCACTTTTGTCAAGACCAAGTGTAACCATTGAGCAAATGCGTCAAGTATTGCCTGCATTGGATACATACTTAGAGCAGTATGACGAAGAGATCATTACCAGTTCAGAAATAGATCTTAAATATGAAGGGTATATCCGCAAAGAACAGGAAATGGCGGATAAGTTAGATAGATTAGAAAGCATTCGTTTAGCAGATCATTTTGACTATAAATCTTTGAAGTCGCTTTCATTTGAAGCACGTGAGAAACTCGATCAGATCAGACCACATACGATTGGCCAGGCAAGTAGGATCAGCGGTGTTTCACCGGCGGATATCTCTATTCTTTTAGTTCACGTAGGTAGATAATAATATGAAATACTCCAATTGCTGTCCAAAATGCCAAAGTTCTGATATCGCCGAGATTAAAGGAGGTACATTTAAAGGTAATGTTTATAATACGATCAGCCTCACTTTCCGTGTTATATATCTGACAAGATACGTTTGCACGCAATGTGGATTTAGTGAGAACTACGTGGATAATCAAGATGATCTGACATCAATAAGGAAAAGATATAATAGAAAAGATTTTCCCGATGAGTATGTTTAGTGCATTTTTTATTTACCCATAAAATAAGATTTATGTCAAAACACATGCTCTCCATATATATATTGCTATTGACGTTGATACTGGCTTGCAAAGAAAGTCCGGCGAATATTGAAATATCCAAACCAGCAATGATTCCTGATACCATTGCGGTATTGGATACTGTATCTATTATATCCAGCCCGTATGTTGATAGCTTAGAATATCAACAGTTACTTGACTATGTTGCCAATGGAGATACGACTGGATTATGGCCTGTACGCAATCAGCCATTACCACTGAAAGGAGCTTTATTGCCTTACAACCGAATCGTAGCTTACTACGGAAATCTCTATTCCAAAAGAATGGGCATTCTGGGCGAATTGCCACCAGCTTCCATGTGGGAGCGTCTGCACCAGGAAGTCGAAGCCTGGCAAAAAGCCGATACGCTGACACCAGTTATTCCAGCCATTCATTATATCGCTGTTGTAGCACAAAACACGCCCCAAAAAGACAACAAATGGCGGCTGCGGATGCCTGAACATCAAATAGACTCCGCAATAGCTATTGCCCAAATGCACGATGCAATTGTTTTCTTAGATGTGCAAGTTGGTTTGAGTACAGTGGAGCAAGAGATACCAAGACTTGAAAAGTATCTGATGCAGCCTCATATACATCTCGGTATTGATCCCGAATTTTCTATGAAAGACGGTTCAGCACCTGGAAAAAAAGTGGGTACTTACGATGCTGAAGATATCAATTTTTGTACGGCATATCTTGCAGATTTAGTTCAGAAATACAATATTCCACCTAAAATATTGGTCGTACATCGTTTTACAAAAGGGATGTTGACCAACTATAAAAACATAAAACTTCGACCTGAAGTACAGATTGTACTTGATATGGACGGCTTCGGAAGACCAGAACTAAAATACAGCACACAATCGAGATTTATCCGTAAAGAACCCGTTCAATTTACAGGATTTAAGCTATTCTATAAAAATGACGTTAAGCAATATCCCCATCATTTGATTACACCCACAGAACTGATGAAATTGTCGCCAAGACCTGTTTACATTCAATATCAGTGATTGGGAATTTGCGTCAATAGTCTTATATATTTGGTAATGCGACATTGTCATTATCATTGTTTTTGCCATATTTTTAAATATTTATACTATATTTAAGCTAATTTTGTGCATTCAAAAGTTTGATATGAATATTTTATTGATAGGAAGCGGCGGGAGAGAACATGCCATCGCATGGAAGATAGCACAAAGTCCACTTTGCAATGCGTTGTATATCGCTACTGGAAATCCTGGTACAGCTACGATTGGCATCAATGTTGACATAAAGTCCAATGATTTTGAAGGGCTGAAAGGATTTTGCTTAGCAAATGGTGTTAATATGATTATTGTTGGTCCTGAAGCACCATTAGTAGATGGTCTTACCGATTTTTTTAGACAAGAAGACACAAAGCATATCGGAGTTATTGGTCCGTCGGCTTATGCAGCACAATTGGAAGGAAGCAAAGCTTTTGCCAAGCAATTTATGTTAAAAAATGACATTCCAACAGCTTCATACTTAGAGGTCACAACACAAAATATTGATGAAGGCATCCAGTTTCTTCATTCCTTACAAGCGCCTTATGTACTCAAAGCAGACGGACTTGCTGCCGGCAAAGGTGTGTTAATCATTCAAGATATAACGGAAGCTGAGGACAGTCTTACGGAAATGCTTTCAGGCAAATTTGGTAAAGCCTCTGAGAAAGTGGTCATCGAAGCGTTTTTGAGTGGCATAGAGTTTTCTGTATTTGCATTGACAGACGGGAAGGATTACTTATTGCTACCCGAGGCCAAAGATTACAAAAGAATTGGAGCGGGCGATACAGGGCTGAATACGGGTGGTATGGGTGCTGTTTCCCCAGTACCATTCATGGATGAAATCCTTTGGACAAAGGTAAAAGAACAAATTGTTGAGCCGACCGCTCGAGGTATTCGTCAGGAACAAATGGATTATACTGGTTTTATTTTCTTTGGGTTAATCAATGTAGATGGTGATCCTTATGTAATCGAATACAATTGCCGAATGGGCGATCCGGAAACGGAGGTGGTCATGCCAAGGATAGAGAATGACTTTGTGACCCTATTACAAGCTGCAGTTGCAGGAAAATTGTCCGAATATGAAGTGCAAATAATGCCTCAATCTGCTGTGACAGTTATGCTCGTTTCGGGTGGATATCCCGAGGATTTTGAAAAAGGAAAGATGATTTCTGGTCTTGAGCAAGTAGAAGGAAGTATCGTATTTCATGCTGGAACAACATCTAAAGAAGGTAGCATCGTTACTTCTGGCGGTAGAGTAATGGCCGTAACCACATTGCACACAGATTTTAGAGAAGCTGTGAAGATTTCATTGGCAAATGCAGATAAAATACATTATGAAGGCAAATATTTTAGAAGGGACATCGGTTTTGACCTTTAAGCAATTATAAAATCAAGTATTTTGACCTATACGGCATCGCAAATATCACAAGTATTAGAAACGTCAACCTTTATTTTGCCAGTAGCTGACAGTAAGATTGCCTATCTCGCTATGGATACGCGTAAGCTGATACATCCTGAGGAAACACTCTTTTTTGCATTGAAAGGTAGTATGCATGACGGCCATAAGTTTGTCAAGGATGCGATTGAAAAAGGTGTCAGAAATATTGTTACTCGTGATTTGCCCGATGATTTACCCGAAGATGTCAATGTATTTGTCGTGACTGATAGTCTTAAGGCACTCCAAACGGTGGCTGCTTGGCATAAAAGTCTGTTTCCTGAATTAGTCACATTGGCTATTACAGGATCGAATGGTAAGACGACAGTGAAAGAATGGCTTTCTCAAATGATCATTGACCGACAGGTAGTCAAAAGTCCCAAAAGTTACAATTCTCAGACTGGTGTGGCTTTATCACTATGGCAGATAACAGAAATGGATCGTTTGGGTATCTTTGAAGCAGGGATTTCGACGGTAAATGAAATGGCAACGTTGGAAGCGATGATCAGACCGAATATCGGACTTTTAACGATGATAGGTGATGCACATGCTGAGGGCTTTCAATCCATTCACGAAAAACTGAAAGAAAAACTATGCCTATTTAGCAATTGTGATACGATTATTTACAATGCGGACGATACGCTTATAGATGCTGCGATACGTGATACTTTTCCACAAAAAACGCTTTTGTCCTTCGGATATACTCCAGCATCGAGTTTATTCCGTATCGTTCAAATGTCCATGCAGCAGCAAAGAACGATTGTTACGGTGGTGCACCAAGACAGTCAATATGATTGGGTTATTCCATTTGCCGATAAGGCATCTGTACAAAATGCGCTCCATTGTATAGCTGTCATGTTGGTATTGGGTATCGATCGGGCTTCGATTCAAGATGGTTTGTATCGAATACAGAATATTCCAATGCGATTGGAGTTGAAATTCGGTATTAATAACAATATTCTAATTGATGACACCTACAATGCTGACTTGCAATCCCTCAAAATCGCACTCGATTTTTTGGATCAGCAGGCAGGAATTAAAGATAAGGTCGTGATACTTTCGGATTTTTTACAAATAGGAACGTATCGGCAGACTTTTGATAAGCAATTAGCAGATCAGTTGAATACGCATAAAGTACAGGCAGTCATCGGTGTTGGCAAATATATTTCAGGCCTGCAACGATACCTCCATGAAAACATTAATTTTCAATATGTTGACGATACTGAAACACTCTTGGCAAATTTATCAACGTATCCATTAGTAGATAAAGCAATACTGATAAAAGGCGCTCGGGTATTTGAATTAGAAAAAATCACACACGCACTATCAGACAAGGCACATACGGCTGTTTTGGAAACAGATTTGCAGGCGATAGAACATAATCTCAGGGTATTTTCTCAACATTTACATGGAAATACACGTATTATTTCTGTAATAAAAGCATCCGCATATGGTAGTGGAAGTGAAGAGTTAGCCAAATATTTAGAATTTAAAAAAGTAACGTATGTGGCAGTAGCCTTTGTGGATGAAGGTGTTCAGTTGCGAAAAACAGGCATCAGATTGCCTATCATCATCCTCAATCCAGACAAGCAAGGCATACCTGAAATGCTACAATATCAGTTGGAACCAGAAATCTACGATATCAACCAATTGAAAGCGTTGGTTTCATATTTTGATATCGGTACAAAGGACTTTAAAATCCACCTGAAATTAGATACTGGAATGCATCGATTAGGCTTTTTGGAAGATAACTTAGAACAACTTTGTCAGCTATTAAAAGGCTGCCAAAATCAAATAAAAGTACAAACCATTTTCAGCCATCTGAGTAGTAGTGAAGATCCGAAAGACGACACATTTACTCATCATCAAGCCCAAGTTTTTCAACAAAATTACGATTTTATATCGAAGGAGATCGGATATAAACCCGACAGACACTTGCTCAATTCGTCCGGAATTATTCGATTTCCCGAATATCACTTTGAGTATGTGCGGCTTGGTTTAGGATTGTATGGCATTGACAGTACAAATATCTTTACTGACAAATTAGAGAAAGTTCATACATTGAAAGCGACAGTCGTTCAAATCAAAAACATTAAATCTACAGATTCGGTTGGTTACAATCGAAAAGGCAAAGCAGCGAAAAATGGACAAATTGCTATAATAAATATCGGTTATGCAGACGGATTGATGCGCTTGGCAGGAAATGGAAGATATCATGTACGCATACAAGGCTGTGATTATCCGATCATGGGTAGTGTCTGTATGGATCTCACAATAGTTGACATTGGAAGAGACAGCGGTATCAATGTAGGCGACGAAGTCATTATATTTGGCAAAGATAAGCCGATAGAACACTTAGCTGAAGCCTGCCAGACGATTCCGTATGAGATATTGACTCGTATATCAAGTAGGATAAAGAGGACTTATGTTAATGAGTGATGATGAGTAGGAAGGTTTTGGTATGAATAAGTGAATTTATTCGAATACACCTCTGCTGAGTCCATAAAAAAGATTTAAATTATAATTTGTATTTATTTGACATTTTCACCCTTGCTATGTCCGTTGTGAATGACCAGGATATTCTTGTACTTGCCTTATTTCTCTTTTCTTGCCAGGCTGTTACTTCCCTTTCCATTTCTTCCATCGTGGGGATTCTCCGATTTAGACATTGACGACTTATTGATGAAAATTCTATCTCTGCCATATTCAGCCAGCTTGCGTGTTTTGGTGTAAACTGAAACTCCATTTTTTTATTGAGTTCTCCGGCTCTTTGTACCGGAAGATTTTCATAAAACGAGCCTTTGTTATGTGTGTTTAGATTGTCTTGTATCACTATTATTTTCTCCTTGTCTCTGTAATACCTTGCTTCTATCCAATCCATAAAATTTGCATAATCTTTCTTTGTCCTGGTTTTACTCACTATTGTATAGCGTTGACCGGTATCTATATCGTACGCTAATAGTAAACAACACGTACCGTGTCTTGAATACTGCTCATCTACAAGTTTTATCTTACCTGGTTGTGCAGATACAGGTAAATATACATCTCCTAATAGCTGGCAAAGACGCTCATCAATGCATATTCTACCTATGGATGCTTCGGGTTTACTATCGTATATATTCAGAATAGTCTCCATTCTGGCTAAATAGGGCTTGCTGTTAAACTCAAATCGTACAAAGGTACGAACTTATAGAGTAACATTCACAATTTACAATCTCGCACCCATTTGTTAATCAATCGATTATGTTTTTGATAAATATTTTATTGAAAAGACGAAATTTTTGACATATTTTCATCTGCAAGCCTTTTTGACCGGTTTGCTGTATTTAGGAGCTTTTTGTCTTGCAGATGTAATAAGATTTTAAGTTAATAAACTAAAGATAAACAATACTTTATGAGTAAATCAGCAGACCCTATTTATCTTCTTTGAATGATAGTATTCAACCTAAAACAACAACATAAAAGGTAATCTAAAATCGAGTAAATCAACTCCTCCTGCTATCGGACTCCTATAACCTATAGCTGGTTCCAAATAAATGTTATTGGCTAATTTTACAGCGTAGCCTAAGTGAAGACTCGCTATTGCACGACCATCTTCACCTGCGGTTAATATTCCAAAAGTTGGATTAATAATAAAACTACCACCAACATAGTATTTACATCCAGCTGATAAACTAACTATTGACTCTCCACCTGCTGTTAATACAGATAAAGAACCTTTGATTGCAAAATTTTTACCAGTAAATTTTCCACAGTCGATTCCCATATTTACTATGGTTTCTCCGTCAGAAAATATTAAACCTAATCCTGTATTACCACCAAAAATAGTAGATACAAATCCGTAATTTGTTTCTACTAAAAACTTTCCTTTTCTGCTGTACTCGTCTTCAGTTTGTGCATAAACATTTGCAAATGTCACGAAAATACAAAGAAAACAAAATATTAATTTCTTCATTTCAAAATACTTTTTTAATTATAATAAAACACAAATTTAGATTCTTTTGGTGGTATATCAAAATGTAATATTAATTATATTTTTGATCCATTAATGCTAATTGAAATAATATACTTCATTATATCATCTCTTTAATTAACGATACTGCTTTTATCATATCATCGTGCATGATTCTATCTTCTTCCAATACAGGAACCCTTTGTCTCAAATCCATAAATAGTGTTTCAAGTGCCGGACTGATCTCAGCAGGTCGCCTAAACTCAAAAGCTTGACCCGCCGTAAGAAGTTCTATGGCTATGAGAGATACCAGATTATCCATGACTTTAGCGCATTTTGTTGCTGCATTGGCTGCCATGCTTACATGATCTTCTTGTCCTTTGCTTGATACGATAGAATCGACAGATGCTGGCGTGCAGTATTGTTTGTTTTGACTCACGATAGATGCGGCAGTGTATTGTACAATCATAAATCCGGAATCCAAGCCTGGATATTTGGTGAGAAAAGCTGGTAGTCCACGATCTCCGTTGATAAGTTGATAAACTCTTCTTTCGGAGATATTGCCGAGTTCTGCTAAAGCTATCGCCAAATAATCAAGCACTAATGCTAAGGGTTGGGCATGGAAATTTCCACCGCTAAGAATCTTGTCTTCTTGGTCAAAAACCATTGGATTGTCTGTTGCAGCGTTTATCTCTGTAGTGATGACATCCTTTGCATGTTGGATTGCTGTCCACGATGCACCGTGTACTTGTGGTACACATCGAAAAGAATATGGATCTTGTACACTCTGTTTTGTGACATTTCTGAGTGTACTGTCTTTTAGTAAATTGTAAATTTGATTGGCGGTTTTCCTTTGACCTTCGTGTGGGCGCACATCGTGCAAAAGGTGGTCAAAAGGTGCTATATCACATAAATATGCATCCATGGATAAAGCACAAATTTTGTTGGCAAGGTCAAATAATTTTTCTGCTTTCGTGATGATGTTTGTTGCGTAAGCTAAAGAGAATTGTGTCCCATTTAATAAAGCAAGGCCTTCTTTAGATTTTAAAGCTATTGGTGTGATATGCTCGGCTTTCAGAGCAGATGCCGTTTCACATTTTACACCTTTATAATACGCTGTTCCTTCGCCCAATAAAAGCAAACTCAAATGTGCCAATGGTGATAAATCGCCAGAAGCACCCAATGATCCTTGTTGAAATATCACGGGATAAATTCCAGCATTATACAAATCTATCAACTTTTGGATCAATTCCACTCGAACGCCTGAACAGCCATGTGTCAGATTGATTATTTTCAAAAAGTGTATAAGTTGGCAAATATCTTGAGGTACGGTTTCTCCCATTCCACACGCATGTGATCGAACAAGATTTTCTTGTAATTTACCTAGATTTTCATCTGAAATCCGCACATTGCATAAAGAGCCAAAACCAGTATTTATTCCATAAATTATCCGATTTGGATCGGCCAATTTATCTTCAAGATAGGTTCTGTTGGCATGAATTTTGGCCTTAACTTTTTCAGATATGGCTATTTGCTGACCTTGAGATACGACATGACTTACCATTTCTGGACTGAGTGGTACGCTATCAATTATAAAAACAGACATAAATAATTGTTATTTTAAATGAAGTTTGGCAAAGTTAATGGATTTAGTTGGAATGGCATGGACTATTCTTGTCAAAACATCTGATATGCAGTAATCACTTTAGCATTATCGTTAAACTAAAGTTAAAGATAAAGGCTATTATTTTTAGATTGTTAGTCTTAATATATTGATATACAACATAATATAGTGATTATGAATAAAGGCTTAATATATCTGATGCGTAACTTTAGAAACAAAGAAACTGTCTATTAAAATGAAGTAAATTGCTTTTACGTTATTTTATTAAAGTTATAATATTCAGCCTGAAGCAATCTAATAAAAATATTATTTAAGGCTGAACGATACAAAAGTAAATAAATTTCGTAATTTTGGCAAAATTTTTTAAAAAAGTTAAATCTTTAAAAAATGAACATTAGAAAAAGTATTTTAGCATTGGTTTTTGTTGTCGGAACATTTTCATTTGCGTCGGCACAAAAGATAGCCCTTATTGATGTCAACGAAGTTCTTTCGTCATTACCCGAATACGATAGCGCTCAAAAAGAATTGGACAGAGTAGCGGCTGAATGGCGTCAGCAAATAGCGCAAGAATTTGATGTCGTGAAGAGTATGTACAATAAGTTTCAGGCAGAACAAGTGTTGTTGAGTATAGAGGATAAGACCAAAAGAGAAGATGAAATTGTAAAAAAAGAAGCGGAAATCCGTGAAAAGCAAAAGATTAAATTTGGTCCTGATGGAGAACTGTTCAAGAAGCGTCAAGAAATGGTAGCGCCGATACAAGATAAAGTATTTGCAGCCATGGAAAGTTATGCAGCTGAACGAGGCATAGATATCATCTTTGATAAGGGCGGTGCTACAGGATTGTTATTTTCTAATCCTGAATATGACAAAACAGGCGATATCAAGAAAAAACTTGGTATTAAATAAGTGCAACTACTCAGGTATGTTCAATTTCAATCATAAAATACCTTTATGGTTTGAAAGTATAAATCTGTATAGTTAAAAGGAATCAAATTGTAAACTTAAAATCAACTAAAATAAAAGACCATGTATCGTAACATTATTTTGGCGATAGCCCTAATATTTGCCGGACTAAGTGTAAATGCCCAAAAAGTAGGTTATCTTAATTCTCAGCTCATCTTAGATGCTATGCCGGAAGTAAAACAGGCAAATTCTGACCTTGAAGTCATGAAAAACATGTTTAAGAAAAAGGGTGAAGATATGATTAGAGATCTTCAGAATAAGTATCAAGAACTTCAAAGATTGCAAGCGAGTGGCGAATTGGCTCCGGTAGAAATCGACAAAAGAGCCAAAACGTTGAAAGATGAAGAGGGTAAAATCATGGAATTTGACAATACCAGTCAGCAAAAAATTTATGATAAGAGCGAGGAGTTGTTAAAGCCTATTCATGATAGGATCAATAATGCGATAGAAGCAATCGCTGCTGATAATGGATTTTTGTATATATTTGATGCAGTGCAAGGACTGATACTATACGCAGATCCAAGTGCTGATGTTACTGATCTTGTTAAAGGTAAATTAGGCATCAAATTGTAAAATATATTGATAAATGAATCGATCCAGTCAGCAGCCGATCGGGATTTTTGACAGTGGAATTGGTGGCTTGACTGTTGCCAAAGCCTTGCAAAAACACATGCCAAAGGAGCGATTCATTTATTTTGGAGATACGGTTCATTTGCCTTATGGAGATAAATCTCCTGATGCTATTCAGAATTATTGTCTGAATATCAGTAAGTTCCTTTTAGACAAACAATGTAAGTTGATTATTATTGCGTGTAATTCGGCTTCTTCGGTAGCTTATGACATGTTGGTTGACTTCTTTGACAATAAGGTTATATTTGTTAATGTTGTTGACCCTTTAGTTGAAGAAGTGCTCGAGCAAGGATATCAACGAGTAGGTGTTATAGCTACTAAAGCTACGATCAATTCGTCTGTTTACAAACAAAAAATTAATTCAAAAAATCCTAATATTGAAGTTGTAGAAGTGGCTACTCCTTTGCTCGCACCCATGATTGAGGAAGGTTTTTATAATGGTACAATTTCTCGCAAGATCATTGAAAACTATCTAAGTCATCCAGATTTAAACGATCTTGATGCGCTTTTGCTTGCTTGTACACATTATCCGCTCATAAGAGGTGAAATTGATGACTTTTTTATGGGAAAAGTTGATATTTTGGATTCTATTGACGTTGTACACAAAAAAGTGGAGCGACTCTTGGACGATATCAATATGAAAAGCCCTCAAAAAGATGGAGAAGACTTATTTTATATCTCTGACTACACATCCGCATTTGAAAATACTGCTCGTATCTTTTATGGTGATGATTTACGACTTAAAGCTATACAGCTTTGATGGACGTTAAAAAAGCCTGGATCATTTTTTAATGTTCCAGGCTTACATAAATTTATTATTTTCCCTGATTATTTTTCGATAGGAGCTTCCTTAACAGTAGTTTTTATTTGTGGCGTTTCAATGATTACTTTTGGTCTTGAAACAGGCTTATTCTTTTTAGTTGTTTCCTGACGATTCAATTCCTGATTCTTATTTTCATTTGTCGGAACGACCATTTCTTTGGTTTCGGGTGTCGGTCTATCTTTTGCTGCTTGTGCACTTTTAATGACTTGTTCACTTGGTGGCATCACATCTCTTACTTGATTTTTGTTTTGTTGTGCAGTTGCGGCATTGCTAAAAGCAAAAGTAAAAGCACTGACCAAGAACAGATAAAAAAACTTTTTCATTGTATCAAATTTTATTTGTTTGCTAATTTTAAGACTTTAAAATGAATGATAATCTAACATTACAACCCAAAAATATGAAGTTTTTTTGACTTGCAGCATTTTTTATTATTTTTTTTCATTAAAAGTAATTTTAAACTGCTTGCCTATAGCGACTTGTTGCCAGAATGTAGTGCTGTCGGGCGTATCAGTTTCGGGACATGATTTTAGAAAATTCACTATATCATCTTGTGTAAAGATATCTTTA
The DNA here is from genome assembly GCA_964399855.1 of uncultured Aureispira sp. Classification (GTDB taxonomy): domain Bacteria; phylum Bacteroidota; class Bacteroidia; order Chitinophagales; family Saprospiraceae; genus OLB9. The sequence goes on along the minus strand of CAYNSF010000016.1, from coordinate 7,564 downwards.
TATTCGTCACGAAGATCGCTATTTTGATTGGCAAAACAAACGGATGAGTTGGTGGGATGATCCACAAACAACATTCCCGTAGATTTTTCTAATCTATGGATCAATTTTTTAGTAATATGATGTTTACCCTGCATTTTAATATGTTCAATTATATTACATTCTTTAATATAGTCAGGTAGGCATTTTTTTCTCTGAAACAAATCAAATTTTTAGTTACTTTATTTCTAATAGCAAATTTAGTTCAATAGTCTGATACTACCTATTTTAAACAATGTTTTTAATAAGAAATCACATCCAAATACTTCTAATTCTTTATAATTTATGATGTATGGAATTGAAAATTGATGAAAATACTTTTACATAATTTAACTCTGAGCATATATTGTAGTTTAGCTTTAATGTCCATAAATATAGAGTTTATTTTATTTTTTTTATAAATTATTTGTCACTTCAAAATAAATAATTTAACTTTGAGTTAAATTTTGTAAATCACATTAAATATGGCGTCAAATACATTTCTGAAAGGTGGAGAATTTCTCGTAAAATCGAGTGATTATCGGGACATGTTTGTTCCAGAAGATTTTAATGAAGAGCAGCTTATGATTCGCGATACTGTCCGCTCCTTTGTCGAGCAGGAAGTAATGCCATTTACCGAAAGGATAGAAAAATTGGAAGAAGGACTTATCCCGTCTATCTTAGAAAAGTTTGCTGAACTTGGCTTTTTGGGTACACACATGCCCGATTCATTGGGAGGTGGCGACTTAGATTTTATTACAAATACGCTGATCGGAGATGAAATCGGTCCGTCGGGCTCGTTTACAGTGACGTACAATGCTCAAACCGGAATAGGTATGTTGCCTATATTGTACTATGGTACGGAAGCACAGCAACAAAAATATCTGCCAAAAATGATAACTGGAGCGCTAAAAGCGAGTTACTGCCTTACTGAACCTTCAAGCGGATCGGATGCATTGGCGGCAAAATCTACTGCCGAGCTAAATGAAGCAGGTACACATTTCGTACTCAATGGACAAAAAATGTGGATAACCAATGCTGGTTTTGCGGATGTTTTCACGGTATTTGCTCAGGTTACGGGCAAACATCTTCCAGAAGGTAAGTCTGGATTTACAGGATTTATTTTAGAGAAAGGAATGCCAGGGTTTACATTGGGTGCTGAAGAGAAAAAATTGGGTATCAAAGGATCCTCGACACGACAGATATATATGGAAAATGTTCAAGTACCAATTGAAAACCTATTGGGAGAAGTTGGAAAAGGACACTTGATCGCCTTTAATGTATTGAATATTGGTAGGTTTAAATTGGGTGCATCTTGTTTGGGTGGTGTAAAAAAATTGGTTGAAACATCAGTAGGATATGCTATCGAGCGAGAACAATTTCAACAATCAATAGCATCATTCGGAGCAATAAAATATAAAATTGCCGAGCAGACTATACGTAGTTTTGTCGCAGAAACGGCTGTATATAGAACAGCACAATTGATACAGCAAGCCGAGCAACAATACAAAGAAAGTGGCATGGAATATGGCCAATCAAAGTTGGAAGGTGCGAAAGAATATGCCATAGAGTGTTCAATAATAAAAGTTGTCGGTTCGGAAGTATTAGACTACGTGGTGGACGAAACGGTACAAATCTTTGGAGGAATGGGTTACTCGGAAGAAGGACATGTCGCAAGAGCATATCGTGATTCAAGAATCAACAGAATTTTTGAAGGTACTAATGAAATCAACCGTATGGTCATCCTGAGCACCATACTTAAATTAGCCATGAAGGGAGAGTTGGATTTGCTAACACCGGGTATGGCTGTACAGAATGAACTCATCAATGGTGTTGCGCCGGACGCGATTTATACAGGAGTATATGCCGCTGAGCAACAGCTTGTAGATAACTTCAAGAAAGCGCTAATCATGATTTTGGGTTCAGCAGCACAGGAAGCGATGAGTGGTAAATTGGATTTGAAGGAAGAACAGGAAATCCTGATGAATCTTTCGGATATCATCATGGATATATTCAATGCAGAAAGTACGTTGATGCGTGTAATGAAGATAGCAGAAAGTTATCAACAAAAGCCGGTTGGTATTTATGATACAGTATTGAGGACGTATCTTCATGATACGGCTGCTAATATACAAAAGCAAGGAACAGATGCGATTGCATCCTTTATTGCACCAGAAATACAAGTGGCATTCTTATCAGGATTAAGGAAGTTTACTAAATACCCATTGCAAAATGTAAAGGAGAACAGACGTAAGATAGCTGATTTTGTAATTGAGAATAGGAAGTATCCTTTTTAGATTGTTGGATTTGCTGATTTGTCGGATTTGTTAAGTTGATATAATTGTTTATAAATTTATAGGCTTTTTTACCACTAAGAAAACACTAAGATTTTACTAAGTTCACTAAGATATTTTAGTATTTTTCTTAGTGTTTCTTAGTGTTTCTTAGTGTGATACTATGTGTCCTGAGTGGTAAACTAAACCACTAAGATTGCACTTAGATTTTTCATGAATAACCATTAAAAATTAACCATTAATAACTCATCCAATCAGAAAGATACACAATCTCTTGTGGTAATGATCCGTTTTGCTCTTTTTCCATTCACTTATGGTTTTAGTGGATATTTCTTCTGTTTCTGTGTTGAGATCACAGGCTATGCACAGTCGGGTATTACCGTTTAATGTCTGAAAACAGGTTTCTATCACGAATTGATTGCGATAGGGAGTTTCGATCCAGATTTGAGTTTGTTGCGATTTGGTGATTTTTTGCTCAAGTTGTCTTAACTGAGTTGTCAGTTCCGGTTTTTTGTTGGATAAATAGCCATTGAAAGCAAAATTCTGACCATTCAGACCGCTTGCGATGAGTGCCAGCAAAATGGAGGAAGGACCTACTAATGGTACTACACGGATTTGATGTTTGTGCGCCCATGATACGAGTAGCGAGCCAGGATCGGCAATACATGGACATCCTGCTTCTGATATGACACCAATATCAGTTCCAGTCAGCAATTGCTCAAGAAACTTTGTGTTTTCATGCAAATCTTCACTGAGCTCATGAATAGATAATTGGCTTACATGGACGGGATGTCCGGCAGCTTTTATAAAGTGACGAGCCGTTTTGGCACGTTCCACTATAAAATGTGTCGTCCTATGTAAAATATCCAGCGTTTCCTGTGCCAAACTGGAGATTTTGCCATCGGCCACTGGGCAAGGTATCAGGTATAAACGGCCTCGTTGGTCATTCATATTATTCTTTTAGTGCTCGTCTCAGGATTTTTCCTACATTAGTTTTAGGAAGCTCATCTTTAAACTCTACATACTTAGGTACTTTGTAGCCGGCAAGATTTGCTCTGCAATGCTCGATGACTTCATCTTTGGTCAGGCTTTTATCCTTTTTAACGACAAATAATTTAACGGCTTCAGTTGACTTTTCGTCCGAAACACCTACAGCGGCTGCTTCCAATATCTTTGGATGCGTAACGGCTACACTTTCTATTTCATTTGGATACACATTAAACCCGCTAACTAAAATCATGTCTTTCTTTCTGTCCACGATGAATACATATCCGTCTTCATCCATATAACCAATGTCACCCGTATTAAGCCAGCCGTCCGAAGTTATTACATTAGATGTTTCAACCGGCTGATTATAATACCCTTTCATGATTTGAGGACCTTTCGCTTGGATTTCTCCTTCTTCACGTAGATTACATAGCATACCATTGTCATTGATAATACGGATATCTGTCGAAGGAACAGGAAGCCCTATACTTCCATTCTTGCCACTACCGTCCAATGGGTTGATAGTAAGAACCGGTGAAGATTCTGTAAGTCCATATCCTTCGGAAAGATAGCAACCCGTTATTTCTTTCCATTTATCTGCTACTGCCTTTTGTACGGCCATACCACCACCAACACATATTTTGAGTGATGAAAAATCTGCCGATTTGAATGCTTCAAAGTGATTCAACCCGTTAAACAGCGTATTCACTCCAGTCATGAGACTGATTTTATTTTTACCAAATTCTTTCACTACCGAGTTAAGATCTCTGGCATTTGTGACCAATATATTGTGTGCTCCAAAACTCAACATGGCGAGACAATTGACCGTAAAGGCAAAAATGTGATACATCGGCAAAGGACAGATCACAGCTTCCTGACCTTCTTTAAGATAGGGTACCATCCAACTCCGGATCTGAATCATATTGGCTATCAGGTTTCTATTAGTTAGCATGGCTCCTTTAGAAACGCCCGTAGTGCCGCCTGTATATTGGTGTATAATAACGTCATCAGCACAGTTTTCAAAAGGTTTGATCGTGAATTTTTTACCTTCACTAAGCGCATGATTAAAACTGATAGTATTGTCGAGTTGGTATTTTGGAACCATTCTTTTGACGTATTTCACAGCCAGGTTTACGAAAGACCCTTTTAAGCCGCCCAACATTTCGCCGATAGAAGTCAAAATGATCGTATTGATTTGCGTATCTTTTAATATCGACTGTAAATTAGCTGCAAAATTTTCTACGATTACGATTGCTGTCACTCCGCTGTCTATAAACTGATGACGCATCTCTCTTGGTGTGTATAACGGGTTGGTATTGACAATGATCAAACCGGCTTTCAATGCACCAAAAACAGCGATAGGAAACTGAAGTAGATTTGGCATCATGACGGCAATTCTGTCGCCGGGTTTCAACCCACGTGATTGCAGATAAGCACCAAACCTATCCGATAGCTGATCCACTTCTTTATAAGTCAACTTCTTACCCATACTTTCAAAAGCATAGTTATTGGAAAATTTTTTAAAACTTTCCTGAAGAAAATCTAATAGTGTTTCGTACTGTAGTAAATCAATATTTGCAGGAATACCCGCAGGATAATTTGCTAACCAAGGTTTACTGTCCATATTATGTTGATTTTTAAAAATGGTCAAATTAGAATCCAAATATAAGAATAATATTAATTATCGTCATAATACTAATAGATATATATTATTTTATTATCTTTGCTTTCACTTTTAAATAATTTAAAATCAATATATTAACATGTCAAAAGAGAAAGAAGAAAAACTCAAGGCATTGGCAATGACCATGGATAAGCTTGATAAAACCTACGGAAAGGGTACAATCATGAAGTTGGGAGACAAGCAGGTCGTCAATGTTGAAACCATTTCCACCGGATCATTGGGGTTGGATATAGCGTTGGGAATAAATGGTCTTCCTAAAGGGAGGATAGTAGAGATTTATGGGCCGGAATCATCAGGTAAAACGACATTAGCAATACATGCGATAGCCGAATGTCAGAAAAATGGTGGTATTGCTGCGATCATAGACGCAGAACATGCATTTGACAGGTTTTATGCTGAGCATTTGGGTGTGAATACAGAAGAGTTACTTATATCACAACCGGATAATGGTGAACAAGCGCTTGAAATAGCCGAAAATCTAATACGTTCTGGAGCGATAGACATCATCGTCATAGACTCGGTAGCTGCTTTAGTACCTCGCAGCGAGATCGAAGGAGAAATGGGCGATTCGAAAATGGGTCTTCAAGCACGTTTAATGTCTCAAGCATTGCGTAAGTTGACTGCAACTATAGGGCGTACAGGATGCTGCTGTATTTTCATTAATCAGCTCAGGGAAAAAATCGGTGTCATGTTTGGCAACCCTGAGACGACTACAGGTGGTAATGCATTGAAATTTTATGCGTCTATACGGCTCGACATCCGTAAATCTGGAACAGCGATCAAAGATAAAGACGGCAACACAGTTGGAAACCCTGTAAAAGTTAAAGTCGTAAAAAACAAGTTAGCTCCACCATTTAGAGTAGCGACATTTGACATCATATTTGGAGAAGGTATTTCCAAAACTGGAGAAATTGTAGATCTTGGTGTTGAAACAGATATCATTGGCAAGAGTGGTTCATGGTTTAGTTATGAAAGTACTAAAATCGCTCAAGGTAGAGAAGCGGCCAAGCAGTTTTTAGCAGACAATCCTGAACTTTCAAAAGAGATAGAGCTAAAAATCATGGATAAATACAAACCAGCTGAAGCAGCTGTTTCTGATGAAGATACGGAAGAATAAGCCGTAAAGTAGTTGGAGAAATAAGAAAGTTCGGATTATAGAAAGTAATTCCGGACTTTTTTTTATTTTCGTTGAATTACGTTGTTGTTTACTCTGATGGATGTTTACTATCCCATAGGGTAAATTTGCGAAGTTACATTATTGGATTTAGTGGAAGATGATATTTTTACTATCCACATATCAACCCAATTTGTCAAAACAAAATGTTAATAACGCAGCGATTTAGTTGTTTATACAGTTATAACTTAGAAATGGAACTATTTTTGATATAAAACATATTGTATAATTTTGTAATATGAAAATTTTAATGGTTTGCTTAGGGAATATTTGTCGTTCTCCTTTGGCACACGGAATATTAGAGAAAAAAATAAACGAACACAGTCTAATAGATTGGACAGTTGACTCTGCCGGTACATCAGGTTGGCACAATGGAGAAGCTCCGGATTTGAGAGCTATTCAAGCAGCTAAGAAACATGATATGGATATATCACAGCAGGTATCAAGGAAAATAACTAAAAAAGATTTGCAAAACTTTGATTTGATCTTGACGATGGACAGTTCTAACTATCAGGACGTTATGAATATATGTGAAAATGATTTACAACGATCCAAAGTCAAATTGGTGATGAATTATGCTTATCCAGATAAAAATATGTCTGTGCCTGATCCATATTACAACAATCGTTTTGATGAAGTTGTAGAGATGCTGGATGTAGCTTTAGAGGAGTTGATATCTTCTGTTACAGTTGTGTATCATGGCGCTTAATTGAGCATTTTGATATAGTTATTCTACAGATTAAAGTACCCTTTATACCATTCGTTTTGGTCAAAGTCTTGTGCATTGGGATCTATCTGATGTTCGGGATCAAGTTTTGAATAAAGAATTTCTAAAGATTCGTATTCTCTCCAACTTATTATTTTAAATCCAGCCCTATGCAGTTGCGCACCGCAAACACCCATACCAATCTGGTATTTTTTGTTTTCGGCATATCTGTTGCCGTCATATATTACATGGTTGCCGCAAGCCGCACTAACGTCCATCATGATGGCTAATTCTATATTATATTTCAGAGCTTTTTCAAGCATTTTTTCCGACGCTCTAATCATGTCGTTTGTCCAGTCAATCCCTGATGTTGTAAGCACTTTGGCTCGCCCTTCTAATACATCATGTCCGTTTCCTCCGTATATGTCACACATTTCTCTTGGTGTACCAAATGCAAAATCTTCTGGGCAAAACTGAATGAACTTTACATGATCATAGTTTAGTAACTTTAGAATACTTGGATACTCGCCATAATTGTCGCCATCTACTCCACATTTAACGCCAAGAAGACAAGAACTCACAAGTATCCTCAAAGGGTTTTCCTTTGTAGGTATCCTTAAATTTTTTATGTAATTTTTGTCTGTCATTTCTAGTGCTCTGTCAACAAAAATATCTTAATAAAATGTCGTTCTTTTTTCAAATCT
>CAYNSF010000015.1:0-86290 GCA_964399855.1 uncultured Aureispira sp. | reverse complement strand
TAAGCACCATATGAATTATAAACCGCTCTAATTTCCTTAACTAAACGACATTGAACTTTAAACATTAATAAAACTGCCAAACTCTATAATAAATCGTTAAATAAGCTTCACTTATCCAAAATTTAAAACTTTTTTAGGAAAAATACACTTATATTTGTTATAAAGTCAATATTTCAAATATGCTCAGAACATATCAAACAGGAGGTGGAAATAATCCATTAGGGTTTATCGGTCCATTGCTGATACTAACCTTTTTCTTCGCATTATTATTCTTTATAGCACGCGGTATATTCACATTGCTTTACTGGGTCGGTCCGGTATTGTTGATTATAGCTTTAATTTTGGACTATAAGGTAGTAACAGATTTTCTTCAATTTGTCTGGGATTTACTGTTTAAAAAACCATTACTGGGCTTATTAGTCATAGGTTTAGGTATCATCGGTTGGCCAATTCTTACAGGATATTTGTTTTTTAAAGCTTTGGGAAGAAGAAGTATGAAAAAGCTTTACGAAACGGTAGAAAAAGAACAAAATACTTTTACAGAATTTGAAGAAGTCGTTGAAGATGAGAGTTTTTTAGAATTGCCTCAACTCAACAATCAAAAGGAAGCTCCAACACAGGATCAAAATAAATACGACCAATTATTTTAATGCAAATGCCACAGGTAATGCCTATTATCATAACGGTTATCCTGTCACTTTCTTATAGTGGATTAATTGTATGGATATATCGTGGCTGGAAAAAATCACTGTCATCCACTGATTTGTCGTCCGACCCATACGAGACAGTTACTATCATGATTCCTGTTAGAAATGAAGCTGACCATATCAAACGAACTATTCAGCACATTTTAGAAAATGATTACCCAAAAACACACTACGAAATCTTAGTCATCGACGACCATAGTACTGATGAAACCGCTAATATCGTCCAATCCTTAAGCCATGAAAATATCCGATATTTGTCTTTACCTGGACACTTGACAGGTAAAAAACACGCCATTACTTATGGTGTCGAGCACGCTAAATTTGATATTATTCTTTGTACAGATGGCGATACTTTACCATCTACATCGTGGATAAAATGCCATGCCGAACAATATAAAAACGAAATAATTCAGATATGCACAGGCATCGTCCTACCAAAGGTAGATAATACATTGTTGTCACAATTCCAATGGCTTGATTTTGCATCCATGATGTCCGTCACGGCTAATGGTATTGAGCGCAATTCATATTATTTAGCTAACGGAGCCAGTTTGAGCTATCGAAAATCCGCTTTTATTGAAAATGATGGCTTCGCAGGTAATTTAGAAAGGGCTTCAGGAGATGATATATTCCTTGTTCAAAAGATTGCTCAACAAAAGCCAAAATCAGTTGGATTTGTTCATGACAACAATGCCATTTGCTACACAAAATCCGAAGCTTCCTGGTCTGCTTTTTTCAATCAGCGCAAACGTTGGGCAAGTAAAGCCATGAATAGTTTTGACAGTAATGTGAAATGGGTTCAGGGATATATTTTTGTATATACTTTGATGATAATTGTTGCCATTCCATTGGGTATTTTATTTCCAGCTTATGGTCTTTTATCATTGATTGTGCTATGGGCAACAAAATTCATAACAGACTACATCCATTTGTATAGGCTTTCTACATATTATCAAAACAAAGAAGCCATGCTATGGTTTCTTCCTGCATTTTTGATGTATATCGTACACATCCTTCTATCTGGATACCACGCTTTATGTCCACCTCTTTACGATTGGAAAGGTAGGGAAGTGAGGTAGTAGTGCCTTTATGATCGTTTTTTTAACCGTAGAAATTCAGATTCAATAATGTTAAAAAAGCCAAAAATTGCATAAACTTTCTCATTAGCTCTTGACGGGTATTGATAATCATCATATTTTTAATGCAAATTTTAAACCCATGATCATATTCTTCATTGCCTTAGTGATATTCATCATGTTTGGAGAAAGGATGCTCCAAGAGGCTTAATACTAAAGTGATATTCAAAAAATCGTAAATTAGTATTCACTTTCGTATAGAAAACGAAAAAGCAGATTTTATACCCTCATATAAAATCTGCTTTCTTTTTGATAATCTATTGAATACAAAAGGTTTCAAAGGATTTCGGCACAATTTTCGTAGTAAAAATACTATGTAATTTATGGTATTACATCAAAGCGTCGTATATTTGAATTTGAAAATGACAAATAGATACGCCCTGTTTTTATATTTGATGATTATTTTATATATTTAAGATATGCACAAACAATTACTTATACTCGTATTGAGTTGTTTATCAACTTGGATATTTGGTCAGGATTTAAAATGGATATATAATGCAGGTGGTAGCCAAGCCGATTACGGCAATGGGCTTGCGATCGATTCAAGGCAAAATATTTGTGATATTGTCGTATTTAGGGATAGCATTTCCATAGCTATCAATGAAAAAATTTTCTCAAAAGGATCAGAAAATGTCATCATTAGAAAAAGTACTTCCTTAGGCGTTCGGCAGTGGTATCATCAGCTTGCAACAAAAGGCAGTGTCATCGCACACGATATCATCGTAGATAAAGAAGATAATGTCTATGTTACTGGCGTATTTACGGATTCTCTATTCTATCTTTCCGAATTTATCTTGAAAGGCTCGCCAACGATACCTTATGGTTTTTTAATAAAAATCGATGAAAATGGTACTATCGTATGGTCAAAACAATTTACATCTGATGTGTCTGTCACAGGTAAAAGTTTGAGTATATTGCCCGATAACAAGGTTGTTTTGTCCGGACATTTTGAGGGCAATGCTGATTTTGGAGATTTTTGGGCAGATACGACTTCCGGATATAATGATATATTCATCATTCAGTTAGATCCAAATGGAACAACAAACTTTTTTAAGAAGATCGGTGGAAGTGATCACGATTTTGTAAGCCAACATATATCTGATAGGAATGGAAACACTTACCTTATCGGAGACTTTAGAAGTAGGATTTCGTTTGCGCAGGATAGCGCTGTAACCGAATTGGTACCAAACGGACAAACAGATGTTTTATTTGTTAAATTAAGACCCAATGGCGATTTAGAATTTGCAAAAGCTTTTGGAGGATCTGGGATAGATGCTGGAGCAAGTATTACCATGGATGGTAAAGGAGATATCATCTTGACTGGTAGATTTTCCCAAACAGTTAACTTTGGTGGTTCAACATTTGACCGACAAAGTAAAGGTGGTACAGATATATTTCTCATGAAGATGGACTCTACGGGCATTACACAATGGGTCAACACTTATGGAGATACGCAAAATGATGCCGGTATCAAAGTCACCACCAACAATAAAAATGTCATCATACTGACTGGAACATTTCGAGGGAAAGTCGATTTCAACGCATCGTCACAGTTCAGTAATAACAGCGAATCTAACGGTAATGCCGATATTTTTTATGCCATATATAATCAAGACGGTTCTTATAATCTACATTATGCATTGGGCGGTATGGCAGAAGAACAGATTGGAGATATAGGTGTTTTATTGAATGGAGACATCATCTCTGTCGGAGGATTTGGTGCCATAGTGGATTTTGACCTTTCTTCCGATATTTTGGACATTTATAGCAACGGTGGCATTGATGCATTTCTTTTAAATGTATTTACTTGTATAAACCCATACCTCAAAACGCTTAAAGTTGAAAAAAGCATCATCTGTCCAGGAGAAAACATATTTATACAAGTTGAAGAAGGTTATTTAAACTCAGCAACTCAATGGTCCTGGCAACGGCATAGATGTGAAAACATTACTTTTGCAAGTGGAGATTTTCTAAGCATACCCATTGACACAAGTACTTCATTCTTTGTAAAAGGCTTTGGTGGCTGTGTGCTTAATGATGAATGTCAAAAGGTTGATATTAAGATATTTACGGATAGTATTGTCACTCAAGATATAAAGCTTTGTGAAGGCGACACGCTATACGTTGGTTCGAAAAAATATTTTGAAACAGGAACTTATATAGATACGATTCGCTCAACAGGAGGTTGTGACAGTATCATTATATCTCATGTAGGTGTTTTTCCTGCGTTTTTCATCTCACAAAATATCCAAATATGTAATGGCGACTCAATCCGAGTTGGTTCAAATATTTATACTTTACCAGGAAGTTATACGGATCCTTTACTGTCGATACATGGATGTGATAGTACCGTTATAACCCACTTGAGCATACTGCCGGCAACGATAGAACGTATCGAAGCAATCATCTGTAAAGGAGATACGGTAACGATACAAGGTGTAAACTACGACAAAGGCGGTATTTATATACAATCTTCGCCAAATCCAAGTGGATGTGAGGATATGCTTATCATTAATATCATTGAGTTGGAAACGGAATTCAGTGTTGATGTGTCCATTTGTGAAGGCGACAGTTTGATCGTCGGCGATAATACCTATTCCCAAACCGGAATTTATGTTGATGTCCTAAAATCAAATTATGGGTGTGACAGTATCATAACGACCAATCTTACGGTCAATAAGCATGATGCTATTTATCATTATTACTCACTATGCCAAGGAGATAGTATTATAGTCAATGGTCAGATTTATAAAGAAAGACAATATTTTATTGATTCATTAAATAATATTTTTGGATGTGATAGTATCATTTTTACCAGTATAGATGTTTTACCGCCTATTCCATTGACTGTACAAGAATTTACTTTATGTGAAGGAGAAACGCTCTTAGTTGGTACATCTATTTATAGCATTTCTGGTATTTATTTAGATACATTGATTAGTCATTTCAATGGTTGTGATAGCGTCGTTGAAACTAATTTAAATGTATTGCCAAGATACTATGGTCTTTCGGAAACGATTTGCGAAGGTCAGCAATATACGATAGGTAGTGTTACACTTGACAAAACTGGGATTTTTGAAATACCATTGTCAAGCAGCACTGGTTGTGATAGTATCGTCGTCCTTAATCTGACTGTCGTACCAGAATCTTTTTCTGTAAACAATTACAAAATCTGCCCGGGCGAATCCGTGATTGTCGGCAGTAGTGTTTATACCATTCCAGGATCTTTCACAGACACATTGAGTTCTGTATTCGGATGTGATAGTATCGTAGCGTCTGTGATCACTTATAATAATATTGTGAGAAACTTTTCGTTTAGCTTATGCGAAGGCGAATCAGTATCGGTCAACAATATACGGTACAGTACCACAGGTATTTACATGGATTCATTAAGAACTTCTAATGGTTGTGATAGTGTCCTTATCATTCAAATCACTTCCAATCCAAAGTACAATATCGATACGTTATATGAAATATGTAAAGGTCAAAGTGTCACAGTAGGAAATACGACCTACTCCAATGCCGGAAACTACAGAGAGGTACTCACGAGCAAGTTTGGTTGCGATAGTATTATCAATTTCCGTGTAGAAGTTGTATTTTTCGAACCGTCAATCACGGTAACAAAAGACACATTAAGAACCATAGACATACCTGGTGCGACGTACCAATGGTACATTTGCCGAGATAACGAACAAATACCTGTTTTAGGTGCGAATAGTCATTCTTTTACGTTTTCGGTATCAGGCAACTATGCTATTGAAGTCACCTATAAAGGTTGTTCATATCTAAGTACTTGTCTGTTTGTCATGCCGACATCCACATCGGACGGTTCAGTATCTACTGTACAGATGTACCCGAATCCATTTAATGAGCAATTAAACGTTATTGTTCCAGAACAAGGGAAATTGCGTTTCATATCAGTAACTGGCATAGTGGTGCAAGATAAGTCTATCCAAGCAGGTGAAAGCAAAGTGGAAACTCATCATCTTTTGCCAGGAATGTACATAGTTGAATGGACATCATCTGTATCTGGAAAATTTTATAGGCGTACTTTTGTAAAGTATTAATTACGGTATTTTATTGATATGTGCATTGATGATAACTTTTTTACTGTATCAAGATTTTAAAAATACATTAGTATAAATACAACTATAGGCTGATTTCTTGTTAAGAAAGCCGATTGTCTATAATATTATTTGTACAACAAACGAGTTGAATGACCAAACCCTTTCGTTTCAAGCAGTTTGAAATACATCAGCATCAATGTGCTATGAAAGTAAGCACCGACGGCGTATTGCTTGGAGCATGGTCAGATGTTGCGTTGTCATGTAGGGCTTTGGATATCGGAACAGGTACAGGCGTAATTGCTATGATGTTGGCACAACGTAACCCAAATCTATATGTTGACGCTATCGAAATAGATAAATCAGCATATTTACAGGCTTCTGCTAATATCAGTAATAGTATTTTTGCCAGCCGGATACAGGTTTATCATGGTGATGTACAGCAGTTTGGTTCAACTCCTTTGCAGCAATATGATTTGATTATCAGCAATCCACCCTATTTTAATACTGGAAAACCGGCAGAAAACCCTCTCAAAGCCAATGTCAGACACACCTTACAATTATCACACGATTCACTTTTAGCATCAGTTTACAAATTACTTAAAGAAGAAGGATATTTTGATGTGATACTTCCTTATACTGAAGGCTTACATTTTTTAAAAAATGCTGTACAATATGGGTTTTTTCCTATGCAAATTATGGAAGTATATCCAAGAGCCCATAAGCCTGTCGAACGGCTGCTAATCAGATTTGGTCGCAGCAAAGGAGAAGTTCAAAAAAATCAACTTATTATCCACGACATGGATAATCCAGATGATTATTCTGAGGATTTTGTAGCGTTAACTAAGGAGTTTTATTTGTTTATGTAATTACAGTTATTTATTCACAACACTACATATCGGGCACTTTTCAGAATCGTGACCTCTTGCCGGACAATATTGACGGCCGAAAAAGATGATTTGTAAGTGTAGTTTATTCCATGTTGATTCTGGAAAAAGCCTTTTGAGGTCTTTTTCTGTTTGTTCTACATTTTTTCCTTTGGTCAGTTTCCACCTTTGAGCTAATCGGTGAATGTGCGTATCTACTGGAAAAGCAGGTACTCCAAATGCTTGTGACATGACCACCGAAGCTGTCTTATGTCCTACACCGGGTAGTGCTTCCAATGCTTCAAAAGATTGTGGGACTTGACCCTGATGTTCATTCATGATGATTTCTGATAAGCCTTTGATCGCCCTTGCTTTTCTTGGTGACAGGCCGCATGGTTTGATGATTTGCTCTATCACTTCCACGTCTTGCTCTGCCATAGTTGCCGGATTGTCAGCGAGGGCAAATAATGCCGGTGTTATCTTGTTGACTCTTTCGTCGGTACATTGTGCTGACAATAGTACCGCCACAAGTAAGGTATATGGGTCTTTGTGCGCTAAAGGAATTGGTGTCTCAGGATACAATGCTTCCAATTTCTCCGAAATAAATGCTACTTTGTCTTTGATTTTCATATACCCTTATGATAGTTTTTAAAGATGATAATCTCATCATCACTTAATTGATATTTTTCCTGTAATACGCCTTGAATTATCGGTGCTGTTATACCATCATTGAGATTCTTTGGCGTCTTGATGACCATGGCTTCATGCCAATATCCGGCTTTAATAAAGTCATGCAGTATCTGAGCACCGCCTTCTACTATTAAAGATGAAACGCCTTTATCATAGATTGTGTTTAACAACGACTTTAAATCACGAGTATCGGCTTGGATAAAAGCAAGATTTTCGTGTGTTTCCTGTTTTCGTTCATTTACGATCCAAGTTATTGCCGTTTTATCGTAAATCCTGTGTGTTTGAGGTACTTCAAGATGTGTATCTAAAACAATGCGAATGGGCTTTTTGTCACTGTAGTATCTTGCATCCAACATCGGATTATCAATGATAACCGTGTTTTTACCTACTAAGATTGCATCAAAATTTGCCCGATATTGATGTGTCTTGATCCTTGAATATTGGTTTGACAACCACATCTGCTGCCCTTTGACACCCATAAAACCGTCTTTTGATTGCGCCCATTTTAACTGAATGTATGGTAATCCATTGAGATTGGCATTAAATTTATCCAACAGTGATATACACGCATTTTCCATTGATGACATATCAACTTGTACACCATGTTCTCTCAAATACGTTATACCATTTCCTGCTACTTTTGGATTGGGGTCGATCGTCCCTACAACGACCTTTTTTATACCTTCGGCTACGATGCGATGAGCACAAGGAGGTGTTTTTCCTATGTGCGAGCAAGGTTCTAATGTCACATATAATGTGCTATCTTTCAGAAGTAACTTATCGGTTTCGTTTACCGAATTTATGGCATTTATTTCTGCATGGTGACTACCATAAAGTTTGTGGTACCCTTCTCCGATGATTCGATTATTATACACGATGACTGCGCCGACCATAGGGTTTGTATGCGTAGTTGCAAAACCCTTAACCGCCAGATCCAACGCTCTTTGCATATATATGCTTTCCTGTGACCTGTCGCCTTTCGTGCCAATCATGGATGACTTATTTTAAGCGCCGTGACAATGCTTGTATTTCTTACCGCTTCCGCATGGGCAGAAATCATTTCTTCCGACCTTATCTTCTGTTCTCCTAACTGTTTCAGGTTTTTCATGCTTACGAGATACACCTTCAGCTGCTTTTCTGATTGCCTCTTCGTTTCTGTTCATCTGCACTTTCGACATATCTGTCTTCTGCACTTGTGCTTCCTGGATTTCGCGTTGCAGGATCAATTTACCATTAAGAAGATAGGCACTGACATCTTTGTTGATTCTATTGATCAGCTCTTCAAAAAGATTATATGCTTCTATTTTATATTTGACCAATGGATCTTTCTGTTCAAATGATGCGGATTGTACGGCATCTTTTAGTTCATCCATATTACGCAAATGCTCTTTCCAAAGATCATCGATTATCGCCAATGTTATGGTTTTTTCGATATCTTTCATGATGCTGCTACCGTTGGTATCGACCGCAAGTTTGAGATCAGCAGCAATCGGAAGTGGTGTATTACGCCCGTCTGTAAATGGAATTGCTATACGCTTATATCTATGTCCTTCTTGTTCATAAACCTGTTGAATAGTAGGCAATAGAATTTCCGTGATGTGCTTACCTTTAGATTCATATTGGGTCATAACCACACTCAACAGACGATTGATCAAAGTATCTGTTTGAGATGATTTGAAATCTTCTTCGGTCATTTCAGGGTCTATACCCAAAGATGTCAGACATTCGTATTGGAAATTTTCAAAATTGACCGGATTTTTGTTGGACATGACGATATACTCCACGGATCCAACAAACATATTGAATATATCTACCGTAAGCCTTTCGCCATGGAGTGCATTATCTCTCTTTTGGTAAATGGCTTCACGCTGGATATTCATCACGTCATCATATTCAAGCAAACGCTTTCTGATGCCAAAATTATTCTCTTCTACTTTCTTTTGGGCTCTTTCTATGGATTTTGTGACCATACTATGCTGAATCACTTCTCCATCTTTATGACCCATTTTGTCCATTAGGCCTGCTATCCGCTCTGATTGGAATAGTCGCATCAAGTTATCTTCTAGAGATACATAAAACTGTGATGATCCAGGATCTCCTTGACGACCAGAACGTCCTCGTAATTGTCTATCCACCCTTCTGGAATCGTGTCTTTCTGTAGCGATGATAGCAAGTCCACCAGCATTTTTAACATTTTCAGATAGCTTAATATCCGTACCCCGACCTGCCATGTTTGTTGCAATGGTCACAGCACTATTTTGTCCCGCTTCAGCGACAATTTCTGCTTCTCTTTGGTGCAATTTGGCGTTAAGTACGTTGTGTTTGATGTTTCTAAGGCTAAGCATTCGACCAAGTAATTCGGATGTTTCTACCGAAGTCGTTCCCACAAGCACCGGTCTTCCTTGTTCCGTAAGTCGGCTGATTTCCTCTATTACAGCATTGAATTTCTCTCGGGCTGTTTTAAAAACCAAATCCTCTCTATCATCTCTAATTATTGGCTTATTTGTTGGAATCGTTACAACGTCCAATTTATATATCTCCCACAATTCGCTGGCTTCTGTTTCTGCTGTACCCGTCATACCTGCCAGCTTATGGTACATTCTAAAGTAATTTTGTAATGTAACCGTAGCATAAGTTTGGGTAATATCTCCGATTTTTACACCTTCTTTCGCTTCCAATGCTTGATGCAATCCGTCTGAATATCTCCTACCTTCCATCATACGACCTGTCTGCTCATCAACGATTTTTACTTCTTCATTCATAACCACATATTCCTGATCTTTTTCGAATAGTGTGTATGCTTTGAGCAATTGACTTGTAGCATGTAATCGTCTCGACTTCACCGCATAATCTTGTATCAAAGTCTCTTTTTCTTCCGTCAACTTAATATTTTCATGTTGCTCACGAGTCGAAAGTGCTTGAATAGCTTGTGTAATATCTGGCAAAATAAAGAAATTAGGGTCATTCTCTCCTTTTGACAAATATTCGATACCTTTTTCTGTCAGCTCTACATTACGGTTTTTTTCGTCAATCGTAAAATACAATGGTTCATCAGCAAGATGCATGTGCTTGCTCTGCTCCTGCATATAATAATTTTCAGTTTTCTGAAGCACGACTTTTACACCTTCTTCACTCAAAAATTTGATTAAAGGTCTATATTTTGGTAATGCTCTGAACACTCTAAATAATGCCAATCCGCCTTCTCCTTCATTTTGTCCAGTGTTACCATCCTTAAATAATCGCTTAGCTTCCGCTAAATATTCCGTAGCTTGTTGCCTTTGGATATTAAATAACTTCTCGATTTTTGGTTTCAACTCGGCATATTCCTGCTCTTCCAATCCTTGTGGTACCGGCCCAGAAATAATCAAAGGTGTACGTGCATCGTCGATCAATACGGAGTCAACCTCATCCACCATAGCGTAGTGATGTTTTCTCTGTACCAATTCCTGAACATCACGCACCATATTGTCCCGTAGATAGTCAAAACCAAATTCGTTATTTGTACCATAAGTGATGTCACACTTGTAAGCCGCTATTCTTTCAGGAGAGTGTGGCTTATGCTTATCAATACAGTCAACAGTCAGGAATAAAAACTCAAAAATAGGACCTACCCATTCACTGTCCCTACGTGCCAAGTAATCATTGACTGTGATCACGTGAACACCAAATCCTGCCACACCATTCAAGTATGCTGGCAATGTAGCAACTAATGTCTTACCTTCTCCGGTAGCCATCTCAGAGATCTTACCATCATGTAATACCATACCACCGATAAGCTGTACATCATAGTGGAGCATATCCCATGTTATCTCATTACCAGCAGCTACCCACCTATTTTTCCATATCGCTTTGTCGCCTTGAATCGTGACATAATTTTTATTAACGGCCAAACTTCTATCATGTTCCGTAGCTGTCACTTCCAGCGTTTCGTTATCTTTAAATCTTCTTGCCGTTTCTTTGACTACAGCAAATCCTTCCGGTAATATCTGCTTCAATATCACTTCAAGTTGCACGTCCTTTTCTTTCTTGATCTTGTCGATTTCATTATAGAGGTTTTCTTTCTCCATAAAGTCAGTGGTTGACTCAGCTTTTTCGCCCAAAGCCACCAAATCCGTTTCGATTACAGCTAATCCCTCTTTGATTCTATTCTGAAACTCTTTTGTCTTGTTTCTAAGTTCATCGTTGGAAAGATTTTGGTATGAAGCATAAAATTCATTTGTTTTGTCCACCAAAGTTCTATAGCTTCTGACATCTTTGTCTTGCTTATTTCCAAATACGTTTTTTAAAAAATTCAGCATTGTACCTGATATATTTTCTTTTAATAATTTAAGATTACCATATTCACTTTGAGAAATAATATGACATTACAAGACAAAGTAAACTTTCTATTTTTGTTTTAGGGTCGCAAAGATACGAATTATGTCAGAATTACATTTCAATTCTTTACCACTTCCTCAATCAACGTCATTATATTATTCCCGAAAACCATACCAACCGACAATCTACGGACAAAGTGACAGAAGAAATAATGATTAATTGTCAATGATTAATGGTAAATTTAGAATTTTGATTAACGATTTACATTTTTTTCCGACAACCGACAACCATCAACCGACAACTAATTACACCTTTACACATAATAAACCTATAAACCATATTTAGACTGTCAGGTTGTCACTCTACTCATCAAAGAATCTTTTGTAAGAAAAAGCATTTTTCTGATAATAGAATCTTATACGCATCTTTTTTTTCTACAAATTTTAACTTCGAATTACTATAAAATTAATGTAACCGTATTAACTTTGTCATAAAACAATGGTTATGCTGGATATTTTACTCAAAGACAATGGCAATTTTGTAAACTATGGTGTAGAGCATTTCATCGCCTTTACATCGTGTATATTACTGATAGCGGGAGTATTATACGTTGGCAAAAAGTACTGGACGATAGAAGAGCAATACCGATATATTATCATCATAACAATCATTGGGGCTGCATCACAATTATTTAAAGTATTCTACAAATGGAATACAGGTATTTTTCATGCTTACGAAGATTACCCGTTACATCTGTGCAATTTGATGTCTTTACTGATGCCTATTATCTACATTTTTCGTATGCGGATTGTATGGGGAATCACATTTTTTTGGATCATGGGTGGCTGTGCTCAATCCATATTCACGACGACATTAACAGAGTCCATGCCACATTACGAAGCAATCCGATATTGGTTAGTCCATGCAATAATAATCCTCGGAGCGTTATACGGTAATGTCGTTTTGGACTGGAAAATCACTTGGAAAGACGCTGTAAGGTCGATAATTGGGCTCAATATATTAGCGGCAATCATGTACCCAATCAATGTCATGCTAAAAGCCAATTACATGTATTTGAACGCAAAACCACCAGGAACGACCTTTTATGATTTGTTAGGACCGTGGCCGGAATACATGTTGGCACTGGAGTTTATCGTTATTGCATTATTTTTCGCTATGACGATTCCATTTTATTGGCGTGATATTAAGGTGTATCTGGCAGGAAAGAAGCTTTTGTGAACATGTTGCGGAAACAAACTTTAAAAAGGTATATATCAAAAACTACATTGGTATTATCCGGAAATTTTCGGGACACAACATAAGTAAAAACACCAATATACATCTACGAAGCCACCAAGAGTTTTCAAAAAATTAAAAGATTAAAAGTCCATTTGATGACACGTAATTAAAAAAGATTAAATTTGCAGAAATAAATCTTAGCTATATGGCACAAAACCTACCGGAATTGGGTGCATTGGCGACATTTTGTGAGGAGTATAAATGAATTATAAATCAGAAGGTGAATAAACGATCAGTTTAATGAATAAGAAATATTTACTTTTTTCAAGCAATTTTGTATTGATTTTAGTGAGTTCATGCCTAAACAATACTAAGGGACAAGTTGATAGTTTAAGATTAGACCAACTTATTAAAGAGACCAACGAACAATTTTTATACTCCTATGTAACCGGGATATATTTAAGTCCATTTGAATTAATCGAACACAACAGAAAACAATTTGTAAAAAATATTGAAATGGTAGATTCCATAACATTTTTCCGGGATTTTAAAACAAAATCTGATACAACATTACTTGTTATTAAGGATAACTTTACAATAATTTCAAAACCTGGTGATCAGTATAACTCAAATACCTATGTCTATTTAAAAGATGGAAGAATAAACAAGACCTATCGGGGCAGACATTTAGATAATTATTATGGCTATGATGAAAATGGTTATCTGATTCAATTTGGATATGGCGGTGAGCTTAAAAAAGCAAAAAGAACTGGCAAAACATTCGAATGGTATAGGCAAAAAGACGACCATTTAGAGTTTACTACTTCTTATGATGAAAACAATCAGCCATTGTATTTTCATAAATTCAGGCAGAAGGAAAGTTCATTAGCTTTATTATCTACATTATATTTATATTTCTGGGATGGGCAGAAATTGAAATCTCAAACCGAAATTCGGAATTGGCAAGGTGGTGGAAATGATTCCACATTTATAAAAATTGAGTATGGATATTCAGGAACTATCAATAATATTTATAGAAGAGAAGGTAAACAAAAATATTGGTTATCTACAGAATGGTCATCTACAAAATATAGTACGCTTATAGATACTTTGGACAACAATAAAATTAGAATAACTTTGGTACAAAATAATATACCTGTTAATGAAATTACATTTGACCAGTATGACAATTGGATAGAGATGAAAGATGCTGGTAGAACATTTCGGCGAGAGATAAAATATCGATCAAAAAGAAGATGATGAATTATGAATCTTTTTTAAAAAAAAAGCGAAAGACCTATTTGCATTTTAGTTGTCTTGTTCCAGTGAACAGAGAAGATGGTTTAAAATCAATACCTGTTGAATTGTAGGCGGAATTATAGGAATAAATTTAAAGAAAGGAGATGAAACTAAAAAATAGCGGCTGTTGGGAGTTTTATATTGACGGAGCAGATAGGCAAACCACATGGTATCATTTATTGTCTGGTAGAGAATCTGCTTACAAATCAGCTGAAAAATTGTTGGATTGTATCTTATATTGAATGTATTTAATCATGAAGCCGGGATTTATTACAAGCTTAATTTTATACATCATCATAAATTTAATTATTCATCTTTACGGGTGTATATTAAAATTTAAAGTCACTGAATATAGCTTGAAATACACAGCTTATGTTACCTTAATTTTTATTCCGTTTATTTTAATTTTTACATATATTTTTGACAATGCCAAATATAACAATCAAAGAAAATACTTACTGTCGGTAATGTACTTTATATCCGTTCCCGTTATATATTTATGGATACGATTTTACAATTTTAATGCTATTCTTTTATTGGATTTTGAAAATCTAAGTCCTTTATTACTTGGTACGATAATTGGGCTGATTTTTCCATATATTCACAATAAAATTAAAAAATCAACCAGATGCTAATAATGTATAAAACGATTGTGTCTTCTAAACTGACATTATAGATTAAATTTGTGTTTTGACTTTTGCAACAACTTTTCATTCAACTCATCTCAATGGCCCGAAAGTGTAATTGGCTCCTATCATTAGGCCTTGATCCAATAGACTAACAGTACTACCGGAATAATATTCATTAAACCCTGGATTTACATGCATAGAAACCATATTTAAGTGATATGAATAGTTACTAAATGGAGTATAATACATCGCATATAGATTTAACAGATGTTTATTTCCAAATTCTTTCTTGAAGTTGAGACCAAATCGACCACTAATCTCGGAAAATTCAAATATTTTTTTGGATGACTCTTCAGCAAATGTTATTATTCTTATCTTTGATCCCGTTGCAGATGTACTTATAATTTCCTCATAATAATCGCTAACTTTGTCAATGGAGACACCGGCTGAAACACCAAAAGAATATCTTTTCACTTCATTGCGATACAATTGATAATCCAATAATAACGGTACACTTATAAATTCCGCTCTAAAACGATGTTCATTATTGATTCTGCTATTTTGAAATTTGTATTCTAAGCCAGACCTAAACATTAACCTATCTGTTATCCCATATTCAACTATAAGTGATACACCAATAGGTCTCTTCAACTCAAAGCTTGTTATATAATAACTATCATAATACAAATCCTGAGTTTGAGTTATCAATAAATTATTTCCTACTCCAAGCCTCAATCCTTTTTGACTATATACCTGATTCGTAATCATGGTGATACAAAATGCTATTAATATTCTGATTTTCATAAAAACCTTTATTTTAGTTTTAAAAAAAATATTAAGAAAACGTCCTACTTCAATGGCCCGAAAGTGTAATATACACCAATCAATAAGCCTTTTTTCAGAAGATTAAAACTATCTTTAGTGTCTGATATTATAAAAACATTCGGTGGGCTTAAAACTATTCTCTCCTGGTGTGCATAAACAGGAAATGAGTTTTTTCTTAAAGGTGTATAGTACATTACGAACAGACTAACCTGATGTCTATCGCCCAATTCTTTCTTAAAGTTGAGTCCAAATCGACCACTTACCTCTTTAAAATCTAATACTTTTGTTGGTTCCGCACTTATAGTAGTTGATTCCATTTCTATGGTTCCTAATGTTTGGGTGCTATGCCCAAAATATGCACCATTATTTCCTATCTTATCCAACGATACACCACCTGAAAGTCCAAAAGAATATCTTTTTTCTTCATTTCGATACAACTGATAGTCAACTAAAATAGGAATACTAACGAACTCCGCTCTAAAATATTCAAATTCAGTTATTTTAATGTTCTGAAATCTATATTCCATTCCAGACCTGATCATTAATCTATCAGATATCCCATACTCGGCTATAAGCGACAAAGCTATCGGTGTTTTTAAAGTAACATCTTCCGGAAATTCATCAAAAATTTGAAAATTATCCGTATTTCCTGTCAGTACATTCGTTCCCACACCGAGCCGAAACCCTTTCTGTCCATGTACTTGAATCGTAATCATGATGACGCAAAATGCTATTAATACATTGAATTTCATATTGATTGGGTTAACACTTTAAGAATTTATTTAAGACCATATTATGCCGAAAAATGCAAAAACCTTAGTAAACTAAATGAAATTACAAATATAAGAACATAATCCTGAACTACTACCAAACAACAATAATAAATTTTATCACTAAGCACACATTAAAAATCACTAAAATGCACTTAGCCAATCTTTGTGAAGATAAATACTAAATAAAATTGTAGCGCGGTGCTACATTATCAACTTTGGTGTTAAGAGACGGTAAATACTAAATACGAGCCACTCTTATCAATAAAGTAAACAAATCAACAACCTAATCATACAAATAAGACGTTAAAATCCCATTTTAACACTTTCAACTGATTTTTTGGCTTATCTTTGCGTTCGATACCTTATTTCCTGATAATCATCGTGACTTTATTGATGAATTACCAGATTTTGAGGGTCATTTAATAGCCATAACCTGACATGTTGATATGCCTTTATTTCGAAGTATTGTAATACTTATACTTTTAGTATCTCATTTTTACAGCTACTCGCAGGATACGATTCCACCGGTGCTTGTGAAACCGGCTAGGGATACTTCATTTGAATGTGGTAAGGTCAACCAACTGAATGATAAGCTAACACAATGGTTCAATAGCCATGCCAGTATTGAATTTGACGACGATTCAGGTAGCTACGATATCATCACCAATATAACGCTCCATGAAGCGATTGCAATCTTTGACAATTCCATAGGAGGTAATTGTGGCAACACTCAAAGCGTAGAAGTTATTTTTTCATCAATCGATGCATCCGGTAATATCAGCGTGCCCGATACTGCAAGATTTTATACTGTCGATACAAGTCCACCGGTATTTAACAGCGTTCCCAATGTGCAACTTGCCTGTCATACTTTTATCCGGGACACGATGATAACCTGGATCAAAAATAAAGCAGGTTATGTGGCTACAGATGTTTGTTCGGATAGTGTGACGTGGACAACTTTTACTTATGGTTTTTTCGTCAATAACAACCAGATATCTTCCGGCAGCGGCAATATCGCCAATGGACCCTATCCCAATATTCCTGACGGCACTTGCGAATGGACACTCAAAATCAATTTCTTCATCAAGGACGATTGTCAGAATCAAAGCATCACACCCGGAACGACTTCATTCATCGTTGTGGATACTTTAAGCCCGATATTCCCTGATTTTCCGGACGATATTACCGTATCCTGTGACAATGTACCTGTGGCAACTGCACCTATTGTATTGGACGGTTGTACGCAAAATATAGTGCCTTCCTTAACTGAAACATCCACAAGAGATGACGATGAAAACACTTGCGGACATTATCAATATCAGCTGATCCGGACATGGACAGCCGAAGACAAATGTGGTAATACCGTAGAGCGAAGCCAGACGATAACGGTTATGGATACGCTTGCGCCAATAGCAGAAGACCTGCATGACCTTACGCTTTCCTGTGATTTTTTTGAAACCCGGCAAGACAGTATTTTCGCAATATTCAAAGATAATTGTTCCATAGCTTTGGTATCATTTGTTGATGAATTGATCACAACTGGATGTTCAGACATACGCAACAGGACATATACGGTTACAGATATTTGTGGCAATACTGCTGAATATGTACAACGCATAGAGGTATCACAAAATAAAGCTCCACGTATCATCAGACAGGCTCAAAATGTAGCCATTTCCTGTGATGACCAGGCTAATCTCGACGGTCGGCTTTTCCAGTGGGTCAGCGAAATGGGTGGATCAGAAGCCACTTCGGTTTGTGAGCAAATCTATAGTTTTGCAGCATTGAAAGGTTCTTATGACATCCAAAACCCTGCTACCTTTCCCGGAACTGTACCTACTGTGATACCGGGTTTAGCTTGTCCGTCCGGATTGAACGGGTGGCTGAGATATGTAGAAGTGGATTTTGTCTATTATGACGATTGTGGTAATGTAAGTATATCACAGGGCATTTTTGGCGTTCAGGATACCTTAGCTCCGGAGATAGTAAGTTGCGGAGAGACACTGCAAACGATACAGACGGATATTTGTCAGCCCAATATATGGGTAAAAACACCGGTCATCACGGACGATTGTGTACCTGTAACACCAACGGTAACACAAAAAATCATTACAGAGCTCACGTCCAAAGACCCTGCAGGTCCGGAAGCTGTATTCGATCCTGTTACCGTACAAATTGGTCCATTCAATCCTTACCAGACGTATCCTTTTGAAGACGGCATCGTACAGATTAAACTCGTCAATATGGACATTGATGACTTTACCGAATTTTTCAATATCTATGATGAAGATGGACAATTTCTAAGAACTTCGCCAAGAGGTCCTATGCAATGCTCTACGGTAACATTTGATTTGATGTTGGACAAGGACAAGATGCAGACCTGGATTCAGGATGGATTTATTGACATCCGATTCGAGCCAAATATCGTAGCAGGAGACCCGGTATTTTCGATTAATAACATTTGCGGAAGAAGCACGATAGAAGTAAGCCTAAGTTTTGATGTAGAGTCAGGTAGTGGAGTTAGAACGTATTATAAACTCAATGGCAAAGACACGATTCAATATTTCCATGTCGATTCTATTGAAATGGCTTTGCAACAAGGTACAAATACAGTAGATTTTATCATTATAGACTGCGCCAATAACATCTCCACTTGTTCAAAAATCATTGAAATAAAAGATAATGCAGCACCAATAGTTCGTTGTCCTGTTGATATGAATATAGAATTATCCCTTGGACAATGTACGGAAGAAATCAGTATTCCTGTTAATTTCACAACGAATGAGAACTGCAGCGGAAACAGGCAATATTCAAGAGTCGCTCCCGGTTCTGATGAAGCCACTTTTATTACCTACATCCTCAATACAACAAAAGGAGTCTATGAAGCCAGAAACAAGCAATTAGTTTTCAGCGATGTATTTTCTATCCGTTTTATAGACCAGCCTGCAACGTTGGAAATAGAATTTTTCGGTGATAACAATGAAGCCGGAGAATCCTTTGAAATATTTGCTTCGGACGGCACACTGTTAGGTACTACAACTATAGTTAATGCCGCAGGTTGCTCACAGGCAAGTTTTACGACATTTACCATTCTACCCAATGACTTCAATAGATGGATGATCAATAACCAGATATCTTTCTTAGCAGTACCCGTGAACAGTAATAACAATATAAATCCTTGTACGGAACTAAGTGGTAATGCGACTATAGACCGGATATCTTATATCAAAGGCCGGTTGCAATACAGCGATGCGTCATTTAGCTATACTGTTTCGGGAGCTACGAACATAGGTATGGAAGCGATTCCAGACGATATTCTCAATTACCCGCTTACGCTGAATGGTGGTAAGAACACCGTTGAAATATTCACCCAGGATGCCGCAGGAAATCAGGGAAGTTGCTCATTTGAGATAAGTATAAGAGATACAGAACCACCGGTAGCATTGTGTAAAAATGCGGCCATTGAGATACATCCGTCAGGACTTATACCTACTATACTCGATCCGGCATTGATCAATGATGGAAGTTCGGATAATTGTGGAGCAATAACATTATCTGTCATACCGACAACATTCGATTGCAGTTTACTTGGTGAAAATATTGATGTCACGCTGTCTGTAATTGACGCACAAGGCAATGAAAACCAATGTATATCCCGTGTGAAAATCAATTCATACCCATTAAATCCAAGCTATTCTTCAGGACTTTGCTCCAATGACACCTTAAAGCTATTTGCCAATGTGCCAGATGCACCGGTTGCAGGTGCATATACATTCAAATGGCAAGGGCCACAGGGTATCGAATTTTTCACAGAAAATCCGGTTATTCCAAATCCGGACGAACGATTTAACGGTACATATACGCTGACTGTTACAGGTTTCAACGGATGTACGGCTGTAGGCTCCGTTCTTGTCAATGTAAAACCTTTAACCAATCCCGAGATTTCAACACCGGAATCATCCGTTTGTGCTGGAACGGAAATCATTTTAACAGGAACATCTTATAGCGGCGACGTACATTACGATTGGTATGAGGGTATATTCCCAACAGGCGTGCTTATCGCAACGACGAGAATTGCCGAATTGGTCATCATACCGGCTACATCAGGGCCACACTTTTATTACATGATCGCTCGCAGCACAGATTGTAGTTCCAATCCGTCACCATTGCTAAAAATAACGATTGAAGATGTTCCAACGGCCGCTGTCAAAGATATCTTTCAGTCGCCATGTGAAGGCGGTCAAATCGTGCTTTCAAGTACAACAGTCGATCCAAAATATGAATATCATTGGACAGGACCGGGCGGATATACCGCTACCGGAGCAAATCCACCTGCTATCAG
Source organism: uncultured Aureispira sp. (assembly GCA_964399855.1). Lineage (GTDB taxonomy): Bacteria > Bacteroidota > Bacteroidia > Chitinophagales > Saprospiraceae > OLB9. Next base: position 65,400 of record CAYNSF010000015.1, on the reverse strand, counting down.
GAACATCAGCGCTGACCAGGCCGGAGAATACCTTTTGATAGTAAAAAACGGAGATTGTGTTTCGGATACGGCTATCACAAGAGTTACTATACTCGAATCGCCCGCCACGCCGGTGATTACCGGGCTTGACATCATTTGTGAGGGCGAAGTATTCTCTTTAGTTGCTACGCAATCGCCCGGATCTGAGAAGTACGAATGGTACAAAAACGGTGTACTTTTCAGTACTACTCAGGATAATAGTATCATCATACCAAATGCTCAAACAGCACTACAGGGAGATTGGACGGTAAGAGCATTTAAAGGCAATTGTAGTTCGCCACTATCGTCTATAAAATTTATTGGAATTGATGCAATACTTCAGATCGGTGTCATCAATTCCGGACCGGTTTGTCAGGGCGATAGCGTCATGCTTCAGGCTACATTTATTCCCAATGTCACCTACACCTGGTCAGGCCCTGTGAGCAATATTCCCAATGTCTATAATCCTATAGTACCCGGAATACCGGGCGATTACTCCGTCACAATCACGACACTGACAGGCTGTACAAATCATGCAAGTACGTCCGTTTCATTGACTACCGTTCCTGAAATCACGGCACTGAGCTCGGATGCGATTGCTTGTATGAATAGCAGTGACATCATCCATTTTCTTCCGTCAGTATTTCCCAATTCGGAGCAATATCAATACCAATGGACTGGTCCAAATGGCTTTGTTTCCAATATCAAAAATACCACATTGACCAATCTGAATCCGCAAGATACAGGTAAATATACGCTCATAGTTTTCAATGGCAAATGCCCTTCTGAACCTTATACCATAGATGTTCAATTCAATCTCATTCCAGATATACCGATGCTCGTCGCACCACCTGCGATCTGCGAAAATGATACGATACAATTAGGTATTGCTAATATTGTTGACGGTGCCACATATACATGGACAACACCAAAAGGAACATTCAATACAAATAGCGGAGTACTGCTCATTCCCGGTGCTGACAATACATATACCGGAACATATTCCGTAGTGATCGATGCGCATGGCTGTCTATCAGAACCTTCACTACCTATCGCCATCTCGGTGATAAGGAAACCAGCAGCGCCAGTTATTGATTTTACCTCTCCGGTTTGTTACGGGGATACGATCTTCTTATCTGTTCCTCAATCGGGAGGCATTCAGTATCTTTGGTCTGGACCAGATAATGCGACATTTACAGGAAGTACATGGATCCTTCCAAACAGCACTAACATTCATTCCGGATTGTATAGTGTCGTTGCTGAAGCCAATGGCTGTACATCACATCCAGCATTAGCTGTAAACATTTTGGTCAAAGACGAAATAAGAACGCCGGTATTTGTGGACGATGCCATTACGGCTTGTGGCGTTGAAAATACATCATTGGATATTTGTATTGAGAATAGCAGCATGACACCCGATGCGGTTTATACGATTAGCAATTCAATAAATCAGGATACCATCAGTCAAGGTAAAAATGCTTGTCTGATCATCCAAAATCTTAAAAATATTGGTCAGGGAACTTACTTCCTGAATGTACAGGCTTCATTGGACGGCTGTCATTCTTTATTTTCGGAAAATTTAGTTTTGAATATCAATACACCACCCGATATACAAGCAACGGCAGTCGAAAAAAATATCATCGTCTGCCCGGATGAAAATGTGCGGCTCATCTCAAAATACGGGCCACCGCAGGTCAATATCAAATGGACACCATCACGCCCAGATATCTCGATAGATGACATTACTGCTATTTCACCAATCGTGTCCGGCTTTAATCCCGGTAGCAACGTAGTTTACTTAGATTATTCAGTCAATGGATGTCCGGAATTCAGTAGAGATACGGTACATATTTATGCAGAATTTGAGCCGGCAGCTCAAAATGACACCTATCACATACCTTATGGCAGCAATCAGCTATTCAATGTATTGACCAATGATAACGTGCCTGCAAATAGCGTCATAACCGTAATCAGACATCCGGATCAGGGAAGTGTACAAATCAATGGAGGTCAGATCGAATATTTCCCTGATGCCCGTTCTATCCGTCCTGTTACATTTACGTACCGTGTGTGTGCATCATTCTGCGACAACCTGTGCAGTGAAGCCACTGTCAATGTCACATTTGACGAAAATATAGAATGTTATGCTCCGACTATTTTCACGCCCAATCAGGATGGCATCAACGATTACTTTATCATACCGTGCCTTGAAACCGGAAAGTATCCCGACAATAAAATTACGGTATTTAACGAATGGGGTCTTGAAGTTTTCGCTGAGCGTCAGTATAAAAACGACTGGGACGGAACGTATGGTGGCGCACCACTGCCCGTTGGCACGTATTTCTACATCATAGAAACCGGAGCTAATCAAAAACCTATCAATGGATTTTTAATTTTACAGCGATGAGAAGTGTATTGATTATAATAATTTGCTGTACTGTAAAGCTGATTTCATTCGGACAGCAACAACAGATGTACACCCAGTTTATGTACAACAAGCTGGCACTAAATCCAGCATTTTCGGGCAATGAAACCTATCTGTCTGCTTCCTTACTCTACCGTGATCAATGGAACGGATTTCCAGGTGCTCCCAAAGCGCAGGTATTCAATGTCAACCTACCAAGAATAGGCAACAGAATCGGCTTAGGCGTCAATTTCGAACGTCAATCAATCGGTATTACAGAAAAAATCACTTACGAATTGATGTATGCCTATAAGTTTTTATTGGGTGATGGCACTTTAAGTATGGGTATGAACATTTCAGGGCGTAATTACAAGCAGGATTATACGGATAGCCGGCTTTTTGCTATACAAGATATTACTATTGACCCATCTATTCCCCAAACAGTACAATCGCTCAATCTGATAAATACCGGATTTGGCATTTACTTCAATACCAATACTTTTTATCTTGGAGCTTCTATACCCAGAATGATTAAGGCAGACATAGATTTCGATAAAAACAATCTCTTTTCTACGGAAGTGCGACACTTATTCTTCATGACAGGAGGAACATTTATTGTTAATAATGATATACGGTTGACACCACAATTGTTGTTCAGGATAGCTGAAAATACACCCTTTGGTTTAGACCTCAACGGGTCTGTAACTTTAAAAAACAAGTACTCCGCAGGATTGACTTACCGAACAGGTGGCACTACCGGAGATCTTGGCGAATCCATAGATGCCATATTTAGCTTTCAGCTGTCTGATCAAATCATGCTTGGATTTGCTTATGATATTGGACTTTCCAAACTCAGAACGGCCAGTAACGGCAGCCTTGAAATGATCCTTACCTATAATATGATACCAAGAAAAATAAAATCCGTCATCATCAATCCACGATATTTCTAATGCAAAAACAGTGTTTATATACGGCTATTTATACGGTGATTTGGATCTGCCTTTCGGCGAATATTTCTGCACAGCTCATTGTCAATAAAGAAGCTATTAAAACGGTAAAAATACACAATGAAGCCGAAATCAACACAGCCAATATGGAATCATCTCCGGCATTTATCGGCGATAAAGTAGCTTTTGTATATACAGAGTCTAAAGGCAAACTATTTGATAAAACGATAGACCAATCTTTTTTTCAGCTCGGTGCTTCAGAAGTAAACTTAGACAATACTTTACAGGCGATGAAGCCATTCGGCAAAAAAATAAATTCGGAGTACCATGAAGGTCCAATGAGCTATGATCTGTCCCGGAATGTGATGTATTTTACCCGCTCTCATAAGGAGAAAAGAAACAGGAAAGGTGTGGAAACTGATACTTTTTTTCTGCGAATATTCACAGCCGACCTGAATCACTCAAATGCGTCAGCACATCCTGTCAATATCAACGTGGACAATTATTCTGTATGTCATCCGACAATCTCCAAAGACGGAAAAATGATGATATTTGCATCAGACCAGCCCGGAGGCAAAGGAAAAATGGACTTATATGTAGCCTATATGGATGACAATGCCTGGGTAAGCGTAACCAATCTGGGAACAAATGTTAATTCGGAAAATAATGAAGTATTTCCAAATTTAGTCAATGATAGTCTATTGGTTTTTGCATCATCAAGACCTGGTGGATTGGGCAATCTTGACCTCTACGTATCCAAACTTGAAAATGGATCGTGGTCAATCCCTGAATTATTACCTGCTCCATTCAATACATCACATGATGATTTAGGTCTGGTCGTCAGGGAAAACCTACGTTCAGGATATTTTGCCAGCAATAGACATGGTGGAAAAGGCAATGATGATATCTATAGGTTTGAATCACTAATGCCCATATTTGGTGAAGATAATTCAGCTATGGTAACGGCTCAGGTACGGCTACTTGACAAGCTAACATTGGAGCCTATTGCAATGGCTACTGTTACCATGACACCGCTTAATATTGATGTCAACAACTTCTCAATGTCAAGCTACAACATTGACATGCTATCCGGAAAAGATCCGGGAGATTTAATACTAAAACTCTCTCCCAAAAAAGGACAATCTTACCCAGAATTATACACTAAAAATGACGGTACAGTTCCATTTCAAATCAAAAAAAATCAGCAATTTCTGATTCGTTTTTCAGCCGACGGTTACAGCCCGCTTAATTTTATGTACGATTATGTCGCACATGGTCAACATGTCAATATCGTGCTTGAACCCGAAGATGCATCACAAGATGACACATCAGACGACGATGTTTTATCGCCTATGCTGGATTTAGACATAGATACGTTATTTGAAAACAGTACAACAGGTGATGTAATCATCATCGATGATATTTATTTTGAATACAATAGCAGTAAATTAGATGCCGCATTTACTCCTGAGCTGAATGCACTCTATAAAACCATGCTAAGTAACGCTAATATGCGGATACAGATCAATGCGCACACAGACAGTCGTGGGACAGCCGATTATAATATGCTTTTGAGTATCAACCGTGCTAGTGCAGTCAGGGATTTTCTCATAACACATGATGTGGAAGAAGAACGTATAAAAATCAAAGGCTTTGGCGAAACCAGACTTAGAAATCACTGCAAAGATAATATTCCATGCACGGATGAAGAACACAGGTACAATCGTCGGACGGAAATTGTTATTCTTGGGCATTAGGAAAGAGGTATGAAGTTAATCCATACGATAAGACGTCATATATAAATTGTTGAAAGCTTTTGCCCGACAAAAAGAGCAATTGTACTGGCTTTCAACCAGTACAATCATAAAAATGCACTACGCTTTCTGACCTTTTGCCCTGCGGTTTGCAAAGAACTCTTGTTTCCTTTTGATTTTTTCCTTTTCAAAAGCTGCTTTTTCATCTTTGTTCATCGGTCTGTCTGTCTGTGGGAATGGATTATTTGCGACAACATCTATCTTTTTCCTGATCAGCTTTTCGATATCCTTCACAAATGCATTTTCTTCTGGTTCGCAGATAGAAATAGATATCCCTTCATCTCCTGCCCTTCCGGCACGACCGATGCGATGAACATAAGTTTCTGATACATTTGGAATATCATAATTGATGACATATTTGAGTTTGTCGATGTCAATGCCTCTTGCTGCGATATCCGTTGCAACTAAAACCCTGATTTCACCATTTTTAAACTGCTGAAGCGCTTTTTGCCTTTGGTTTTGTGCTTTATCTCCGTGTATAGCAGCTACTGTGATGCGACTATTTCTTAGATTTCGGGATATCCTGTCAGCGCCGTGCTTTGTTTTGGCAAATACGAGTACCTGGTCTATACTTTTATCTTTTAAAATATAATGAAGTAATTCATTCTTACTGTCCTTATTGGTTAAATACAGGTACTGCTTTATCGTCTCGGCGGTGGTAGATGTCGGCGCTGCGTTAATTTCTACCGGATTATGAAGAATCTTCTTAGACAACTCCACAATCGTATCAGATAATGTAGCAGAGAAAAACAAAGACTGGCGCATTGCTGGCAATTTGGTAAGTATCTTCCGGATATCGTTAATGAATCCCATATCCAACATCCTGTCAGCTTCATCAAGCACAAAATATTCTATATTGTCCAAACTGACGATGCCCTGACTCATCAGGTCAAGTAGCCTTCCAGGTGTCGCTATAAGTACTTCCACATCACGTCGGAGTGCCTGAGTTTGAGATTCTTGTTTTACGCCACCAAATATCACTGTGTTTTTGATACCGGTGTATCTTCCATAAGCCGTAAAACTTTCTCCTATCTGTATCGCAAGCTCCCGTGTAGGTGTTACGATCAAAGCGCGTAAATGTTTAGGCTTATTTGGTTGTTGACGTTGATTGTATAAGTGTTGTAGTATCGGAATGGAGAATGCAGCAGTTTTTCCAGTACCTGTTTGAGCACTGCCCAATACATCCTTTTTATCTAATAATACGGGTATAGCCTTAGCCTGGATAACGGTTGGCGTAGTATAATGTTCTTCTTTCAGCGCCTTCAATATAGGCGCAATTATATTTAAATCTTCAAATTGCATGTATGCTTAAATTTTAACTACAAAAGTTGTGGAAAGTAATTTTGCAGGTGGGTATTTTATAATAAAGGCACAAAGGTACGATATTATTACTGAATTGACTATATATTAGTCACAATAATGATTTTGAAAGTAGAAAGGAACGGTTTTCATCGTAAAAATGTCGAAAAAGCAAAAAAAATTCGTCTCCTTCAACTGCTAAAACTGAATTGATGTTCTAATGTATGATAATGCTAAATATATTCCGCCATGACTTGCGACATCTCCAATGCGCTACTTCTTATTTTATCTCTAAAATCTACTTCATTTCCTGCATAGATGATATTTCTTGAGGCATTTATCAGCATACCTGTTTGAGCATTTTGGGCATTTATCATCACCTCTTTCAAGTCGCCACCTTGTGCGCCGACACCTGGAATCAAAAAGAAATATTCTTCAGCCATTTTTCTAATATCTTTCAATAAATCTGGATGCGTTGCACCTATGACAAACATCAGATTATCAGGGTTGCCCCATTTTTGGGCTGTTTTAATGACTTTCTCGTACAGCATTTCGCCAGTTTCTAATCGCTGCTGTTGAAAATCATGGCTTCCTGCATTAGACGTAAGTCCAAGGACGATGACCCATTTATCATCAAACTCAAGGAATGGTGCTACTGAATCCTCACCCATATAAGGCGCAACCGTAACTGCATCAAAATTCAAATATTCGAAGAAAGTCTTGGCATACATTTTACTTGTGTTCAATATATCGCCTCGTTTGGCATCAGCTATAGTAAAGATATCATTGGGAATGTAATCTAATGTCTTTTCCAAAGCCTGCCAACCATTGACACCCATACATTCGTAAAATGCAATATTCGGTTTGTAGGCGACACATACATCACTTGTAGCATCAATGACCGCTTTATTAAACTCAAATACGGGGTCTTCCAACTGCAAAATACTTGCCGGAATCTTAGTAATATCTGTATCCAAACCAACACAGAGGCAGGTTTTCTTAGATTGTATTTGGGCATGTAACTCCTGCCGATTCATTATTTATAATATCCGTTTACAGCTTCAACGCCTTTGATTTCAGGTAACTTGGCTTTTACAGACTGCTCTATTCCTGCTCTCATCGTCATAGCAGACATGGAACAAAATTCGCAGTTACCTATCCATTTGACCTTGACAATCAAATCATCCGTAACATCCACCAACTCTATATCTCCACCGTCGCCATTCAGATGTGGTCGTATTTCGTCCAACGCCTGATTAATACGGTTTACCAATTCGGTTTTTTCATTCGAGTGTACCATGCCACAAAGATACATATTTTTTTGTACAATTTAAATTTTACTTTTCAATATTTCATATATGATGCACTGTAAATAATATACAGAAATTTACAGAAAATGAAAAGCAGATAAAAATCTATATACATTTGAAAGACATATTACATAAAAAAAAGCAATACAAATCCTTTTATTGCAATTCTTTCAACCTATTTATCTACTAAAATGAGATTAGTTGATTTCTTTTTTATGATTTATTATCTTTTCAATCCATTCATTGAATCTTGGTGATTTCGCTCTTATTTGCCCAATACCAATAGCCTCTGCAAAATAATGCCCATACAAAGGTTTATTATAACCCTTTATTATTCTTTTCAGTCTATGACTTGGCGAAGTGTCTCTGTTGTTGTTTATCATTTCAGGATTATCATAATCCTCAAAAGTCTTTTTAAGCTCATCTATTCCGACTAATTCAGCTTTGGGTACTTGGTCGTAAAAAAGTTGAAGATTATTAAACAATAAACCTTCAAATTCGTGTAATTGTAAGTAAGGTATATATCTATGTTTAATGTTGTCAGCAATATCTTCTCTCATTGCATTTTCTAAAAAATCCATTCTTGAATTTTTATCAGCAATCTTTTCACCTTCTTCCCATTTCGGAAAATCATATTTTGGATTTAATCCATAATAATCAATAAGTGTTGTAACGATTACACTTGGTTCAAATAAATGTATTTCAATTTCTTTTTTAAGAATTGACCAACTTACAATTCCTCCCTTAGACTTTTTAATCAATGGTGCTTGAATAAAAATATTATGCGGTACCAAATGAGAAGCTAAAACATTCTTGCAAAACTCTTGTTCTGTTTGTCCCTCGCAAACAATTATCACTCTTTTCATAAACAATAATTCGGTTGCCCTCCTGTAATAATGTTTCGTTTCCACAAATCGTCAATCGTATAATCTTCAAGCCATTGGTGTAAATTATCGCTACTCAATCTATTGAAAGTAGTTGCTCCATCTACTAGGTCAACTGTAATAATATCTTCGGGTAAAAAGTGGCTAATTAAATCGGTTGATTGGGTTGCAACGATTACTTGGCAACCTCTATCTGATACTGATTTCATCATTCCCGCTAATTTTGATATTGCAGAAGGATGTAAGCCCAATTCAGGCTCATCAATTATAATGGTGTCAGGAAGATTTGGTTGTAAAAACAAAACGGATAAGGCAATAAAGCGCAAAGTCCCGTCAGATAAATCATTAGCACCAAAAACCACATCACTATATTTGTCTGTCCATTGTAGTCTTACGAAATTTTCTTTACTTGGAGCAAAATAAAAATCTGAAAAATATGGAGCAATGGACTGAATATTTTTATTAATTCTGTTGTAAACAATTTTATCAGTTTCGTAAATATGGTACATAAATGCAGCTAAATTCATACCATCTTCATAAAAATAATAAATGTCATTTTCAATGCTACTATACTTAGAAAATGGAGAATTTGAGCTTGTGTCGTGAAAATGATACTTTCTAAATCCATTTAAGTATTCAATTACATATTTAGCCCTATATGCTTCTGACAACTTTACCTTAGCTTCCTTGTCTGCTCCACTTATATCCAAATTTTTGCCTTTATAAATAAGTTTTTCAGATAAAAATACAAACCCGTCATTTCCTGATTTCAGAAAAGCAGAATATCCATTTTGTCCATTGTCAAATTCCATTTTAAAAGAAATGGTATCAGTATATTTTTTTCCTCTGTGTAATATCTTATCATCACCACCTTTTAAAGCTACATATTCGTTGAGTTTTCGGTTATATAACCTATTGAGAAAGTCAAAAAACGAAATAAAATTACTTTTTCCACTACCATTTGCGCCAATCAATATATTGATTGAAGCAAGGTCAATTCTTGCCTCTTTTATTGATTTATAACCATTTATTTCGATATAATCCATTTTATTTTTATTTAAAATGACATAAATTTAGATCTGACAATTAAGAATACACATATACTCAGTAGTAAGACAGAAAGCATGACACTATAAATCATTAAAAATACACCATTAACCCTTAAACTTTAATTTCCACTATTTTTGTCGGCGCAAAAAGCTCATTTCGCTTATTGACTTTTGTTACGACATTTTGTGCCAACGTTTTTAACTCTTTAAATGTGATATGTTCGTTATTCGTTGCTACAGGTTTTCCGTTATCTCCTGCTTCTCTCACGCTTTGGATGAGTGGTATTTGTCCGAGTAATGTCGATTCTGCATAGTCTGCAAGTTTCTGTCCACCACCACTTCCAAAAATATAGTATTTATTATTTGGTAACTCTTCGGGAGTAAACCAACTCATATTTTCTACTACACCCAATATCGGCACATTGACATTGGGCAATAAGAACATATTCATTGCTTTGACGGCATCGATTACGGCAACTTCTTGTGGTGTAGTAACCATAATAGCGCCAGTCACAGGAACAGTCTGTACCAAAGTCAATTGTATATCGCCTGTACCAGGTGGTAAGTCGATGACTAAAAAATCCAAATCTGGCCACATACAATCTTGTATAAACTGCTTGATCAAACCTGCAAGTCGAGGACCTCGCAATACTACTGCCTGCTCCGGCTCTATAATGAATCCAATGGACATGACATGAATACCATGCGCCTTTAACGGAATCAACTTATGCTTACCGTACAACAACTCAACTTTGGGCCGTTGACCGACTAAGCCCAACATCGTAGGTATAGAAGGACCGTACAAATCGGCATCGATCAATCCCACTTTATAACCTTCATTGGCAAGTGCTATAGCGAGATTGACTGAAACGGTTGATTTTCCTACTCCACCCTTGCCAGATCCTACGGCAATGATATTTTTGACCTGTGGCAAAACACCTTCATCTTCAGGAAGCGTTGTACTATTTATTTTTAAATGGATGTCCACATTTGCATCCGGATAAACAGCAGATATCTGTTCTATACAAGCAAAATTCAAGGAAGATTTGATGTCCTGATCATTAGAATTCAATACTATAGAAAAAGAAATGTCATTCCCATTGATACTTAAATCTTCTACCATTCGGGCACTAATAATATCCCTACCTGTTTTTGGATCTTTCACATTTCGCAAAGCTGCGACAACCATGTTATTATCTATCATCAATCAAGATTATTGTTCAAAATTTATATGTTGCATTACTATATATAAAGTTTAAAAACTTGTTAATTGTTTACTTTTCACGATGATTTTAATAAAATAAATTAATTTTGTGCCAATGACAGAAAGTTGCGTTTCCAACCCATGAATATATACAGAGATATCCAACAGCTACCCTCATTTAAAAAAGCTGTAATCACGATAGGTTCTTTTGATGGCATCCATTCAGGACACCAAAAGATACTGCACAGAGTAAAAGATCTTGCAGATGAGATCAATGGGGAAAGTGTGGTCGTTACCTTTTATCCGCATCCGCGTAGTGTGATAGATCCTTCATCCAATGAGATAAGCGTTTTGACTACTTTGGATGAAAAATTAGATTTGCTCAAAAAATTGGGAATCCAACATGTCGTTGTGGTTCCATTTTCGTTTGAGTTTTCAAGACAGTTGCCGAGAGAGTATATTGAAAAATTTATCATAGGCAATTTCAATCCTGCTTATATCGTCATTGGTTATGACCATAGATTTGGCTTAAATAGGAAAGGTGATATAACACTGCTCAAAGAATACGAGAGCAATTCTGGATTTAAAGTCATCGAAATACCAAGACAAGATATAGAAGATATCGCAATAAGTAGCACCCGCATCCGCAAGGCCGTACATGCCGGCGAAATGGAAGAAGCTGCGGCTTGGCTCGGCTACCCATACATACTGTCAGGCAGAGTGGTTCATGGAGATAAATTAGGAAGTAAAATCGGCTACCCTACTGCCAATTTACAGTTAGAAAGCAAGGATAAACTGCTTCCAAAAGTGGGTGTATATGCCGTACAAGTAGAAATCGACGAAGTCCTTTTTGGAGGTATGATGTATATTGGTAAAAGACCTACTGTTTCGGATCAGACATTTGACAATATAGAGATCAACGTATTCGATTTCGATCAGAATATTTATGACCGCAATATTAAGATAAGTACGATTCATTTTCTTCGAGATGACACCAAATTTGAAGATATCGAAGCGATGAAATTACAAATAGGTCAGGACGAAGAAAATGCCAGATTGCTTTTGGCTTCATATTCAAAAAACACACCTGATAAAGCTGATGTTACAATCGCGATACTCAATTACAACGGTGCTGAGCTCTTGGAATCCTATCTTCCAATCATGGGATACAGCTCATCCAAATACAATGTTGATATAGTCGTTATTGACAATCATTCTGATGACCTTTCTATTGATTTAGTTACCGAATGGTATCCTGAAATAAAAATAGTAGAGTTAACCAAAAACTATGGATTTGCAACAGGATACAACAAAGGACTGAAAGATATCCATACAGAATTTGTGGTCATCATCAACTCCGATGTACAGGTAACTGAAAATTGGCTCGATCCGATCATAGATGCTATGAAAGCCGATATTACTATCGGAGCAGCTCAACCCGTCATCAAGTCTATGGAAGACAAATCAAGCTTTGAATATGCAGGTGCCGCAGGAGGATTTATCGATGCATTGGGATATCCATTTTGTCGTGGCAGGATATTTAACACCATTGAAAAAGATCATGGACAATACAAGGAGGAGATAGAAGTATTTTGGGCAAGTGGTGCTGCTATGGTCGTCCGAAACAAATTATTTAAAGAAATTGGTGGTTTTGACGGCGGATTCTTTGCTCATCAAGAAGAAATCGACCTTTGCTGGAGAATGAAAATGGCAGGATATAACATACTTTGTCTTCCACAAAGCGTAGTTTATCATGAAGGTGGTGGAACATTAGACTATCAAAATCCAAGAAAAGATTTTCTCAACTTCAGAAATAATCTTTATTTGCTGACTAAAAATATGTACCTTACATCATTGCTTTGGCTTATCCCGATTCGGTTGATATTAGATGGAATAGCAGGGATTAAGTTTCTATTTGAAGGTAAACCTAAATCCACACTTGCCATTATTCGGGCACATTTATCGTTTTATATTCATCTTCCTCTTGTCATGGAGCGACGAAACAAAGAATATCAATGGATAAGAAACGTCAAGATAAATAACCCAAATTTTAGTGGAAAGTATTACGGATCAATCGTGTATAAATACTATATCGAAGGAAAGAAAAAATTCAGTCAACTAAAATTCTGACCATTGAAATACTTAAAGCCCGAAATCCTTTTTGAAGACGAATACTTAATAGCCGTCAATAAACCTGCTGGCGTACTTACCATACAGGACAGATTTAATCCCGAAATTCCAAATCTCGTGGCTTTATTGAAATCCAAATACCCAGAGATCATACCAGTACACAGGATCGATAAATATACCAGTGGTATTAACTTATTTGCCAAGAATGCCGAAAGCCATAAGTGGATGTCAACCATTTTTGAATCAAGAGAAATAGAAAAACATTACACAGCCATAGTTGACGGCATCCCCAATCCCGAGTCAGGTCGCATTGATGTTCCTATAACAGAGTCAACCGTAACCAGAGGTAAGATGCTCGTACACAAAAGAGGAAAAGCATCGGTAACAGATTACAAAATTATCAAATCCTACAGTCGATATTCCCTGCTTCACGCTAGGATATGGACAGGAAGGATGCACCAAGTAAGAGTACATCTTCAATACTTAGGACATCCATTGATCGTCGATACGCTATATGGCAACCGAGATGCGTTTTATCTATCAGAGATCAAGCAAAAAAAGTTTAATCTTGGAAAATATAACGAAGAGCAGCCATTGCTTTCCAGACAACCACTACATGCACACAGGCTTATATTCAAGCACAAAATCAGTGAAAAATTAATAGATATTGAGTGTCCATTGCCAAAAGATATATCCGCCGTACTCAATCAGATGGAGAAGTGGCTGTGATTTATCTGTTGATTTGTGGAGTTGTTTTAATTGTTGATTTGTTGGAGTTGTTGGATTTGTTAAGTTGAGTTGTATAGTTGTAAATTTTAGAGTTCTCATCAAAGTACTAATATTTCACAACGAACCATTTCCCATTCAATTATACATCATTATTTTGGAATATAGATTGTATTTCTCTTATCTTTGCGTTGGTAGATATACTATTTTCCTACCATAAATCCGAAAGCAAATGGATAAACAGGCAGCACTCAAAAAAATCAAATCCTTAGTTGAGCGTTTTGATGAGCAAAAGGAATTTTATAAAAAAACGGAATACAACGAAACTCAAACCCGTCGTGATTTCATAGACCCGTTTTGGAAAGCGTTAGGTTGGGATATTGACAACGAAAAAGGTTATGCTGAAAGCTATCGGGAAGTCATCCATGAAGACCGTATAAAGGTCGGTGGTGCGACAAAGGCACCTGATTATTCTTTCCGGCTTAGTGGTGGAAAGCGACTTTTCTTTTTGGAAGCAAAGAAGCCAAGTGTCGCCATAAAAGACGACATTGCTCCTGCATATCAGGTAAGACGTTACGGTTGGAGTGCGAAAATGCCAATCTCTATCGTATCTGATTTTGAAGAATTTGCTATATACGACTGCTCCGGCAAACCCAAACCAACCGACAAAGCCAGCAACGGACGAATAAAATATTTTACTTACGAAAATTACGTTTCAGAGTTTGATTTTATTTGGGATACATTTGCAAAAGAGAGCGTACTCAAAGGTAGTTTCGATAAATTTATTAAAAATGACAAAAACAAAAAAGGAACTTCGACCGTTGATAACGAGTTTTTGCAATCACTTGACAAATGGCGTGTAGAACTTGCTGTAAACATAGCACTTCGCAATAAAAACCTGAACGAAGATGAACTGAATTTTATCGTTCAACATACGATTGACCGATTAATTTTTCTGCGTATAGCCGAAGATAGAAGCGTTGAACCTTATGGGAATTTGCAAACCGACATCAAAACAGGCAACTTTTACCAAAATCTTATGTTCAGTTTTCATCAGGCCGACCAAAAATACAATTCCGGACTTTTTGATTTTCAGAAAGACAAAATAAGTGGAGAAATATCCATAGATAACAAAGTCATCAAAAGCATCATTTCTGAATTGTATTACCCAATTTGTCCGTATGAATTTTCGGTTTTATCTGTGGAAATTTTAGGAAGTGCTTACGAGCAATTTCTTGGGAAACAAATTACACTTTCAAAAAGTGGAAAAGCCATCATTGAAGAGAAATCCGAAGTAAGAAAAGCGGGTGGCGTTTATTATACACCGCAATACATCGTGGATTACATCGTAAAAAACACAGTTGGTAAGTTGACAGCCGGCAAAACGCCAAAAGAAATAAGTGAACTAAAAATCTGTGACCCGGCCTGTGGTAGCGGTTCGTTTCTTATTGGGACATATCAATTTTTATTGGATTGGCACAAAGATTATTACATAAAATTGATGATTGATAATGGGAAATTGATAATTAAAGGCAATAAAAATGACGTTTTAACACCATCAGGCGAATTAACCACAGCCGAGAAAAAACGCATTTTACTGAACAATATATACGGTGTCGATTTGGACAGTAACGCAGTTGAAGTAACCAAATTGAGTTTGCTATTGAAATGTATGGAAGGCGAAACTAAAGAAACAATTGAAGCACAAACCAAACTCTTTCACGACCGTATATTGCCAACGCTTGACAATAACATCAAAAGCGGAAATTCTTTGATTGACCTGGATTATTACGACAACGAAATCGATTTTGGTGAAGAAAGAAAAGTAAAACCTTTTTCGTGGCAGAAAGCGTTTCCGGAAGTGTTTAATAAAGCAAACGAGGTAAATGAAAAAGAAAAATTAAGCAGTTTGGCGCAAAAAGCCAAACATCATGCACAAAAAGCAATGGAATATGTCACAGAGTTGGAAGAAAAAATAAGTCATGTTTCTGAAGCGCAGTTGCAGTATGGAGAACAGGGCGGTTTTGATTGTATTATAGGAAATCCGCCTTATGTGAGAATGCAGACATTGGAAAAATCGCAAACCGATTTTTTCAAAAAGAAATACAAAAGTGCTGTTTACGGAAATTATGATTTGTACGTGCTATTCATAGAGAAAAGTTTATCATTATTAAACAAACGAGGTTTGCTTGGAATGATTTTACCACACAAATTTTTTCAAGCCGAATACGGACAAGGAATTAGAAATATCATATCGGAGGGAAAAAATCTCTTTCAAATAAACGATTTTACAACAAATCAAATTTTTGACGGTGCAACAACCTACACTTGCTTGTTGTTTTTATCAACATCAGAAAACAAAAAGTTTTCCTACCAAAAATTAGAACTTGGAATCGACATTCAAAACGCATTAAATTCGCCAAACCTTGAAGATATTCCAACACCAAAACTTAATGATAAATGGAGTTTTAAAAGCTCTGAAAAAGAAAAGGTTTTTGAAAAATTACACAAACAAAAAACAGGCCTAAAAGATATAAGCAGAAAGATATTTAAAGGTTCTTCTACGGGAAATGACAATGTTTATCTTCTAAAAAGAATTTCAAAATCTTCAAAACATTCAACACTTTATTCATCTGTTTTAGATGAAAATATTGAATTGGAAAATGAACTTTTAAAACCATTTATTTATGGCTCAGACGTTAGGAAGTTTGCCGTAAATCAAACCGATATAGTTTTATTGTTTCCCTACAAGATAAAAGAAAAAGCAACTTTGATTGACTACAAAATATTGAAGTCAGAATACCCTTTGACATTTGATTATTTTCAAAGAACACAACAAGTCCTTAAACAAAGGAAATTGGAAATGACAAATTTCGATTTCTATAAATATTCGGCAGGTAGAAGTTTAGTTGAGTACAATCAAATTAAAATTCTCATACCTGATATGCTTGTAGAAAGCCGATTAGGCATTGATGTAAAGGGTACTTATTTTCACGGACCTGCAATTCACAGTTTAGTGCTTAATGAGGAATCTAGTTTTTTGCATATAAACTATATTACTGCCTTACTTTCTTCAAAAGTATTTTGGTTCTTTATTTCTAACACAAGTACAGCATTGAGTGGAAACGCATATCGCTTAACTCCCGAATATATAAATACATTTCCAATAAAAGTTATTGACCCTAAAAACAAAACAGAAGTTCAACAACAAAAAGAAATCATCAAATACGTTGAAACGCTATTACAACTTAATGCAGATAAGCAAAATATAACTTTGCCTAATCAAATAGAGTTGATTGAAAACAGAATTGAATACATAGATAGTAAAGTTAACGAATTAGTTTACGAGCTATACGACTTGACAACAGACGAAATAAAAATAATTTCAGAACATGGTAAGTAAAGAAAAAATAATGGAGGCATTTATGAATGAGCGTTATAGTGCTCTTCAAATATTAGTTTTGTGGACTTATGAAGAACTTGAAGAATTAATTGAAAGATACGAAAAGGATTACAAACTCACTAAGTCTGATTACGTTTACGACAGAATACAAGCTTTAAAATATGCCATAGTTGTAAAGAGAGGAAATGATGAACAATTAATTGATGCATTGACCTAAATGCCCAACCGCATAGAACAAATCAAACAAAGAATCGACTATGCTGAGGACAAAATCAATAGCATTGTTTACGAACTTTATGGCTTGACGGACGAGGAGATAAAATTGATAGAAAACAAATAGGTTATACCTAAAATAGACAAGTGGAGAGATACTTCTTCAAACTATTTTGATGACATCGACAACGACTGACAAAAGTAATCGAACCTGCAAAAATCCGACAGCATAGCAACTGAAATAACCTTTTAAAAGCTAATACAAAATCCAACAGTAGCAATGCTGTTGGACTTTTTTGTGGCTTATAGCGTCCATTTATACCAGAATACCATAAAAAAACAAACCGATACATACTCCCTATTACTCAAACAGTTTATTTTTACCCAAAATATACAATATGAGTCAGCAAAACAACCAATTACTTAAACTTCTTGGACTGGGTTTTGGTATCGCTATAACCGTAGGTGGAACAATCGGCACCGGTATCCTACGCAAGCCGGGAGTGATCGCCGATATGATAGGCAATCCTATTGTTATCCTTTTGTTGTGGCTGGCTGTGGGCATTTATGCATTGTTGGGTGTGCTTTGTGTCATAGAACTGGCGATATCTATGCCTCAGGCGGGCGCATGGTATGTGTATGCGCGACGAGCTTTTGGCAATTATATTGGTTTTGTTACGGGCATTACCAGTTGGTTGGGTACTGTGGCAGCATTGGGATTTGGAGCTTATACATTTAGCGAATATATCGTGTTGCTTATTCCAGAAGCTGCGTCTGCTATTCAATGGATTACGATTGGTCTGTTGCTTTTATTGGCTTCCTTTCATTTGCTCGGGACGAAAACATCCGGTCGATCTCACGAACTCATAACGGTTACAAATGGAGTTTCTTTGTTGATATTTGTCATCATCTGCTTTATCTTTGGAAAGACACCAACAGCTACTGAAATACAACATACAGTAGAATCAACTGCTGGTCCGGTTACACTTCTTGGTATTATCGGTGCGCTACAAGCTATTTTCTATACCTATGACGGTTGGCATACTGCGTCCTATTTTACTGAAGAAAACACCAATCCTTCCCAAACACTACCCAAATCCATGATTACAGGTACAATTTTGATTATAACCATGTACCTGCTCATCAACGGAGCTATTTTGTATGCCTTACCTATGGACATACTCTCACAATCCAAATTGGCAGCAGCGGATACGATTTCTTATATTTTTGGCAGCGGATATGGTAAAATGATCACGATTTTTCTGATGATATCCATACTTGGTATTACTAATGCGCAGATATTATTTGCACCAAGAATCATCTACAGCATGGGCAGAGATAGGTTGTTTTTCAGGCAAAGTACTTTGGTCAATAGCAAAGGTGCGCCTTATCTTGCTACTTTGATGACCGCTGGTTTTGCTGCATTGCTCGTTTTGAGTGGAGAAGATACGTGTGGAATCTTATCGGATATTGCTACGTTCTTCTTTGTGATGAGTTATATAGCGGGATTTGCTGCCTTGATAAGGATGCGGTACAAGGAACCAGATCTTCCAAGGCCTTTCAAAGCACCTTGGTTTCCTATACTACCTTATTTTCTTATTTTCGTTTCATGCTTATTTTTGATAGGTGCAGTCTATGGAGATTTAAAAAGCAGTATTTATGCTTTGGTGTTTATCGCAGCGAGTTATCCGATGTTCTTATTGATTAAAAATACTAAATGAGTTTTTGGGTAGGCTGATATTGGTTGCCAGATTGACGATTTTTAAGAATCCTATCGTGTATTTATGGCATTGATTTGTTCGTGTTGTCGGAGACGACAAACACTAATATCAAGCTTAACTTGGAAGCTAAGCATATCATAAACATATAACTTAACACCTTTTTTCAGTGTGGGAAAAAATGTAATAGGGTAAACCAAAAATTAGTTTTCTCCCAACCACCACAAAGCTTTACGTTTTACTTTGTAGTTTGCTCCGATAAATGTACGGATATGGTCTGCGGCATCTTGAATGTCATCGGTATAGTAAATCAAATTAACATCTTCAGGAGAAATGGTTTTTTCCTGCACCATTGTATCGACCATAACTTTGATGTCTTTGAAAAAATCCTTTCCAACAAGAACGATCGGAAAATTATGCAAAATTCCTGTTTGAATGAGCGTAAGTGTCTCAAACAATTCGTCCATAGTACCATATCCGCCAGGCAACACGACAAAAGCATAAGAATATTTTATCAACAATACTTTACGGACGAAAAAATATTTAAACGTTACTTCCTTAGTTAAATAAGGATTGGAAGCTTGTTCATGTGGCAATACAATATTACAACCAATGGATTTCCCACCTGCTTCTGATGCACCTCGATTGGCCGCTTCCATGATTCCTGGTCCGCCGCCTGTCATCACAGCAAATCCCATCTCAGAGAACTTTCTCCCGATGTCTCTTGCTCTTTGATAATGAATATTGTCTTCTGTAAATCGTGCCGAACCAAATACGGTAATACATGGCCCAATAAAGTGTAGCTTTCTGAATCCGTTTAGGAACTCCCAAAAAACACGTAGGAGAAAAAAGAACTCTCGACCTCTGCTATTCGCCCCAGATAAAAATTCTGTTTCGGAATGAATTACTACCTTTTCTTTCATGAATAAATGTTACAAAAAAAAAAGTATTAACAAAAGTATTCAGCAAAAGTTGACAGAGCACTAAACCTTATCAGAAAGGATAAGTAAAGGCGATATACTGTTTATAGCCGCAAATTCCGTTACACTCTTATGGAAAAGATTTTGAAAAATATTTCTATGTTTTGTAGAAAGTACTACCAATTCATTGACATCTCTCGTCACGATATCTCTTACACCTTCAAATAATTCCACATCTGTAATGATCTCCACTGCATAATTTGTACCTTCCATATAAGTATCTGCAATGGCTCTTACACTACTTTCGTCGTTTGCTTTATTCCCTTTTTTGAATTGGACAATGTGCAGCTGAATATCTTCATTGTGGCACAGTTCCAATACCTTTTTTAAGTGTGAAGCATCTTGATTAACGTCTTCAGATAAGAATGTTATTTTATTGATCTTAGCTGTACCTGCATCTGGTGGTATCAAGAAGAGTGGACAATGACTTTTCTCTATCATATCCAAAGAGATAGAACCAAATAATTTTTTAAAAGCACCACTCTCTCCTGTAGTACCCATGACCAAAATAGTATCTTGCTCTTTAGAAAATGCTTGAAGCTCCATGACGGGAAAACCTACCTTAAAAACGCCCTCGACCATAGGTTCTTCAACAAAATTGCCTATCCAATCCTGATTAAAAGACCTTACATATTCATCCAACTTTTCTCTATGCAAGGTTTGGACTTCGTCATTTATATCTAAATATTGATTCACATCTGCGGAAGTCGGATAATAAATGTGCGCAAGCTTTATCACTCCAGGCAACTTTTTAGCTAACTGATGTGCGAAATTATATGCATTCAACGATGTATCTGAAAAATCTGTTGGAACGATTATCTTTGTCATATTTCCATAATTTTGGAGCCTTAAAATACCTTGTATTGTCTCACGAATTGAAGCATTATAGTTGCCATTCGGCTTTATTTCGAACAATAAATCATCATTGACCTTAACGGCTGGAACTGAGACGATATTGTCTTCCATTATCTCCGAGATTTTGGTCACTTCCATTAATTCATAGTTGATAGCTGCATTATCTAAAAAAGACAATAATTTGGTCTTAACCAACTGGTAACTTGGCGATTCAGTACCGTAAATTTTGATTTTCAACTTATTCATCTGATGCTTATTGAAAGTAATAAAAAAATCCCTACAAAAACGTGATTATCTACAAAAAACTACTCGTATTGAGAAGTTGCATTTCCAGCATTGGCTAATTGAAGGATAATATCAAAAGTAGTGACAATACCAACGATTCTGTCATCTTTCACAACCGGGATAGCATGAAAAAGATTCTCTCTAAATACCTCAAGGGCAACATTTATCTTTTCCTCAGGCTCCATTTTGGCCAATTTGGATGTCATGATGTCCTTTGCTACATAATTGTTCAATCGCACTTCATCTTCAAGTTTTTCTTTATTATCATTTAAAAAACCTCTTCTAAAAAATAGAAAATCAGATTTACTAACGATACCCACCAATTTACCTTCTGCGATTACTGGGAGATGATGTATTCTATGCTCTTTAAACAGCTTGTCAATAGCCACTAAAGATTCATTTTCTCCGACACAAATTGGGTTCGGAGTCATAATAGTTGAGATAGGATTAAGAAGATTCATAAAATATGTATTAAATTTGTGTCAAAGTTGAGACTTTTTTAAATTTGAGAGTATGATTAAAATCATCATTTATAATGATTTTGATATGTAAAGAATGTGAAGATAAACACATACCTTTGATTTTGTTTTAGTTACACAATTATTAATCGATTTTTAATGTTGAAAAAACAGAGTGATACCAATATTAGGTTGCAGACCGTATTTGATTCCGCAGTGGACGGCATTATCATCATCAATACAGCCGGCATCATAGAAGAAGTCAATAGAGCTGCTCAAACCCTATTTGGCTATGCCAAAGAAGAGATGATCGGCAATAATGTCAATATGCTTATGCCACAACATTTTGCAGTCAAGCATGATGGCTATATCAACAATTATCATCAAACTGGCAAAGCAAAAATCATAGGAATCGGTCGAGAGGTAATAGGTCGTAAAAAATGTGGAGGTGAATTTCCCTTTTGGCTTGCTGTAAGCGAAGTAAAACTTGCTGAAAGAACGATATTTACAGGTTTTGTCCATGATCTATCCGAAATCAAACAAGCCGAAACAAGCCTCAAAAAGCTCAATGAAGAATTAGAAAAAAAAGTCATAGAACGTACTTACGAACTTGAAAATGTGGTCAATCAGCTACTATCGCTCAATAAGCAACTCGAAGACGAAATCTCCAATAAAATAAAAATACAAACACAACTCAAAGAAAGGGAAGCCGACCTCGAACGTGGACTCGCAAAAGAACGTGAGCTTGGAGAGTTAAAATCACGGTTCGTATCAATGGCATCACATGAATTTCGAACACCATTGTCAACTATATTATCTTCGGTTTCGCTCATCTCCAGATATACTGAAACTGAACAGCAATCCAATAGGAACAAACATATTGACAAAATAAAATCTTCCGTCACACATCTTACCGGAATATTGAACGACTTCCTATCCATGAACAAATTGGAAGAAGGTAAAGTAGAAGCTCGCCTGGAATCATTTGAAATTGTCGAAGTTTGGAACGAAGTTTTAGATGAGATGTTCACAATTCTAAAAATGAATCAAAAGCTAATAAGTACTATAAATACCGAGAAATGTTTGATAACTTCAGATAGGAAAATTATAAAAAATATCTTAATAAATCTCATTTCCAATGCCATAAAATATACGGAACTCAATGGCGAAATCCGATGTAATCTTGATGTCCAAGATAATACTTTTACTATTTGTGTCAAAGACAATGGTATGGGCATCCCAATCGAAGATCAAAAACACCTATTTGAACGATTTTTTAGGGCAAGCAATGCGATCAATATCGAGGGTACAGGTTTAGGGTTGAATATCGTAAAGAAATATGTAGAAATGCTTCAAGGAAAGATATCATTCAACAGCGAACATTACGTTGGAACCGAATTTATAGTCGAATTACCAACTAAAAATAAAGATATTACATATTAAATTAATAATATATATGAATAAGAAAATATTAGTAATCGAAGACAATATAGACGTAAGAGAAAATATCGAAGAATTGCTTCAATTAAGTGGCTATAACGTGTTTACCGCAGAAAATGGTAAAGATGGTATCTCAAAAGCGCTTGCCAATAATCCCGACCTGATACTTTGCGATATTATGATGCCCGAGATGGACGGCTTTGGTGTACTCAGGATACTCTCTAATAATCCCACGACCATGAATACGCCTTTTATATTTCTTACAGCAAAAGCTGAAAAGGATGATTTCAGAAAAGGCATGGGATTGGGTGCCGATGACTATATCATAAAGCCTTTTGATGACGTTGATTTACTCAATACCATTGAAATGCGTCTTAATAAAAATGATCGAATTAAAACCGCTTTTAGTGATACCAGCCAGGGCTTACAACGTTTTTTTGACGAAGCTAAAGGGCAGAAAGAATTTGAAAAGCTCATTGAAGATAGAGAAATAAGATCATATAATAGAAAAGATACCATATTTGAGGCTGGACAATATCCTAAATGGTTGTATTATGTAGAAAGTGGCAGCGTCAAATCGTACCAAATCAATGATATCGGCAAAGAATATACGACGAATATATATAGTCAAGGCGAATTTTTCGGTTATATCCCACTTTTAAAAAACGAAAAATATCAAGCTACTGTTTCGGCCATCGATAACTGCGAACTAAGGTTGATATCCATAGAAGACTTTACCTTACTCTTGTACAATAACAAGGAATTTGCTGCTAAATTTATCAAAATCTTGGCTAACCAGTCTGATGAGGCAGAAAAGCAACTGCTTGAACTTGCCTACAGTTCGGTAAGAAAGCGTGTAGCCAATGCTTTGTTGAAGTTTAGTGATTCTAAAAATACGACAACCATGAAAGTACTCCGAGATGATATTGCCAATCTTGCTGGAACTGCCAAAGAAACGACGATAAGAACATTATCAGAGTTCAAAAGCGAAGGCATCATAAATATTGATGAGAAAATAATTGAACTCATTGATATTGAAAAACTACGCAATATGCCACATTAAACCAATATAACACATACTTGAAAGCCAAAAAATAAATTTATGAAATTAGGAACAGAACCGATCAGTTCAATCATGAGCGCTAATGTACACAGCGTTAACATGTCCCAAAATATAAGAGATGCTATTGCTTTGATGTCTGCTAAAGATATACGTCACCTTATAGTGATCAATGATAGTGGCGAACTTTCAGGTATCATCAGTAAAAATGACGTTGATAAATTCAGATCTAAGCGCAATAACCCTAACGAAATCAATGAGAAAATCATCGAAAACTTACGGATAGAGCAACTGATGACCAAAAATGTCCGAACCGTCGAACATCTCGATCCGGTCAAATACGCAGCAGAACTTATCAGTCATTGCTCATACAACGCATTGCCAGTCATGGATAACGAAAAGCTCGTTGGTATCGTTACAACAACGGATTTACTTACTTATCTTTTAAGGCATTGTTAGTGACAAGTGTAACAGGACACCGCCCAAAATGACAGAATAGACAAATGCAGGAGAATTTTACACAAGACACAACCTTTGACACAAACGATTTCCCGAAAAAAGGTGAATACGAAAATTGTATTTTCAATAGTTGCAACTTTGCCGACAGCGACCTCTCAGAATTTAAGTTTATTAACTGCACATTCAACGGCTGTAATTTCAGTTTGACAAAACTCAACAATACAGCGTTTCGGGACGTGAAATTCAAAGACTGTAAAATGTTGGGTCTTCGGTTTGACACTTGCAACGAGTTTGGACTTTCGTTTTTGTTTGACGGTTGCCAACTCAATCATTCTTCGTTTTACAAAACAAAAATCAAAAAGACAATTTTCAAAAATTCCCAATTACAAGAAACAGATTTTGCAGAAACCGACTTGTCAAGTTCAGTGTTTGACAACTGCAATTTGACACAAGCCATTTTTGACCACACGACACTTGAAAAAGCCGACTTGCGGACTTCTTACAATTATTCCATTGACCCAGAAAACAACAGAATTAAAAAAGCAAAATTTTCTATATCGGGCGTTTCAGGACTTTTAGACAAATACGAGATTGACATAGAAAAATGAAGTCAATATATAATAAATAGCAAGCGTAAAGCGTTACATAACTACTTCAATACCGCATCATATTTATCTGTTTGATAAAGAAAGTTTCATAAAAATCCTATAATATTTATAAAATAATATAATATTTGCATTCAAAAGTGAATAAGTTGCAATGAATTATTATGATAACAATCTCGAAATACAATAAAAACAATACACTTGGAATCCTGCTTAGTCATCATACCGACATATAACGAGATTGAGAACATCCACGCTATAACCGAAGCTGTTTTGGCACAGGGCGGTCATTTTTCTGTATTGATTATAGACGATAATTCTCCTGACGGCACCGGCAATGTTGTCAAAACACTCCAGGAAAGTGATACCCGCATTCATCTGATCGAAAGGTCGGGAAAATTGGGTTTAGGCACGGCTTATATCGCTGGATTTCAGTACGGTTTGGAACATAGTTTTGACTACATATTCGAAATGGATGCTGACTTTAGCCACAATCCTAAAGACTTAAACCTACTACTCAACGCTTGTAAATCAGGAGCAGATGTAGCCATAGGTAGCAGATATGTACAAGGCGGCAATATCAAAAACTGGTCTAAAGACCGTGTGCTACTTTCCTACTTTGCTTCACTTTATGTACGTATGATTACTGGTATGCCTGTCAAAGACCCGACTGCGGGATTTATATGTTATCACCGAAAAGTGCTTCATGCTTTTGATTTGGATAAAATAAAATTTAAAGGCTACACCTTTCAAATTGAAATGAAATACTACGCTTGGAATATGGGCTTCAACATTAAAGAAGTGCCGATCACCTTTGTCGATAGGGAAAAAGGTAGTTCAAAAATGCACGCCAATATCGTTTCTGAGGCCATCAAAGGTGTATTACAGATGCGCCTCCGCAAATTCAGAGGATACTATAAATCATAAATTTTTAGTACCAATTTTACATTTTAGCTTTCATTCTTATTTCTAATAGCAAAAACAATACGCTATATCAACATATTATACATTACGAATATTTTTATATTATTATTACTAAAAAATGTGTTATGTGTGACTTAATTTCCGTCCTATCTTTGTACTATCAAATTTGAGATAAGACTCAAATTACAAATTTTGGAAGTTTTGGTTATATTTATATTCATGAGCTGTAAAGCTCCGAAAACAACTACATTTAAACATTTTTAGAGATTGAGTTGAATTAAAAAAAATGGTCGGAAATCCCGACCATTTTTTTTTCAAACAATTACAATCTGTTACGTCCAACTTGTTACTTCAATTCACCCTGTGAGATAGTAAACATCCAACAGGGTAAACCAACTCCGTAAATCAACAATTTTTATAAGACATTGATTAGTGCGTGTTGTCGGGACGACAAACACTAATATTAATCTTAGCGAAGACGCTAAGCTTATCAAGTGTGGAAGTAAGGTATCTTTTTACAATTATGTAATCTGTTTCAATGATTCAACAATAAAATCAACTCTGCAAATCTGCCATCTCCGCAAATCAACAAATCGAACCTAATATTCACATTTTCTCAAAGAAGGATTTTTAATCCAAACGAACACGGATATAAATATCGTCATTAGTCCGCCAAAAACAACTGACGGTACCGTACCCATAACCGTAGCAGCAACACCACTTTCAAATTGTCCAAGTTCATTGCTCGAATTGATGAATACAGAATTTACTGAAGATACACGACCACGTAAATCATCCGGCACTAAAAGTTGAAATATTGTACTTCGAATGATCACACTTACTCCGTCAAATAAGCCACTGACAAAGAGCGCAGCAAAACTCAGCACCACAGATTTTGACAAAGCAAAAACGATGATACAAATACCAAAACCACCAACAGAATAAATAAGTTTTTTTCCATGATCTTTACGGAGCGGAAATACGGTCAGAAATAATATCGAAACGAAGTTTCCCAGATATGTGGCTGACATGAGAACACCAAATGCTTGCGGCCCGGCTTGGAGAATATCCTTAGCAAACACCGGTAACATAGCCACAGCACCTCCAAACAAAACGGCAAACATATCCAAAGACATTGCACCGAGCAAATCCTTTTTATTCCACACAAATACAAGGCCTTCTTTGACGCTATCCCATGTCCGGTTATCGCCTTTTACAAAAGTAATCGGCTTGGGTGCTATCTGTAAAAACGATACAATCGCTATCAAAACCAAAACAAAAGCAATACCAAACACCTGCCAAACCTCGAGATATCCAACTACAAAACCAGCTAAAGTAGGCCCTACTATTGCTCCTAATAGGAATGTCATACTATTCATAGAAGCTGCCTTTACGAGCTCTTCTCGTTTCACGATTTGCGCCAGGATAGCAACATAAGCAGGGACTAAAAAGGCTCTAATCGCTCCGGTACAGGCGACTAAAAGCAAAAATAAAGTGGTCAGTAACAGTTTATGATCCAGTAGATTACTATACAATGACAACACACTAAATCCTATAATCACAAGAAGATACAGGGATAACATCCGAATAATCATCGTTCGCTTGGCGCTTGAATCCACTCGTACACCTGCAGGAAGTGCCAATAGCACAGCAGGTATCACTTCACTCAAACCAAGCATTCCGAGCACAAACTTACTTCCTGTAAGTTCGTACAAATGCCAACCCAATAAGACCGGAACCATCTGCATCGCTAAGGTAAACAGCAACCTCGATGTAAGAAAGAAACCAAACTCTCTGTTGATTAATTTCCTTGTCATATATCCTCCCTCGTGTATCAAAGCCTAAAGATTTACTTTTATAGACATCTATCCCTAACGTGTCCTATTCCCAAACCAAACGATAACTCAACACGGGCAATATGCCTAATTGCTGCTGGTTTACTATTTTCTTTTGTAGAAAATCATGGTACCGATACAAGACTTCTTTATTATTTAAAACATTCTGAATATCGATCGACCATATCTGTCTCAATCGTTTTGTATTCTTTTTCCTATCATAAACTACTCGAAAATCAGCTCGACTGTAATTGGGATTTTGGTCATAAAATCTTGAGTTTAAAAGATACAATTTTTCTCTTGAATCTGCCCTTGTATCTATATAAGGTTCGTATTGTCCACCTCGCACATGGCTTGCAAAACTGATTATCCACTTGCGTTGTTGTTCGTTTTTTACGGTATGTAACTGATACGAAACCGATATATTGGATATGGTTCCATAGTTGTATCTTCCGTCGTAATCTCCTGTGATTCGTTGAGCCGACCGATTCCTGTATGTTGCGTTAAAAACCGAGCTATTGACATCAAGAATCCAACTATGTTTATTGAAAGAAAATTTGCTTTGCATCGAACCTTCAATGCCATAAGTACGTGCTTTACCGGTACCATCGGGTATCCAAATCGGACTAAGCAATTGGTCATAACCGAGATTGCCACCATTAAACGCAGATGTATAGGAACGCTCCTGTCCTTCATAGATAAATTTTGCCACATCCCAAAGCTGACTATAAAACACATTCACACCCACACTACTCGTCGGCAAGACGTATTGACTATTCAATTGGACGTGACTGGACTTAATCCTATCCGGCTTATATGGCGCAATAATATATCGCCTGTCCGTATAGTCCTGAAGCGAAGATAGCCTATACGCCACACCAAAAGTCAACTTTTCTGAAGCCCGCCAATCCAAAGATATTGCCGGTTCTGCCGTTATTTCTCCCGTTTCGTCGTCATACATCACGCCCATTCCTGCGACATAATGCCATTTTTCCAATCGGCTGTTTTCTATCTGCGCATAAGGATAAATACTTACAAAATCCTGTTTGGCGATAAGCGCATTGGTCTGAGCATGATCAACATGATAATTGGTTCGCAATCCAGCAGTTACATCCTTTCCAGACAGTTGCCATTTGAATTGATTGTGCCATGACAACAGCTTTTTTTGAATGTTTTGTATATCCGAATGGTCAAAACCTGTCGTTTGCTTAAAATAATCAAGGGTAAATTCCTCTCTGCCATCCTTTCGTGCCGAAGCAATAAGCGTACTTTGATATACAAATTTGCTTTGTTGCCACGTAAACTGACTACCCACTATACCGAGCTGACTTTTGTACGTAATTTGTTGAATATCCTTAAATGCAACCGGCTGTGATGTTGTATCAATACCCGTATAGTAATTATGGCTTTCGCCCAATGTCATAAAAAGTTTTAAATGGCTTTTGTCATTATTTATCAAATCAGCATAAGCGCTCAAATCCTGATATCCTATCTTCTCATTGCCAAAATCGACACCAATCCGATTTAACAGTCCGGTAAAACTTTGTCTGTACGAAGCATAAATATGCTTGTCTCCGACCTTCGCGCCCATTCCTGCTTCCAAGCCAATCAAATTAAAATCTAAGTAAGGTTGCATACTCGATGCCATCTTCATATCCGATATACCGGACATGACATTGCCGTATGCCACACGAGCCGGGCTGGCTTCGAAATGGTAATAGTCCAACACAGCACCATTCAGCGCATTGACACCACCGGCGTTATTGGAAGTAAGGTCATTAGCGGTTCCAGCATTGGCTAAATGGTTGGGATTAACGATATCCGCACCGAATAATTGCCAGCGTACAGACTCGGGTGGCATACCTCTGTAAACGATACTGTTCGCTCCGTCATGAGATGTTGAAAAGCCTGGATACCGCATCAAAATCCTCGACGGATCCTGAAAAGATGCAGGCATGGTCTTAAACTGTTTTTGTGTCATCGTCAAGTCGCCCACATGATATATATCTTCATAGATCGTGACATTATCCAGCTCGTGCACTTCCATTTCGGGATATACATCTATATTCAGTGTCGTGTTTTGAAGCAAATCTACCGTTATGGTATTGCTGTGATTTTCGTAGCTGAATGTAAACAAATACGATCCTGAACGTTCTAAACCCAACAAATAAAATCCTTTTTCATTGGATTGAACAGAACTTAAAAGCACACTATCCTGCCAGGCTGATACTGTCGCCGCTGCAACCGGAAGCCCCGTATCTGCCATAAATATGCGACCTTTGATCGTCTGTCCTTGTATATCGAATGCAATACATACAAGTAGTATCAATAAGATGCCAGCCCGTCCAACTATATCTCTACAAATCACAATACTATCATAATATTAACATCAAACTATGTACAGACAAATGCCAATCAGCAATTTTATTTCACAAAACACAACTTGCCCCTAATCACGCTGAAAAGATTACATCAAAAATGAAACTAAATACCTAATGATATTCCGGACTAATCCGAAATAATCTTAAATTCCGTCCTTCTGTTCTTTGCCTTACATGCTTCATCCTGATTAGCTTCACAACCCGGTACAGGCTTATTGGAACCGTTGCCTACGATGACAAACCTGTTTTCCGGCAGCTTGTACTGTTGCTTCATATAGTCCGCTACCGATCTGGCTCTTTTCTGAGAGAGCGTCATGTTCGAAGCCGGATTTCCTACTATATCGGTGTTACCCTCGATTCTAATTCTGGCATTCGCATACGTTTTGAGCAAATCTGCTAATTGATAATCTATGATATTTTTGGCATTTTCATCTAAGTCAAACTTTGCCGTAGCGAAATTAATACTGACAGGTTTTGAAGATATTTCTTCACGAACCATATCCTCTTTATTGACTGGCTTAAAATCTTTCGGCTTTTCGGCATCATATTGTGGACCTTTAAGCTTATCCGCTGCTGCCATGATAGCGCCGGTATAAATCACAGATCGCCATGCTGGTGCTAACTTGGGAGCATCTCCGATTTCAACAAATTTTTTAGCCATTTTTTCGTACAAGTCCTGACCTTTCTGCCCTTTATAAGACGAATTTAACCCAAATAAATTGACGTTATCGCCTTGTCCGGTGAAATACACTTCATCCATCATACCCAAAGCGTCATCTACCGTAAGACTATTCGCTTCAGCCAAGTACTTAGCTGCTTTCATCCAGTTGGATTCGTTGGCATACAATTCTGCTATTGCTTTCATCCAACCCTCATACAATCCATGAAACATCGCTTTCTTATCATGTATCACACTTTCACTGGCAAACATGATACCTGCCAATGTATGAGATTGGTCTTTGGTGGTCAATAAGATTTTTGATCCCGGTACATCTTCTGTTGCCTTAAAGTGATCCGGACTCCACACTACAGCTGCGTCCACGTCTTTTGTACGGAATAGTTCGGCAGCTTTCAGGTTGTCACTGGTAGGGATGATGTTGACATCGCTGTAATGCATACCTGCAGCTTCAAGAGTATTATTGAGTAATGTTTGGGCTGGAGAAGGAACAGCTACTGCTACTTTCTTACCTTTCAGATCGTTGGCAGTGTTGATACCACGCTTCACGATGACTGCGTCGCCACCTCGTGACCAGTCTGTCTGCATAAATGCCAATGGCTTGAAAGCATTGATATCGTCAGGTGCTGTATATAATGGAAACGCATCGGCTGTCAATACAATCGCATCGTATTCTCCTGCCATCCAAGCGTTCATGGCATTAACCACATCATTTTCAATTTTAAAGTCAACCTTGAAGCCATAGTCTTTATAAAACCGAGACTGCGTATTGGCTACTGCTCCTTCGTTGAAATATAATCCTGGTGCAAATCCTCCCCAGGTCACGATCTGTACTCGTAAAGTATTCGGGTCTCTTTTCCCTTTAGAGCCAATAACCGGCTGTGATGAACTTGAGTTATCTTCAGCCTGATTCTTTAATTCTTGACCAAGATTGGTATTATTTAGCAGATATTTCCCTCCAAAAAAAACGCCTGCCAATATGAGTAATGTGATGAGTAGCTTCGAAAAACTTGTTAATTTAGTTGCCATATATTCAGAATTTGTGTTTTTTACTTAAATAAATCATCGAACTTATTGTCCCTTACTTCGTGCCTCAATTCCGGTTCGGGTGTAGAAGCATGAAGATCTAATATATCTTCGTGATTGATAATGTTTTCTTTATCTCCTCCAAGCAGTAGTGAGATACTTTCTTTTTCCCATTGTTCAAGCATAGCGAGACCTTCATCCTCAAATATGCCATTTTGTAAATCTATGGATTGCATAAAACTTTGTGACAAATCCATAAATCGCTCCATTTCGCCCACTTTTTTACTGACATCTTCGGCTATCATTTCCAACGAGGCATCAAACAATGCTTTTTTGTCTGGGTCTCCTTTGATTACGGACATAGCTGACTTTATCGCCGAATGCCCTGCCATGATAGCCTTTCGTTCTTGCTCTTTGACATGCACTTGGTCTTGCACATCCTCAACCAAAACCTCAGAATTTTCGTGCATTTTGTTCAATACGCGGAATAAAACATCCATCTTTTTGTACAAATCCTCCAACTTCATATTGGAGTTTTGTAACCTTCCGGCTTTCCTAGTCTTCAGGATGAAATGTGCCTGCTTATCCGATTGAGCGGCTTCGCTTGCCATATTGAGGTTGGTACTGATTTCCTTCTGATTATTGAGAATAAGCTCCTTCAACTGATGCATCTGACCACGTAGAGAAGCAATCTGACGGCGCATTTTTTTGAGGTTGAGCTTCATATCATCTATATACGCTTTGAGTATGCCCATAGGGTCTATCTCTACAAATAAATTGGTAAGCCAGCGCATAGCACTTTGATACATATAGCTCAACAATGTCCGTGTCTTACTGTCTAAAACAGCAAATATGATCGTCCCCAATACTAAGAGTGTAATAATCGACCCTGTCTGTGTTGACACAAAGGCAACGATAGCCGTCAAAAAAGTAATTCCTAAGTACGCTAATCCTCCTATCGCAGCCAGCAACACGACGATGCCCGTTACTCCTTCCGGCCTTGACCAAAATGACTTTGCTATCTTTTTTGCCATTCCTGCATATAAATTAAAACTCAAATGTACTGCTTCAATATAAAATTTTCGTCAATTAAAGCGATAAAAATGTATTTACACCTCATTTTACCTTTCGGAAAACTCAAAAATCACAGATTTCAACACTTTTCGATGTTGCAAATTCTATATGTTCTTATTTATCTTCTCCACATCAGCCTGTATCTGTCCAGTGACATAATTAAAAGACGCTGAAAACTGTTTATTGGTCAACTCTATTTTCTGAACTTCTTCATTGATCTCCTTTTTCAATACGATCATCTGGCTGCTCATGGTTTCCAGCTCATTATTCAGGTTTTCAATCATTTTTTTCTTATCAGCGACACTTTTCTCTAAATTTTCGATGGTATTTACACGCGCCTGTATCTGATTTGATTTTTGATTTTCAAGCGCCTCCATAAATTTTTTCTGTTCTCCTGTCAGCACATTCATATAAAATGCTGCACTTTCTAACAATTTACGCTTATCCAATCCCATGGTTTTGGCCATTTCAAAAGCAGATTTATACCGCATCGTTTCGTCTGTAATCACATTAGATATGGAAAGAAGCGAATTTTTATATTCAAGATAATCAAATCCTTCCAAGTTGTTTTGCTCTAATGCATCCATCAGTATTTGTATGTGCTTTTCATTGTACCCTTCATCACCATCTGTCCAATTATTGACGGGCTGTACCGGGACATGTATAGGTTTACTTACTTCAACCTTTTTAGCTTCTGGCAAAGGCGCTGGTGTTTTCGATCCGTCTGTTACAACAAATATACCTTTTATTTTATTTAGCAAATCCTTATCTTTCCTCATCTCATCATAACATTTATTTCAAGAAAAAAATTCCTTCAAAGCTACAAAACCATTAAAAAAAACAACAAATAGTAAAACTTGTTTATTACAAGTAACGTAACCCTATCAAAATTTGAAAATACGTCAAAAAAGTGTCAATCCATTCATGGTACTTCAAACCAACTTCTGACTATTTACATCTAAATACCCGGTTCCTGCTGACTCAAACAATGAAAACTTCCTAATCCCCATATTAGATCGACAGAATCAATACCAATGACCGCTCGATCTGGGAAACATTCGGCAAGCGTATCTAAAGCCTCTGCATCATGCTTATCATCTCTGAATGTCGGAACGATGACCTTTTCGTTGGAAATATAAAAATTAGCATACGATGCTGGCAGTCTTTGATCTTCGTAGATGACCGGCTTAGGCATAGGCAAGGTGACAATATTCAACTGATTTCCGTCCTGTAGCTTCATACCTTTAAGCAACTTTAAATTATGCTGTAACAAGTCGTAATTTTCATCCGATTTGTCCCGCTCGATCACAGTTACTACCGTATCTTCATTGACAAAACGTGTGATATCGTCGATATGTCCATCCGTATCATCGCCTACGATGCCGTCTTCTAACCACAATATATGCTCTACGCCATAGTACTCTATCAGATATTGTTCGATCTGGTATTGTGACAGATGTGGATTTCGATTTTTATTGAGCAGACAAGCCTTTGTCGTAAGTAATGTACCTTTACCATTGAACTCTACACTTCCGCCTTCCATGACGATATCGGGATGAAACACTTGTAAACCTAATTTCTCTCCAATCAATGTTGGTATAACATCGTCTAAGTCATAAGGTGGATATTTGCCGCCCCAAGCATTGTAGCCCCAGTCAACGATAGCCTTTTCGGGTCGTTCTCTGTGCACAAGAAAAGCAGGACCATGATCCCGGCACCAAGCATCATTGGTAGGATGATAGTAAAATGTAATATTATCCACTAATGCATCCAAATCCGACACTGTTCGGGCATATTGACTATTGACGATTTTATCAATAGCAAAGTGGTGCATCGCTCCGTCATTGACGTTGATACACACCCGTTGATGATCTGCTACTTGCAGGATAAATGCCGCATAAGGGTCATAAATCGACGCTATCTTTCCCGGCCAAGATGCCTCCTTGTGCGGCCACGAAAGCCATAATGCCACCTGTCGATCAAACTCCGCAGGAAAATAAAAACCTAACTCTCTTGGTGTAAAATCAATCTTCATCAATATATCTTTTTGTAATAGGCTGATAGCTGTCTATCCTACGATCCCTCAAAAACGGCCAATGAATACGAAATTCGTTGGATTGTTTTATATCTATGTCAACGACCTTTGTATCTTCCTCGTCGTGAGGTGCTAAATAGACCAATTTTCCTTGTCCATTTGCTACGAATGAGCCACCCCAAAACTTCATTGCACCGTCCTGCTCAAATCCTACTCTATTGACACTGACTACCGGAACGCCGTTGGCTACTGCGTGTGAGCGTTGGATAATCTGCCATGCATTGTACTGATCTTGGTTCGTCTCTTCATCCTGATAGGTCGCCCAACCGATCGCCGTCGGGTAGAATAATATCTCTGCGCCCATTAACGCAGTAATCCGGCTTGCTTCAGGATACCACTGATCCCAGCATATCAATACGCCAAGCTTACCGTACTTAGTATCAAAAACTTTATAACCCAAATCTCCCGGCGTAAAATAAAACTTTTCGTAAAACGCAGGGTCATCAGGTATGTGCATTTTGCGGTATTTACCGAGATAGCTACCGTCTGCATCCAAAACTGCTGTGGTATTGTGATACAAGCCGTGAGCACGCTTTTCAAATAAAGACGCAATGATGACCACGTTCAACTCCTTCGCCAAAACACCAAGAGTATCCGTACTTGGTCCCGGTATGGCCTCCGCCAAATCAAAATTATCGTAGTCTTCAACATCACAGAAGTACAGCGACGTAAATAATTCCTGTAAACAAACGATTTGTGCTCCATCTTGAGCGGCTTTCCTTATCTCTCGTATCGCCTTATCCATGTTTGCTTTCGTGTCTTTAACACAGGTCATCTGCACAAGACCAACTTTAACAATCGACATAAATATATAATTAAATATGAAGTTGCAAAGATAAGATTTTTGTTTGAATTGTCAGATTTGTTGATTTGTAGGATTTGTGGAGTCGTTGAAAAATTTTCGAACACCAATTTGATTAGCGGCCTCCTAAGCTACAGAAAAAAAAGCCCACAGAAAAATCTGCGGGCTTCATTCATTACTATATAAGTTTCAAAAATTTCTTAATCAAATACTATTTTCTTGCTTATAACGCCTTTATCGAACTGTAACCTGATGATATATATACCATTCTGGATTTGGTCTCTGTTCAATGTGTAATGGCTTGCATTTACATCAGCAACATTCATTAACATTCTACCTGAAATATCATGTAATGCAACTGATTTGATAGGTGTTTTTTCAGAAACAGTCAAGTTTACTTGGTAACTTGCTGGGTTTGGTGACATTTGAAGGTTAACTTGTGATTCTGTCAAATTCTTTGTAGAAGATGTAAAACAATCCAATCCCAACGCTACACACGCTCTCGGTGCGAAATACCCAACGATCGTATCAATGTATCTTCTGGCAGACTCTCCATCAGTATTACAATCTGTAGGTTGTTGACCTGGTTTTGGCTCAGAAGCGTACGTCCATTCCCAAGGTGCGCCTGAATCAGCAGGTGTATTATCAAACTGATAAAAACCTAAACTCGAATTGGCGTTACTTTCACCAAATGGATCTTTACCTTCAGGGATCGTTTTGAAGATATCATTATTTCCTATTCTATCCATAATGACAGCAACATCACAAGAACCTGAAACTTCCACTACTGGCTCTGGACCTCTTTGTGTAGGTACTCTCAATATACCTGTCTGACATGGTGCAAGTGCATCCGAAGGAACGTGAAAAGAAATCAATGGTGTCTCGCCCTGATTGATCCAAGAAGTATCTCCTAAAGCACCTCCCATATTAACTGTAAGGGCAAACTTAGAAGAATATCCTGGGTGATTTTCTACGCATAAAGTATCACCGTCTTTAAATCCAAGTAAAGCTGTAGGGATGTATTGTGCCGAAGAAAAAGTTGCATCACCTTCACCTGTGATCGTACCATTCTGACTTTCAATGACCATTGGTACATTTCCTTGTTGCGTAGGTAAGAACCATTTACCACCAGGAGTATTGAGTAACTCTGAATATGCATTCAAATATCCAGCTGCCAAAGACAAATAACCTCCTGTACCTTGTCCCCAAACGGTGATCTTGTCTGCATCTATACCGTGTATATTCCCTAATTCAGCAACACTTTTTCTGAAATACCGAACATACGCATTGACATCTTGCACACCTCTATAAGCTGCTTGTATCAAGGTATATCTCTTTAACAATTCTTGTTCGATCGTTGGCAACCAACCTTGTCTGTACTCTACGACTGCTACTACATAACCCATTTTGGCCAATCTTGTAGCAATCTCAACATTGGTAGAGTCTTCTACTGTACCTCCACATGAACCGTTAAATGAAAACGGAATAAAATTACCCGTGTGCAAGTAAATCACGAGTGGCCTATTCGTCTCAGTATCTCCTTCAGGCGAGTAAAACTGTGCACGAAGTGGTTGACGCTGAGAACCAAGTCCTGGTACGTTATTCAACAAACCTCCTACCCACGGCATGACCGTAAAGTTACTTTGTAAAGGTGTTAAAGCCGAAACATTTACATCCGTAAATACTTCTTGTGTGTAACGCCCTTCTTGGGCGTGAGCCATTGAAATGGTCATCAAAAATGCCAATCCAATGAAAAATTTTGTAAAAATTCGCATGTGTAAAAAGATTTAAAGTTAATAATTAAATTTTTGATCTAAAATCGTATGTTAATGAAATATACGCCATTCTTCCTATCCTCGGTCCTCCATAAGTCTGAAATTGCTTGTTATTCAACAAATTGGATGCACCGACTTTGATAGCTATATTTTGCTTAATCAAGTTGTAATTGACTTGCGCATCAAGTAGATCATACGTCGGAATCGAACCTGTAAACTGAGGTGAACCTTCAAATATAAAACCCTCAATCCATTTGTAATTAATATTAAAACCAAACGTATTGACTCCTGAACCTATAGTAAAATCCCTACCTGATATCCCGAAATTAAACTTATTTTTGGGTGTATTAAATGCTGGGACGATATCATCATCCACTTGTGTGATTAGATTGTTATAGCTATAATTTCCATTCAAAGCATAGTATCTCCAAAAATAGTAATTCAAACCTATAGCAAAGCCCTGAGAATTGACTGTCTGATCGGAATTTGCTGCTATTCGGTACGCCTCAATATTAGATATCTGACGAATCGTTTGTGGCGGAAATCCCGGTATTAATTCCACTTCAACAGTCGGGATTTTAACACCTATCTGATATCCGATGAAATCGTTGTATATATTATAATAATAACTTGCATCTACAAACAAACGTTCAAAAAGCGTCGTTCTGTAGCCCACCTCAAAAGTTTTTACTTTCTCTGGTCTAATTGGTGCTATATACTTATCAACCAATCTCGTATTGACAGGATCTGATCGCCAATCCGAAAAATTTTGAAGTATGATTAGACTATCAAAACCATTCAAATTACCAAGTAGCCTCGCAGGTCCCACATCTAAGTTTAGGTACTGGTCTGACAATGTTGGATTTCGTATAGCAGAGGAAAAAGATACTCTCAAAAAATTATTATCTGACGGTTTCCAAACTACCGATCCTGCCGGCGAAACTAAAAAATTAAAATTTTGGTTTTTATCCAATCGTGCTGCTGCTGACAAGGTGAAATCTCCGAACTGCTTACTCGCTCCACCATAAACACCGTATTCAAAATTGGAAATTCTTTCAAATTCATCGCTGAATATCGTTCCTTCCGAATTCGGTCTGTACAATCTTGCATTGGCACCAGCGGTCAGTTCTTTAAAGAAAGTGGTCGAAAATTTGTACTCGCCATGTACATGATATAGCGCTGATTTGTCAAAGAATCGTGTTCCTTTTTCAGTTTCATTATTCTTACGTGAAACGATGTCATTAAAAAGAGAATCAAATCTTGCCGTACCTGGCTCATAAAAATCCTGTAGATTGAAAGTTCTATTTCTACTGGATGCAAAGGCCTGTGCATCCTGATGAAAAGCCGCCAAAATATCTCGATTTTCCGCTTGCCATTGTTGCATATTATCTTGGCTCATTCCTAATGCCTGTAACTTTTCTAACACTTTATTTTGACGCCAATAGTCCTGATAAGCTCTTTGCCATGCGTCGTCGGAACCACTTGCTTCAACCAATTTCTGGGCAGTAAAATAAGGGTCAAAAGAATCTCCCGCATCTTCATGCGTGGCATACGCACGTATGAAGTATTTATCCCGCTTTTTGAATTCGACCTTATGCTGAAAAAACTGTATTCCTCTCAGACTAAATCTATTGTCACCCTGATAGACCGTCGTACCATATCCAAGATTGGAAGCTAAAACTAATTCGGGTGAGTCGAAGTCCTTAGACGGTTGTGTTCGGATGTGTATCGCAGCACCTGCCTTAATATTCTTGGTATTATAGTCCACCAATTCCACTTCCTTGTAGCCACGTCTATGAAAAACATTTAATCCTGTAGAGGAATTAAAATCCGTGTCATTATTCAAAATATTGTACTCGTCACCATAAATATTGACAGCATTGAAGCCACCTGGATTATCTTTGGATAAAAATATTTTATTTCTTGCTATCGTATCCGTGACCGGATCATAGTTGTCTGCTTCCCAGTCATTGGCTTTCAGAAATGAGAAATTCAATTTATAGGCAACAACAGCCTTTCCAGATTTATTATTAAATGCATCTGCAAATCGAAATGCTGTCTCTACCAAATTCCTTTCTCCGACTTTCACACTTGCTGCAAGACCACGATAGAAAAATGGGTTTTTCGTTTCCATAGCGATGACACCATTAAAGGCATTCGGCCCGTAAAATGCTGAACTTGCACCTACAACGAGATCCACTTTATTAATATCCAACTCCGAAGCACCTAAGAAGTTACCCAATGAAAAATTGAGTCCTGGCGACTGATTATCAACTCCGTCAATCGTTTGCAACGAACGTACCGGACTTGTGCTGTTAAATCCTCTTGTATTAATGACCGTAAATCCAAGGCTTGCCGTAGTGAGATCGACACCTTTCAGCGATCCAAGTCCGTTATAAAAATCCGTTGATGCCGTTTGCTTGATTGCTATTGCATCTAAAGATTCTATAGTCAAGGGTGCTGCCTTTTGCTTTTCTGATACCCGTTGACCTTTGATTTCTACACCCAAATCTATGATAACAGCAGACTCACCGAGCTTGATGACATTTTTTTGAGCCGCATCCTTTACAGTATATGGTACACTTTCGTACCCAATATACGAAATCGTAAGTTCAACCGGATAGCCTGGCACTCTCAATTCAAAGTCTCCGTCAAAATCGGTAACTGTTCCGATATTTGATGCTGCATTGAGCATGACATTTGCGCCTATTAAAGATTCTCCTGTCACTGCATCAATCACTTTTCCCTTGATATTTACCTGTGCATGTGTTGAAGTTAAAAATGCAGCGGATATCAATGAAATTGTTAAAACGATTTGCTTTAATATTTTCATCAAATGTTACTTTAAGTTTTTAGTTGGTGTTAACAAATTGCAAAACTGACGCAATGTATAACTATTTTTTGAATCATAAAAAACAAATGGGAAAAATAGGCATAACGATTATCCAAATATTAAAATCATTATAAATAACCAAAAAGAATATTTACAATATTATATTTTGAATACATGGCGTATTTAAGCAATAAACAAAATTTTATTTTATTTATAAAAGGTAATCAAGTAATTTCATTTCATAACTGCTCATCAAAATATTCTTGAAATAATTCTTTAAAATTTTTACTTTGGGTAAAAATAAGTCTCAGATTTCTCTCCTCGTAACTAAATCACCTAATAATGATACTTAATCCCTTCCTTCTTTCGGAAAGGCTTCGGCTGTATTTGATTTGGAGTGAGGGAGAAGTCGCCATGTTCCTCCTCTATGCAGTAATACTGACATTGCAGTTGAAATAAAAACTCTAACAGTATTGAAAGCATATAAAAACAGTAAAGTCATTTAATGGCTCACAATTATTTTTATTCGATATCAGCCATTAACCGAAAATAAATGCTTTACTTTGTTCTTCAATTTGTATATCTGACTTATATGTTTGGTTATTTCTTTTTTAGAATATTGGTTGCGCTCTTTGCTGTTTTACCCTTTAAAGTCATCTATGCTATCGCTGACTTCATCAGTTGGTTGCTGTATGGTGTGGTCAAGTATCGGCGTAAAGTGGTAGAATCTCAACTACGCAAAAGTTTCCCTGATCTGGACGACGAATCATTACGTTCCATCACTAAAGCCTCCTATACGAATCTTGCCGATATCATCGTAGAAGCGATAAAAGGGTTTACTATGTCCGAATCAGCATTTCGTAAGAGGTATATCTTTACAAATCCCGAATTATTAGACCAATATGCATCCGGCGAAAAAAATATTTTATTGGCCGCAGCACATTATGGAAATTGGGAATGGGCTGTCATCTCCTTACCACTTTGGTTTCAGTATCCAGCATTAGGATTTTACAAGCCGATATCCAATCAATACTTAGAAAAGTATGCCAGAAAAGTACGAAGCAGACTTGGATTTATGCCGATTCCGATTGGTCAGACTTCCGAATATATCAACAAATATAAAGACCAAGCAGCGATACTCCTTTTTATTACGGATCAGAACAACAATTCCAAAAAAGCGCATTGGGTAAACTTCCTTGGACAAGAAACAGCTTGCCCGTATGGCGCGGACAAATACGCTCGGCAACTCCAAGATCCGGTTTTGTATATGCACTTTGAGCGGGTGAAAAGAGGCTATTATGAAATTGATCTATCTGTGATAACAGACGGGAACGAAACACTATCAGAAGGCATCGTGACCAAAAGATTTATGGAAATATTGGAACAAAAGCTCGTCAAAAAACCTAAAAACTGGCTTTGGTCGCACAAAAGATGGAAAAGAGAAAGGTCTCCAGAAGATAGGTTGATTGTTTAGGGAGATTTTAAATTGAGTTATTGAATTGAAAGTTGACAATTGACAATTGACAATTTCGTATTGTTATTGTCGTTTAGTTAAGAAACAAGTATGTTGCCACAATTTTTAGAACACGTTGTTTTTTCGGCTTTTTGCCTCAGTCCTTAACGGGAGAAGCCGAGAAAAATGCTCGTTCATCCTATAGTAAGAGGCAAATAACGAGCTTTTTTCTTATAGAAGCTGAGGTATAAAACGGTCAATTATCATAGAAAGACACTTTTAATCCACTTACTTAACGACATTGATTTCGATTTGTTAATTTATGTCTTTCTGACATGAAAATTAAAAATATAAACTATAAACCACTTCAATACCATTTGCTAAACAGCATTAAACTGCAAATGGTTAATTTTTAATTTTAACGAAAAATTCGTCTTTACTTTTTCGGTGCTGTGATGATTATACAATCTTCACAACTACCTTTTTCGTAGTTTATAAAACCTTGGGATTTCAAGTCTTTGATTATACTCTCAACAGATCCTTGCAAATTGAGCCGAACATTGGTATCGGCATTGTATTTGAATTTTTTGTCGATTTTTATTGACTTCTTGTGTTGTTTTGCGAAGTATTCTTTAAGTATAGACCCTAATTTGTAAGTAGAATAATTGGAACTGTTGTAGTCAATCTCTTTACCAATATTTTCAATATTATCAATTTTGTGCTTAGTATCTGTATTGACCACTTGGAAAGAATCTATTTCCGTTTCTTGTACTTTTGGAGCATTCACATCCATAAATTGCCCGTTAACGTATTCGAAAGTCTCATTTTCTTGCAATATCACAAAATTGGACTTGTCGTACCGCATATATACTTTGACAGAACCTTCAATATTTTTTATATAAATGATATTGTTTTCTTTGTAAAGTTGGAATATCGTGCCCAAAACTTCCACTTGAATACTGTCATAATCTACGATAAAAGGCAATATACTGCGTGACACATCAAATGTAGCCTTTCCTTCCAATTGGATATAGCGAACGTGCTGCTCTCTAAAATGTCGCGGATAGTTTAACTGCGCATTTTGGGCAAGAGTGATACTACTTCCGTCTATCAGGGTTATGATGTCATTATCCTGATTTGCCTGATATTGGATTCTATTGCTTTCCTTTGGTTTTAGTACAAAAACAAACATGATGACAACAATAAAAATAGCAGCTATAGCCCGAATGATGTAATAAATTGATGTATTTTGTTTTTTAACGAGCTTAGTTTC
Source organism: uncultured Aureispira sp. (assembly GCA_964399855.1). GTDB lineage: Bacteria > Bacteroidota > Bacteroidia > Chitinophagales > Saprospiraceae > OLB9. Next base: position 21,992 of record CAYNSF010000015.1, on the reverse strand, counting down.
TGTTGTAATTTCATCCACATTTGAAGGCTGTACGATATCCATAAAAGTATCCCATTCTTGATTGACATCAAGTTCGTGGAAATTCTGAATTTCGCAAGCTTGCTTTAATATGTAATCAAATTTTTCCAAAAATGTTATAAATTATTAATATGACGTAAAAAAATATGTTAAATCACTAAAATAGTCTAATTAAATAAATCTCGATGGTCTTTTAAGTCTTCTTTTAAATGTTTTAAGACTACATTGACATTATAATCTACCATTCTTTTTGAGATATTTAAATATTCTGCTATTTCATCGTAAGACAATCCTTCAAATTTATTTAACATGAATATTTCTCTGGACTTACTTTTTACTGATTTCAATGAATACTCTACTGCATTTCTAACCAAATATGTATCAAACTCTTCAATTGAGCTATCCGCTATTTTTTCAGACAAAGCATCTTCGAGTGATGTTGTTTGTTTGTTTTTACTTTTTCGTATATGATCCAACATCGTGTTTTTAGCCATTTGATATAGATATGATTTGACAGAAGTCTGAATCTCTATTGAATCACGATTGCTCCACAATTTCAAAAAAGTCGTTTGTACGATATCCCTACTTATATCAATATCATCGATGAATTTATTGATAAAGTTAACAAGCGCATTAAAGTACTCTTTGAAGAATACTTCGAAATCTTGTAGCGTACTAAATGGTTTTTGTCTCAAAGGGCATCCATTTAAAATCCAAAAGTAAGACTATTTTTAAAATTATAAAATAAAATTTCAATAAATTAATCGAGTGTAACCCTCGTGCCTACAGAATTGTAGTCATCTAATCGCATGAGTGGTATCGAAACGAAAAAATCGGTACCTTTTCCAGGGTGTGTTTCAAAATATATACGTCCATTGAAAGAGTCAACCATATTTACCGCGATGGCGAGTCCAAGACCTGTTCCGGAACTTTTAGTGGTAAAATTGGGTGTAAATACCTTATCTTTCATGTGATCCGGAATGCCTGTCCCATTGTCCGAGATCCTTATGATAGCGTCATTATCTTGCCTTTTTAGTTCCATTTCTATTTTTCCACGTCTATCATTAGGGATAGCCTGAATGGCATTTTTCAAGAGGTTATTGAGAATGCGCACAAGGTGATTTTTATCGGCAAATATATATAAGTCGTCAATGGGTTCGATCATGTTGATATCCATATCGTCACGCTTTCTAAACAGGTCATGAATGGTTTCTACGATTTCATTCAACGATATTTTCTCATTTGTCGCTTGTGGCATCGCAGCAAAGTTTGAAAACTCACCAGCTATTTGTGAAAGATTATCTATCTGTTCGATTAGTGACGAAGATATACGCGGTATCATTTCATGGGCTCGCTCGGGATTGTCCTTCGTGATACGTTCAAGATACTGTATATTCAACTTCATGGGTGTCAATGGATTCTTGATCTCGTGAGCGACTTGTTTTGCCATTTCTCTCCATGCTATGTCTCGCTCTGTTTTGGCAAGTAAATCAACACTATTTTCGAGCTCTTGGGTAAGATTATTGTATTCGTCGATCAATGTTCCGATTTCATCATTGGATTTCCATTCGAGCTGCTCGTTGGATTTTCCCAATTTAAATCGCTTGAGTTTATCAGCCAGTTTTGTCAATGGTTGCGTGATAGAATTGGCTATTGTGATCGCTATCGCTCCAGCTATTAAAAATAGGAAAATGTAAGCATTAAGTATCGTACTCAAGAAATCGAGAATATTATCAGCAGAGTGATCGTGCGCATGATATTCGATATCTAAATACGCAAATGCCTTTTTATCATTTAAAAATAAGGATATATATTCATGCCCGGATGTCGTAAGGTAAGAGGAGAGTTCATTGTTTTTTCTGATACCCTGATTTTCCCAAAAACGAAATGGTATCCGTAGGTTGGTATTGCCTCTGGACGTGGAAGCCATGAGCCTGCCCGCACTATCATATATACTTAGTTCTTTATCATGTATATATGACAATTCATTGAGCTTGCTACTCAAGTAGTTCGCTGCATATTCATCATCGGCGAGGTTTTGGATACTGGATCGTATATTGTGAATGATTGTAACTGTTTCTTCTTTGTTTTTGGTTAATTGATTGACTTCGATTAAGTTTTTAAAATAAATGGCTGTAATGCTGCCTATGATCAGGAATGTGACTACAATAAGTATGATGATAGCCAGCTGTATCTTGGTCTTGAGTGATGATCTTGAGCCAAATTTCAAGTTTAAATTGATCGGTAAAAATCCGTATCTCGTATTAAATAACGTAAGGATTAGTATGATGATACCACTCCATATAAATATAAAAGAAAACAGCGAAATCGGTTTGATTAATCCAGATATTTTCTTCCAAGAAACGATTTTATATTGATCTGACGGCATAGAAACGACCATAGCATATCCGTTAAGGATCGTATCCTGCCGTACAGAAGCTATGGTACTCAAATCTGGTGCACGCTTAAAATTATCGTTTTTTTCTATCATCTGATCTCTACTAAACACGGCATAGCTGAATTGCTGTGCATTATGAACCTGTGCATTTTGTGTAACAGCATGTTGCGCTATGATAAAAAGATACCATGAAGCATTTACTGGAAATGGACGTATGATTTCGAGGCGAGTGATATACTTATCTTCAAAAGGATTGTGAAAAACCTGACGATTGACCTTGTGCGCATTTATGTAAGTTTCATTGAGTTTGTAGAAATCTGCAAAATAGTTGCTAAAAACGGTCAATCCTGTATTTTTATCAAAAAGTTCAATGTCAATCACGATAGAATCTTTGATCGTATGTTCTTTTTGGTTAAACATAAACTGGTAAAGATCCTTTTTGTCTAACTTGGCATTATTGTCTAATGATGCGATGCTTTTATATACATTTTTAGCAAGCAAAGAGTCTTGCACATCCAACATCGTTTGAATGATATGTTCATTTGGTTTTGCATAGTAATCTTCAATAAATGCACTCCGCTCTATGATGTCTTTTTTGAGTCCAAATGAGAATAAAACAATCGAAAGAAATACGGAAAACATAATCATCCACCAAAGCAGATAGGTTATCCTTTTGTCTTGGTTTTCGGAATATGCATCAATGATCAGACTGTAAGCCACAATAAAAGCCATAAATTTCCACATCGAAAGGTGTAATGGAAATACAAGCCAGGTTAGCAATAGGCCGATACACCAGCCGATCGTTATAAAGAGCAGTTTTTGATTGATCGTTAGATTACCTTTATTTAGCCATTCATATAGCAACTGCGTCGTTTGAAATATCAATAGCATAGACACAATAAACCCAGTAATAAGCATAAAACTCACACCGTTAAATTTGAGCAAGGACTCTATTTCAAGATTTACATTGGGATTGAGTGTAAATCCTTCGATGATATATATCAATATGGCAAATGACAGTAAAGTAGTAGCTCCTGAGATAATGGCTGCTACATGATATTTTCTCCCGAAATACGATTGTATGATACGAATACAAGCAGGCATGAAAGATACGATAATGACACCGATCATCAGGCTTATGATATATTGTCCCAATCCACGACCAGGCAAAAAAGTTTCATTCAATGTTTGTACCACAATGGTGTCTTGCATCAAAATCAAAAATGGTTTCAAAAAATGCAGACTAAATAGTAGAATGGTAACTATAGACAACCATACTACAGGCACAAAAATAGATTTATTGCTTTTTAGTCGTGATTTAGTCTGACTCACAGTCCAAAATGAAAAGCATATATAACTGAGCATCATGGCTATCCATGCTGGCAATCTAAATTGATGATATTTTTCACTATACTTGACGTTAAAGCTCAAATCATGCCCATTAAAATTATAGATTTTTAGATTTTTGTCGGTAGATAGTTTAGCAAGTTGATGTGTTTGAATCGTGTTATAAGCGTGGATATTGAGAGCGATAGTGCTAAACAGTAAGGAATCTCCAAGTTTTTTCAGCAAAATAGTTTCCTTCGCATTTGGGTGAGATATGGAACTAGCGTGATTCCAATATATTATGGAGTCATTTCTATATATCTCAATGTTTAAAGGATTGTCATCCAAGGATTGCAAGATCACTTTGTCCTTACCTCCAGCAAGATATTTGCTTATAGAAATATCGGCCTGATCATAATGTCCATGCAAAGCTTCTATAGCCTGATTGTTAGCGGCAGCAGGATCTGTTTTGATCAAACTGATACCAAAACAACCTAACGACAACAATCCGAATACCAAAGCTAATCTATACGACCACTTGAGCAAAATATGCATTATTTGCAATTTAAAGCGCTAAGGTAATTAAATTTCTGAATATAGGACGTATATACATTAGTAAAAATGACAATATATAGCTTTGAAATCACTATTGTCCGATAAAAAGAACATTTAAATCAAACGATGAGATCGCTCACTGTGTTCGCGATGACAGTCAGTAAGTTAAGTGGTTTGGTGTGGTTTGGTTGGTGGCAAGCCACCAACCAAACCACACCAAACCAAACCTAATATAACACGATGTCATTCAGAGCAAAGCGATGAATCTTTAAATTTTTATCGGACAACAATGCTTTGAAATATGAAATCAAAACACAATTCCAAAAGTACCGCACTCAAAATCTATTCGACGTATCGAACATCTTATTTATAACCGTATCCAGACTTTAACGCTAATTGAGAATACTATTTGAAAGCTTACCTACTGTCAAACCCTGTACCATAATAGAAAATACAACCACGAAATAAGTCATTTCAAGTAATAAATCTCTATATGCTGGATTATTAATAGCAAGTACTAAGGCTATGGAAACACCACCACGCAAACCGCCCCAGACCAATATGATAAGTGATCCCTTGGTCAAGCGAGGTTTAAATGGTACGATCATAGAAGGTATCCATATAGATACAAACCTTGCAAAAAGTACGATTCCAATAGCAATAACTGATATAACCCAATAGTTCTCAATGTCTTTAAGAAGCAATAGCTCGAAACCAATATACAAAAACAAAATGGCATTTAGGATCTCATCGATAAGCTCCCAAAATTTTGTCAAATAATCTTTCGTTTCGGCAGACATAGCTACTTTTTTACCGTAGTTACCGATAATCAAACCTGCAGCAACCATTGTCAAAGGTCCAGAAATATGTATAGCATGCGCTATGAGATAACCCCCCATTACAACAGAGAGCGTTATCAGCACCGAAACGATATAATCATCTATATTTTTGATAGCATTGGAAGCGGTAACTCCGAGTACCAATCCAAGTAATAATCCACCACCAGCTTCTTTAGTAAGCAGCCACATGATTGAACCAAATGACATTGTAACATCCGGATCTTGAGCTAACTGTAATAATACAGCAAATAATACTACAGCCACTCCATCATTGAATAGTGATTCTCCTGCTATCTTGGTCTCCAATGACTTGGGAACATTGGCCTTCTTCAATATACCGAGTACTGCAATGGGATCTGTTGGCGAAATTAAAGCTCCAAACAGCAAACAGTAGATAAAATCTAATTGTATGTGAAGCATTTGTGCAACATAATACACTAAAACCCCAACGATGAAAGTAGAAAGAATAACACTTATCGTTGAAAAAGTCATCACTGGCAATCGCTGTTTTCTAAGGTCAGCAAAATTGACATGTATTGCTCCAGCGAAAAGTAAAAAATTTAACATCGCGCCCATTAGAACCTCTGTAAAATCAAATTCACGCATTAACTCTAAGAGGTGTTTGGTCGCTTCAGGAAAAATATAATTACCTGAAAATCGGATAATTATCGATACGACCATTGCCATGAACATGATTCCTATAGATGACGGCAATTTTAAAAATCGTAAATTCAGATAAGCAAAAAATGATGCTAAAATAATCAGTATAGAGAATGAGTAATATAATTCCATGAATGTATTTAGTTATAACAGCGCCAAAGGTATAAAAAAATATCAAAATTCAAAAGCCGCTATATACCTAAATTTTATAGTGAATTGATGTAATTCACAACTTCAAGATTTGTGGAATTTTCAATTTCTATTGTATGTAAAGACTTTACTTCTGAAAATTCACATTTTCAAAGTTACACAAAAGCCCAATAAACAAGCGCTTTATACCTACCTATCAACCATTTATTAGTAAGAAGGACTAAGCCTGTCCGCTACTATTGAGCTCTTCTTCCGTTTGTCTAAAGATTTTAGCATCTGCTATGAATGTACCAAAAGGTATAAGTGAGGCAAGATAGGCCATGATGTTAGTTTTTAGGCTCCACTTTGCTTGTTGATTGACCAAAAAAACCAAGACGCAATATATAATAAACAAAAGTCCATGCGCATAACCGACGATCTTGTTAGGTCCGGGATTATCGTAAATGTATTTAAGCGGCATCGTAAGCCCAAATAAAGCGATATAAGAAATTCCTTCTGCAACCGCAAAAAATCGGAGCGCACCAATATTAGTTGATAGATTCATTTTACTATTTTACTGCAAAGATAGAATCTTTTCAAAGAAAGCAATACATCATTCAAAACTTTGACATTTACATGATAAATCCATGAATGGTTTACTATGTCAACATTTTTTTATGGTCAATATATAACGACTATTTCCAACTATTCATTACTTATTACAAATTGAAATGTTTTAGACATCAATTACAAAATACTGTCATATTTTTCGATCAATTCGCATTAACAAACCGCGCATAGTGATTGCCTTTTCCTGATTTTACCATGATATGATACATGCCTTTCGTAGTGAACATTTTTTTGGTAAGATTCTGGTTTAACACATTCAGGTTCCCTTTATCACGATATATAATCTGTCCTACCGTATTGTAAATCGTCAGCTGGCATTCTCCTTGTATTTCTTTAGAATCTAACTGAATGCTTTCTTGTCCATCGACTAGGTTAGGTACCACTTTCAATCCTGCTAATAATGGCTGATTGATCGTAGCAACGGTTTTTGGCCAAACCTGTATTTTATTTCCGTCGTATCCTACGGCAAATACCGAAGCAATACCATCCAAAAAAGGAACAAAAGTCTTTTGATTGGTCAAATCCCCTGTTCCGGTCAGCGTAGATTGCATCAGGTTGTCATCGCCGTCATACGCTTCATAAGCTACGCTGTTTTTCCATACATGATGGTCTATTTCCATGTACGGATAAGTAGAGTTTGTAACTATGTTGTATCCTTCGCCGTTTTTACCTTCCAATGCTGATTTGTTTCGGTATGTGTCAACCGTCAATGCACTAATATAATGTATCACAGGCGAAACAGGCTGCTTGCTGTATTTATTCTGAACTTCCTGTATAGCTTCATCTATTTGTGCGGCAGTGATCGCAAGCCTGCCAACTCCATAATCATCTATATCCACATCAACGGGTCTCAAAAATCCCATTCTGAGAAAGAAATCTGTCAGGTCTTCCTGCACGGCATCACAAGTATATTTATAAAAATTAAGTAAATGCGTTCCATTACTCATACCACTTACATCTGTATTACGGACTTTTTCGGCTACATGACCGTACCAATGCGCATAGTCGATACTATCGACAGGCGGATGCGAGTCAAAAGTAAGTGGTAATGCGTCCCGGCAAGCTCCTGCTTCTTGATAATACAACTGCAATTGCCAGAATGGCACTAATACTCTGAAATGATAATCTTCCTGTGTCTCCTGAAGATGCGTATCCTGCTGATACAATTGATTAATGATATTGTTGTAGCGGTTCATTGTTCGTTGTGGCGAGCCCTCAGTAGAAAAACGCTCAAATTCTAAACGAGTATAAGGAACTTTGGCTCTGTTCAACTTATAATTTGCCCAAACGGCATAAATATTATTGGTCACTTCTGTAGTACCTATCCATCGTAATCCTGGTCGTATTTGATTGACATGACCAAATTCATGAGGAATGCCCCACATATCAAGTTGAAAAGCATTTGTAATACTTGATTCTCCCCAGGTAAGATCCAGGTGTATGCCCTGACCTCCGGCATACCAGCCACCGCCAGTGCCTGAAACACCAAACATTCGGTTAGATACACGGTGATCATATTTATATAGTCCCATTTGGATTCGCTGCCACTGAACAATACTGTCGTACAGCATGATCAATGGGCGTGCATCAAAAGGCGTATTGATCCGTAATGGCAATCTATCATAATTGAGTTGAACGTATTTACCTAAAAGATCTACTTTTTTATAGGTATTTTTAGTCATTAAATTTACCCAATCTTCAGCTGTATGCTTATCAACGTCAAAATACCCGTTGATGATACCGTTGATGATATTAACCAGGATAGTTGGCGATGATGCTGGATTGTCTGAATAGTAAGAAATATATCCCAAGCCTGCTCCACGCATGACGATGACATTTATACCATTATTGAGCTGATATGCATAGTCGTCTGCATTGTCTTCGTTTGCAAAATCAACTACACGAAGATAAGCTGGCTCTGAACCTATATTTGCAGCAAAAGCCACGATCGTATCTCCTTCCGCAAAGAGTAATCCTGTAGGATTTTCATAAGCATTGTATCGGGAAGTTTTGAGCTTATTGCTAAGTTGACCCAATGACTCATAAGCAGTATATTCACGGGATCGGGTAGCCTTATCAAAGCTTTCCGCAAGGAGGCAACCCGCCAATGACTGATATAAACCGGGCTCCATAGCCACGATATCAATGGTAGAAACATGCGGTAAAAGTTCGTCATAAAGTGGTGAACTGAAAATATTGCTATATGGATACTGTTCATTGCCTCCTGTCGTATTATTGCGGTAAAACTCCATTTCTGCACAGCTTACAAAGCCATTTTCACCACTGTGAACGACTATTTTTATATCATGAGCCTCCACCTGGAATGGAAAACTAACTCTTGTATCCAGACCATTCATACCAAAATCAAAATCCATTAAATGTTCATAATCAAGTTCATCCTGATTGAAGAAATAAATGGATGTCTTACCAAAAACTCCATTGTAGCCTTCCTTACGTGGATAATAGACCAAATAATCAATATGTTGTAATTCAGTGAAATGATAATTCAACTCGACAGGTAGTGCTGTATATGCCTGATTCCAATTGGAATGATAGAGTGTATTTAAGTTTCCGTCAAAACTTTTTTCTATATTTTCACCTGATTGAAAAGAAGAAGCGTAAGAACTTTCTCTACTGATAGGAAGCTTGATGTCTTTGGAAATCTCTAAATTTGAAAGATCAATATTGCAATCCTGGCTTCCGTCTGGCCTTACTTGCTTATCTCCTAAAAATACCATTTCAGCACAAGAAGATAAATCTTCATAGCCTTTTGAAATGGCAATTTTGATAGCAAATGGTTCTACTACAGCAGTTACAAAATTATAAACCTTCATATCGTTATTGACAGCCCATTGGATAGGTTCGCTATTGAGCAATACGAACAATTCAGGATTAGCTTTGGTGGCTGCATAAATATCGACCTGCTCCCAGATACCGTTGTACCCGGACTCTCGTGGTACATACTGTATGCTATTAATTTGTGGCACGATAGAACTAAAATAGAAAGTCAGTGTATCAGGAATACCCTTTTGCCCCCATCTACTATGGTAAGATGTGGTAGGATTTCCGTCAATTGCCTTTGTTACCTCTGCACCGCCTTGTGCGGGCTGATAGGATGTAACGCTGTAAACAGGCATTTGATATTGTGCTGAAAGGCTAAAAGTAAAGATAGCCAATATAAAGATGATACCTGATTTCTGAAAAATTGTCATAAAATATTTTCTTGAATTATGAATGATAATAAGGCGGTCTTGTTCAGACCGGGATTCGACCCTACAAAAATAGAACATTTTGAGTATAAAAAGCCTATTTAATTAAAAAAATATGCACGATTTTAATCTTTTTTAAAAAATAAAACCTAACCCTTTTTATTCATTATCTGTTCCTGCTGCTCGATACTTTCATCATGTATAGCCCTGATAATCTGTGATATAAAATCTTCGCTAAGTCCGTTTTGAATACCTGTTTCTATGTATTTGTGAAAGATTTCTATCCAACGCTCACTTTGCAGTATGATCATATTATGTGCTCGCTTGTACTGCCCGATTTCTCGTGCAAGCTGCATCCGGGAAGCTAACGAATGCATGATCTCGTCATCTAATATGTCAATATCTCGGCGTAGCCTCTCGAGTTGCGTTCTGACTTCGCTATCCTCTGTGGAAGCGCTACGGATGACGATATTTTCAATTAAATTGCCATAAACTTCCGGAGTGATTTGCTGTGCTGCATCGCTCCAGGCTTCATCTGGTGTGATATGAGATTCGATCATCAGCCCGTCAAAATTAAGATCCATTGCCTTTTGTGCGACTTTAGCCAATAAGTGGCGATTGCCACAGATATGACTCGGATCATTAATCATGAAAATGTCTGGCATAGCCGTTTTGAAGTCAATAGCGATTTGCCATTGTGGTCTGTTGCGGTATATCTTTTCACCAAAAAACGAAAACCCACGATGTATAGCACCCAACTTCGTAAGTCCTGCATTCAAAAGTCTTTCCATGCCACCAAGCCATAAGTCAAGGTCTGGATTTATTGGGTTTTTAAGCAGTACATGCTGATCCGTACCACGAAGTGCATCGGCAATCTCCTGAACTGCAAATGGATTAACGGTCGTCCTTGCTCCTATCCACAAGATGTCAATGTCTTGTTTGAGGCAGTGTTCTACATGTTGGGCGTTAGCCACTTCTACAGCTAACGGTAATCCCGTGATATCTCTGGCTTTAATGAGCCAGGGAAGCCCTATTTCGCCGACACCTTCAAATGCGCCAGGTCTGGTGCGCGGCTTCCAGATACCGGCACGCAATATATCGACCTTTCCTGTACGTTGTAACCGTACAGCCGTTTGCAAAACCTGTTCTTCGGTTTCTGCACTGCAAGGTCCGGCGATCCATAAAGGTTTTTCTCTTTTTACAAACCAGTTGTTTGTCATTTGATTATCTCCTTGATTTTATGCTTTGAGCAATTTGGATACAAATTTACGATTGACGATTTTTGATTGAGGAATTACGGTTGAATTGTTAATGCTAAATTGTAAATGCTGAATTATAATAATGCACCATCAACCGACAACCATCAACCGACAACCAAATAAACCATTAAACCCTTAAACATATAAACTAAATCATCAATATCCAAAAATCTCTTTCAACGATAGTACCTTAACCTTACCTAATGCATTGAGTGCCGCTTCATCTATTTTGTTTTCTCCTGCCACGATACAATATGTATAAGGCTTGTGGCTGATTTCTTTTTCGTGAAATTTCTTTAGATCTTCAAACCCTAAATTTGGTATTTGTTCATAAATTTTACTTCGGATGTCGTAATCTCTACCCATGCGCTGCGCATTGAGATAGCTGAATATGATACCGTCTTTGGAAATACGCTGTGTCGCTAATTGTTTCTTCAGACCTTCTTTAGCTATTTGAATGGCGTTTGCTGACTCTGGCAAAGTATCTAAAAGTTCATTCATACCTGCTACTGCTTCGGTAAATTTATCTGCTTGTGTTCCCACATAAGCACGGAAAGTCGTTCGGTAATTTTTATGATTTGGATTGCCAAAAGACGCAAATGTCGAGTATGCTAATGCTTTGGATTCGCGGATAGTCTGGAATACGATGGAGTTCATGCCACCGCCAAAATATTCATTAAAAAATGAAGATACCGGTACGGCTGCCTGGCTAAATTTTTCGCCATTGCGCACCCAATACACCTCTGCTTGTACCATGTCATAATGTGCCATGAGTATTTGGTTTTCAGTGTGGTATTTTTGATTGAACTTGACCTGAGCTGGTAGATTTTTAAACTGCTTTGGCTCTGAATGTATCTTCATCATTGTTTTTGCGATTTCTGAAGCAGACTTTGGTCCGTAGTATAGGATTTTATGTTTGTACTGCGTCAAATCTTTGATGATGGCTATTAAATCTTCAGCCTTTAGATTGTCCAATTCAGTATCGGAAAGCTTATGGTTGAATGGGTTTTTAGCACCATACATGGCATGATTTAACAGTCCTTGCATGATTTGATTTTTATTTTTCTTAGCATTGTTTCGGCTTTGTCTTAGTCTTGCTTTATAAGCTTCTAATGCTTCTTTGTCCGCCACACAATTCTTTAGTAAATCGTCAATGATTTTGATCGTTTGGTCAAAATTTTCCTGAAGACCCTCGATGCTGATGTACGTATTTTCGGAGGAAGAACTGATGTAAAATGAAGATGCAAGTTTGTACAATTCTGTGCTTATCTTCTCAGCTGATTTCTTTTTAGTGCCGACAAATTCGATATATTCCGCAGCTAATGGTAACAATTTATTGTTCCAGCTTCCAGTTTCGAAATAGTAATTGATTCTGAAAAGGTTGTTATCCTTATTCTGTACTGCCAGTACTTCATATCTTCCAGCATTGGCTCTGTCGATATCCTTTTGGTAGTTGACCCATACAGGAAGGATTTCGCTCTCAGGCATCGTATCTATTTTCATGAGAAAATCAGATTTCGCATCCCTATTGACTGTCACTGGTGTAATCGTTGGTTTTTCAACTTTTATGATGTCTTTATCTTCGCCCTGTCGCTTATACACAGCGATATAATTATCATTGAAATACTTATTGGCAAAGGCAATGATATCGTTTTTTGTAAGCCTATTGAGTCTATCTATATATGCAACACTTCTGAGCCAGTCAATGTCAGAGGTAAAATTGTCCATGAGTTCGGAAGCACGATCTCTATAACTTTCATTGGCTTCAAGCGCACTTTTCTTTTCGTTGTTGATGATGGATGTAATCAGGTCATCAGAAAAATTTCCTTTCTTGAGCTTTTCGATTTCTTTCAATAACAATTGCTCCACATCGGCCAATTGTTGTCCATCAGTAGGAAGTCCCATTAACAATAGCATTCCATAATCTTTCAGCACATAAGGAAAGGCATAAGCGCCTAAAAGCTGCTGTTTTTTGACTAAGTTCAGGTCTATCAGCCCGGCAGACCCATTGGCAAGGATGTTACCTACCAATGATAATATCTGCGCATCATCCGATGAGGCACCTGGCAATCTGAATCCTATCATCACACGTTCAGCTTCCGGCCCGAAAATTTCGGCTTTTACTGGTGCATCTATGGGTGATTCCGGGTCAAATGTATATGGCGGTACAGGCTTTGATTGCATATATCCGAATGCGCTATCAATCTTTTTAATAACTTCATCTGGATTGAAATCTCCTGCCATAATGATACCCATATTATTCGGAACATAATAATTATTGTAATACTTCCTGATTTCAACAAGCGACGGATTTTTAAGATGCTCTATCGTGCCGATAGTGGTCTGTTTGCCGTAGTTGTTGTTCGGAAACAATAAGCTGAACATTTTCTCAAAAACTTTGCCTCCATCATTATCAAGGCTTCGGTTTTTTTCCTCATATACTGCTTCAAGCTCTGTATGGAAGATACGGAAAACAGGATTGCGAAACCGCTCTGCCTGAACGGCTAAGTATTTATCTATCGCATTTGAAGGTACATCTTCTGTGTAAACGGTCTGTTCAAAGGATGTAATGGCATTCGTGCCATTTGCCCCCATAGCATTCATCATCTTATCATATTCATTGGCTATAGCATATTTGGCTGCTTCACCGGAACGCTCGTCTATTTGCTTATAGATTTCTTTGCGCTTGGCCTCGTCTTTTGTAGAATTATATTGCTCATATAGTTGCTCTATCTGATCTAAAAGTGGCTTTTCCTTTTCCCAGTCTAAAGAACCGAATTTGTCCGTACCTTTAAATAACATGTGCTCAAGGTAATGTGCCAATCCCGTATGAGTAGCCGGATCTGTTTTGCTACCAGCCTTTACGGCAATATAGGTCTGGACACGTGGCTCTTTGTCCGAAGGACTGAGTATGACCGTTAGCCCGTTTTTTAACGTATAGAAACGTGCCTGTGCCGGATCATTTTCCACGTATTTGTAGTCGTAACCACCGGAAGAAGCTTCTTTCCATTGAAATTGTTGAACCTGTGCAGACAACAATGTTGAAAAAGATATTAATAGGAATAAGATGATTTTATGTATGGATTTCATATTTAAAATGTGCTGTTTTTTGATTTGTTGACAAAGGTAAAATATTTAACTATATCTGTATGAAAATTATTGAGTAAGTATGTAAAAAAAAGATTTTATACAAAGTTATAGACTTCGCATTTTATAAAATGACTGATGAAATACAGCAATCAAAATCAGGGCAATCCTGAAAATTCATGCTTTTTGTTAAAATAAGCGATAAAATAATTAAAAATATGCTTAATTTTACAAAAATGTAGTGAATAAGCATATTTAAATGTGCTTATTTGTACAGTTCTGCACAAACAAGCGTTTTATTGTTAAAAATAAAATTTGTATCTTTGACAAAAATTAAATTTGGGTCATGGTAAGATATATAATTGGGATATGCTGTATTGTGATGCTGGTCGGATGTAATAACCAAAGTTTTTATGCTCCAGTTACTCAAAATGTACCTTTCTTTAAGGAAAAAGGCGAAGCAAGATTTTCTTTTAATTCTGCTTTTACAGAGGAGTCGGGCACAAGTTTTTCAGGGCTAATGGCTGCTTATGCTTTGTCTGATAAACATGCCATTCAAGGCAATTTCTTTTTTGGTGGCTATGATAGTGGAAGCCCAGGGTTTTTTAATTTTTTTCAAAAACATTCCACTTTTGAAGGTGGTTTAGCTTTTGGTTGGTATAATACGATGGATGAAGAATCTCGGGCAGAACTATTTGTAGGTAATAATTTAGGGTTTAAAAAAATAAACGCAAACGGAGTAGATATACCTGAATATCATCTAAATTCTGCTTACAACAAACTATATATTCAGCCGTCCTTTGGCAAGGGTTCAAAGTATTTTGATTTTGCACTTACACCGGCTTTGAGTTATTTATATATGTTCAAGTTCGACTTATTGGATGGCAAAGGCAAACCCATGTCATATACAAAGTTTCCTAAAGAATCAGCCATTGCCAATAACAAACATTCGCTTCTATTAGAACCAGGTATGACAATAAGGTTTGGCATTAAGGAGGTGAAATTTCAACTTCAAGGTGTAAGATCCTTTAATTTATTACATAAAGAGCTACCCTATGAAAAATATTCTATTTCATTTGGATTGTTTGTGTCACCGGATATTAAGTCTAAAGATTAATCTTTAACTTTTACAAAAAATTGAATGTATAAGGAAAATATACTTATCTTTGATAAAATTTGGGTCATGGGAAAATATATAATGGGAATTTTCTGTATTGTGATGCTGGTTGGATGTAAACAAGGCTATTATGCTCCAGTAGCACAAAATGTACCTTTATTTAAGGAAAAGAACGAAGCAAAGATTTCTTTTAATTATTCTAAAAGCAAAGAGGCAAGTTTTTTAAGCGTTATGTCTGCTTTTGCTTTTACAGATAAACATGCTATTCAGGGTAATATATTTTACGGCAGACAAACACGATTTGACTCCCCTGAAACTGGACCTTCAAGTAATATGTTAGAAGGAAGTATGGCGTTTGGTTGGTTTAAAGCATTAGATACAGAATCAAGGGTTGAAATTTTTATAGGAAATAATTTAGGATTCCGAGAATTATCATCACATGGCAATTGGGAAAACTTAAGTTATACATATAATAAACTATTTGTTCAACCGTCTGTAGGTATGGGTTCTAAGTTCTTTGATATCGCAGCAACTACATCCATTGGATATATGAACTTATTTGGGATGAAATTTAAAGACAGAAGTGGAACGTCTCTTCCTTTTGAAAATTATGTTGATGCAGCTAAAATTCACAATAATAAAAACTCTTTGTTTTTAGAACCAGGTTTAACCTTAAGAATTGGTTCAGAAAAGCTAAAGTTTCAAATTCAGGGTGTATATTCTTTTAATCTGTTACATAAAGATTTACCTTTTGATCGATACTCTATTTCTTTTGGATTTTTAATTTCGACTAAAGGATAGTTAAATTGTTACAAAATAAATGTGTGTTTTATACCTTTTTCAGTACAGTATAACATGGTTTCAGTTCAAATAAATTAAAAATGAGATTTAGCATTACAACAATGAAATTTTTCAAAATTGATAAATTCTTTATTGGACTTATTGGAGTCATATTGATAAGCGGATGTCATGAACGATTTTACGCTCCTTTGGCTCAAAATGTGCCATTATTTAAGGAAAAAGACGAAGTAAGAGTATCCTTAAATTATACTGAAAATGACCATATAGAATTTGCAAATCTGATGGCTGCCTATGCATTGTCTGACAAGTTTGCTATCCAGGCAAATGTTAATCTGCTTTTTAGTGAAGGGTCGAGATTATTTGAATTAGATTTAGCAAAGAACGGAGGTGAAGGAAGTCTTGCTTTTGGATGGTATAAACCATTGAATGAGAAACTGAGGTTTGAGATTTTTGGTGGCGATGCTATAGGATACCGTAATAACACACCTGACCGCTATGAGTATTTAAGATTTAGATACAATAAACTTTTTTTACAGCCGTCAATAGGTTTGACTACCAATTTGCTTGATTTAGCCTTGACAACTTCATTCAGTTATATGAACATGTTCATTTCTAATGTCTATGATAGAGACGGAGAGCTTACTGATGTTTCAAGGAATAAAATAGCCGAAGAAATTCAAAATAAAAGACATTCTCTGCTTTTTGAACCGGGTTTTACTTTAAGAATTGGATCAAAACTAAGAAAATTTCAGTTACAGGCAGTACATTCATTTAATCTTTCGCACCCTGAATTGCCTTATGATCGATTTTCAGTATCATTTGGATTGTTTGTGTCGCCGGATTTCAGGTCTAAAGAGTAATATTAAAGTTTACAGAAAAATGAATGGGAAAGGGAAATGATATCGTATATTTGATAAAATTTTAATCATGGTAAAATACATAACAGGGATTTACTGCATAGTGATGCTATTTGGATGCCGGTATGCACATTATGCGCCACAGACACAAAATGTACCATTTTTTAAAGAGAAAGATGAAGTAAAGCATTCTACTATTATCTCTGGACACGCTATAGGTCTTATGTCGGCTTATGCTTATTCTGATAAAAATGCCTTGCAGGCTAATTTTTTTTATAGTCAAAATTTTACGAATTTGGGTATCTTAGACATTTATTCTGTTCATAATACTTATGAGGGCGGTTTGGCTTATGGTTGGTATAAAGCCACGGATGAAAAACGTCGGTTTGAAATTTTTATTGGAGATCATGTCAAGTTTGGCAAAGAATCTTCAAGTTCTGGCGGAAGTCATATCCTCAAATCTGCTTATAATAAACTATATGTACAACCGTCTTTTGGTACGAGTTCAAAATATCTTGATTTTGCAGTAACGCCATCATTGGGTTATATGTATATGTTTAAGCTGGATTTATTTGACGATGATGGCAGACCAATGCCTTTGTCATATCACAAAATGATATCACGAATTGAAAATAAAAGACATTCATTGTTATTCGAACCAGGTATAACGTTACGAATTGGAGGACAATATACAAAACTGCAAATTCAAATGGTGGGATCTATTAATCTTATACATGGAGGATTGCCTTATGACGATCTTTCGATATCTATAGGACTATTTGGAACGCCTAAACCATTTAGAAAACAACTATAATTCTTCCTTATTAACCCACCGTTCAGGAATAAATCTGATCAAAAATGCCGTAATGATGCTTGGATTAAACTTCACATCACGCAGTGCCATCACTGTCAGCAAGATAGCCCACGGCGATAAAATCAAACACGGTATCCAGGCTGCCCTAAGGCCTGACATATCGGATGATCGCACGAGCTTCTCTCCAAATATCGTACTGATGATGAACATCATATAGAATAATATAGCTACTAAAAGCGGGTATCCATATCCTCCTTTACGGATGATACTTCCTAATGGCGCTCCTATAAATAAAAAGATGACGCATACCACAGCCCAACTATATTGCTGATTGAGCCGAAGCATATATTTGTTATAGATCCTATCCACATCCGAATTGACACTGGAAAGATTGAGTATTTCATCACGGTCACGGGATAGATTGACCTGAGCTTTATTGATCACTTCCCTGAAATCAATGGAGTCAACAGAAGTAACCCAATACCTTAAATCTTTAAATTGAATATTGGGCTCTTGCAGGATGATCTTTTTAGTAGGCACTTTAGATTTATCGGCATCGGGTTTTTCTAAAAAACGATTTTCAGGTAGTTTTTGAAGTATTTCACGTATTTGGGCTGCTTTCTGTTCCTGATTTTGATTGTCATCAGAAGAGACGACAACTGTATCATTGATGGCTTTAATCGCTTCCATTGAGTTGGATGTAAGATCGTGTTGTTCTGAAACAGGCACAACCACACTTGACGGATTGCTAAGATTTGCTAATAAAAGCGAAACCTGATTGCCTACCTTAACATTGTTGTCTTGGATGCGATTGGCAAATGAATCTATAGACTTGAGCAATTGTAGCGAATTCATCATTTGCTCTCTGTCGTTAGTGATATTAAAAAATCCGCCATCACCAGTAAATATACTCATATCAAATGCTACTTTCCATTTGTCAAAATACATCCGATTGAATGGTAGTTCGACTCTATTACCGTCTGGACTGGTACGACGATCCAATTCCTGATAGTTGACACCAGAATCTAATTCCATGACAAAGTAACGTCCCTCCTGAGCAGTAAACATTTGTCCACCCTTAGCTGTCGTCACACGTATCAGGCTTTTATCATTACCCGTATGATCGTAGATCAGGACATCGTGGATATCTTTTTTGTTTTTATCTATTTTATTGACACGGATGATCGTCTCATCAAAAGCATTATTGAATATCCCTTCTTCGATCGCTAATGATGATTTTTGATTTCGTATCGTGATAAATCGCTTATTAAACTGCAACAAGGCAGCCGGTTTTAAAAAATTGGCAGCAATGATTGAAAATAAACCGATCATGCACGCTACTACCACACCCGGAAGCATGATCCTGATTAGAGATACACCTGCGGATTTCAAACTGGACAATTCGTACTTTTCGGCCATATCGCCAAATACCATAACTGAGGAGATGAGTATCGTAATCGGTACAGCCATAGGTATAAGCGTAACAGCATAATAAAATATCAACTCAACCAACTCAAAAATGGAAAGTCCCTTTCCCAATATCTCGTCGATATATTTCCACAAAAATTGCATGATGAGTACAAATGTGGCTATAAAGTACGATAAAATGGCAGGCCCGATAAAGCTACCGGTAATAAGTCTGTCTATCTTCTTCAATTCCGATGAGGTATATTCAGGTGCAAAAGTAAGGAATAATACTAAAGTGACATTCAATTCACTCCAATCTTCAACGAAAATACAGCAAATAACAGCAAGCTTGATTAAATGCTATGCTATTTTCATATAAATGGTCGGATTTATTAATATCATTTTTGTAATGGGTCAAACAAATACATACCGATAAACTTGGCATCAACACTAAGCTTATATCAGCGTTTACATTCCCATCAATTCGACAAAAATCAATACAATAATGCACATAATCAATGCTACAACATAGATTATATACTTATTTTGTCTTCAACCAAACCCACTATCACTCCAAACGAACTGCTCCTGCTTTAATCTCCTCCACGCTTTCAGGATTAATCAGCGTTGAGATATCTCCTATCTGATCGTATTGGTTTTCGGCTATCTTTCGGAGTATGCGGCGCATAATTTTTCCTGATCTCGTTTTAGGCAACTGTGTCACAGACTGTATGATATCGGGCTTTGCTATAGGTCCGATTTGTTTGGTCACCATATCTAAGATTTCTTTTTTTAGTATTTCCGGATCTGTATCATCCTGTGTTGCTTTGACAAAAGCATATATACCTTGTCCCTTGATATCGTGTGGAAAACCAATGACCGCAGATTCGACGATATCGGGATGTTGATTGATGGCATCTTCGACTTCGGCTGTTCCGATGCGGTGTCCAGACACATTGATTACGTCATCTACTCTTCCGATGATACGGTAAAGTCCTGCTTCGTCTCTTTTAGCTGCATCGCCTGTAAAATAATATCCCTTGTACGGAGCGAAATACGTAGTACGACAACGTTCATGATCGCCATAAGTGGTTCTTACCATTCCTGGCCAAGGGTATTTGATGCACAAGAGACCTTCGAGATTATTATCATGGATTACTTCACCATTTTGATCCAAAATAACGGGTTGAATACCAGGTAATGGATAAGCGGCATAGCAAGGTTTTGTATCTGTGATGCCTGGAAGTGATGATATCATAATACCTCCAGTTTCTGTTTGCCACCAAGTATCCACGATGGGTGCATTTCCTCGACCGATTTTTTCGTCGTACCAACGCCAAGCTTCTTCATTGATAGGCTCACCTACCGATCCCAACACTTTGATACTTCCAAAATCATACTTATCTGGTTCGTCCCAACCAGCAGCCATGAGCGCTCTCAATGCTGTGGGTGCTGTGTAAAATTGATTGACTTTATATTTGTCGATAATCTGCCAAAATCTTCCAATATCTGGATAACCCGGTACACCTTCAAACATCAAAGTCGTCGCTCCTGCTAATAGTGGTCCATAAATAATGTATGAATGTCCTGTAACCCAACCTACATCGGCAGTACACCAATATATGTCGCCTTGTTCATACTGGAATACATTTAAAAAAGAGTAGCATGTATGAACCATATACCCGGCAGTAGTATGTACCACGCCTTTAGGTTTTCCGGTCGAGCCTGATGTATATAATATAAACAATGGGTCTTCTGCATCCATGATTTCAGGTGCACAAGTATCTCTTTGTATATCCACTAACTCGTGCCACCAAGTATCTCTTGTGTTGTTCCAATTGATCTGATCGCCGGTAGTCTGATATACTAACACGTGATTGACGCTATCACAACCCATATCTATGGCTTCATCCACGACATTTTTTACAGGAATCGTTTTCGGCCCACGACGATTGTAGTCCGAACAAATGACGATTTTAGCTTGAGCATCTTTGATACGCTCCGCTAAGGCATTGGATGAAAATCCAGCAAATACTACAGAATGAATAGCACCTATTCGCGCACAAGCAAGGATACCAATGGCCACCTCAGGTATCATAGGCATGTAAAAACAGACACAATCGCCTTTCTGTACGCCTAAGGACTTCAAAGCATTGGCACATTTGCATACCTCATCCAATAACTGGCGATAGGTAAAACGTTGTGGTATTTCGTTCACTTCATTGGGTTCCCAAAGGAGCGCTATCTGATCGCCTCTTTCCGCTATATGCCGGTCGAGACAATTTTCAGTGATATTGAGCTTAGCTCCTTCAAACCAACGTACATCTGGAGTTATCATATCCTCATGTACGACACGATCCCACTTTTTCATCCATGTAAAGTGTTCAGCTATTTCCGCCCAAAACGCTTTAGGATCTTCGATACTCTTTTTATACTCACTTTGGTATTCGACCAATGATTTTATCTGTATTGACATAATGTATAGATCATTTTATCATACAAACATAGACTTTATTTTTAAAATGAGTGTAGAAATTTTAGGAATTAATAAAAACTTGCAAAGTCATGATGGATAAAACAATTGTTGCTATTCGGTATTTACGGATATGTAGCAGTGCTAAAGTGTCAAAAAAACATCGGTTTTATAGAACACAATTTATTCTCAATATATGAATAAAGTCAAGCCATTCAGATTTTAAATCTGTTTAATTTTTTTTCATCTGACTATAAATAAAAATCGGAGTTTCAATTGATGATTTTACACCAAATGCCGATTAGCTAAGGATTTTAAAGTAATTTATAGTTTATACCCTTTCTTTTCAAATCAATGCTTTGTCCTGTGCGGACGGCAGTTACTTTTTTTCATCGCCAAAAAAAGTAACCAAA
>CAYNSF010000014.1:42003-86646 GCA_964399855.1 uncultured Aureispira sp. | reverse complement strand
AAGCCAAACAATATAATGACGTTAGTGTTTTATTTACCGATTTTGTCAGCTTTACTCAAACAGCAGAAACACTTTCACCCGAAAAATTAGTACAGGAATTGCACGAATGTTTTACAGCTTTTGACAACATTATTGAACGCAATGGTCTGGAAAAAATAAAAACCATAGGCGATGCCTACTTAGCTGTTTGCGGCTTGCCTGTTTCTAATCCGCAACACGCACAAAGAACCGTACAGGCAGCATTAGAGATAAGAGATTTTATAGCAGAACGAAAGAAGAAAGAAAAAGTTTTTGAAATAAGAATAGGCGTTAATTCGGGTAGTGTGGTAGCAGGCATAGTAGGCGTTAAGAAATTCGCTTACGATATCTGGGGCGATACGGTTAACACCGCTGCAAGAATGGAAAGTAGTGGCGAAGCAGGAAAAGTGAATATAAGCGAAACGACCTTTATGATGGTAAAAGATGATTTTGACTGCACACATCGTGGCAGGATAGAAGCCAAGGGGAAAGGAGAAATAGAAATGTATTTTGTTAATAATCTAATTGATAAATAATATGAACTTTAAATTTTTATTCACACGGTCATTTTTAATTGATAGTTTTTATCTTGTAGCCGGTATATTGTTCGCAACATTTGCGCTCAAGAGTTTGTTGGTTCCCAACTCGTTTTTGGACGGTGGTATCACAGGAATAAGCTTGTTGCTGCATGAGATTTATCATTGGCCGCTCAGTATCGTCATCGTTGTTGCCAATCTACCTTTCGTCATCCTGAGTGCAAGAATTATTAATGAAAAGTATGCAATCAAGACATTCATAAGTATCATACTACTGGGTTTAAGCCTGCAATTTATGCCATTTAATGACATTACTGGTCAATGGCAACCCAACATGGTTTTTATAGCGATATTTGGAGGATTCTTCCTTGGTCTGGGGATTGGTCTTGGTATGCGTGGTGGAAGTGCTATCGACGGTATAGAAATCATGGCGCTATATACGAAGAAAAAGATAGGACTGACGATGAGTGAGTTGATATTGGGACTAAATATGTTGATTTTCCTATTGGCGGCATTTGGCCTTGGTTTTGAAAAGGCTTTGTACGCTATGCTGACTTACTATGTAGCAACCAGGACGATAGATTACGTCATTGAAGGTATCGAAGAATACACAAGCGTGACGATCATTTCTTCACAAAGCGAAATTATAAAAGAAAAGCTTGTTAGGAAAATGGGTCGTGGTATAACGGTTTATAAAGGAGTGCGAGGTTTCTTGAAAGACAGTTATGATGTAAGCTATGATTGTGATATCATTTTTGTGGTCGTGACTCGGCTTGAGGTTAGGAAGATTCAAAGTATAGTACCCAAAATCGACCCGAAAGCCTTTGTCTTTACAAGCCCAGTCAAAGAAGCAGTGGGTGGCGTATTAAAACATTTGTCGCCGCATCATTGATGTTTTGCTATTATTTTTATTAAGATTTGCCACTAAGACTCTAATACTTTTGTAGTGCTTTGTCTATAAAAAGACTTAAATTATAATGGAAGTTATTTTTTTAAAGATCAAGGCAAAAAACACAGGCATAGTGGTAATTATGGCGAGTATATTTAACGATGAGATTTGAAAAAAGAACGACATTTCATTAAGATCTTTTTGTTTACAGAGTAGTAGTCTGTATGTGGATATTTATTTTTAGCATATCACATCAAAATGTGATTGATACCGGTTATTTTATGGTTTAACTTTGTGGTTGGATTTAAAAACACTAAATTTGCTGGATTAAATTTAATAACATTTTTCAACCATATAAAAATCAATTTAATAATGAAACATCTTACCACAATTCAAACATTTTTGAAATCTGCTTTCCGACCGCTGTTTGTGTCTATTTTATCTTCATTTTTGATTTTCAGCCTTTCGACAAAGAGCCATGCACAAGCAACATTAAGCTTACAAGGTATTGTTAAAAAATCCAATGGAGTTGCACTTGAAGATGGCGAGTATCAATTCACATTTAAGATTTATGTAGTTGACTCTTCCGATGTAAAATGGTTTGAAACAATACCCAATGTCGAAGTGATAAGTGGTATTTATAATGCCATCATTGGTCTGACCAAGCCACTTGATATTCCATTCAATAAAGACTATGAAGTTGGCGTATCTATTGGTTCGCAGGAAATGTTACCCAGGATCAGGCTCACTTCAGCGCCCTATGCCATGTCTCTGCGTGGTGAAAACAACCAGTTTCCCAGTTCTGGACAGGTTATGGTCGATGAATTAAAGGCGGCTGATGGTATCATAGCCAGTGGAGGAGCACCTGGTAACAACAATGTTAATAAAAACGGATATTCCTTTCATAATGGTGGCGACAATGACGGTGGTCTGTTTTCATTGCAAGATGGTGAAGTGTCGCTATTTACTAATGCCACTGAGCGTATTAAAGTGGATGCCACCGGTGCTACGGTCAATGGTGCAGTTGATGCCTATCAGTTGAATTTGAAAAGTAATGGAGGTATCACATATACTAATTCAAACAATGATAGTTTTCAGGGATGGAGGTTAGCTGATGTGGATGATCTGGCTACCTTAGATGGTTGGAAACAATATGGTCCGGTTGGTAGTGAAAATATAGGATGGAATAGTACTATTGAGGATACTAACGGTATTTGTTTATGCGGTCCCGATAGTGGTCAATCAAATGTTTTTACTGGAAATTTTCTAAGAGCCAGTAATAGAAATAATGTGCTAAAGAAGCAATTTACTATTGCAGGGACTTTTACGCATATTAAAGTTAAATTCAGATATTATGCTTTTGACAGTTGGGATTCAGACGATTATGGTTTTGCTGGGTTTGCGACTAATCTGAATGGTGAAAATTTCAGGTTAGGTTGGTATGAAAATTTTAGACATACTTTAGACAAATTAAATACTACCCTTTTCAAGAATACAGTAAATTTTCGGAGTACTACGGGTACTGTTTATGCGGATCAATGGAGAGAAGTAGAAATGAATGCGAGGGCGAATGGCAATAATTTCTGGGTTTTTATTGGAGCGGCATTAGAAGGAGATACAGATGAGTTTTTTGGAGTTGGTCCTATTGAAATCTGGGTTAGATAATATGCAGTTTTTGAATAAATAAAAATTTCGTATTTATACATTATTGGCAAAAGCCATAAAAATAATATTAAATATCATGAAAATCAGATATATACCGATTGTACTCATTGTATTGATGACAACATCACTTCCCGTTTTTTCCCAATCTACCAATTGCAACCCAGTTCCCACATCAGTTGATTCATTTACCTATGTAGGAACGGGATATTTAACCTACGGAAGTATAGCCAGATCAAGAAGCCAAAAGTACAGATCGTCTGCTTCTGTAGGTCAGCTTCTTGTCGGATATACGGAAAATACGGAGTACAACTCTAATCTTGGATTCTTCTCAAGATACCTTCTACCGCCATTTGCTTTAGAAGTGAAAGCTACTCAGGGAGACCTTTTGGACAGAATCCAGATATCCTGGGAAGTTGATGGACTCGGGCCTACTCCAAATGAAGGATTTAATATATACAGGGACGGTATATTCTTAGCTACGGTAGGTCCAAATATCAGAAACTATAATGACTTCAATGTCATCGCAGGAGTAGCCTATACTTATACTGTGAGAGGTATCAATGCGTATGGAGAAGGCCAACCAAGTTACGCTTTAGGCTTTCAGGTGCCTAATGGTGTTGTGACCGGTTGGATAAGAACCAAAAGTGGAAGTCCGGTTCCTGATGCAGTTGTAACACTTACACCTATGCAAGGTTTTTCTGCAAAGTTTGATGAAAACGATGCTGCTTTAGTGACTTTAGATAGTACGGCATCTATTATTTCTGATGGAGGAGACTGGACATTGACTTTTTGGTTGAAAACCAATGAGGCTTCAGAAAATGCAAATATCATTAACTTAGGTGAAAATCAGTTTTTTATAAGGGCAATTGCCAGCAATACCGGTCATGAAGGTATAGAAATCGCAGACTCGCCTGATGGTGTTGCTTTGCTTACCACGATGTTTGCTGACTCTGTCAAAAACAACTGGAATCATATCGCTGTCAATTATGAGGCAGCGACAAGCCAAATGAGAGTCTATATCAACGGCAGCTTGTCTGACCTGACTATATTCAATACTACATTCGTAAATGATGCCTTTTTAAAAATTGGCAACTCCGGAACATCAGGTGGGTGGAACGGAAATCTCGATGAACTAAGAATTTACAACACGCTGCTCAATGAATTGGATTTTTCAGAAATTATGTATAGTACAGCATCCTCACAAACACCTAATCTGAGATACTATTGGAAAATGGATGAGGAGTTGGGTTTGAAATCGTATGATATCGTCAATCGGGTAATACTCAATTTTTGTGGTGCCAGTTTTGACAAAGACCGGCCTCAGGTACATACAGCAGGAAAAACCAATAGTGATGGATATTACAAGATAGAATCCGCATCTTATGGAACAGGAACTACTTTCTTAGCCGCTCCTTCCAAATTATTCTATCTTCAAAAATCTGTTAAACTTAACAAAGCTCAAAATTCACATATCACGATACCTGATTTTAGTATTCCTCAAAAGTCCACAATAGAGCTTTGGGTCAATAGTTCAGGTAGTAGTGGAACACAATCCCTCCTTAGCAAAAAATCAGACAACAATGACTTTAATGTTTTTATAGAGTCAGACGGCATTACCCAGGAACTTAAAGTCACACTTAATGGCAATACCCATGCATTTGGCAATATAGAGCGTGGATATCAACATATAGCCATTACTATAGATAGTGTTTCCAACTTAGTGCAATTATATAAAAATGGGATTGCTGCCGGGAGTGAAAATTTTAATGGCGATTTAGGAGATCTCTCGGGTGATGCTTATCCATGGCGATTGGGAGTTTATGACAACGGTATCGACCTGACAGATTATTTTAATGGGCTGATTGATGAATTTGCGATTTATGATACAATACTTTCTCCAACTTTGATAAATGGTCACTTTCAGAGCATACGAGATCCTCAGGAAAAAGGGTTGTATGTCAATTTTCATATGAATGAGGGAGCAGGTAACAGGATATCCAATACAGGATCATTATTTTTAGATTTTGGCACATTGAACAATTGTGAATGGTCTGTATTTGCACCTAATCAGGTAACTAAGCCACATGAATTTTCACCTAAAACACGTCAGGTAACACTCAATCCAAGTGTTACATCTGTAGATCAGGTGGATTTTATTGATAACTCTACGGTTCCGGTTTCAGGATATGTGCGATATAAGAATACGAATTGTTTTGCCCGGAATGTAGAGATATTGGTTAATAATAGCCGATTTAACCCACCTGTATTTACAGATTCCACAGGTCGTTTTGTCATTGACTTTGATCCGGGAGCTTCAGCAAAACTGACTCCAAAGTTAGAAGATCACGTTTTTGTACCTGCATTTTGGGATGTGACTAATGTAAGCAGCCCGGTGTCAGGCATTATTTTTAATGATATTACAACAAGAAATATTAGTGGTATAGTAGCAGGTGGTAGTAATCCATCATGCAGGACTTCCATTATCAGAGCTCCAGCAGGTGACGAATCAGCACAAGGTACTGTTTGCCGGGTAGAAGTCCGATCAGCAGATGATTGTTTTGTAAGGACTATTAAAATTGATAATGTTGAGGGTGAGTTCGAATTTACCGAATTACCACCACTTGAAAAAATCACGGTTTCAGTAATTCAGCATTCAAACAATACAATCAAAGAGGCTTTTCAAGTCGAGGGTGGATCTACAGTAAATTTAGTCAAAGAAGATACAACAGTAAATTTTATTTATATAGCTCCACCAGTTCCTGAGATAACAAGCGGATTAGACACCATTATGGGATGTAGCCCCGGTGTGATAGTATTAGATAAAGGGGAGATGAGAACCATAACGATACGACTAAAAGAAGTATATGATGGTGGCGATTGCTATTTAGATACTGCACAATTTAATATCATCAATGGCTTTGCGGATATGACCTTAGACACTACGATGAGTGGAGGTTCGCTTCAATATACATTTAGAACCGGCGCCCCCAACATTTCTCCACCGTATCTCAAAACCTTACAAATCATCGGGACTTCAGACGCAGGCAGAAAGGGAAGCCTTGTAAAACAGGCGATTGTCACAGGTATTAAGGAAAAATTACCGTCCTTTACCACCAAACTTCCTGAACGACCGTTTTTAGTATTACACGATCCACCAGGTGACGGCAGCTATGCGTATGTTGAAAAGGATTCGAGTATATGCTACAATACGAGTTTAAATCTGACCTTTGATGTTTCTGATGGTTTAGGTACAACCTTTAACCTTATTCCGAAATTTACTTATGCAACCGGGTTTCTGTTTGAAGTGCAGAACGAAATAGCGCCAATATTGGGCGGATCACTCAAGTTCACAACTACCTTTAGCAAAGTGTCAGATTCTACTTTTGAAACATGTGTGCAAACGACGCAGCGTATATCGACAGATGACACTGACCTGATCGTAGGTGGAGATGGCGGAAGCGATATCTTTATGGGCGCTGCCCAAAATATCATCCTTGCTCAGGTCGATGAAGTTACTTTTGATACATGTACTGTAAGTGTAATAGAGTCCATAGCCTTATCTCCAGGAGAATTTGCGACTACATTTATTTATTCAGAATACAATATCCGGAATTATGTGTTACCCAATTTGTATAGCCTGTTAACTGATACTACTCCTTCAGATAGTATAGCGCAATCTATAGCACGTTGGGAAAAAATTCTTAATGACAATGATGCACGAAAAGCCTCTGCGCAATCATTACGTAATATTTCATTTGATGCTGGTGTAATTTATGAGCATACCGAAATTATGACATCATCAAATACGGCAAGTGTAACTCTTGATACAATATTAGCTTCTGATGGAAGCATAGATGCAGGTATCTATGCTGATGATTTGGGATTTTTGGTTAGTATTACATCATCCTATTCTTCATCTTTTGGGTATGCTTCCGGAACTTCTACTCAATATGGCAGTACTGTAGGATATGTACTTAAAGACGATGACCCGGGAGATTTTTTCTCTGTTGACATAGGCGTAGATACAGCTTATTTGACACCTACGTTTAAGCTGGTAGCAGGTCAGTCTTCCTGTCCGTGGGAACCAGGCACGGCCAATAGGGAAGCACCAAATTTAGCGTTAGGTATCGGTGTTCCTTATATAGCAACCAATGTTCCTGCTCATGAGCCGGCTGTATTCAAAATGTTCCTTGGGAATGAGAGTGCAACTAATGAGGATTGGACTTATGGGTTTACTGCCATTGCAGGCAGCAATCCGGACGGAGCCATTATTAAGCTCAATGGACAGCCTCTTAATAGTAACACCATACAATATCATGTACCTTATGGTTCCTCTGTCCCAATTACGCTCACGGTTGACAGAGGGCCGATCGCTTATGAATACAGGGATCTTCAGGTTGCTTTGGTTTCCGAGTGTGAGATGGAGCGGAATTTTGCGCTTACAATACCTTTAGATGAAGATGAGAAATTCTTTTCGGGTATTAAACTTGGTGTCGATTTCATACGTCCGTGTAGTGAGGTCAGGGTCAATTTTCCTGAACAAAACTGGGTTGTATTTAATAATGATACCATACAACCTGGCCCTAAAAAACTCATTACCGTATCAGGGTACGATTTGAATTCTTCAGATTTTCAGTTGGTGCGATTGCAGTATCGGCGATCAGACGGTAACGGAGCCTGGATTAATATCCCTGATACTTCAGACAGGTACAATCCATATTGGTCCGGATTTGCAGATCTGCCCAATCCCAAACCAGCTACTTTAAGACCTGACTTTACAAATTTTATTTGGGATACAGAAGGACTTGCTGACGGAAATTATGAGATCCACGCCTGGGCAGTCTGTACTGGAAGTGCCATTGACAAACCCGGCTTTTCTGAAATCATCAAAGGTAGGATAGATCGTGAACCGCCATCACTGGTTGGCAGGCCTCAACCCGCTGACGGTGTTTATCATGTAGGAGATGAGATATCATTTACTTTCAATAAACATATCAATTGCAAAAGTTTAAATCCGATTGATGATGTACTTCTCTTTGATACCGAAACCGGCGATCCTGTGGAAATAAACATTACCTGTTTCGAAAACAAAATCGTACTCGACCCCGTACATTTAAACAAATTTTACGAAAATAAAATATTGAGGGCCGAGTTGCACAATATAGAGGATTTAGTTGGCAACGTTAATGTATTTGAAAAATGGGAGTTTTACGTTGACAGAAACGAATTGGCTTGGTTGACTGAAAGTTTGAAAGCCGTAAAATATGCTGACGAATCCAAAACAGTATCCGCCAAAATCCATAATCGTGGTGGATATCCCGTTTCGTTTAGCATGGTCGATGTTCCGGATTGGATGCACGTATATCCTAATACCGGTACTTTAGTAGCCAATGAGGTACTTGATATCAACATATCATTTGACGACCAGTTGCCGCTGGGTGAATCTGCATCTATTATCAAATTAAGAACAGAAACGGGCATCAATCCTTTTTTTATGGGTGGAGACGAACCATTGAATGTTACCGTCAATACCATTTGCAGACCGGAAACCTGGGTGCTCAACCCGGCAGGATTTAATACTGCTGATTATAGTTTTTCGATGAATTTCATCGTACAGTTAGATATAGAAGGCACTTTATCAATGGATGAGAATGATTTAGTGGGAGCCTATGTTGGCGGAGATTTAAGAGGTATCGCCAAGGTAGTTTACAGGCCTGAAATCAGCAAATACCTGGCTTTCCTTACTGTTTACAGTAATGTTAACAGCGGTGAAATCATACAGTTTCAGATATGGGACGCATCTGATTGTAAGCTGTATGCGTATGCTTTAGAAACATTTACATTTGCGGCTGATGATATACAAGGTACGCTTGCTGATTGTATT
This sequence comes from uncultured Aureispira sp., assembly GCA_964399855.1. Taxonomy (GTDB): domain Bacteria; phylum Bacteroidota; class Bacteroidia; order Chitinophagales; family Saprospiraceae; genus OLB9. Next base: position 77,654 of record CAYNSF010000014.1, on the reverse strand, counting down.
ATATTACATACCAATACCACCTTGTTAAAGAAAATATTCCTGCACAAAGGCTGGAATTGGATTTCAGTTAATCTTGATCTGTCTCCTGATGATATCAATCCTGCTTTATCAACACTAAGCAATCCTACAGGCGCATTGATAAAAGATCAAACGACCTTTAGCACTTACTCAGAGTCAACTTCTTCGTGGATTGGTACACTTCAATCGATACAACCCGCAATTTTGTATCAGTATAATGCACAATCTGTTGATTCCGTTTCTCTCATCGGCTACTACATTGATCCGGAAACGAGGGATATACCATTACATACGGGTTGGAACTGGATAGGATATCTGCCGAGTCAAAGCCTTAGCGTCAATGAAGCTTTAGCTAATATTACACCGGGTAATGGAGATTTACTGAAGAGCCAGCTTCATTTTGCTCAGTATGCAGAAGGAATCGGCTGGATAGGAAGTCTAAAAACCATGAATGCTCCAAACGGATACTTGCTGAAATTGGCCAATGCCGATACACTCACTTATCCAAATCCATTTAATTTAAGAAGTTCAGAATCATCTTTAAGAAATCTGCCCGACATAAATGTTGTATCGAATGGTTATACAGACTTAGATATACGTATAAAAGAAGGCGGATTACTGAATGACAGGTGGGAAGTTGACCCAACCCAATTTGAGTACAGTATGAATATCATCGGCGTAGTAGTCAATACCGGAGATGTTGAGAATATGTTACATGATAATGATGAAATTGGTGCATTTATTGGCGGCGAAATACGTGGTACAGGGAAAGCGATATTTGTACCCGAACTCAATGCATACATGGCGTTTATGACCATTTACTCCAATACCAATCAGGAGAAGATAGAGCTTAGATTTTTTGATGTATCGACAGGTAAAGAGTACCATATCATAGAAAATCCAAATTTTCAAAGCAACGGTATTCTGGGATCGGTTGACGCGCCTTTAAAATTGCATCTGGGCATTGAAACGTCCGTTGATGATGAAAGCGGTGAAAGTAATATTTATATGCACCCTAATCCATTTACGGGACAACTCAATATCAGGGTACCTCTTGTATCTGTTACAGGTAAAGGTTTCTTTTCTGTAAAAGATATTTCAGGCAAGCAAATTTACAGGGCTGAAATTGAAGGAAAACCGGGTATCAATCATTTTGAATGGAAACCTGATCAGGAAGTAAGTCCGGGAGCTTATTTTATCAGTTTGCATATAGGGAACGACATCTGTACACGTAAGGTAATTTACATAAAATAATCATTAGATGCATGTATTCAATGAATAACCGTTTGAACATTTTATCATAAATAATGATCAGTGATGTGGAGAATCCATAAGTTTCTTATAGTCTGCCTTACCTTTTTTACAATTGGTATGAAGGCGCAAAATCCCAACTGGATACCACCAGATCCGGGTGAATATATATTTAATGCAAACATGATTGCGGCTGTCAGGCATGGTGATGTGGACTCCTATAACGTCCAGGATAAAATTGGTGTATTCGACGAAAATGGCAACATAAAAGGACTCGGTACAGCAATTGATATCGGCAATGGTATTGTCATTCATTTTATAACGATTTATTCAGGCCGGGCTATCGACACTTTTCATATCCGGGTTTTTCATCAGGCTACCGATGCAGTATATGATGTATTTGAACCTTACCGGTTCGAAACACAGGGATTGTCGGGTAGTATAGAAATACCATACCCATTGCAAATTTATCCTGACAATATCCCACTGTTTGTTTTTGAGGACATTCCGGAGCAAACAACTATCGAAAGTCTTCCTTTTCAGTCGATAGATCTGGCACTTTATTTAACACCCATTGGTAATTTGTTGGATAGTGCCTCTGTTGATTATATCTACCAGCATAACAGCAATTTACAGGTTACGCTCTCTGGAAGTATCCTGCAAGTAAGTGGAGTCAATGGATTTACCGGAAGTACTCAGCTATATGTAACAGCTTTCATAATTTTGAATGGTGTTGCAACAGAATCTCATACAACGATAACTTTCCATGTAGATCCGCTACCGTTGAGTCCTTTGTGGTTACCAAAGGTTCCAAGTCAGGGTATCGTCACAGGAAGTCAGTTTGATTCTATCCCTTTACACCAGTACGAAAATCAATTTGAAGGTGCTGAAATTGTATATGATTATATCCCGCTCATTCGGGAAGAAGGTTCGGAAAGTCCACCGACATGGGAAGTTCAAACGGATTTTTTACATACAATGTCTGTTATTGCACAAATAAATTATACGCCTAAATATCACTTTTATCATGAAGATGATGTGCTGGCCTTTTTTGCAGATGAGCAGTTGGTTGGTGTCGCTTATCGCAACACACAGAATGGGCTTTATTATGTTACTATTGGCAGTACAGATAATGATCCGCACAGTTTGTCGCTGATGTTTTATAGTGGGGCAATGCGTAAATTTTTTAGCATGAACGATGTTTTTGATTATGATTCTTACCAGCTTATAGGCACAGACGAGAATCCATATATCATAGATTTTGCTCCGATACTACCGATCGTTCCAAGTTTACCCGTGATTTCTGGTATTTATACCATGCCCGTCCATATTGTGGATACCAATTTTATTGGTTCAGTGACTTTTACGTTTTTTGCAAAAGACCCGGACTATCCGGATATCCTTTTTGATACAACCAACGCATCATTTTGTATTGTATCGGATTCGAGCCAGCTCAATACCTATTATGAAGACTATGATATGGACGGAGACGGCAACCCTTTAATCAGTATTCTGGCATGTACCTTACCCGATGGATATTCGGAAAATGGCAATGATTGTAACGACAGAGGCATAAACGAAGAACTTATCACCACATCGATTTTCGAAAACTCAGGCCTGCCAAACGACGGCGTGATCTGTAAAAACACAGAGGTCACAATTACCGTCAATCAAATGGCCGATAACTATGAATGGAGTACAGGTGAAACCAGTGAATCCATTACCGTCAATCCATTACAAACCAGTTTTTACCAGGTCACAGTAACCGTGTTTCCGGGCTGTACAGAAATATTAAGTGATACGATTTGGGTTGAACAAAGCATAGTGAAAAACAGCATGAATACAGGATTTGGTTCATTGCGTAACGTTATATTTTGTGCGGAAGAAGGTGATACGATTACTTACGATTTACCAACTGTCGTGCACTCGGAATTGACCGAAGGTATAAATATCAATAAAAATCTGAGCATAGAAGGCGATTTGCTTCTTAAACCAGCCATAAATGTTAATTTTAATACTGCCGGCTACGGAATTTACATTGACGGAGACAAAGCACTAACACTCAAAGATATAGATATCAAAACCAAAAATATCAATGAAAAGAGTTTAATTACAGGCTCAGGTAATTTGATCATTTCAGGGAATACAGTGGTTGGTGAGTTTTAATATCAAGATAGGAATAAAGTGAAATTTAAGAAATTTGTACTCTTTATCACTCAACTTCCACTAATGCAACATCGTCTCTTTTCTTAAACCATTTTCATACACCGCTATAAAAGCATCTTGATATCCTATGGCTCTCACTTGTTGCTTGATATTTTTTGCTTCATCTAAGTTTTCGTATCCTGTCAGCGAATATCTATACAGTTTCTTCTCCTTGATATATTCTGTTTTTATATCGCCCAACTTTGAAACGGCAATGAACTGTGCGCCTGTATGTTTGATAGCGATAAATTGGACTTGATACTCCTTCTCCATTACTATTTTTGAAGATTCTTTGGTGTTTTCTACTACTTTAGAGGTAGTCTCCTGTGGATTGCTTGCTTTATCTAATGATGTAGCAGATTTTTTTTGCTCTGCTATTTTAATGCTTTTATTTGCGGATTCTGCACGCTCTTTATTGTTTTTTAAGTCAGCTGTACAGTTTTCAAATTGCGAAACAAACAAAACCTCTAAAGATCGCATATCGCTGCCAGTATATTCTTTCTTGAATCTTTTGAATTCTTTTCTTGCATCATCACAGTTACCCGAAAAACTTAAAGAAATAGCATACATATACCTTGCTCTTGGATGATGTTCCGGATGATCTTTGACTTGACCAAAATAATCTGATGCAATCACATAATCCCTAATAGAAAAGTGATATTCTCCTGCCTCATACAAGCTATCAAGTAACCGTTTACTTATGGTTTCTTCGGCGACTTTTATATCTTCCTGTGGGCTCATCACCACGATTGTTGAGCTATCTTGAATTGTCTCTTGGATAGTTTCCTTTACTTCTGGGATACCAACTATTTGTTGCATATCTATTTCACTATCGATATCGTTCTTCTCTTCTTCGGGTTGCTTCGATTCTTGATTTGTATCTTCTACAACGGCGTCTAATTCATTTTGTAAATCTTCATTTTCGGATAGTATAGCATTATTAAATATATCGGGAGTGAATGGGCTATCATAAACGATATTTCCAAACTGTAAAACCAAACCAAGTTTGAAATTAACGGTACTTATTTTAGAGAATTGCTGCCTCAATACCATATTTGCATAGTAAAATTCGTCGTCATCCAATCTTCCATTTCTATCCAAATCCATGACATCTTTAAAGCCATACCTTGAAGATACATTACTAAGTCCACTATTGCTCCAATAGTCCGCCTTCGCTTGAAAACCCAGCCAATCATTTACTTTATATATAGCTCGTATTCCTGCATTCCAACCAAGTGTCCAGTCAAGACCGTCTTTTTCAAATAGATATACGCTGTACGGAGTTCCGTAATATTCCTTTTGATAGGTTACTTTTGGTCCTCCGATTTGGGAAATACCTAATTTTCCTGTAAAATCCATTTCAAATCTTCCGAGAGACCACTTCAAAGTAGGTCCTCCAAAGATATATTTTGTTTGCCATGAAGGGTTGCCTGATAAATCCACGCCTTCAAGGTATCTTTGAAAGATGAACGACTCAAATAACGATTTACTTCTATTGGTAAAATATCCAGCTTCGATACCCATACCAACTCCTTTAAAAAAATAAAAATCTAAACCACCAGACAAGTTCATCCCGTTTCCTGCAAACATATTATCATTGCCAAATTCACTTATTGGTTGGCTCATACCTCCGTCTATATTGACCTGAACACCACTTTTAATCTGCCCAATCGAAACATTACAGCATAAAAACAATAATAATAATCCCGTTAACAATAATTTATTCGTGTGCCTTATTATAAAAATTTTCATAAACAAATCTAAAAAATGGTTATTATATCGAATCTATATGTCAATATTGATATCAAAAATTATTGCATTTTACTTAACAATGATTGCTCAATACTAACTGCTTGCAAAGATAGATAAATATTATAACTTCATGCCAAACAAATATAAACATAATTAAAAAAATATCATATTAATTGAAAAATGATAGTGATTTGCAATTTGCAATTTGTAATTTGCAATTGGCAATTAGCAATTTGCAATTTGCAATAAATAAACCTTTACACCCATAAACACTTAAACCGATATAGCAAGTCAGCAATTAGCAATTTGTAATTAGCAATAAATTACACCTTTACATGCTTAAACCGATATAACAAGTCAGCAATTGGCAATCAGCAATTAGCAATTTGTAATTAGCAATAAATTACACCTTTACATACTTAAACCTTTAAACCGATATAACAACTTCACGCAAAAGCCATCAACCGACAACCATCAACCAACAACTAAATAAAACAATTAAATCAATATTCCATACCAAAATTTAAAATAATACGGTATTTTTGCATTTCCAATTACAATACACCCATGCTATTTTCCGAATACCATTTTATTGATGCGTTAAAATTCAATCTCGAAAAACTGGGATTTAGAAAGCCTACGGATATACAATATAAGTGTATTCCGAATATCCTGAAAGGAGAAGATTTGTTGGCGATAGCACAGACAGGTACTGGAAAAACGGCAGCATTTGCCATACCGGTCATTCACATTTTACACAGTAAGATTAATCCAAAAAGGCAAAATGGTATCCGTTGTATCATCATGGTTCCGACCCGCGAATTAGCGATCCAGATCAATGATGTTTTTACACAATTAACCAAAAATACGAGAGTTACAAGCATGTCTGTGTTTGGCGGCGTAGAGCAGGAGCCACAGATCGCAAAATTGGCGAAAGGTGTTGATATACTTATAGCCACTCCGGGACGATTATTTGACCTTGTAAGCCAAGGATATATAGAGCTTCAACGTGCAGAGATACTGATATTGGATGAAGCTGACCACATGCTTGACCTCGGCTTTATAAAAGATATACGTGATCTGATACGGTTTTTACCCAAAAAGCGACAGACCTTATTTTTTTCGGCTACGATAGATGAAGCGATCAAAGATCTCGCCTATTCCTTGGTCAAAAACCCGATACGCATCCAGATATCGCCTAAAGATCCCGTTTCCAAAAACGTAAATCACTCCGTAGTCTTCGTCAACATGGACGACAAAAGATTTTTCTTAGAAAGATTAGTTAAAGAAAATCCGGAAAGTAAAATTTTGGTTTTTGTCCGGACAAAAGTGCGATGTGAACGGGTACAAGCTGCCATGCAACGTGTAGGTATTGACGCAGTATTTATGCACGGTGGCAAAGAACAAAAAGACAGGCTCGAAGCATTACAATCATTCCGTTCCGGTCATGTTAAAATGTTGATAGCAACTGATGTAAGTGCCCGTGGCATTGATATACCTGACGTAGAGTATGTCGTCAATTATGACCTGCCCGAACATCCCGAAAATTACGTTCATAGGGTAGGCCGTACAGGGAGAGGCAAAAACAAAGGCTTTGCATACTCATTTTGTGATGAATCAGAAATGAAAATGCTCGAAGCCATTGAATCTTATATCGGAAAAAATGTACAGGTGCTGGAACTTGCTGATGACGGTTACAGGGAGATTAAGGATTTTGCATCCGAGAAAACATTAGATATCAGTAAAATCATAGAAGAATTAGCACCCGTACCTAACAAAAGATATGGTGTCAAAAAGGCTAAAAAGAAGAAATGATTTTTAGTTTTGAGCTGTTATAAAACGGGTATGTTCATGCGAACAAGCGCATAAACTATGGACAAACAATGCCAAAAATATTTTTGGATTCTTTCTATTTTAATACCTGCTCCAATTCATGAAACAACAAGGATCAAAACTCCCTAAACCCTAAAAATACTTATAACTCTTTCCAGGCTCTATCGTCAATAAGGTTTCGTAAATCAGGGAGATGACACTTTCTATGTCTTGCTGATGCGCCATTTCGACCGTTGTATGCATATATCTCAGTGGCAATGATATCAGCACGGACGGTACACCACCATTGCTATACGCAAAAGAATCAGTATCTGTTCCCGTACTGCGGCTGGCAGCAGCTCTCTGGAAGGCTATTTCCTGCTTTTCGGCTACATCGATGACCTGTTGCAGCAATAGATTGTGAACAGCCGGAGCATAAGTAAGTACCGGGCCTAACCCACATTTGGTATCGCCCTGTATTTTATTATCGATCAAAGGCGTACCGGTATCGTGCGTCACGTCCGTCACTATGGCTACATGCGGTTTGATGTTATTGGCTATCATCTCTGCTCCACGAAGCCCGATTTCTTCCTGCACAGCATTGACGATATATAAGGAGAATGGAAGTTTTTTCTTATTTTCATGAAGCATCCTTGCTACTTCGGCGATACAAAAACCACCCATTCTGTTGTCCAACGCACGACCGCAGTAGTAGTTGGTATTGAGCTTCATCAGCTCATCCTGAAAGGTAATGACACAACCGACATGGATACCCATTTCAAGTACTGCAGCTTTGTCTTTTGCACCTACGTCAACGAAGATATTTTCCATAGAAGGTGCGAGATTGGCATTTTTTCCATGTCGGGTGTGAATGGCCGGCCAACCAAAAACACCGGGTATTTTTCCGTTTTTCGTATGGATATGGACCCGCATGGACGGAGCGATGACATGATCCGAACCACCGTTTCTGATGACATAAATGATACCGTCATCCGATATATAATTAACAAACCAGGAGATTTCATCGGCGTGTGCCTCTATGACAACCCGATATTCCGCACCAGGATTGATGATGCCATAAGCAGTGCCATAGTTGTCAAGATGCCATTCATCGACATATTTTTTTATATATTCTATCCATATTTTCTGACCTGGTGCTTCAAATCCGGTAGGTGATGAATTATTCAAATATTGAAACAAAAATGTTTCCGATTCATTATTAATAAGACTCATAAATTATTTTTAAAAATTAAATATTTTTTTATTCATTTGATTTTAATTTCAGACTAAAGGTTTTAAAAAGTGATGAAATATGAATTATGAATTATGATTTTTGATTGACGAATTACGATTGATGATTTTAGATTATAGAAGTTAGGTTGTTGGCTTATTAGCGTGTTAGGTTTATAATTACTAACTATCTAAAACGCCAACGTGCTAATAACCTAAACCTTTAAACCAATTTAACAACTCCACAAATCCGACAACTCCGCAACTCCACAAATCCACAGTTAAAACTACACCTTTAAACCTATAAACCTTTAAACCAATTTAACAACTCCACAAATCAACAGTTAAAATTATAACCTCGCTCAAAAGTGAAGCTGATACCACTCGTCAGGATTCTTATTCCACTTAGCTAATATTTCACTTTCTTCTTCGGAAATATAATGCGTATCTGCTGCCTCTTGAATCAAAGCCGTATAATTGGACAAAGTACGGTAATTACATTGGAATTTTCCAAAATTTTCTTTAGCTTTTTCAAATTCGTAGTCAAAAATCGCAATTACGCCCAATACTTCATGTCCTTCCTTCCTTAATATTTCGACCACTTCTATAGAGCTACCACCTGTAGAAATAAGGTCTTCAACCACGAGAATCCTGGAATCAGGTTGTATCTCGCCTTCGATTTGGTTTTGTCTGCCATGTCCTTTGGGTGCGGATCGAACATAACAAAATGGTAGATTCAAGGCATCTGCCAATAGTGCTCCATGGGCTATTCCGGCAGTTGCTACACCAGCTATCATATCGATATCGTCAAACGTGGAAGCCAATGATACAAACCCGGATTTAATCTCATTGCGCACGTCCGGATAAGAAAGTGTAACCCGATTATCACAATATATCGGAGAGCGCATTCCCGATGCCCAAGTAAAAGGATTTTGTGGGTTTAATTTAATTGCTTTTATTTGCAACAAATTTTGAGCTGTTTTTTTTTCTATACTCATATATAAGCGTTGAATGGATAAGACACAAATGTACAAAATATATATAAACGAAGTAGAAGTCACACTAAAACCTTCATCAGATATTTCTATGGAAGATGTCATGCGGGAGAAAAGTATCGTCATCAAATATACGGGCAACAAAAAGGATTTGTTGGATTATATTTCTATTCCGGATCAGTATTTGCGATCAGAAAGGATGATCATTCACTATCACGATTTCAGCACATTGAAGTCGGATTTCAAATCTCACTTTACAGAAATAGAAGCTGGTGGCGGTTTAGTTAGAAATGATCGTGGAGAATATTTATTTATCTTTAGGCGTGGTTCATGGGATCTGCCAAAGGGAAAAATCGAAGTCAATGAAACTAAAAAAGAAGCGACCATACGTGAAATTTCTGAGGAAACGGGTTTAAAAACGATGAGTATCGTTCGAAAATTGGCGGTAACTCGTCATACTTACCGGTACAATGTCGGGAAACGCATCATTAAGAAATCACATTGGTATCTTGTCGATACGGTTAAGCAGCCATTGATACCTCAATTAAACGAAGATATAGAGAAAGCTGTTTGGATGACATTGGACGAATTTTTTAGTAAAAAAAGACAGGTATATCCCAATATTTTAGACGTGATACATAGCCATTCATCACACAATCCCAATCCCAATATCCGGTTTAAAGTAAAATAGAATGCGTAATACTTACTCCAAAATAGAGTTGAAAAGCATTATAAAAAAAATAATGGTGCTGACGATATCAGTAAGTGTCGGTTGGGTATTGTTGTACCGTATCATTCCGCCTCCGACTACGTTGATGATGATGCAGAGAATGATACAAGATGAGGGAACACTGCGATATCAATATGTAAAAAGCAGTAAAATCACATCTTACATTAAAGTATGCGCTATGGCTTCCGAAGACCAGAATCTGCCATTTCATAAAGGACTTGATTTTGACGCTATCAATAAGGCCATTGAGAAAAACAAAAAAAGCAACAAGAAGTATGGAGCTTCTACGATCAGTCAACAAGTTGCAAAAAACGCTTTTTTATTTCCACAACGTACCTTTCTCCGTAAGGGATTAGAATTGTACTTTACTTTTTGGATTGAAACCCTTTGGCCAAAAGACAAAATACTCGAAATGTACCTTAATATCGCAGAAATGGGTACGTTAATCTTCGGCGTGGAAGCGGCAAGTAAGGCATATTTTAACAAATCGGCTGCTCAATTATCCCTCAAAGAATCGGCTTCACTCATAGCAATCCTCCCAAACCCGAGGAAATATAAAGTTAAAAATCCAGGTAGCTACACAATAAAAAGACAAGGGCAAATACGATCATTATATCATTCGCTCGACGGCTTATCATACCTAAGAGAATTATATGTTCATACTGACAAACCTTTGTATGATTTCAACCAGTACAAAAATAAATAATCCTTTTTTTGGCATCAGCTAAGCTCGGAAAGTCACTATTTTGAAAAAAAGTATTATTTTTACGACAAATTAAATATTGAAAATGGGCAATCTCCCTATAAAATACGGATTATTGACCGGTGGTATCTCCATCGCTATCTCTGTAATACTATATCTCATAAGCCAAGATGCATATCTTAAATACAATGTGCTCCCACAGTATATTGTAGAAATATACTTTATGGTGTCCATCGTCAGTGTGCTGAAATTCCAAAATGGTGGTTACATCAACTTTTTTGATGGCTTCAAAGCAGCATGGTTGACTTATGTACTTGCAGCATCGCTCATCGCAGCATTTACCTATTTGCTGATGAATTATATAGATCCAAGTCTTATAGAAAGGTTGAAAGCCATACAGGTAGAAGCTGTTGAAGCGGCTGCAAAGTGGATTAAAATGCCGGAAGATGATTTAGAGACTCAAATTGAAATCATAGAAAGTACAAATCCTTATGATCTTAAAAGTATAGCAAATCTTCCCGTTTCATTTATATTTCCAGGTGCTATCATAGCGTCTATCATTGCGCTGATAAAAAAGAGAGAGCCAGTCATACCCAAAGTCTAAATTGCCAATATGGATATTTCAATAGTCATTCCTTTGTACAACGAAGAAGAGTCCCTTACCGAATTACACGATTGGATCGTTCGGGTTATGGAACAACATGGATATGCTTATGAAATCATCTTCATTGATGACGGCAGTAAGGATCGTTCTTGGAGTGTCATTCAAGATCTTCATCGCAAAAATTCGAATGTCCGAGCAAGCAGATTTCGACGCAACTATGGGAAATCCGCAGGGCTTAATGTCGGATTTGACTTAGCACAAGGAAATGTGATCATCACGATGGATGCCGACCTACAAGATAGTCCAGAGGAGATCCCAGAGCTATATAATTTGATTACAGAAAAGGGATATGACATCGTATCGGGCTGGAAAAAAAAGCGTTACGACCCTATTTCCAAGACTATCCCAACCAAACTATATAACTACGTAACCCGAAAAATATCAGGTATTCAACTGCATGATATGAACTGTGGTTTGAAAGCGTATAGATCTGAAGTGATAAAAAACATTGAAGTGTATGGAGAAATGCACCGATATATTCCAGTCATTGCCAAATGGGCTGGATTTTCCAACATTGGCGAAAAAGTAGTACAACATCAATCCCGTAAATATGGTGTTTCTAAATTTGGATTGTCTCGCTTTATCTATGGGCCATTAGATCTTTTCACGATCATGTTTATGAGTAAATTTGGAAAGCGACCCATGCATTTTTTTGGTGTGATAGGCACAGTCATTTCCCTGTTGGGATTGGTCCTATTGACATGGCTAAGTATAGATAAGATATTATACGACACGATCGGCATAGCCAGCAGACCAGCCTTCTATTTAGGTATCCTAATGGTAATAGTCGGTATCCAACTATTTATAGCAGGTTTCCTTGGCGAGTTGATCAGCAGAAATGCGATAGATCGCAATAACTATAAGATTTTTGATAGTATTTGAAAAATAGGATTTAAAAGGATTATTTAATGCTGTTTTGTTTAGATACAAAGTGTTTATATTCATGATTTTATGCATTATTAAAAATTGAAATATAAAATCATTGACATAAAAAGCAAGGTTATCAAGGTTATGAACATTAGCTTATACATTTTTAACCAAACCACCACAAAACACTCCTAATAGAACACGTTGTCATTCAGAGCAAAGCGATGAATCATTTAAATTTTATCGGACAACATTGGTGTCAAAAATCATTTCCAAACAAAAAGCCATTATACTGCAACAGAGCAACATCATGGCTTTTTAATATTGATTTGAATTATTTACTTAGCGAGTTTTAATGTCATTTGCTTATAGCCTACATACAGAATATGCAATGTGGCAAAAACAACTGAAAAATAGAATAACGAAGCATCATTGTCTCCACCATCGGTTGACATATTGTGATGTGCAAATGCTAATATGATCAACAATGTCGAAAGTGCTAAAATGCTTAAATTGACAATATTAAGATCTCTACCTTTCATATTAACTTCGTTGAGTTTACTGTTTTTGAAGCCATAAATGCCATAGAGATCGAGCCCGATTAACATCCATACCAATAATCTGATCCAGGTATCAAATGGCAGAAATACCATCATACCCAAACATACCAAAATACCTAAAATCGGTATCACCGGAACAAAAGGTACTCTGAATGCTCTTGGTGCATCTTTCATCGTGTATCTCATGACCAATACGCCAGCACATACGAGGATAAAAGCGAATAGCGTTCCGATACTTGTCATCTCGCCAACGACTCTTCCCGGTACAAATGCAGCAAATAAACTTACAAATAGCATAAAGAGCAAGTTTGATTTAAACGGTGTACGGAATTTCGAGTGTATCTCAGAAAATATTTTAGGTAATAGTCCGTCCTTACTCATTGAGTAAAATACACGGGTTTGACCCATCAAAAGTACCAAGATCACGGAAGCATAACCCAACAGGATAGCGACGATGATAGCGGTATTGAGCCATGGATAATCCGGTTGTGGTACACCATTGATGATTGGACCCATCCAGTTGATCGCTTCCGCTACCGGAGCCAATTCACTGTTTTTGAAATTCGTATAGTGGGTTACGCCCGTCATGACATAAGCAAAAAGTATATAAAGGATCGTACATATCAGCAGCGAACCAAGAATACCGATAGGCATGGCCCTTTTCGGATCTTTGGTCTCCTGCGCTGCGGTTGACACAGCATCAAAACCGATGTAGGCAAAGAAGACCACTGCGGCAGCCCGTATGATTCCAGTCCATCCAAATTCACCAAATTTCCCTTGATTTTCAGGGATGAATGGTTGAAGATTTTCAGGACGGATATAGTTGAATCCAAGGACAATGAATATGATAACAATCGCAACTTTAAGGAATACGATGATTCCATTGACTACGGCTGATTCACGTGTGCCTTTGATCAAAACCAAGGACATGATGACAATGATAAATACGGCCGGAAGATTGATGATACCACCGTCAAATGGACCTTTCATAAGCTGTTCCGGCAATGCCAGGCCGTAATTGGATAGTAGCTTAGAAAGGTAGCCACTCCAACTCGAAGCAACGGTAGCAGCGCCGACAGCATATTCCAATACTAAATCCCAGCCGATAATCCAGGCTATAAATTCGCCCATAGTAGCATAAGAGTATGTGTAGGCACTACCCGCTACAGGTATCATAGATGCAAATTCTGCATAGCAAAGACCAGCAAGTCCACAACCTACAGCCGCAATGACAAAAGATATGATAATACCAGGACCGGCATAGTTGGCCGCTGCAAGTCCGGTAATAGAAAATAATCCAGCTCCGATAATGGCACCAATGCCCAAAGCGACTAAAGAACCGGCACTCAGTGTTCTTTTAAGAGAATCCTGACCATCATCCGATGCTTCATTTATCAATAATTTTAGCGATTTACGCCTCCAGATACTTGTTTCCTGCTTCATTGTATGATTAAAGTGTTTGGTTAGTAAGGTGTAAAAGTATAAATATTTTGTTTTTTAGAATAATTTTAACAGATTTCTTGCCAAAAAATGTGATTTTATATTTACCAACGTTTCAAAAATAGTGTTTACGTCACTCTGTTTTGCACTAAGGAATGATTTGTTTTGCGATGAAGATTGGGTGTTTTGTCACTCCGTTAATCTATTAAAAAAATGCTTGTTATTTGCCTCTTATCCTGAAGGATGAACGAGCATTTTTTTCGGCTTTTCCCTTCAAATCAACATTTTTTTATGAAATTGGATAGTTCGTGTTGTCGAGGACGCTAAGCTTATCGCAGAAAAGCATACACAAAGTATTAAAGGATAATTTGTTTATAACACAACAATGTTTTAAATTTGTAGTGCGATAATAAATCAATCGAAAATGGACGGAGATATCAATAATATACACGATAAGTTTGTTCGGGCTTCATTCATGGATGTGGAGCGGGCGGCAGCATTTTTCGAGCAAATGTTGCCGGAAAATATCCTGAAAGTGATGTCGTTGGATACTATTGAAATCATACAAGAGTCATACATCACAGAAGAACTAAAAGAATATTTTTCGGATATCGTTTATAACATCAAACTAAGGGAAAGTATTGAGGAAGACCTTGAAGTAGCCCTGCTTTTTGAACACAAATCTTACCCGGATAAGAATGTTGCCATTCAAGTTGGGTTGTATATGTTCTCTCATTGGATGAAATGTATAAGGGAAAAGAAAAAGTTGAAACCTGTAATTCCAATTGTTTACTATCAAGGAGAAAAAGCCTGGAAAATTCCTGAAATCCACGAGCGATTTAGTGAATATCCAACATCTATATTAGAATACGTTCCGAGTTTGAAACATCTTTTCATAGCACTGAATACCCTGTCAGATGAAGCTATCGTGAAGATGAAAAACAACCTTATGGCGGCAGCGGTATTAGCTCAAAAGAGAAAAAATGACCCTATCGCATTTGTAGAGGATATTCAAAGGATTTTCGAACTTTTTCCCAACAATTACGGAGAAAGGAACTTTTTTGAAATGATTATTGTTTATTTATCGAACGTTTCAGAGATTGAAGAAGAAATGTTGAATAAAGCCATAGAATCTATACCAGAATCATTAAAACATGATATCATGACAACTTATCAGCAATTAATCGAAAAAGGAGAAAAAGTAGGAATCGAAAAAGGAATCGAAAAAGGGAGAGAAGAAAGCGTCATACAATTCATACTCAATGGCTTTGATAATGACATAGATATCAAGCTACTTTCCAATATAACCAATAAGTCCGAAGAGGAAATTCGAAAAATACTTATTGAAAATGGTAGGATAAGTGGAAATGGTTAATATTTAATGACCAGCTATTAAGCCAAAACCATATACAAGTGCCGGGTTAAAACCCAGTACTACTACTGAAATTGTATAAAACCTGCTGATAAGTTTAGCGTCCTCGCTAAGCTTAATATTTGTCTTTGTCGTCTCGACAACATGAACAAAACAATGCCTTTTCTATACAATACAGTTTTTCAAATACTATTCCTCCTTGTTTTCGCCATCCTTCGGTCGGGGCAAAGCAAAAACAAATCCATTTAGTTGTAAAATGCTCGCTATTTTCCTCGTATCCTTAGGATGAACGAGCATTTTTTTCGGTTTCGCCCTTTAAGTGCCAGGCAAAAAGCCGAAAAAACAACGGGTTCTAAAAAATATGACCGCAATGTGGTCACACACGCATTGCTTAACTAAACGGCTTTGATTTAGTGCTCTGTAAACAAAAAGATCTTAATAAAATGTCGTTCTTTTTTCAAATCTCATCGTTAGAAATACTCGCCATAGTTACCACTATGCCTGTGTTTTTTGCCTTGATCTTTAAAAAAAAATAACTTCCATTATAATTTAAGACTTTTTATGGACTCAGTACTATGTATTAAAATAACAGTTTTCACATTCAGCTATATCTTATTATGTAAAAAATGTAAAAAACCCAACTTTGGAATAATAAAAAAACAAAAACTACGTCTTATAATAAATGTTAATGATTTTTAAATATATTGAATTGACAAAATACTATTGGTTTATGCTTAATTTCATAATATTCTATAAAATTACAAAAGTAAAATAATCCATTTCAGGATATAAGTTATTCGATTAAGATTGCAATACATACATTATGAATGTGTTGTACTGGATGTTGTCTGCTTGATTTTCAATATAATTTTAAGTTTGCCTATTCCAAATACATGTATCCTATCGTCAAGTAATGACCAAAATGGGTTGTATTATTGCCCAAAATCAAAACAAACCAAAATAATAAACTTAGTAAAATGAAAAAAAGTAAAAATTTCAGGAGTCAAATTCGCATAGTTATACTTCAAGTATTAGTTGTGGTATTTAGCGGTAGCTCAATGAGTCTTATGGCGCAGAATGACTTTTTAGATTGTTTTTTAATGTACACCGAACAAAAATATGAAGAAACTGCGAATTGCTTAACTTCCATTTTAGATTCCAACCCTATTGATGTCATGGCATTGAATCAAAGAGCATATTGTTATTTGTGGCTAGATCAACCAGATTTGGCAATCCGAGATTTGAGTGTTGCGCTTCTATTTTTAGATGGGCAGCATAAATATCCATCCAAAGATAATTTATTTATTAATAGGGCGAGAGCTCATCGCAAAATCGGCAATTATATCAGGGCATTTGATGATTACGCTGAAGCGCAAAGGATTAATCCTATGAACGTAGATACATATATTGATAGAGGTTTTTTTTATTTGGATTTAAAATATTATGATGCTTCGGCTAAAGAATGGCAATTTCTATTCAATGTGGATACTATTACTTATGATCCGTTAATATGGTTAGCAAAAATTATGATTGAATTAAAAGAATTGGATAGTGCTATTGAAGTGTTAGACGAGGTGGAAAATAGAGATATTCAGCATCCTTTATTATACAAGTATAGAAGTGATGCCTTATATATGCAAGGAGATTATAAACATGCAATCGATGATGCTATTGATTATGTTTACTTTGATCAATGGAAAACAAACGAATCACAAATGGATCTTAGCCGGTTTTACGATATAGAGCCCGATTATTTATTAGAAAAAATAAGTGAGCGTGTGGATAATGACCCGTATTATAATACTAATTGGCTTTATGTTCGTGCAGATTTTAATAGATTCAAAGGGCGATATTGTGAGGCAATCGAAGATTATAATACGATTGAAAAACTTAATCCTGATGATCATGAACCCGTCTTATATATAAGAAGAGGCAATAATTACTTATCATTAGGTGATTATGACAAAGCAATTACCGAATATGACATAGCCATTAAAATTGAGGAATCGTACTGGCCATTATTATATAAAGCAAAGGCAAAACTCAATAAAGCTGATTATCAAGCTGCGATTTTAGATTATACAAAGGCAATATCGTGCGCACCTGATTTTTATTACAGCTATTATATGCGAGGTTCGACGAAAACTTATATCCACGATTATATAGGAGCATTGGAAGATTATAATACTTCAATTGATTTGGATCCGAATTATGCATATACTTATTTTGCAAGAGGAGAAGTTTATAAAATGATGATCCATGAACCACAATTAGCCGAAGATGATTTCAATAAAATATTGACCTTAGAAGATGAAATTTTTCAATCAAGTAATTGTCGTCAATATGCTTTACTGCATTTGGGTCGCATCGATGAAGCTATCGCTTTTCAAAATGAAATATTAGAAAAGTATCCTACATCAGGAAATTATTACGATGCCGCCTGCCTTTATTCCTATTTGAATCGGCAATCAGAGGCAATCAATTTTTTGAATAAGTCGTTTGAAAAAGGAAATAGAGATTTCATCAAAAGTGAGCATGATAGATACTTAGAAAATATCCGAAAGGGGCCGGAATTTGAAAAGTTAATCAATGAATGGAAAAATAAATGATAGGCATTTTAAATGGAAAACGATAATTAAAATTTTATTGTAAATCCTATGACTTCTAAACCAAATCATAAAAAAATAGAACTGATTCTTTCAATCGTTTAATAGATTTAGACACTATTTGTATCTTTGTCAAACATTATGAACGAGTATCACCATAATATGACATTGATTTGTAGTAATAAACCTCAAATTTAATGACTGATTATCATATTTTTTTGTGAAAAAATACTTTTATTTTGAACGTTAATTATTTATTACCTGACAAGATTTACAGAGAACTATCAATAGGTTGTCAACTTGATCAATTTTCAAATGAGCAAGGCATAGGTAAAGTTGCATTTATTCTGATAACAACATTAAACCTACAGGAAAGAATCGCTTTAAGGAGGTTAGTAGCAGAGAAAACACAGATTATTATCGTATCTTCCTTGCCTGAAGTTGCTGTTTTTGCATGGAAAATAGGCGTATTTCACTTTATAGAATATCCATTTAATAAAGATCAGTTTAGTATGCTCCTACAGAAATTGGAGGTATTGAAAAATGGTGCAGCTTTTTTAAAATCTAAATTGAAACTATCATTTTCAGGTGGATATGATATCATCGGCTTACAGGATATCAATCTCATAAATGGTCAGGGTGATTATTGTCAAATATATTTGCAAAATAAGGAGTCAAAAACATATACATACAGGCTCAAAAAGATTGAAGACGGATTAGTACATCATCTAAATTTTGTTAAACTTTCAAGGTCTGTTATTGTAAATATAAATAATGTCGCTCAAATAAAAGGAAATAAAGTTTATTTCAGTAAATCTCAGGGTCTAAGTATTGAATTAAGCGCAAGGGTTGTGAAGCGTTTGAAAGATAATATGTTTTGGTTGCAAGTATAAAATTAAAATATGACAGTTAAGGTTGGAAATGCAAGCAATATTGCAAATCATATCAAAATTCATGATGCAAGCGTAAGCAAAGAGCATCTCCAGATTGAAAAAATAGACAATGAAACACTTTTGATTACCGATTTGAATAGTACGAATGGCACTTTTATAGATGATATCAAAATAAAGGAAAGTAAATTTAAAAGACATCAAAATATACGCATTGGTCATCAACGATTTACAGGAGACCAACTCTTTGAAAGAGTGAGAATGTACTTTTTAGATTCTAAAGTGATATGGGTAGATGATTTCAATCTATTAAGAAATAAATTTGCAGATTACGAGAAAGAAAAAGCAAGAATAAATCAAACTTATCAGACAAAACTCATTGTGATACGAGCTTTGGTACTCATCATCATTTGGATGATTTTATATTTTATTGGTGGAGAGATTGGCATTCAAGCCGAATTCAGGCACTTAGTGAGTATTATTGGAGGTGTTTTGGCTATGCTTATTATTCCTAAAATTATTTCCAATGAAAGCAGAACAGAAGAACTTTCACAATTGAAAAAAAGATATTCAAAAGTTCTTGCATGTCCACGTTGTTCCAGAGATTTATCTGCCCAACCTTATACCTATTGGATTGAACAAAGGAGCTGCCAACAATGTCATGCTGTATGGGTAAATTAATCTTCATGTAATAGAATGAACAGTTGATGTATTCTTTTGGCTATTTCTAAAATTAACTTTTACATTTGTTTGTTATTAGTCAAAGATATCAAAACACAATATAGAACATGGATAATTTAAAAACAGAAATAGAAAACGTACCAAAGGCAGAAAGACTGCCGGCAAGAGAAGAAAGGAAACTAAAGTTTTCTAATCTTACTTCAAAGCAAAAAAGTATTCTTAAAGTTGCCAGTGTTGGTGGAGCGGGTATATCATTTGGAGTGGTAGCCGCTACACTTATGGGAATACCACATTATGTAGCAGGGCAAGAGATAATCGAACCTGAAATCAATACCAACCCTGATGACTGTGAAGAAATAGAAGTAACAACAGAAGTTGATGCTCCTTTTTCAAATCGCGTGGATGATACAATGAGTTTTAATGAGGCTTTTCGTACAGCCAGAATGGAACTTGGAGCAGGCGGTGTTTTTGAATGGCGTGGAAATATATACAACACATATATAAAAGAAGAATGGGATGAAATGTCACCTCAGGATAAAGCAGATTTTTTCAGTTCTATTGATAAAGATTTTATTCCCGGAGACGAAAGCAGAGTAGATGAACTGTTAAACGTACTCAATGATGCCGATGCTTTTGAAGACATTGATATCGTGATTATCGACGATGAAAACAATTATGAAGTTGGAGAAATCGTATTGGATAGTGCGGATGAAGACTTCATGGATGATGACGGATTGATCGTCATAGAAGATGATATAGATGACGGATCTTTTGTTGATCATTATTCGGATGAAGACGCTGATGAGAATTCACTCGATTTGGACGACGATATTGTCATTATAGAAGATGTTTAGAATCAAATAGCACTTATGAGTATCATTCACATCACATGCCGCCATTGCAATCAGATTTTTGCAATGAAAAGGCTTACATTAAGCCAATATTGGGGGAAATCAGTAAAAATCAAGTGTAAACATTGCAGGAGTTTAAATCCTATCATCATTAATGCGGAATTAATGTCG
Organism: uncultured Aureispira sp.; assembly: GCA_964399855.1. Lineage (GTDB taxonomy): Bacteria > Bacteroidota > Bacteroidia > Chitinophagales > Saprospiraceae > OLB9. The sequence continues at coordinate 56,856 of CAYNSF010000014.1, read as the reverse complement.
GGAAAGCCACACCAATCTCTTGCCGACGACAATCCTGATGGCACACAAGTATTAGGAACAAGATCTGTAAGTCAATATATATTGGCAAATATACAAGTCGTGAGCAATGACTTAAATCACCTACAGGATTATGAACTCAAAGTTGGTAACAACATAATAGGTCGGGGAATATCGAGTGTTTCCACTCATGACGAGCATCGAATCGGTATAGAAACGAAAGATAATAAAATGTCAAGAGTACACTGTAAGATAATAGTTACTAAGCTTGCAGATGGCGCATTTGAATATATTTTGTCAGACATGGGAAGTACAAATGGTACGTATTACATACAAGGAATGGATAAAAAACGATTGGACGAATTTGATAAAATATACTTAAACATCAATGATAAAATCGGACTTGGGTTGAGAACAGAAATCATATTGAAATCTAAGTAAACATTTTTTAACAAAACGAATAAACATAAAAAAATGAGAAATAAACGCATTAGTTTAACGATCCTATTACTTTTAATTATCGGAGTTTCAGTCTTTGCTCAACATAGTACAGGACTGAGAGTAATGACAGAACACGAGCAACAAAAAGTTGTATCTTTTTTGAATGGATTTTACGATTCTAATGCGGAAGTCTATTTGAAAAGTACAAATCAGATTTCTGCCAATACAGTACCAGCTCGTTACGATATGAGAGAACACAACTTATTGGGTCCAATCAAAGATCAGGGAAATTGTGGTGCATGTTGGGCATTCACAGCGGCTACAAGTTTTGAAAGTAATTACGCAAAGAAAAACCACAAAATAATTGATATTTCTGAACAGGTAGTTTTAGATTGTACAGATAGTGGATTGAACTGTATATCTGGTGGCTTGCCTGTTTTAGCTTTTTTGTCATGGGTAGAATTAGATCAACCGATAGTAAATGAAACCAGTGAACCTTATGTCGAAATGCAGCAATACTGTAAAAATTATAATACCGAATATCGAGCGTCTAATTTTGGATTCGTCGCTTCTAACTTCATTAATCCATTGCTTTCCCTTCCCACAAACGATGAAATAAAGAAGGCGATATTGAGCTATGGAGCAGTATCGTGTGGTGTATATTCAGGCGAGGCATTTTTAAATTATCAAGGTGGAGTATTTGATGAGAAGGGTTATGGCAAAGCACCAAACCATGCGGTAAATATCGTGGGTTGGGACGATGCAAAAGGTGCCTGGCTCATCAGAAATTCCTGGGGTACAAACTGGGGAGACGATGGATATATGTGGCTAAAATACAATACCAACGCTATCGGCTATACAGCATGTTGGGTAGAAGCTAAAAAAGATCCAAAAACAAGCGATCCTATCAATGATAACAGAATGTATGCTGGTGAAAGTGTGAAATTAGGTTTTTTATCTCAAGTGAATCCTAAGCAGGAATATGAAGAATTTTTGCTTTTGGTGGGTGACAAGACATACAGTTGGAGTATCTCTCAGGATATGCCAAAGGTATTGCGTAGGATATCGCTCGAGGCCGGAACTTATGAATATAGACTATTGGTTAAGTCCATAGCTCATACAAAATCAGGCAAAAAAATGGTTTTAGGTACAAGTGCTGGTAAACTAAAAATAGAAAAAGACCAGGACTTGCAAATCAAATGGAAAAAGAAGATCAAAAACAATGTGTATAAAATCAGTTTTGACAAAATCAAAGTCAGATAATACGAATATTAAATCATAGGAAAATGAGATTAAAACAAATCGTTTACCACCAACATCAGGGTAAACGCGAATACCAGGAAGATAGTTTTGCATATAGTGATGACTTCATATTGGTAGCTGATGGTGTAGGTGGACATGCTAAAGGAGAAGTAGCTTCCGAGATTGTTACTAAGATATGGCAACAAGCAGCGATACTTCATGAATTTGAAGTTGAAAATATAGAAGAGAAGATACAAGAAGTAGTAACGAAAACAATTGCTGAGTTAAAAACCTATACTATCGAAAACCCGGATAGCGAAGGTATGGGATCAACTTTGGCTTATACAGGGTTTGTAGGCGATAGCCTTGTAGCTGTCCACATAGGAGATAGCCGTATTTATCACTTCGGTCGTGACGGCAGGATAAAATGGCGATCTAAAGACCACTCATTGGTGCAAGAGCTCGTGGATGGCGGTATCATAACGCCCGAAGCAGCCGCTACGCATCCACGACGCAATATCATATCTAGGGTATTGCAGGCAAAAGAAGGAGAAATAGTAAAAGCAGATTATCACATACTGACCGATATCGACGATGGCGATATCATCATGGTTTGTTCAGATGGTATCATGGAGTCCTGGAGTGATGAAGGGTTGGAAAGTGTGATCCATGGAAAAAAAACAGTAGAAGATAGTATCACCGAAATCGGCAATCATAGTGCTAATATGTCCAATGACAATAATACAGCAGTCATGGCATGGATCGCTATGTCAGTTGATGATATGCCTATTGAAACGGTAAAAGATGGATCAACCGCTACAACTGACGATACTACGGATGAAGAAAACGAAGTCAATGAGTCGAAAGACACTCTTCTTCAAGTAGATAATAAAGCTAATCTTGAAAGCCACCTTCAAAATGATGATGAACCAAAAAAGCATGGCGAATCTGGTAAAATGGTACAATATGGTAAATCTAAAATATTCCAAAGAAAAAAATGGAAACGAAGCAAAGTTTTATTCATCGGCATTGCCGTTATTGGCTTACTTTATCTTATTGGTAAGCTAATGGGATGGATCAAATAAATGACGATAACTTCATAATATAAATCAAAAAAAATGCAACTCGAAAACATAAAACTCAACGGCTACACGCTGAAATACCCGCTCGGCAAAGGCGGCATGGCAGAAGTGTGGTATGCCGAAAACAATCTTGGTAAACCAGCAGCCATAAAAATCATGTTGTCTAAATTTATAGGAGAAGAGCAGGTTGTAAAGCGTTTTGAATCAGAAGCCAAAGCCATCGTACAACTGAATCACCCGAATATCCGCCAGGTTTTGGATTACGGTGATTTTGAAAACCGACCTTTTATCCTCATGGAATACTTAGAGGGAGAAGATTTAGGCAAATTGATGCAAAAGGGAGAGCGGTTTTCAGATGAAGCATTAAGAAAATGGTGGGGACAATGTGTTTCCGCACTTGAACATACCCACAGTAAAGGAATTATCCATCGAGATATTAAACCATCCAATCTATTTTTAGACAAAAGTGGAAATATCAAAATCCTTGATTTTGGGATTGCTAAAGTCAGAGATGAACTGTCCATGACACAAACTGGTCAAGGCTTGGGTACGGTGATGTTCATGAGTCCTGAACAAATTAACGACCCAAAAAGAGTAACATTTGCCACAGATATTTATTCTTTAGGAATCACCTTTGCATATTTACTAAAAGGAACATCGCCATTTAATATAACGAAAGATGATTCTTCTTTTGCCATCCAACGAAAAATAGTAGAAGGAGATCTGGATTTTAGTGGGATTTATGGCGATTTGAAGGAGGTCATACGTGCTGCCACGCAGACAAAGTATGAAAATCGGAAGCTGTTGATAAGTTTCAATGGTGGTTATAGTCAAGGGTCTTATGGTGGTCATGAAGAAACTACCCTAGTCGAAGGAGGTAAGACTATTGTTGATGTGCCTATAAAAGGTACTAAAATAAAGAAAAAGACGAAGTCTCCTTGGGAGACACCTTTACTAATATTGTTTTTTTGTAGCATACTTTTCGTTGTTTGGATTGTATATAAAATTGGATTCTATGAATATAATGGAAGTGATAATGTAGATGTTCAACATGATGGAGTTCTGATAGAAGATGACTCAAAATCAGGTGAAGAAGAAAAAATAATGAATCAAAATTTTGGATTAAGCAAAGTTCCAGAAATGATATATGTAGAAGGTGGTACTTTTACCATGGGCTGCACCGCTGAGCAAGGAAATGATTGCTATGATGATGAAAAGCCAGCACATAAGGTAACCGTAAGCAGTTTCAGCATGGGTAAATATCCGATTACAGTAGCACAATACCGTTATTACTGCAAAGAAACGGGGACAAAAATGCCTTCCGCTCCAATTTGGGGATGGCAAGAAGATCATCCCATAGTTGGTGTAAGTTGGAACGATTGCCAGAGCTATGTCAAATGGCTTTCTAAAGTAACGGGTAGAAGCTTTCGTTTACCCACTGAGGCTGAATGGGAGTTTGCAGCACGAGGTGGAGTTAATAGTAAGGGATACAAATATGCAGGTAGTAATGATATTGGCTCTGTGGCGTGTTATTGGGAAAACAGTAGAGAGAAAACTCATAAAGTAGGTGAAAAACAGGGTAATGAATTAGGGCTGTATGATATGAGTGGAAATGTGTGGGAGTGGTGTAGTGACAGGTACGGGAGTGATTATTATAAAAACAGCCCGCAAAACAACCCTAACGGACCGTCATCGGGCTCTCGTCGCGTGTTGCGTGGTGGAAGTTGGAGCAACGGTGCTATTCACTGCCGGGTAGCTCCTCGTAATTACTACATTTCCTCCTTTGATATGCCTGATAACGGCTTCCGGGTTGCCCTTTCCCAGTAAGCCTTATGTTACCAATTACCCAATTGAATGCCCGTGCTAAAATACAAATGACAAAACAAGCCAACATTTCGGCACAACAAATATACATCACATTAAGTTATCATTGACAATGCCAACATATTTAAAAATAGTTCAGCAAAGCATGAACTACAACAATTATAAACAGACGGCAGATAAGATTATCCAAATTTTATCTGAGGTAAGAAATGAAAGAACAAAATCGCGCAGACGTTGGATTTGGGAGCTGATGCAAAATGCTAAAGACGTTCCCAACATATATGGTGGCGTAACAATAGAGATAATTTTACGTGAAAATCAATTTATTTTCAGTCATAATGGCAATCCTTTCAGAGTAGAAAATATAACAGGACTTATTCAACAGGTAAGTGCAGGAAAGCCATCTAACAGTACAAATAGAAGAATAACCGGAAAATTTGGTTCAGGATTTATTAGCACACATTTACTTTCAGATATTGTTACGGTAAAAGGAATTGTTGAAGAAAATAATCTTCCACCAAAATCTTTTGAAATAACGTTAAATAGAAATGCAGAAGAAGCAGTAGAATTAGACGAAACTAATGAAGAAGACACCACAAAAAAACCAGAAGCATCAGAGTCTCTAATAAAATCTATTGTAGAAGAACTTGAAAAAATTGCAAAAATTGAAGATGAAACCCTTTTCCCTACAAAGAATAATTATCATTCCCAAAGAAAAGAAAATGACTTTGACACAATCTTTACTTACCCATTAGAAAATCAAGAATCAAAAGACGCCGCAATAGTTGGTGTAGATGACCTCGTTGCAACTTTACCACAAACTTTATTCTTTGTCGAAGAATTAAAAAAGGTAATAATCAAGAATGAAATAAAGAGAGAAGAAATTACCTACGAATTATATGAAAACAGAAATGAAGGAGATATTTATTTCCCGTTGATAAAAGAAACTATTAATGGTGAAACGAAAGATTTATACTTCATACATTTTAAAGATGATATTCTCGATTTAGCAATCCCTGTTAGTAATCATTCTGAAAGGAAAATAAAAGTCATTGAAAAGTCAGCAAGACTTTTTCGCGATTTTCCACTTGTAGGAACAGAACATTTTTACTTTCCATTTATCTTAAACGGCTTAAATTTTTTTCCAACAGAGAAAAGAGATAATATTTTACTTACTGACACAACCAGTAAAAAAGTTCTTAGAAACAGAGAGATATTCAATCACGCTATTGAAAAAGCTAAAATATTTGTAGAATGGCTAAAATTAAATAATGCAAGAAATCTAAGTTTGATTGCTCAAAGTAGAATTCCCATTATTCTAAATGAAAGTGAAGTTATTCAGTGGTACAAAGACAAAATCCAGCAACCATACAGACACTTTTTGATTGAGCAGGAAATTGTTGAAACAAGCAATGAGAAAATCAAATTAAAAGAAGCTATCATTCCCAAATTTGCGGGCACTAATGAAGCCAACGAAAAATTTTGGGAAATATTAAATAGTTATTTTGGCGGAAGCAAAATTTGCCAAAAAGAGCATTTAGAAAGTTGGCAGGTCAATCTTGGTGTTGAATCAGAAATTGAAACGTGGGGAAAAAATGTTTTTTATACCATTGAGGACTTACTATTAGAGATACAATCTAAAAAAACACTTGAATCTATTTCAATAAATGGAAGTCAAGAAACAAATATTCAATGGCTTAATAAAGTCTATCAATTTTTATTAGACAACAAGTTGTCTGAATATTTTAAGGAGTATAAAATCATCCCAACAATAAAAGGAACTCTAAAATTCTTAAAAGATGATTTGTTTATTGAGAAGGAAACAAAAATTCAAAATGAATTTATTTCAATCTTCAAAAATTTAAAAAATGAAGATTGGAACGACATATTAATTCATAGAGATTTAATAAACATTGACAATTCTCACGCTTCAAAAACAGTTAAAGACATTTCTGACGAAATAAATAAAATCCTGAATTACGAAGAAAAAAATCAATATGGTCAAGTCCAAAGAACATTTATTGACAAAGATATTGCTGAACGCACATTGCTTGACATACTTTGTATCTCTTCGCAAAATTCAAATGAATCTTTTCAATCCAAACTATTTATTTCAGCCAAAACCTTTTTTAAATCAGAAAAGCAACCGATTGTAATTAATGGCATTTCTGAATTCAATTTCAATCCAGCTAAGCGACACCTTATTAAATTGCTTCACACTAAAATTGAAACAGCAAATAAACTCACAAACTTGGGTGTTGAAAATTCAGAAAAGTGGTTGTTTGACCATTTGTTGTTACTACAAGAAAGTTCAGAATTTAAAACGCTATTAGAATTTGGGAACATAATTCCTAATCGTAAAGGGGAGTTCTGTGCATTTGTAAATGAAATATTTGCTTACGGAACGATTGAAATTCCATTAGATGATGATTTAATAAAAATCCTCTTTGAACTGAATAATGCAGAAGAATGGGACAAATTTATAGTTAACGATTATTTCAGAAGTCTAAAATTGCCTGCAAAAACAATTGAAGAGCTTGCAACCAAGCTAAAAGAAGAACTTGAAAAACTCAGTAGAGACAATTCATTTTCAACAAAAAGTGGAGCAATTCTAAAATTGATTCATTGGTGCTCAGACACTAAAAACAAATTTGTTGCTGACAGATATTTCGATTGGTTTATTATACAAAAGGACAAAATTTTCGTAAACATATCTCTTGAAGATGCAGAAGTAGGTGGAAACATCGTAAAGCTATTATCAAACAAGGAAAAACTTAATGATTTGGTTGCAATAGCTGAATCAGGAATTAGTCTGACACAACTTTCTGAAATTGCGGAAATAGCCAAATCAATAAGTATTGAAGAAATTAAGAATATAGCACAACAGCTAAGAGACGAGCAAGACGATTTTGAATTCAAGAAAAAAATTGGCGAAGCGGTGGAAAGAGCATTCATTGAAGCATTTAATTCAGTAAACCTTCCCTACAATATAACTTATCAAGGAGTTGGCTCACAGGATGTAGTTGTTACCAATCCGACAAATCAAAAATCCTTTTTCATCGAACTAAAATCACTTTCTCCGACTAATTGGGATAAGAGTTTAAAACTTGCAGTTTCCCAAGCAAGAACAGCGGTGGAGCAAGTAAATGAAGGCAACTATGTATTTTCTGTATTAGTAAGGCCGACAAATTGGAAATTAGCAACAACAGACTTTATAAAAACAAACTTGAATAGCCAGTTTAATATTGGTTCACTTCTTTCAAGCGTAGTTGAGAAAGACAAGACATTTGAACAACTATTAAGTTCTTCAGGAGACATTGACCTTGTTTTTGAAGACACAAGAAGAAAAGTGAGGATAGCAGAGCAAATTTGGCGACAAAACGGACACTCATTTAATGAACTTATTAAAAAGCTAAAAGAGTATTTGGGGTAATATTGCAAAGCATTTGACTAAACATTTGTAAATTGCACAACACAAAAGTAAAAAGTTAAAAATTCAAAACAACACATATAGACAACCTAAATGAAAAACAAAACATTAAACAGTTACACTCTAAAACATCCGCTCGGCAAAGGTGGCATGGCAGAGGTGTGGTATGCCGAAAACAATATCGGAAGACCAGCGGCGATAAAAGTCATGCTTGACAGATATATCGGGCAAAGTGCTGTAATAAAAAGATTTGAAGCCGAAGCTAAGGCGATGATCAATCTCAACCACCCGAATATCAGTCAAATCTATGACTTTGGCGAGTACGAAGGTCGCCCTTTTATCGTCATGGAGTATCTCGAAGGCAAGGATTTGAATCAGTTGATACAAGAAAGACATTACTTCAATGACGAACTACTCAAATCCTACTGGAGACAATGTGTATCGGCACTCGAATACACACACAGCCGTGATATCATCCACCGGGACATCAAGCCGTCCAATATCTTTGTAGAAAAGAGCGGCAATATCAAAATTCTTGATTTTGGCATAGCCAAAGTATGGGATGAACTAACCATGACAAGTACGGGACAAAATCTCGGTACGGCGATGTACATGAGTCCAGAGCAAGTCATAGATCCGAAAAGAGTAACGAAAGCCACGGATTACTACTCATTAGGGATGACCTTTGCGCATATACTCAAAGGATCTTCTCCCTTAAATGTCACAAAGGATGACTCCGCATACGTGGTGCAGAATAAAATAGTGAAAGGAGATTTGGATTTTAGTGGGATATATGGTGATTGGATGGAGATTATACGTTCTGCAACGCAAACGAAGTATGAAAATCGGAAGTTGTTGACAAATTTTAATGGTGGGTATGGTCAAACTCCTTTCGGTGGTCATCAAGTTGGAACTTCTGTGGTCGGAGAAGGTAAGACTGTGGTGGATGTGCCTGTTGTGCCGAAAGTAAGCACTAAGGTTGAGAAAAAGTCGAGGCCTTTTGGTGAGTATATTCTATCAATTATGATACTTTTAGGAATATTTGTTGTAGCATGGATTTATGTTTATAATCCATATATGGCAGAAAAGTATTTTGAAAATGGAGAAGCTAAATTAGATGCAGAGAACTACCAGGGAGCTATATGGGATTTTACAGAAGCGATTAATTTGAATCCAAAAAATGCACTTGCATTTCGAAAACGAGGGTATGCAAAAAGTATGTTAGAGCAATATGAATATGCAAAATGGGATTTTACAAAAGCTATAGATATAGACCCGAATGATGCAAAGGCATATTATAATAGATGTCTTACCAAAGCTTATTTAAGGGAATATCAAGGTGCAATACTTGATTGTACAAAAGCAATAGAAATAGACCCTAATAATACATATTCATATAACATTCGAGGTATTGCAAAAGCTGGTTTAAATGACTTCCGAGGTGCAATATCAGATTATACAAAAGCAATAGAAATAGATCCTAACTTAGCGATGGTATATAGAAATCTTGGAAATGCAAAATCTAAATTAAAAGATTTCAAGGGAGCAATACCTGATTATACAAAGGCAATAGAAATAGATTCTAATGAAGGATCTTCATATTTCAAACGGGGTTATGCAAAACTTGAATTGGGAGACTGTCGGGGTGCAATAAAGGACTATACAAATGTAATAGAAATGAATCCGAAGGATGAAAAAGCATATTGGAATCGAGCTATTGCAAAAACTATATTAGGAATGGAATCAGCTGGGTCTGATGTTTCAAAAGCACTTGAAATTGTGCCTGATTTAATGGAAATTTATGGCAAACGATTGAATAAAGAAACTATGCAGATTGATAATGATTAAGAAGCTAAATAAGAAAAGGAGTTGGTTAAGAAATTGAGTAAAAAGTAAAAGTAGATAGGGCTAATACTATTAAAACAGAAACTAAATTTTACGATTTTTTGTTGTTACTGAGAAGTATTTTAAAATAAATGAACGCATTAGAGCAATTTCATACAGATTTAGACCTGAGTGATTGGGATGTGATGCAGGAAATGAACATTCAAGAAGTAGATTTTCTTTTATATTAAGCCTCATTCTAAAAATGAATGTAAAAAAATATTTTAAATTCGATTTTTTAAATAATAAATTTGTAAAATTGCACCTTTTATGACAGCAGTAGTCGGAATATTAAATAAACAGGCGATAGCTCTTGCAGCTGATAGTGCCGTAACTATTAGCGGTACAAATGGGCGCAAAATTTTAAATAAAGCCAATAAGGTTTTTACTCTATCCAAACGACACCCGGTTGGTGTAATGATATACAATTCTGCGTCTTTTATGGCAACGCCTTGGGAAACTATTATCAAGGTGTATCGTAAACAATTAGGAGAAAAATCATTTCCTACTCTTAAAGAGTATGAATCAGACTTTATAGAATTTATACGTTCAAAGCATTTTTACACAGACAACAATGTGCAATTGGCTTTTCTTGAAAACTTTGCATTGGACATTATAAATTCAGTAATTATCGAGATTAAAACTCAAGACCGTATATTAATTGATAATCCTACAGAAGAAAACCGGAAACAATTTTTATCTTTATTAAAAGATAAACTTGATGCACTATCCAAAAACTGGAAAAATCAAAATAATTTTTGCAATGAGTTTTCAGATTATAAGTTTTCAGATTTTGAAATATATTCTAAAGAAATTTTTCAAAAAATAAATCAATATCATTTTATAAATAACGGAATAGATTTATCAGAAGATCTTTTACTTTCCATAAAACAGTCTGTTTATGCAGTTCTAAAATCTAAAGAAGATTACTCAAGCTATACAGGTTTAATATTTTGTGGATTTGGTGAAGAAGAGATTTATCCACAACTTATAGCTGTAAATATTTCAATGGTAACTGACAATCGGTTGAGATACTACAACAATGAATATAGGTCTGCTTCAATTTCAAATGAAAACAACGGTTCAGTTTGCCCATTTGCTCAGACAGATGTAATAGACACAATACTTTCAGGAATTGACCCGTTGCTTGAAAATATATATCTTAATAATTTTGTTGATTTATTTAATAAATATAATCAAGAAATATTGGATAGTATTGGAGACGACAATCCTTTGCTTACCGAAAAAATTAAACGATTAGACACGTCGCAAATTGTACAAATATTTGATGAAATGAATCGCCAAATAAAAAGAGAAAATTATATTTCGCCTTTAATGAATGCCGTCAGCAGTTTGTCTAAAGACGACTTAGCTGAAATGGCAGAAAGTTTGATATATTTGACATACTTAAAAAGACGTATTACCTTTGCTGAAGAAAGTGTTGGTGGACCTGTAGATGTAGCTGTTATTTCTAAAGGAGATGGTTTTGTATGGATAAAACGAAAACATTATTTTAAACCAGAATTAAATAAACATTTTTTTGATAATTATTTCAATAAATAATATTATGACAACACTAACGTTTAACACCGATTTTTCAATAGATACTTTTGCAAATAAAGATGTCCTTTCAGTATTTAAACAAAAAACTGAAAAACATATTTCAATTCAACAGGGAATGTCTGTAAATGAAATTTCTGATATTGTTTCTGATAAAATTATTAGTATTATCAGGGAACAATTTAAAGATACGGAAGAAAAATTTGTCAAAAAGAATAAAAAAGGTAAGCCATAGTAATCAATTTTGAATTATAGTAAATAAAAGATATTGATTTAATTTTTAAGAAAGGTTGAACGTTTTGTCTATTTTAAACTTTCGTGCTAATATTTACATATTATGGGCAAGGAAACATTGGTACAGTTGTTTAAAAAATAACACTCGGCTGTAAAGCAAAGATTTTGTTATCAGCCAAATGTTTTACAGTGTTTATCCAATATACTTGTATATAACAAATTGCACAAATCCGTATTTTGATCCAAAGAAAAAAAATATACATTTATTGATGTTGTCCTCTGTTTTCGCCATTCTTGAAGGATAGAACAATCTAAAATATTTTTGGTTAATTCAATAAAAATTTTTCTTATCACACCACAACAACCTAATATCTGTAGTGCAATAAATAATTACAATTTACGTATTTTGCCTCTTTGAGGTATGATGGAAATGTAATGCACGAGTAAAAATTTTACAGCAAGATTATGTAAATATTAGGCAAATATATACATTTGCCTAATATTTACATATTATGCGCAAAGAAGCATTAATACAGTTGTTTAAAAAAAATAATAATTGGCTACGAAGCAAAGATTTTGGTTATCAGCCAGGTGTATATGCTTTGCTTGATGAAATGATAAAAAATCAGGAAGTAGAAAAAGTAAAAAATGGGTTGTTCAAATACAATAAAGGAAACAGCTATAATGAGTTGGAAGAGATAGCGAAACTTTATCCTAATGCGGTTTTGTGCTTGTTTTCGGCATGGCATTACTATGAACTTTCTACTACCGTACCATACCAACATCATCTGGCAATACCTCACAAAGCCAATCCACCTAAAATAGATTATCCGCCGGTAAAATTCTATTTCTGGAGCAAAAAACAGTTTGAGCTTGGCATTGTCCACAATGAGCGGATGAGCATTTACGACATCGAAAAATCGGTATGTGATGCCGTGAAATTTCGCAATAAAGTAGGAGAAGAAATCACTTATGAAGTACTGAAAAACTATATGCAGTCAAAAGTAAGAAATATTGAAAAACTGATGACTTACGCAAAGGAAATGAGAATTGAAAAAATCATCACACCTATGCTAAAATCATTGATATGAGTCGGGCAATATCCATAAGTATGAAGCTATTGGCATATTCCAAAAAGTATAATGTCAATCATCAGATGATATTGATACGCTTTTTTCACGAACGATTGCTATATCGGGTTTCCATTTCTGACTATCGGGAACATTTGCACCTCAAAGGAGGTAATTTATTGTATTCATTTCAAGAAAATACAGCCAGACCTACTGTTGATATAGATTTTTCGGGAAGTAACATCACAAATGATGTAGAGGAAATAAAACAAATATTTCTTCAAATCATAAATACACCGGTAGATGATGCCGTGATTTTTGATACCGAAACAATGACTGTTTCAGAGATAAACGAACAGCATCAATATATAGGTGTTCGAGTGAAAATATTGGCTCAATTGGCAAATATCAAGCAGCATATTCAAATTGATATTGGATTTGGCGATGTCATCACACCAGCACCGATTACGATTCATTATCCGGTGTTGTTGGACGGATTTGAAACGCCTATTATCAAAGCATATACTGTAGAAACCGCTATTGCAGAAAAACTACAGGCTATCATGGTGTTGGCACAGTTAAACAGCCGAATGAAAGATTTTTATGACATCATCACACTTTCAGAACAAGAGCAAATAAATTATGAAACGCTAAGAGACGCTGTCAGAAATACTTTTGAAAATAGGAATACATCATTAGATTTTGATTCGGTTGTTTTCACTGCAAGTTTTTATAATGATAACACCCGAATAAGGATGTGGAAAGTATTTTTAAAGAAAATCAATGCAGATGAAATACCTTTTGAATATGTAGTAAAAAAGATTCAGGAACTTGTTGTACAATTAAAATAACATACTGCTATGGGTAGATCGTTTATAGTTTTAACAATTTTAAAGGAAAAGAAAGATTTTCAGGGAACATGAAAGGCAAAATATTAAACAGTTATACTCTACAATACTTACTTGGCAAAGGCGGTATGGCTGAGGTATGGTATGCTGAAAATTACATCGGAAGACCAGTCGTGATAAAAGCCATTCATTAAACATCAAGAAAAATTCGTTTATCACAATACAACTACCTATATTTGTAGTGCGATAATTAATAAATCGATAATGGACGGCGATATCAATAATATTCATGACAAATTTGTAAGAGCATCATTCATGGATGTGGAAAGAGCCGCTGCATTTTTCGAACAAATGTTGCCAGTTGACATTTTGAAAGTGATGTCATTGGAAACCATTGAAATCATACAAGAGTCATACATAACAGAAGATCTCAAGGAATATTTTTCTGATATCGTTTATAACATCAAACTCAAGGAAAACAGTGAAGATGATCTTGAAGTTGCCTTGCTTTTTGAGCATAAATCTTACCCGGATAAGAATGTTGCATTTCAAGTAGGACATTATATGTTTTCCCATTGGATGAAGTGTGTCAAAGAGAAGAAAAAGCTACGTCTGGTAATACCGATAGTTTATTATCAAGGAGAAAAGGCCTGGAAAGTTCCTGAGATTCATGAGCGATTTAGCGAATATCCAGTATCAATATTACAATATGTTCCGAGTTTGAAACATCTTTTCATAGCACTGAATACACTGTCAAATGAAGATGTTTTTAAGATACAAAATGTGCTCATGGCAGTGTCGATCATGGCGCAAAAAAGAAGATTTGATCCGATTAAATTTATTGAGGATTTTCGGAGAATTTTCGAACTATTTCCCAGCAAAATTCAAGATAGGAACTTTTTTGAAACGATATTTGTTTATATTTTTGAAGTTTCAGACTTGCAGGAGCATGATATTAAAAAAGCAATAGAATCAATACCTAAACCATTAAATCAAGAAATTATGACAACTTACCAAAGAATAAGGGAGAACTTCATAAAAGAATTAGAAGTGGAAAAGAGAACAGAATGGACAGAACAAGGAATTGAAAAAGGTATAGAACAAGGAATTGAACAAGGAATTGAAAAAGGTATAGAAAAAGGAATTGAACAAGGAATTGAAAAAGGAATTGAACAAGGTATAGAAAAAGGAATTGAAAAAAATACAACTCAAGTCATTCTGACCGGTTACGACAATGGTAT
>CAYNSF010000014.1:0-41903 GCA_964399855.1 uncultured Aureispira sp. | reverse complement strand
ATACAACTCAAGTCATTCTGACCGGTTACGACAATGGTATAAGTATTGAGTTGTTATCCAATATCACCAATAAGTCCGAAGAGGAAGTTAGGAAGATCCTTATAGAAAACGGAAGGATTAGTGAAAATTTTTAATGGTCAGTTTTAAAGGTTTTCAATCAATACCTAAACCATTAAATCAAGAAATTATGACAACTTACCAAAGAATAAGGGAGAACTTCATAAAAGAATTAGAAGTGGAAAAGAGAACAGAATGGACAGAACAAGGAATTGAACAAGGAATAGAACAAGGAATTGAAAAAAATACAACTCAAGTCATTCTGACCGGTTACGACAATGGTATAAGTATTGAGTTGTTGTCCAATATCACCAATAAGTCCGAAGAGGAAGTTAGGAAAATCCTTAAAGAAAATGGTAGGATTAAGGATTGAATAAATGATTTATAACTACGAATTCAATGTTGTTTAGTTTAAATAGCAAGTGCGACCACGACGTGGGCATGTTTTTTAGAGCCCGATGTTTTTTCGACTTTTTGCCCCGGCTCTAAAGGGAGAAGCCGAAAAAATGCTCGTTCATCCTTTAGATAAGATGCAAATAACGAGCATTTTTAAGAATAGCTGAGAAATAAAACAGCCTATCTTCATCGAAAACAACATTAAAATCCTTAACTAAACGACATGGATCCGGCATAACACACTTATTCGGGTGCAGAACCATAATATCTACCAATTTTAAAGATACCACCCAATTCCCCAAAGTATTCACTTAGTAGAATACCCTGATGTTTTTATGTTCCTTTTCATATTTAAAAAAAATATGGGTTAATCTATTGTTAAATGAAAATTATACGATACCAATTTAGTAATTTTATGCTTTTTTAGTATAGTAAAATCGCTATTGGGCGATTATAAAAATAGAGGAAAAATAGTTTTTGTAGCGTGAATACTCCTGACCATAAAGACATCAAGCCCATAGAATCTGCTTTGGCAGTATGGCTGCGGCGTGTGCTGTGGTCTTTAGCTTTTTTGGTCGTTGCTATATTTATATTATTGCAGTTGTCAGTCGTTCAAACCTTTTTGATATCCAAGCTGACTCGATATATCGCTGATAAAACAAATACCGAAATATCAGCCAGACGGATTAAGATCAGCCCTTTTGACGGGATTATACTACAGGATTTTGTGCTTTTTGACGAGGAAAGAGATACATTAGCCAGTATCGGAGGATTGAATATATCGCTACGCAAAAACCTATTCTCACTCTTTTCCAATCAGCTCGACCTTAGCTATTTAGGGATCAAAGACTTGCACATGCACGTCATCACTCGAGAGCATGATACCAAGTCCAATATTCAGCAGTTCTTAGATAAATTGACAGGTAATAGTCGTAGCAATGAAGATGCTGCAACGCTCCTTTTAAATGTCAAGGAGATAGAATTGTCTGATATACACATTACATTTCGCGATGAAAACATGGGCAAGGAAAGCATTATCTCCCTTAAAGGTGGTGCTTTGGATATCGATTTGTTAGATATAGAATGTAAGACTTTTGCTATCAACCAGATCGTGTTGGATCATCCGAGATTCGAATCTATTATATTCAGAGAAGAATGTAAGATAACTGACGAGCTTTTGGTCGATCAGGTCAAGCAAGACGAAGTGAGTATAGATAACGGTCAACCATTGTCGTTGATACTTAAAGAGTTAGTGATACGGAATGGATATGTTGGAATGGCCAATCATTTATTGCCCAAAATAGCTAAAGAGCATAGGTACCTTGATTTCAATAATTTTTATTACGAAAATATCAATTTGCTGCTTACGGATGTTCGAATGTTGGACAAGGATTGGTTTGCCAAGCTCAATACACTTAGTGCGCAAGATAATACAGGGTTTACTATACATAACATCAAAGCGGATACGATACTTATACAGCCGACATCAGCGGAATTGCGTTCGTACCATGTTGAATTGGGCAATACACATATACAAGACAATATAAAGTTGAGTTATAGTGATTTTAGTGCGTTCAGTGATTTTGCCAGAGCGGTCAATATCAATGCAGAATTTAAAAATAGTACTATTCTTATTGAAGATCTGACGCATTACGTCCGAAGCTTGGATAGCAATCCTTTTGTTAGGAATAATGCTAAGGAAATCATCAGTATTTCAGGGAAGTATAATGGTAGGATAAACAATCTTGGAGGTAGAGATGTCCACATTATGCTGGGAGATAAGATGGAAATCAAAGGCTCGTTTAATACTCGGGATTTGCTGGATCCTGATAATGCAGTACTGAATATCAAATTGGACAAATTCACGACCAGTATGAAAAAGCTCAAAAGAATCGTGCCGGCATTTGATCCTCCAGCCAATTTCTATAAACTTGGCAATATTCACTTCGTTGGGCGATTTGACGGATTCCTTGAGGATTTTGTCGCTTATGGTATGCTGCGTTCCGACATCGGTGCGGCAAAAATGGACATGAAACTTGACATGACTGATAAGCTGAAGAAATTTAGCGGAAAGCTCAATCTCAATAATTTTAATATGGGAATATGGAGTGACAATCCGGATTTAGGAATGGTCAATTTTGAGTCCAAAATCGAAAAAGGTCAAGGTTTTACGCTCAATACCGTACAAGCAGAGTTAAGCGCTTCCATTCAATCTTTGGAATATATGAAATACGATTATAGAAGTGTCGTTCTGGACGGAAAAATCGAAAAAAATACCTTTTCGGGTAGCCTAAAATCTGAAGATCCCAACTTCAACTTTGTTTTTGATGGCAATCTCGAATATGTTAATGATAAGGCATTTCTGGATTTCAAGTCGAATATTAGTAATATAGATTTGCATGCCTTACATCTCACGGATAAACCTATGAGTTTCAAAGCCGATGAAATGGATATAAACCTCTCGGGATCAAATATTAATGATTTTCTCGGTGTGCTCAATACGAAAGGAGTTGAACTAAGGTATCAAGATTCATTGTATCTGCTCAATACCCTCAAAGTCACATCTAAAGAGATGATAACCAACGGTACGGAACTATTAGTGGAGTCAGATCTCGGTAGTTTTAATATCGCAGGAAGCTATGATTTGCCCAATGTCGTCAGATCGGTTAAAAAAGTTATTTACTCCAATTATTCTCAATTGACCAAACCATGGAAAGAAGATATAGACAAACTTCAAGCTGACCAAAGTTTTGACTTCAATATCAATTTGAATAACAGTAAGAATTTTATGAGCTTATTGGGATTGCGAGGTAGTTATTTTACTAAATTAGTACTCAAAGGGAAGCTCGATACGTACAAAAACGAAATGACTGTAGCTGCGGATATTCCATTCTTTACATTGGAGAAAGAACATTTCAAAAATATCCAGATTTTTGTCAATTCAGATAAAAAAGCTGGTAACATATTGATACATGTTGACTCAACCTACGCCTTAAATAAGAAGTTTAACCCAGTCGATATAGAAACCAATATCATCAATGACACACTAAGTTTTTCTATAGCTACCGAAAAGATCATTGATACACTCGAAAATTTAGATATAAGAGGTGTATTGACCACGATACCTAAGGGGTACCGCTTGGCAATGAAAGAGAACTTATTTGTCTTTTTAGGAAAGGAATGGTCATTGAATGATAATAATCTGATAGAATTTGGAAAAGAATATATCAAGTTGGACGATGTAGTCTTGTCAGATGGATTGCGTTCTATCGAACTGAATGACATCAATAATCAAAGAGGTGTAGGACTTGAATTGATAAATTTTGACTTGAACTTGGTGAATGCAATAACAGGGTATAAAAATCTACAATTTGGTGGTTTGACGACGGTTTCTGTTAAAGTCAATGATGTATTTATAGAAGATAAGGACGTGTCAGCTTATATCAGTACGCAGGAATTATATCTCAATGGCGATCATTATGGCGCCATATATATAGATGTGTCAAAAACCAAGAAAAACCCATTTAAAGTTACGGCTAATATCGGAGATTTTATAGGATTAATAGGTACTTATGACGACCGAAATAGCATTGTTGATTTTCGGGTAAAACTACGGGAAGCGCCACTCAAGATCATAGGATATTTACTCAAAGACGGTATTAAAAATACTAAAGGGCTTATTGATGCGGATATCACATTTGGTGGTCCGGTATCTGATCTCAAATTGAATGGCGATGGTGTGGTCAATCAAGGGCAAACTACGATCATCTTTACAGGTGGCACGTATTTTTTTGATAAACAGAAGATAAAGATTACGAATACGGCTATTAGTCTTGACGGAGCCACGATTACTGATATACATGGAAACAGTGGTACTATACGCGGAGGTCTTTTTCACGATCTTTTCCGACATTTTGGTGTAGATGCTACGCTTTCAGGTCAAAATGTTGTCGCACTCAATACGACGAAAGCCGATAACCCGAGATATTATGGCTACTGTATAGGACAGATCAATGCTGATTTTAAAGGTTCGTTCGAGCAAGTTGATATAAAGATCAGTGCAGTTACAGCAGCAGGTACAAAACTGTTTATCCCGATCGAAAATACACAGTCTTCATTAGATCAAAGCTTTATAAAGTTTGTGAAAAGGGATTCGACGCATGTCGCATTATCGAAGCAAGATCAACTTCCAGGTGGTATCGATGTAGAAATGTCGATAACTGTCACGCCAGATGCAGAGTTAAGCTTGATTTTTGATGAAGAAAAAGGTGACATCATCAAAGGTAGAGGACGAGGCAATTTGAAAATCAACATCACACGTAGAGGCGATTTTGAAGTATTTGGCGATTATGAGATTGAATCAGGACAATACCTTTTTACAGCTCCGCTCATCCCTGTCGCAAAGCCATTTATCATAGAGAGAGGTGGGCGTATCGTTTGGACAGGAGACCTCGTCAATGCAACATTGGACATCGTAGGAAAGTATCGTACACGTACCGCTATGGAGCCATTTATTTCCGAATATTTGGTTGGAAATCTGGATCCTCAAATCAATTTAGCTCGACAAAATACCGAAGTTGATGTAGAGCTATTCCTTGGTGGACGACTATTTAATCCCGAAATCAAATTTGGTCTCTCATTTCCAAATCTTACTGGAGAATTGGCAGGCTATGCGGAAAATAAATTGAAAATACTCCAAGGTAATGACCAAGAACTGAATGGTCAAGTACTGGGATTGATAGTATTTAATTCGTTCATACAGTCAAACCGGGTGTCAGACATATTCGGTACATCAGGAATTCAATCAGCAGGGATCAATACATTGAGTGATTTCCTTTCGAGCCAGCTATCTATGTATATTACCAATATGATCAATACTATGGTAGGCGAGGGTAGTGTGATCTCTGGAGTGGATTTTGGCGTTAATTTTAAAAACAACAATTTTGGAGTAGTCAATAGTGGATTTGCTCCAGATGAAATTACGGTCAGAAATACGATAGTTTTCAAAAATGACCGATTGTCACTTGATGTTGGAGGCAATTATGTACTGCAATTTCAAGGAACAGAAATCAATCAAGTTTTACCAGACTTTGCGTTAGAATTTCGGCTTACCAAAGATCGCAGGCTCAAAGTACGTCTTTATGGAAAATACGATATTGATATTACCACTACAGGACTACGAGAAAAATATGGTTTGGGAGTCGCATATAGGACAGAATTTGGTTCTATGACAAAATTTGAAGATGCCATACAACAAGCTGTACAACATACGATTGAGCAATAAAATGCTGCTATTTTTTGAGAATTAACATATTATTGGCAATCATTAAGCATCTAATAATCATAGATTCTGTGACTTAGCCACAAAATTGAAGTCATAAGTTCGTTATATTTTTTTTCACATCTAAACATTAAGAAAAATGGCTTTAAATTTATTAGACTTAGTAAAAGATCAAATTACAGGTCAATTAGCAAAGGAAGCAAGTTCATTCCTTGGAGAATCAGAATCATCAGTAACATCTGCATTAGGTAGCCTTATGCCTGTATTGTTGGGCTCTGTAGTACAGAAATCATCTACTACATCAGGTGCACAAGGTATCATGGATATCATAGGCAAATTAGATTTAGGTAGTTTGAGTGATATTACAAAGTTATTTGGAGGAGGCTCTAATAGTGTAAATAGTATATTAAGCTCTGGTGGTGGTATCATCGAATCACTATTAGGTAAAAAGACTTCTGGTATCATTGACATTGTTTCAGGACTTAGCGGTATGAAAAGCAGCTCTACATCATCATTATTGAGTATGGCAGCACCGTTTTTGATGGGATTGATTGGCAAACAAATACAAGGAAAAGGATTAGCAGGTCTTACAAGTCTATTGTCAGGACAGAAAAGCTTTATTAACGCTGCATTGCCGTCAGGTCTTAGTACTTTAATGAACTTTGGTAGCTTTGAGATGCCTAAAGTAGATACAAATATCAGTGCTTCAAGTAATGGTTGGATGAAGTGGTTACTTCCTGCTTTATTAGCTGTTGCATTGTTGTGGTGGTTAGGTAAAGGTTGTGGTAACAAAGCTGAAGATGCAATGGCAGCCGTTACTACTGAAATTCAGGATGCAGCTGATGCAACAACTGATGCTATTAATAGTGCAGCTACTGCCGTTGGTAATTTGTTCTCTTTCAAATTGAGTTCAGGTTTCGAATTAGTTGGAGCTCAAGCAGGTGGTATCGAGGATCAATTGATTGATTTTGTTAATGACAATACTAAAGTAGTAGATAAAACGACTTGGTTCAACTTTGACAGATTGTTATTTGATACAGGAAAAGCTACTTTACAGCCTGCAAGCCAAGAGCAATTGGTTAACATCGCTGAGATCCTTAAAGCTTTCCCATCTGTTAAAATCAGAATCGGTGGTTACACGGACAATGTAGGTGATCCAAAAAACAACCTTGTATTGAGTACTGACAGAGCATTCAATGTAATGAACGAGTTAGTAGGTCTTGGTATTGACAAAGAAAGACTTTCAGCAGAAGGTTATGGTGATCAACACCCTGTAGCAAGCAACGATACAGAAGAAGGTCGTCAGCAAAACAGAAGAATCGCTGTACGAGTTTTAGAGAAATAATCTAAAATAAAGTAGTGGTTTATTCGGTATGTTATTAAGATAAATGCCGGATAAACTACCCATAAACATATCATATAAAACAGCCTGGTTTCAATTGATGAAGCCGGGCTGTTTTTTTATGGATATTGTGCGTAATGAATGGCTATTGCAAATTTATTTAAAATACTGAACTTAAAGCAAATGAATATGCAATGCAGTCTTATAGTATGGACACACTCGTTACACTTTATTGTAAATACAAATGCAAACACACTATACTTTATGTACTATCACGAAATTGACTAATAAAACTTACCTTTACTTTTCAAAACTCAATCCAAGGAAAATTAGCTTTTAATGTTTGTATATCCTGATCAATTTTGTCGAGAAACCGTTGATGTGCTTCCGTATCGGGATTGAAAGGTTTGTGTTCCTTAGCTTGGTTGATTTTATGGATTTTTTGCAGAATCGATTTGGTGTCTTCATCAAAATAATGTGCTGAAAATTTTTCCCAGATATAATCTATAGCTTGGTCATTGGGATGAATCAGGTCTTTTTCATAATAGCGATAATCTCGCAAATCATCCATCATCCATTCAAAAGCCGGAAAATAGACCGCACCTGGCACAGATTCAATGACTTTTTCAACTGTAAGTCGAAGTTTGGCTTTACTCAAAGTGTTTTCTACGATACCGTCTTTGATGTGTCGAACAGGGCTGACCGTAAAGACAAATTTAATTTTCGGATTGATTTGTAGCCACTGATTGCAGGATTGTAGTAATGTTTTTGCCATGATATCCACTTCTGAGTTTACTTTAACATAGTTTGAAGAGGGCAATTTATGGCAATTGGCAACAATTTCGCCTGTTTCATGCTCAATATAGCCAACTGAAGTCCCTAAAGTGATAAAAACATAGTCAAGTCTGGACAATAGCTGATGTAAGGTACGGATAGCATTTTCAATATTTTGTAACGTTCTGGCTTCATCTGAACATCCTAACGAGCTATGAAAGTCCGAATGTACATAAATACCTTGGGAGAATTTCAGAGATTTGATATCTGGTGTTTTACCTGATATAGCATAATGCATCACTCTGGCAATGGCTTGTGGATGAAAGATCGTTCCAAAAGGATTGATAGAACAATTAAATTTGAACTTTTGCAATCTCGCTCCTATATTTTGCGAAAAGCAAGAGCCTAACAGCACTATTTGATGTTGGTTATTGATTTTATCAGAGGATGAAGGCAGTGAGAGTTCTGTCCTGAAATTCATAAAGTGTCGGTATGTTCAATAAAAGTGTAAATATGGTTTTTTTTCTCGACTATTTATACAATCAACGTATAGAATGCCTCTAATATATATAATATAGTAGGATGATTAAGTAAAATATTACAAGACGGAAGTTTTTCAACAAATACAGGACATAGTAGATGATAAGAAAAATTTAATAGTTGACCATTAAGGAGCGGATAAATTGAAATTTTTACTGATAATTGTTAAAAAAGGTATTGGAAATAATTTTTTTTTCTATTTTTGTAGTGCAAAATGAATTTAATACATACTTTTAGCCTTTATTTTGCGAGAATATTTAGCTAACTAACAACACATTTTAACAATAATTTTAATATGAATAGAGTCGTTACAAAAATCGGAGTTTTAATTTTCATGGTTATATCGATGAACATATCTGCTCAGGATATTCACTTTACGCAGTTTTATATGTCGCCACTAAACCTGAATCCCGCGATGACCGGAGTTATGAACTGTAAGACGAGAATGATAGCCAATTACCGAAATCAATGGTCGGCTGTATTGTCAGCTAATGCTTATAACACATATTCAGTGTCGTATGACCAGAAAATACCTGTGGGAAGAGAAGATTATTTTGGAATAGGTGGCTCTATCTGGGGAGATGTAGCCGGTGAAAGCCGTTTTGGTACTACACAAGGAAGAGTTTCTTTGTCTTATTCCAAAAAAATGGCAGGTTACAGAAAAAAAGCCAGCTACTTAGTAATAGGAGCGGATGCAGGTCTTGCAAATAGAGGCGTTAAAAATAATGACCTTAGGTGGCCAACACAGATTACTTCAGACGGATTTGACCCTGGTATAGATCCGAATGAAAATCTAATTGATTTGAACTTTTTATATGGAGATCTTTCAGCAGGATTCCTATGGTTTAGCATTATAGACGCTTATACAAACTGGTATTTTGGAGCGGCAATAGCGCACTTAAATAAGCCAAATGTATCATTCTTAGGTAATGAGGCTAATTTATATGCTAAATATACATTGCACGGTGGTGTACAATTTGAATTGCAGAAGCGAATCTCTTTATTGCCATTCGCAGTATATATGGCGCAAGGACCACATAGATCATTCAATGGTGGTGCCAACGTAAGATTTGCTATGGGACCATCAAGAACAACAAATCAATCTTGGGAACTTGGTGCTTGGTATAGAGTTGGTAATAAGGTGCCGAGTGGCTTGCATTCAGATGCTGTCATCTTATCAACAAGATTTAATTATGAGGAGTTTGGTATTGGATTTAGCTATGATATCAACGTATCTGGTTTGAGACAAGCATCGCCTGCCAACGGTTCATTTGAGTTTTCATTGATCTATAATATCTGTGGACCTGAAAGTAGAGGTGTTTATTGTCCAAGATTTTAAGATAGTTTAAGTTAAGTACGCACGACAACTCGTATAGTATTGTTACCATAGTAGTCAGATAGTTTATATTATCTGGTAGTATTACTTTAAATATAGCCCCATAACATATCAAAACCATAAATTGTGATTTGTCATAGTTGTATAGTTGTTTTATAACTTGGAACAAACACGTGCGTTTAGATATTTAAAAAACCCAAAAAGTAGAGATCATGTTTGGAAGTAAAAATGATAAGGCAAGTAATAATAATGTTCAGACTTCTGCTAATGCGAGTAATAGTATCGTAGAGGGAACGAATATAAAAGGAGATATTGTCGCCGGAAATGATATCCGAATTGACGGTACATTGATCGGTAAATTAGATTGTAAAGGCCGGGTTATCGTAGGGCCACAAGGCAAGATAGAAGGAAATATTAATTGTGTCAATGCAATCATCGAAGGCTATTTTCAAGGAACACTAATCGTTCAGGATTTACTTACGGTCAAAGAAACGGGCATCCTTCATGGAGATGTAAGTTGTGATAAGTTATTCATTCAGACAGGTGCGGTATTTAACACAACCTGCACCATGGGTGGACAAAAAATCAAGCCGTTAGTTAGTAAAGACGCATCTGCTAAGTCTTAACTTGCCCTAATCATACCAAACTATCGTACGGAAAGATTGATATGTCACAAAAAAAAAACAATCAAGTTTTTGGAAGATCGCGTGAATATCTGAAGTATTCTGGACTTGCATTTCAGTTTGCAGGATTAGTCATCGCAGGATATCTGATAGGTGGATGGTTGGACAGGCTTCTACATTTTGAGAAGCCAGTGATGACCGTGCTGTTGATATTAGTTATGTTTACCGGATATATGTATAAACTATACATGGAACTAAGTAAGAAGCCATGAAAATGTATTTCAAAGGTCTTGTTATCACTTTGACAGCATTGACACCGCTGTTGTTTATCATTCACTACCTGATAGCTTCTTATGCGGACGTGGCGTTGGCATCCGTTGTGTTGTTTGTCGTATTGAGTTTTGCATTATATCTTGTTCTAATGCGATTAGCGGTACATTCCAATAAGCAATTATTTTTATCTGTGACGATGCTCAATATATTAGTAAAAATCATCTTTACAGGAATATTAATTATAGGATATATCAAAGAAACGACACCACCAAATAATGATTTTGTTCTGTATGTTTTGGCAGTTTACGTCGCATTTACTATTTTTGAGAGTTGGTTTATGACGCGTGTTGCCCAAAGCGATACCCGGAAATAAAATACTTAATAAATCTTAATCATCATGAATACCATTATAGAAATACCGGGTATGCATCCCGTTGACCAAAATACTTTAAATGATCAACAAATTACCATCCTTGAGGATAATGGTCAATCAAAGAAAATATTGATGGATAATATTGTCTATGATGTGCTGATTAAAAGGTTTGACTACGAGCAAAAAAAAGCAGTGATTAATGTTGATGGCTTTGATTTCAGATTATCCATGCAGGAGCCAATAGACCAATTGATTGCACAGTTAGGCTTTTTGAAAGCCAACAAACATTCTGTCAAAGAAATAAAATCTCCGATGCCTGGATTAGTCGTTAGTATTTTTGTAACCGTTGGTCAGCATGTCGAAGAAGGAGATAAGCTCCTAAGCTTAGAAGCCATGAAAATGGAAAACATACTAAAATGTCCCGGAACAGGTATCATCAAGAATATTTTGGTTTCAGGAGGCGATACGGTCGAAAAGAATGCATTGCTGATCGAGTTGGAGTAGGTGGGTTTGCAAATAAATGAAAGCTTTATTTTTCAAAAATAAGTTCAGGTAACACTATTTTTGATTCTCTACCTGTTGATTCATTATACCAATACAAAATGAAGTTTACTTTAGCATTTTTAAGATGATAGTTTTTAGTTTTTAATGTTTGTATTTGATCCATTGCTTTTTTTGAAAATTTAAGCACATATTCTCCATTCATATTAGCACAACCTTCACTTTTGATGATAAGTATATCTCCACTTTCGAGATCCTTGATGCGATGTTGAATAGTTTCAAAATATCCTAATTGTACATCTGTATGAGTTAAATGTATAATCAACTCATTTGGAGGAAAATAGTGTTCGTTATCAACGATTCGTTCTATATTATCAGTCGTTAGATTATCAAGGAAATTAGCATTTAAATGAATAGAAAGGTTGTTTTTGGCTCGGGTCATTGCGACATACAAAAGCCGCTTTTCTTCATCATTAACGGGATTGAAGTTGTCAAGCATGATAAAGATATTGTCAAATTCTTTCCCTTTGGCTTTATGGATTGTTGAGACAAAAACAATATCACTAGATACCCTATAGAAATCTTCGATTTTGGATTCACTGATCAAACTTTCAAAATCAGATTTATATCGCTTAGATTGGTTCGTTGACTCAAAATCCTTGATTAGATTTAGACAGATTTCTAATTTTGTACTATTTTTATATTTCTCTGTTAATGCATTTTTAGCAATATCCCATTTTTCTTTGTTGATCATATAAACATCATCACCTAACTCCAATTGGGATATAAAAAACCGGATTTCATCAAGATTATAAAGATTAAACCCGTCGTTGGATTGGATTAATTTTGTGTGTAATCCTTGCTTAATGAGTTGCCCGGCAATCTGAAGTGCTGATTCATTTGTTCGAGTAAGTACGCATGTAGTTCCTGTAAGTTCAGCATTTACTATATCATGGATTGTAGGCAAAATTAAATTCTTGCTTTGATACTTGATGATTTTTAATCGACCATTTTCAAGTTGATTTGGAAAAACTGGAGTTTGTTTTAATCGATGCTGAATAGATTTTACAAATTGGTTGGTAAAATCAACAATATTGAGTTTACTCCTATAATTTTCTGTGAGTTCTATCTTATTTGCTTGATACGAATGTATGAATTCTTCAAGGTATTTTACATTCGCACCTCTAAATTCATAAATATTTTGATCATCATCACCTACTGCAATTACTCTCATGTCTTCATTTCGAACCATTAAAGCGCGAATTAAACTATATTCTTCTTGATTCATATCTTGTGCTTCATCGATAACCAGTACAGTCTTGGTAATGCGATTTGTTTCTACTTCATTTGAGGATATTTTTTCAACTGTGGTTTGGATAATGTTAACTACTTTGTCAAGATTGCCAATTTTACCCAATAAATCAAAACAGTAAGCATGAAAAGTCTTTATTTCTATATATGCGGCTGCATTTCCTATGAGCGCATAAAGCCTTTTTTTAAACTCTGTAGCCGCAGCTCTTGAAAATGTAAGCATGAGTAGTTGTTCATGTTTTACATCTTCCATTAACAGAAGTGAAGCAAGTTTGTGGACTAAAACTCGGGTTTTGCCACTTCCAGGACCAGCCGCAACCATTATATACTGACTATCTTGGTCATTGATGATCTTTAATTGAGCTGGAGATAATTCTCCAAAAAGTTGCTTGAATTTTGCAGGTGTTATATTTTTTCCTATTTCAGCTTTTCGGCTTCCCTTAAAATATTTGTTTAGGAATGTGCTGTAATTCAGTTGGAAATAATCATCAACGAATTGAAGTGCATCCTGATAGTCACTAAGCATTCTTTGAGCATATTCGCCTACGATATGAATTTGTTGTATTTTATTTTCATAAAACAAATTAAGTTTCTGATAATCATCTTTTGTGTATTGCTTTGCCTTGCTTTGTTCAGTCCTTTCTATCGTCAAGCTATTATATAAGACCATAAATCCACCCTCGATACTGATCGCATCGATTTTGGACAAATAAAACAATGCATCTTCAATGTCTCCAATCCCTACTTCTATATTGAACAAAGACTGTTGGTTTTGGAATTCAGTTTTTAATTCATGAATAGAAAATTCTACATGCATTTCATCGGCTAGTTTATCTTCTGGTTGCTCTTCATTGCTTTTTGTGTAAAGATAATCTATTATAAATTTGGCTATTTCAACCCGTTTTTCTAAACGAGATTTCAATAAATCAATTGGATGAATGCTAGAAACTGTCAGGTGAAATTTGGATTCAGAATTTAATTTTCGGATATAATTTTTGATCGCCCAAAAATTAAAAATGGTTTTTATTTTGTTGATGCTTGCATTTGCAATACCCACATTTTCTGCTGCTTCGTTGATTTCTTTTAGGTGAATTGTTTTTTCATCCTGTTCTAAGTATGAAAGTATAAAAAGCTCTAAACGTCCGAATAATTCTACAGTGTGATAAGGTCTCTTCTTTTTGTCATTCCTCTTCACAAATGCTGTTAAGTCTTGTGTATCCGCCAGAATATTTTCCTCACGCAACAAGTTGATAATTTGTATCACATCTTCTTTGACGATTCCAAGGTGATCGCTAATGTAGTCAACTCTGGATTCTGCTTCTTCATCAGTGTGCTTCTTTTTGTTTTTGCTTGAAAACAGTTTTTTAATGATCCTGATTGCCTGAACTTTTTGCTTTTCGGTGAAACTTTCAGCATTCATTATTTTGCCGATCGCTTCCTGTGCATTTTTTGATATAATACCTGTTGCAAATAGTTTAGGTACATTCCGCCCCCTTTTAAGATAGCCTGCATCTTCAAGTGCTGCAATGGCAGTCTTGACTCGTGTTTCAATATCCATCACACTATCATCCCAACCAGCTAATCGTGCTATTTCAAGTGCAGAATTTGAGACTTTCGCTCTGATTCTGGTCATATCTTTTACAGCCCTCCATATTTGTTGGATTTCCTTCATAGAAAGCTTGGTCTGATTGAGCAGAATAAAATGTTTGGAAAGATCTTCTTCGTTGAATAAAACAAAACAATCGGCTTCGATACTTTGATCTCTACCTGCACGTCCGGCTTCCTGTACATAGTTTTCAAGGGAATCAGATATTTCGTAATGAATTACCATACCGACATCCTTTTTGTCAACGCCCATACCAAACGCCGATGTTGCAACCATGATATCCACTTCTCCTTTGATAAATGCATTTTGGTTGGAAGTCTTCTCTTTAATATCCATTTTACCATGATATGGTTTGGCTTTAAAGCCGTCGCTTGATAACCTTTCGGCAAGTAAAAATGACTTTGAAGTCCGAGATACATATATAATTGTAGGACATTTCTTGGCTTCTATCAAATTGCGTGCAGCTTGATATTTGTCTTCTTCATCTATTTTGTTGACTACCTTGTAATGAAGATTTGTTCTTGAAACTTTAGAAGAAAATATTTCTAATTCCAATCCTAATTTGTCATAAAAATATGTTTTGATATCTTCAATTACCTTTTGTTTGGCTGTCGCTGTAAAGCACGAAACAGGAATGTTATAATCAAGATTTTTCAAAGTCTGAAGATTTTTAATAAAATCTCCAATATACAAGTAATCCACCCTGAAATCTTGACCCCATGATGAGAAACAATGTGCTTCATCTATCACAAAACGTGCTATTTTTCTATTTAGCATCAAGCGTACTATAGATTGAGAACGTAATGATTCAGGTGAGATATATAGAATTGAAGCCGACCCGTCTTCAACTCGTTGAAATGATTTGGCTCGTTCGATAGGGTCTAAAAGACCATTAACGGTAACGGCATTTGTAATCCCGGCTTTTTCAAGATTATCAACCTGATCCTTCATCAGTGATTGTAATGGAGAGATGACGATGGTCAACGCCCGTGATGCCTCTCCATTTACCAATGCTGGCACCTGAAAAGTGATAGACTTTCCACCACCTGTCGGGAAAATAGCCAATATTGATTTGTTGTTTAATGCTGCTTTGACTGCATGTTCTTGTAGTGGTTCGCCTCCAAAAGTTCTATATGCGTCATAGCCAAAAAATCGTTTAAGACCTTTTGTCGCATTTAAAGCTTCGCTGCAATATGTACAACCCGTTAAACATGGCTTACTCCTGAGTAAATACATGATACGCTCGACTTCGGGATATCTTTTTATAACCCAAGGGGGCGTTATCGAAAATGCTTTTTGATTTTTTATAAAAGAATCAATCAGAGAAAGACTATATGCCAAAGCGATAGGATTGTCTTCTATACTGATCGTTAAATTTGCGTGGTCACAGATGATGCCATTGAATCTTTGTCGTATTAAATATTCTACATTGACTTTAATTGAATGGAAATTTAAATATTTAAAAAAACCTTGAAATTCCTTTTTGTCATTTAATAAACCGTAGTATATTTGTTGAAGCACCTCATCAGTATTTATGAAAGATTGAACTTCATCAAAAAACAAATCTCGGGCATTCATCGCATCGTTAACAGGATTGTTGTTGGAACTTGGTTGAAGTTTATCATCTTTTACTAATCGATGATAAGGTTTAGTTGGAAATAGCAATGGGGAAAGATTTAATGTATCTATGCAATTGTCAAGATTAATTCCTGCTTTTTGCACAGCTTCACCAATGTATTTCAAATCATGATTAAATATGTTATGACCACATACAAATTGAACATTACTTAGCTCCTGAATGAATTCAGGGATAGAATTTTTATGAAATACACTACCATTATTGTCGATAGCACCAATATCCAGAATTTTTCCCTGATTAGGTTGTACCTCTATGTCTATAAATGAGATAGTATTTACTGTATGTGTCTCCCTAACCAAATTTTTACTTTGTTAATAATTTATAACGCAAGTCAGAATCAATTTCGGTTTGTCCATTCATGCCCTTGACGCTTTACAAGATTATATTTTATAGTTTTGTGGCAAAAATAATGCCCAATTTGTAGTAGTGTGATCGTACACCACTGAATGTTTGATTTTTATCTACTCCTTTAAATTTTTTTGCCGATAAAAGTTGTTATCTTTGCAGGCTGAAAGATTATTTAAAATATGTCATCTGAAATTTTTGATAAAGTACAAAAGGTGTTAACCACCTTGAAGGAACAAAATATTGAGCATGCCCAAGACTTGGAAGCGTTCCGAGTGAAGTATGTTGGTTCTAAAAATGAGATAAAGGCGCTGTTTGGAGAAATCAAAAATGTAGCCAATGATCGAAAGAAAGAATTTGGCCAGCTCCTAAATGATGTTAAAAATGCGGCCGAAGAAAAATATAATCTCTGGAAAGAAAAGTTGGAAAGTGAATCGGGAGGAGAAGGTGATATAGAAATTGACTTGACGGCACCCACAGCCACCATTCCATTGGGCTCACGGCATCCGGTTTCTATTATCTTAAATCGGATCATTCATATTTTTGAGCGTATCGGTTTTACGGTAGCTGAAGAGCGGGAAATAGAAGACGATTGGCACAATTTTACGGCTATGAATACGCCGGAAGACCACCCTGCGAGAGATATGCAGGATACATTCTATCTGAAAGATTCTCTAACAGAGTTACTGCGCACGCATACTTCTTCCGTTCAGGCACGTATCATGAAAAGTCAAAAACCACCGATTCGCATCATTGCACCGGGTAGAGTTTATAGGAATGAGACGATTTCTTCACGCTCTCACTGTCAATTTCATCAAGTGGAAGGGTTGTATATAGATAAAGATGTTTCATTTGCAGATTTGAAACAGACCTTATTGTATTTTGCCCGTGAAATGTATGGACCCAAAACGGATATTCGTTTACGACCGAGTTTTTTCCCTTTTACAGAGCCAAGTGCCGAGATGGATGTGTATTGGGGCTTGAATAACGAGGATGACTATCGAATCACGAAGGGCACTGGATGGTTAGAAATATTAGGTTGTGGTATGGTCGATCCCAATGTGTTGGAAAATTGTGGCATTGATCCGGATGTTTATAGCGGATTTGCCTTTGGTATGGGTATCGAACGCCAGGCGATGCTTCAACACAAGATTACGGATATTAGACAACTTTTTCAAAATGATACACGCTTCTTAAAGCAATTTAGTGGAGTGATTTAATGAGTAACAATAGAAATAAAGCCATCCTGATGACGGTGGCTGCTGCCGTTTTCTGGAGTACAGGAGGGCTGATAATCAAGTTGTTGCCACAGGATGCTTTTACTATCTTGTTTTATAGAAGTCTTTATGCGGCGATACTCTTCGTTTTTATCTTTGGCAAAAATCTGAAATTAATCAATAAAATTTCGCTTGTCAGTAGCCTTTTTTACGCACCATTGTTGATATTGTTTGTTTCAGCAACCAAATTGACGACTGCTGCGAATGCTATTTTTTTACAATATACGGCACCTGCTTTTGTTTTGCTATTGGAACCCTATTTTAATAAGGTTAAACTTACCAAAATCAATATTCTAACCGTTGTCCTGTGTTTTATCGGGATGTGCCTCTTTTTTGTAGAACAGTTTTCACGACCAGACAATTGGTTAGGCATTTGGTTAGCGCTGCTTAGTGGTGTTGTGTTGGCAGGGTTACTAATCTCCCAAAAGATGAATCACGCTGATTATCAACCGGGCGCAGTGTTTTATGGCAATATATTAGTTTGTCTTTTTACATTGCCACATGTCTTACAAGTTCCTGCTCCGAGTATGGTAGAACATGCTTATTTATTATTGCTCGGTTTTGGACAATTGGGTTTAGGGTATGCGCTGTTTGTCTATGGACAAAGGTACTTACCAGCATTAGAAAGTTCGTTGATAGGGATGCTCGAGCCTATCCTCAATCCGGTTTGGGTGTATTTCGGATATGGTGAATATCCGGGACATTGGGCGGTCATAGGTGGTGTCGTTATCATAGGTGCATTGGTGCTAAGGATGTACTTAGTCGATGGAAAAGCCAAAACCATAGCTTCAGGATAATTTATTGCTTTTGGTGGTTAGATAAACCATTAACAAATAAATCAAGCGTATTATAGGCATTATACTCAAAAAGTAAAATCGTGAATTTAGATTTTGAAAATAGGTTTTTATTGTTTGATAAATTTCAATGTTTTTCCACTTGTCAAGTCTTTTAAAAAGTAGATTCCATGCTCTAAATGGTGGATGTCAATTCCAATATTTTTATTTACTTTTTGTGTTAGAAGAATCTCGCCTAATATATTTACGATCGCTATAGAAGTAGTATGATCCGTATTGATAAATAGGATATCATTGCAGGGATTGGGATATATGTTGATGTTTGCATTTGCAAATGGTTGTTCATGTATCAACGTAACAGGATTTAGTTCGAAGCTATTAAAAAACCTCCATATTTCTTTTGAGGCGTTGATATCTTGGTTGGTCGCTTCCCAAAAATTGATAGGAAACGAGCCTGGCCAAGTATGTCCTCCAGATACAATTCTAAACAATTCGACAGTTGTTCCTGCTTGTCCTCCCGAATAAATGGTATGAATCGCTGTACAATTGTCAAAAGTATTAATATCCGGAATGTTTTGGACTATAGGCGTTGGATTGCACTGGTTGTGATGAATCCAAAATTGAATAACAGAATCTACAGCAACCATGTTTATACCAAGATTTGGCCCACCGTTGTATGGTACAGTATAATCTGAATCTCCATGAATTTGCATGATAGGAATGGGTCTGTCAGGATTGCATTGGCTTCCGTTGACGCCATATTGAGCGTCATTCATGGTGCCCGATACAGAGGCTATGGCAGCAATTTTTGAGCTTAGCTCACAAGCAAGCGTGTGACTCATAAATCCTCCGTTACTAAACCCTGTGGCATAAACTCGACTTGGATTGACTCGATAATGTGCGATTAAAGTATCTACCAGATTAGATAAAAATGATACGTCATTAATACCGTTGGGTTGAAATTTAGCATTCCAATATGTGTTTAATGTACCTGGAAAAAAAGTACCTTGTGGATAAACGATTAAAAAATTAGCAGTATCTGCTATGGGCATAAAATTAGTGTAAGATTGCTGTTGTGTAGCATTACTTGTATAGCCATGCATATTGATAATCAATGGTCGTAAAGTGTTGTCACTATAATATTTTGCCGGAATATATAATCTATACACTCGTTGGATACCGTTGGCAACAAGGGTATCGGTAATCGTAGTTTGTGCAGACAGACTACCTATCCCAACACAAAAAAGCATGTAAAGTATGAGTTGTTTCATGTTTAAAAAATCTATACAAAGATAAAGGATATTATTTTGACCATAGGATTTTTTTATAAAAGTTTTGTTTTGGTATTTATATTTTAAAAAATGTTTTAGGTTAAATGTTGAATCTTTATGGAAGAACGTTTGATAGGAAGATGAATTATATTTAGTGATATTAAGATCAAATATCGAGTTTATACTTTTTTCTTATAAAAGACGAAAACTGCCAAATCAACCAATTATTTCAATAGGAAGTATTGAGTGAATAAAAAATTACTTTGAGGAAGAAGTGTAGTCCAATCTTGTTTAAATGAATGAGATAGAAACAAAAAAAAATGCCCTTAAAACAATGTTTAAAGGGCATTTTTAGTTGACTCATTAGGACTCGAACCTAAAATGACTGAACCAAAATCAGTAGTGTTGCCGATTACACCATGAGTCAATTTTTCGTAATCGGACGCAAAGGTATGATGATTTAGATTCAAATTAAAATATTTTGAGATTTTTTTTAATTTTATAATAATTATATTTTTGGTGTAGCTCGGTGAAATTGCAAATCGAGAATAATGTAAAATAGATATTTTTTACAATATGGACGGTTTTATTAAAGTCAAACGATTTGTATCTGAATGGTGTTATGACACTTTTGTAAGGCCGATCAACTATTTAAAAAACAATAATCACTCTACAAATATAACAACTCTACGAATCCACATTTTTTTAATATCTTTGCGTGAAATTTCATTTCTATGAATTCTTGGAATAAATTTTTTGATAATCGAAAAAAAGTTTTGCTGTTTGTAGGGCTTTTTTTGCTGGCAATATTGGCAACAGTATTGTTTTCAAAGTTTTTGATATGGAATGAATCAAGGATAGGAAGAAATTTCAATGATCCGATACTTGGACGTTTCCAACCAGTAGATCTAAGCTTGTGGATTGGCATTCTTACCAACGGTGCTATCTTTGTTGGTATGATTACGCTGTTCAGAAAACCGGCAACAACGATTTATTTATTATCTACTGTTTTATTGATGTGCATCATCAGAGGATTATCGCTGTATTTTGTGGTGCTGGAACCACCGTCCAATATTATTCCGCTGAAAGATCCGTTTTTGGAATTGACTTTTTATGGAGGTCAGGTATTGCTGAAAGATTTGTTTTTTTCAGGTCATACTGCCAATATCATTCTCGTTGGTTTGCTTTCTGAGCATGTCATGATGAAACGTATCATTATTTTTATAGGATTTGTGGTAGGCTCTATGCTTGTCATGCAGCATGTTCATTATAGTATTGATGTATTAGCTGCACCCATTTTTGCCATTGTGACGTATAAACTCAGTATTCAGTTGGGTAATTTTCTTATGCTTCAACAAATAGAAACCGGCAAACGGTGTGGCAAATTAGTTCATGAACTTGGATTAAAGCCGTATAGGAAGTACATAGAAAAGTGATGTGTTGCATTTTATGGTCATTCTTCACTTAGAAAAAACAAAAAAATCAAGTTAACCATAAACAGATTTTTAAAATTATGATGAAAACTCTAATGATATTGTTTGTATGCCTGAGTTTTTTCATAAGATGCCACGAGCCCGAGCCAGAGGCATTCATTTGCGATACGCCTATTTTGGGCTATTTTGATGCTGAAACCAATTATGACGATTGGAAAAATTCCAGTTGTTACTATTCATTAATTAGTGACACTTCCATGATCTTGTATTTTGCTTCATTAGATGCGTATTGTAATTTAGTGGCACTTGAAATTAGCAAAGTTCAAATGAAAGCAGGCAAAAATGAATACAATAATGATGCTTATTTAATTGAATTAACAGGCGAAGATGGCGTTTTAGGCTTTTACCGTATAGATACAAGCTATGCTAATGAGATAAATATTCTAAATATAGACAAGGTTAAAAATGAAGTATCTGGAAAAATTGACTTACAATTATTACCGGACGAAAAATTGTCAACAAAATACAATAAGGTTATTTACTTCAGAAATTCACCATTCACTGCGAAACTTTCACAATAATATACATTGGCAGCGATAGTGGCAATAAATATAAAATATATACATGTATAAAAAAAGGTTAGTAAAAATTTTACTAACCCTTTTTTCTATCAGATGTTGTGAAAATTATTTCTTGCCAAACAAACTTCCAAATATAGATTTTGATGCCATTGAAGCAATATCATCCACGATGCTTCCGTCGCCGTCTTTATCTAAAAAAGTATTAAGAATGCTTTGTGTTGAAGATTGGCTATTGACGGTCTGTGTTGCTCCTTTGATGATGTCAAACAATCCGCCGCCACTTTGTTGAGGTGCAGCCTGAGCTTTTGATTTGCCGAGCATACCCAATACGATTGGCGCTAATGTTATCATCATTGTCATAATCTTAGATGTATCAATGCCGCTTGCTTTAGAGATTGATTCAACAGTATTTTGCTGTTGGTCGCCGAAGATGTGATTTAATATACCTGCGCCATTTGAAGTTTTGGGACTTGCAGGCTTGTTTGTTCCTGTTAAAAATCCTGTTAGATCATCAAAAATGCTACCGTTGTGGTCACGTTCGAGTGCATTTTCAAGACTTTGTTGACCTTCAGGTGTACTGGCATTTTTCATGATACCATTAAGTAATGTACCTAAGATGCCATCAACTGCTGTATTGGTTTTTTGATCATTTCCCAAACCCAATTGGCTACCCAACTGGCTTACTATGATGTTTTTCATTGGACCTTGTAATAAATCTGAAATATCCATGTTTTTTATTAAATTAAGTGATTTCGAAAATTCGAATTGCAATTATAACAATATTTTTACGAAATATTTCATTATTTAGTGTTAAAGTAACTTTAATTTTTTTTGGTACTGCTCTGCCCAGATAAAAAGTCAAATTAGAATGGAAGTTATTTTTTTGAATTGAAAGTATAAATCTGAGTAGTTACGTATTATTTTTTTGAGGAATTGCCTGGACTGTAGATTTTGTTCAATCCATAAAAATGAACGATTCTTAATTTGAAGACCCAAAGCCAGATGGAGGAAATAAAAATGACGTAAAATGAATTTCGGAACGGTATTTGTATTTTTCATATTACATAAATATTTAATATATGCGAAAATTAGTAATTAAAAGTGTGTTAGCCTTTCTTGGCTTCTTATGTATAACAGCATTTGATATGCCATTTAATAAAAAACTGACTGGTAATTATATAGATGCTTTCAAAGTCATAGCTGTTGCTGAAATGCATAGGACGGGAATTCCTGCAAGTATTAAACTGGCTCAAGGTATCTTAGAATCGGACTTTGGAAGGAGTCCTTTGGCCACGAACGCTCACAATCACTTTGGTATCAAATGTGGTGGTGATTGGACGGGTGCTACCTTTTATCTTTTTGATGATGATAAAGATACTTCAGGGATTTTGATTGAAAGCTGTTTTCGGATGTTTGACAGTGCTGAAGAATCCTATATGGCACATTCAGAATTTCTAATGAATCCATCTAAAAAGTCTCGATATGGTTTTTTGTTCAATCTATCATCGACAGATTATGAAGGGTGGGCCAATGGGTTGAAATTTGCAGGATATGCTACTGATCCCGCTTATCCACAAAAGCTGATTTCCGTTATCGAAAAATATCAACTTTATAAATATGATGAGGAAATTCTTATTCAGGATAGAGAACAGATATTAGTAAACAAGGACAAAACAGATACAGAATCCTCCGATTCGGTAGAAAAGACAAAGATAGAATCTTCAAAATCTCAGCAAGGTGGCAAGATGAAAGCTGCTAAGATCAATGGTTTAGAAATGGTCTATGCCCGAGGAGGAGAGACAATACAAAAGATAGCATTGGCAACAGGAGTTAGGGTTTCGGATTTGTTGGAATATAATGAAGAGATAAACAGTATGGATTATGTACTTATGCCCGAAGAAATCGTATTTTTAGAAAGGAAGAAAAAAAATATTGAAGGTGAAGCACAATTCCATACGATACAAAAGGGTGAGCGTATGTACCAAATTGCACAACTTTATGGTATCAGATTAGAAAGTCTTTTAGCCAAAAACAATCTGAGTTACGATGCGTTACCTTTAGAAGGTCAGGAAATCAGTTTAGTCAAGCAATTGAATAAAAGCCAAACTCCTCGATTTAGATTAGTGGAGCGGTTTGACTCTTATGTCGATATGGGAACGTTGAGATAATGGTTGTTGGTTGATGGTTGTTGGTTGTCGGCTTCAAATTGGTTTAAATGTTTAAGGGGGTAAAGGTTTATTTGGTTGATATATTAGTTTAAAGGTTTAGGTTATTAGCACTTTGGCGTTTTAGGTAGTTAGGAACTATAAACGCTAATACGCTAATAAGCCAACAACCTAACTTAAAATCGTAATTCGTCAATCAAAAATCGTAATTCATAACTCATAATTCATAACTCATAACTCGCAATTGAATCAACTTATGGAAAGAGAAGATATCAGTCTGAATAAGTATATCAGCGAAACAGGATTGTGTTCAAGAAGAGAAGCCGACAAGCTAATAGATGGTGGTCGTGTAAAGATTAATGATGTAGTCGCTCGTAAGGGAAACCGTGTCGTTCCGGGAAAAGATAAGGTCTATATAGACGATGAGTTGATTGCCAAAGCAGTCACTCCTGTTTACATCGCTCTGCACAAGCCCAAAGGTATAGTTTGTACCACTGATGAAAACGAACC
Source organism: uncultured Aureispira sp. (assembly GCA_964399855.1). Taxonomy (GTDB): domain Bacteria; phylum Bacteroidota; class Bacteroidia; order Chitinophagales; family Saprospiraceae; genus OLB9. The sequence continues at coordinate 17,475 of CAYNSF010000014.1, read as the reverse complement.
TGACAATATCATTGATTTTATGGCTTACAGTGAAAGGATTTTTCCGATAGGCAGATTAGATAAAATGTCAGAAGGACTGATTTTGCTGACCAATCACGGAGATATCGTCAATAAAATATTAAGAGCTGGAAATCATCACGAAAAAGAATATATCGTCACAGTCAATAAACCGATAGATAATGCCTTTATAAAAGCGATGGCGACGGGCGTACCAATATTAGATACAGTAACAAGGCCGTGTCAAGTAAAAAAAATCAATCACAATACTTTCAATATCATACTGACTCAAGGTCTAAATAGACAGATACGCCGTATGTGCGAATACTTAGGCTATAGGGTAAGTTCGCTCCAACGTGTCCGTATCATGAACATACAACTTGAAGGCATACCTTACGGCAAATGGCGCTACCTCAATAAATCAGAGTTTGACGGGCTTATGGATTTGATTAAGGATTCTAAGAAGTAGATGATGATAAATGATTAATTAAACCATCAACATCACAATATTGTACATCATTTTTAATATCTTTGTGGTCTATAATCACAAAAATAGCTGTCTTTGATTATTCAGAATCTTAAGCTTACTCAGTTCCGGAATTACGACTTTGCAACGATTGTATTTCATCCACAGGTCAATGTGTTGACCGGGCTCAATGGTATGGGTAAGACAAATGTTTTGGATGCATTGTATTATATGTGTTTGGGTAAAAGTTACTTTTCTTCCGGAGACAGACATGTCATCAAGCAGGATATGGATTTTTTTCGTATCGAAAGTGAAGTGGTCAGGTTTGACTATCCCGAGCAAATAGTGGTCAAGGTACAAGCGGGGAACAAGAAAGAGATTATTTCGTCCGGGAAAAAAGCCGAAACGATAGGAGATCATGTAGGACGCTACCCGGTGGTCATCATTGCACCCGATGATGTTCAATACATGCTTGAAGGCAGCGAACAACGACGTAACTTTCTAAATAATACCATTATTCAGACAGATCAGAACTATCTGGCAGATATTCTACTGTATAATGGTTTGCTCAAAAGGCGAAACGCAATGTTGAAACACTTTCAGGAAAGTAATACTTTTGATGCATTACTCTTGGAGTCTATTACAACGCCTATGTTTGCACCTGCAAGCCGGATTTTTAAGCGCAGGCAACAGGAAACTGAGAAACTGGCGGTGTCTTTTGTAGAGACCTATTCTGATATTGTTCAAAGCAACGAAGTTTGTAGTATTATTTACGAAAGTCAATTGGCTTCGCATGATTTGGAGTATCTTATGGATCGTAATATGAACAGAGATAGGATCTTGGGTAGGACGACACAAGGCATTCATAAAGATGATCTTGTTTTTCAGATGAATGGTGTTCCATTGAAAAATTACGCTTCGCAGGGGCAGCTAAAGTCATTTGTCCTAGCACTGAAAATCGCTCAGTTCAAGATGATAGAGCAACATACCGATACTAAGCCTGTGTTACTGTTGGACGATATCTTTGATAAATTAGATATGAATAGAGTGCGGCGGCTGCTTGGCATGTTGCTGGAAAAAAACTTTGGACAGTTATTTATTACAGATACAAATCAGCAGCGGATGAAAGAAATTTTAGATAGTTTGGAAGTTGATTATTCGCTATTGCAAGTGTCAAATGGAACGATAGATTGATTTGGTTGATTTGCTGAATTGCTTAAATCGGTTGAATTGTTGTGATCGTTTATCAATAAACACATGTATATGTGTATGCTTTCAAATTGGCTTACATCATATTATCTATACTCAAACCTTAAAACAAATCGTAATTCGAAAATCGTAATTCATCATTTATCATTTATCATTGTCAATTCATCATTAATTATTATCTTTGCCTTGTTAATTAATTTATACCAAAGTCATTTTTGAATTAGTCCGAAGATTCTGAAAGAAAAATGTCAGAGTTCAAGGCAGAATACAAAGATATAGCCTTAGCTATGGCGAGTATTTCTAACGAAGAAATCGGAATTTTTTGATGAAGATTGGGCTTATTTGAATGTCACTTTGGTATTAAATATCAGATATAGATGGATGCATTTTTAGATGTTTTGAAATATACTATTCCGGCTTTAATCGTGTTTGCAACGGTGTTTTACTTGTTTAGAAACTTTTTAAATCAACAGTACCAGATAGAAGCACTGAAATTTAGACAGAGCCAGAACAAGGAGATTCTTCCTTTACGATTGCAGGCCTATGAGCGCTTGATGATGTTTTGTGAACGAATTAATATAGATAATCTTGCATATAGATTGTCTTCTGCTGATATGACCGTAGCGGATATGAGACAGGCCATGCTGATCGCTGTTCAGCAGGAATATGAACATAATGTTTCGCAGCAGGTATATACCAGCGATAAGCTATGGGAGATCATTCAATTGGCAAAGGAGCAGGTACAATCTGTTATCTTGGAGTCTGATGGTCAAAGTATTGCGGAATTGATCGCTAATGCAAGAATGAAAATAGTAGCCAATAAAGTCGATCCGATCGTTTACGCAAAAGCTGCTATCCGTAACGAAGCACAATTATTGATGTGATGAAGATGATTTTTAAATTAAAATATATTGCCATTGCTGTTACTATAATAGTGCAGTTAGGTTGTGGAAAGGTTTATCATGTAGCTGACATCGACCATCGGAGTTATCGCATCGAGCGTGCTTCTTATCCTGTGGATGTGAAAGTGGCAGCTATGTTGGAGCCTTATCGTTTGCAGTTGGAAGCGACCATGAATGAAGTCATCGGCTACAATCCTACCGAAATGGTCAAAGCCAAACCATATTCATCGTTGACCAATTGGTTTACGGATGTGGTCTTAGATGAAACACAGAAATTGGTGACAGAGCCTTTGGATTTTGCCATTCAAAATTATGGTGGTATCCGATTGTCATCCGTTGGTTCGGGAGAGATAACGATTGGAAAGATTTATGAGATAATGCCATTTGATAATATTGCTTTTATCATGGAACTCAAGGGCAGTGTTGTACAGCGATTGTTTGACCGAATAGCAGAATCCGGCGGCTGGCCGATAAGCAAAAACGTGTATTTCGAAATCGCTTACGGTAAGGCCAAAAATATCACTATCAAAGGGCAGCCTTTGGATATGGACAAAATTTATTACGCCGTAGTTCCCGATTACGTTGCTACCGGCGGCGACAAAATGGATATGCTGCAAGACAGTAAAATCCACAATACAGAGGCATTTTTAAGGGACTTAATCATTAATAATCTGCGGGAGCAACATGCCCGTGGTATTCATATCAAACCTGACTTGACGGCCAGGATAACAGAGTAATCATGAAACGGAGGGATTTTCTTAGAAATACAGCCTATACAGGTGTTTTACTGACTTCAGGAGCATTTCCGCTGCTTGCGGACAGTAGAGATCCTGATATTACGAAATTGACGATCCTGCACACCAATGATGTGCACAGTCGTATGGATCCTTTTCCAATGGATGGCAGCAAAAATCAGGGTTTAGGAGGTGTAGCTAAGCGGGCGACGCTGATAAAGCGTGTGCGAAGCGAACAAAAAAATGTATTACTATTAGATGCCGGCGATTACTTTCAAGGAACTCCTTATTATAATTTTTTTGGCGGTGAGGTCGAGATTAAAATGATGTCTGAGTTAGGATATGACGCTTCAACGTTGGGCAATCACGATTTTGATAATGGGCTGGATGGTCTTGAACGCCAGTTGGTACATGCAAATTTTCCCATCGTTGTTTCCAATTACGACTTTAGTAATACCATCATGCATGGAAGGACAAAACCCTATACGATTTTCAAAAAAGACGGTATTAAAATCGGTGTATTTGGCTTAGGAATTGATTTGGAAGGCTTGGTACTCAAATCACATTATAAGGATGCCCAATATCTTGACCCGATAGCTCAAGGTCAAAAGTGGGCTACTTTCCTGAAGCACGAAGAAAAATGTGATTATGTGATATGTTTGTCCCATTTAGGCTTTAAATATCAAAATGAATCGACTAAAGTTTCTGACTTTATATTGGCTCAGCAGACTAAAGATATTGATTTGATTATTGGTGGACATACACATACATTCCTACAAAAGCCCGAGCGACTTGTCAATCTCGAAGGGAGACCAGTTTTAATCAATCAAGTAGGATGGGCAGGTATCGTTTTGGGTAGAATAGATGTACATTTTGAGCGAAATAAAAAAGGAACTTGTGTGAGCTGCAAAAATCTGTTAGTCGGGTAATACTACCGCTCTTTCAAGATAAAGAACTTAATAAAATGTTGTTCTTTTTCCAAATCTCTGCGTTAAAAAGCCTCACCGAACCACCACCTGGTTCGTCTGCGTTTTTTGCCTTGAGTTTTAAAAAATAACTTCCATTATAGTTTTAAGTCTTTTTATAGTCAGAGCACTACTAAAAACACAGTATTATCAATTAATTATTTATTAAGCGTTGTATAATGTGTTATTATAGCGTTTGTCAGGCAGTTATAAATTACTGATATTAAAATGTAAATATTTGAAAGTGAGTTATTTATTATTAAAATAAATATATGAATTTTCTTGTTGATAAGTTTTTTTACTTAAAAAAAAACTCTCACTTTTGCACCAATCCCGAGATTACGATCCTATTGTGATAGTGATATTTAGTGGCGTTTTCGAAAGCCGATTGAACTTTTGAAAGGAAGACAGGAACATAATTTTAAAACATTTTATTTAATTTTCGAATGGTAATGAATCATATACTGGTATGGAATAATTGTCTCAATATAATAAGAAAAAGTATAGATTCGAAGCTCTTCAAGACATGGTTTGAACCGATCATGCCAGTAAGATTGACGGGAGAAGCTTTGACAATTCAGGTGCCCAATAAGTTTTTTTACGAAATGCTGGAAGAGCATTATGTAGATGTGCTGAAGAAAGCAGTACAAGCTGAACTTGGGCCGAATGGCAGCCTTGAGTACAATATCATGGTTGAAAACCATAGGCAGATTACGGGTCACGTAACCTTGTCTGAGCCAAAGTCTTCTGTAAAAAAAGAAGATGTCAAAGTGATGAATCCTTTTGTCATACCCGGTATCCGCAAGATTAAAATGGATTCTCAGCTGAACGCCAATTATACATTTGATAGTTTTGTCATGGGCGAGTGCAACCGGTTTCCGGGTTCGGCAGGACTGGCTATAGGCAAGAGACCAGGTGGAACAGCTTTCAATCCTTTAGTGATCTATGGCGATGTTGGGTTGGGAAAGACGCACTTGTCACAGGCGATAGGCAATGAAGTCATTCAATATAATGAAGACAAACAAGTATTATACCTGACTACCGAGAAGTTTACCAGCCAGGTTATCCAAGCAGTCAAGAATAATAATGTGGACGATTTCATGCATTTCTACCAAATGGTGGATGTGCTTATAGTCGATGATATACAGTTTTTGGCCAATAGACCTAAGACACAGGAGATATTTTTTAATATATTTAATCAGCTACACCAAACAGGCAAGCAGATCATACTCACATCCGATCGGTCTCCTAAAGACTTGATAGATGTAGATGAAAGGTTGATATCGAGATTCAAATGGGGTCTTGTCGCTGACTTGAAAGCTCCAGATTTTGAAACAAGAATCAGGATACTTGATAAAAAGTGTGAAAAGGAATCCCTGATTTTGTCGCAAGAAATCAAGGAATATATTTGTACACATATTAGAAATAATATCAGAGAAATCGAAGGTGTCGTTATTTCATTAGTAGCACAATCGACATTGAATAGAACAGAGATAGACATGAAACTCGTCAAGGGAGTTATCAAGCAGTTTGTATCTCAGGTGGACAAGGAGGTTTCCGTTGAGAATATTAAAGCATTGGTAGCAGCGCATTTCAATATTCCTATAGAAAAGCTTCAATCTAAGACTCGACTTCGTGAAATCGTCGAAGCGCGACAATTGTCCATGTTCCTTGCCAAAAATTACACCAAAGATTCGTTGAAGTCGATAGGTGCTTCTTTTGGAGGTAGAGATCATAGTACCGTTTTACATTCTCTTAAAATCGTAAGAGATATGATGGATACAGACCAAACCTTTAAAGATAAAGTCAATTACTTGGTAAAAAAAGTACAAACAACTTTAGTGAACGGATAGTAATATATACTGAAATTTTATACCTTTGCAACTTCTTTTGAGCTAATGTCAAAATACACTGTTTTTATAGTCATGTTTTTTATAAGTTTTTTAGCCTGTAAAAGCAAAAATGAAGCAACTGTATTACATTGGATTAGTGTAGAAGAAGCCACTAAAATAGCGGCAAGTAACAACCAAAAGAAGTTTTTGATTGATGTTTATACAGATTGGTGTGGTTGGTGTAAGGTAATGGATGAAAAGACATTTACTGATCCTCAGGTCATCAGTTATCTAAATGAAAACTTTTATGTTGTCAAGTTTAATGCCGAGCAAAAAGAAACCGTGACTTACAAAGGTAAGCAATACGAATGGCAGTCAACAGGCAGAGGAGGATATAATCAACTTGGATACGAGTTGTTGAATGGTAGGATGAGCTATCCGTCATTAGTATATCTGAATCCTCAGTTAGAGCCTATACGAGTTTCTCCTGGATATAAAGAGCCGGGACGGTTATTGTTAGAGTTGGAATCATTATGATTGATATGGGGTATTAGCTCAGTTGGTTTAGAGCACTACCTTGACAGGGTAGGGGTCACTGGTTCGAGTCCAGTATATCCCACAAAATAAATCTTTAAAAAAATAATTATTTTTTTTTGAGATTGCTTGTAAAGATTAATAATAGTCATATCTTTGCAGCGCTTTTTAAAGAAAGCATAGAAATCATAAAGTTTGATTTCTTTTTTTAAGTACAATTTATACCACGGTGGGGTGGGTGAGTGGCTTAAACCAACAGTTTGCTAAACTGTCGTACTGGAAACGGTACCGGGGGTTCGAATCCCCCCTCCACCGCTTTCGGTATCTAAAATATTTTCGGGGCGTAGCGCAGTCCGGTTAGCGCACCTGGTTTGGGACCAGGGGGTCGCAGGTTCGAATCCTGCCGCCCCGACTACTAAAAGGAAGTCATTTTGGCTTCCTTTTTTTATTTGCAGAATTTCAGAGCAGGTTTGCGTATCATTTTTTGAAATATACTGCTTTATCAATGAATTTTTATTAATTTTGTCTTGTTATATAAAATACGAATTGATACGAATATTTTGGGAAGGCATAACGATAAGAATATTAAGGAAGTATTAGGCGAGTATCTCGCCGCTAATAAAAGGGTAGCTAAAGGTTATTATACGTCGCATATTGATGATGTGTGGCGGGAAATGATGGGTCCCACGATAAGCGGCTATACTACTAAAATCCTATTTCATAACGGTGTGCTAAAAATCTATCTTAATTCTTCAGCGGTCAAAAAAGAACTTTCCATGTCTAAGGACAAAATCATCACGTTACTGAATGAAGCCTTAGGGCATGATGTCGTGGAATCGGTAGAGTTGTTTTGATCGGTTGAAGGTTGATGGTTGTCGGAAAAAATTGAAGTGTGAAGTTTATGGTATTGTAAATTTATTTGCAATAATACTCGGCTTCAATCGTCAATCAAAAATCATTATCAACTTTAAGCCGATTACTGCTGAATCTCAAAGTTTATTTTTGGGAGCAATTGCCTGAAATATTCTATTTTTAGATTCCTCCTTTCTGTCGGAAAGACAGTGACACTTTATAAGAGAGCGGATAAGTGGCGAAAATCGTCACTTATCCGCTATCTCTCCATCTGCACAGGGTCTTTCCGAACGAAGTGAGGAATCTTTTTGTCACTAAGATTACTGAAGATTTTACTTCTTTTCATCACAACATTTCAAAAACTACCCAAAAAAAGTGCAATTTATATAAATTTCATAATATACAGATTATTAATATTATACATATATTGTATAAAAATATTTGAAAATATTTGAAATTTTCATGGTATTCCTTGCAGCGTTTAGGGTATGAAATGTGTATTAATATATATACACTTTATTTTTTTGATGAAAATTTTTAATTACTAAAAAGCCAATATCATGAATGCATCATCTTAGCTTTGGAGTGTTAATCGGTGTTACTCCTTTAATTAAAACGCCGGATACGTTTTTTATTTGGGTAGGTTTATACTCAAAATTTTTATAATAATTTGTAAATTAGTTGTAATGAAAAAATATTTAATAGCAACCTCGATTTTTTTTACATTTCTTACTTTTGAGGCTAAAAGTCAAAAATACACTATTGACACATTATCTTCCGAATATCAGGAATTGACTTCTTATAACTCGATTTTTATTGAGTTTCTTGGTCGCCTTAATTGGGATAAAAGGTTTGAACTACCTTTTTTATTTCCTTATTTTGGCTATGAATATAATTATATTAATTGTGATCATACTTCTACCTGTTATTTTGACAATAGTATTGATGTCGACATCTTACTGATGTCTTTTAGCTACGATTACGACCCGACCTTTGAGGGTAGCATATTGTCAGATGTAAGATATAATTACTTTAATACAGAAGAACAAGGACGGGCATTCGTCCTGCAATATACTAATAACAGATTGTTTTCTGACACATCAGTTCTGACGCACAATAGCTATATTAACTTTCAGCTATGGTTTTATGAGTCTGGAATCATCGAAGTGCATTTCGGAGATATCAATCTCGACCACTCTCCCAATTACGTGCCTGGAGAAGGGTTTTTTATTATATTTTCAGATGGAACTAAAAGGAACTTAGGCCCTTCAATGCTAATTAGACATCCATATATTGAAGGTGTAGAATATGGATTGGATGGAGAGTGGAATAATTATATGACAGAATACGGTGGCTACCTTACTACTATGCCTCCAAAGGGATTTATCATAAGATTCATACCCGAAACGGTCAAAACAAAAGATGAACATGCAGCATCTCTGAAACTTTTTCCTAATCCGGCTACCGACATGATAACCATAGCAAACTTAGATGCTCCGGCCAAAGTCGATATCTATAATCTTTGTGGTGCGCTTGTAAGCACTTACGACAATGTAACATCGGAAGTACATATCGGGCAGTTGCCTGCGGGTATGTATATCTTCGATATCAACAATCGGTATGTTAGTGAGAAGCATAAGGTAATAAGGTTGGAGTAACTGATATTTGGTTGTCGGTTGTTAGTTGTTGGTTGACGGATTTTTACTTCTATTCAATCAAAAATCGTCAATCAAAAAATCATTGCCAATTGTCAATTTTCAATTCTCAACTAACTTTGTAGGATTTGTGGAGTTGATTTATTTGGTTGTCGGTTGATGGTTGTTTGTTGCCTGCTCAAAGTGTGAAGTTTATGGCATTGCAAATTTATTTGCAATAATACACGGTTTCATTCGACAATCAAAAACCATTTTCAACTTTCAATTTTCAACTTTCAATTCACAACTAACTTTGTCGGATTTGTGGAGTTGTTATACTGGTTTAAAGGCTTAAAGGTTTAAGGGTTTAAAGGTGTAATTAGTTGTCAGTTGATGGTTGTCGGTTGTCGGAAAAAAAATCAATCGTAATTTACAATTAACCATTAACAATTTAGCATTTTCAACTTTCAACTTTCAACTTTCAATTATTTTATCCTGCTTTGTAATAAAATCGTTGATTTTGTCTGATATCCACTTTTGACTCCATTTCGCAGCTATCCAGGTAACTATAGCGAAAAATGCTGCGGAGATTAAAAACCCATAGTAAGGTTTTCCGAGTAGGTCGCCAAGATACATAGACAGTGCTATAGCCAAAAACAAAAACACGATAACAGACAACACAACTAATATCAATATATACACCATCGATGAAAGTACCGATGCCAGTTTTTGCACGATCGTTGTCGCTAAGGTATTGACTTGTTTTTTAACATATTCAGTCACTTCTCCCGTGAGATCGTCGATTTGCTCCAGCATGAGAAATTTGACAGATGAATAGAGCGAACTTGTAAATGAATCTGAGTTATCATTACCTTGTCGGGCATTGATACGACGCTCTAACTCGTCTATTAGCCTGAGTAGGATGACTTTAATGATATTGGTCCATTTCGAAAAGTCCATAGATAACATATTGCTTGATAGTAGTTGTGCAAATATTGTACCATAAGTAGTGATGAAATTTTTGATTCAAATTGTCATGTTTGAAATTCCTCAAAAACTGTATTTCTTTTGATATGCTCAACATATTTGTAAGTGAAATGGATATCATTTTTTTGCCCACAAGCTAATTTTTAGTTAAAATAATTTATCATCGTTATTTTATAGTTAATTATTTACTAAAGCAATACATTATACTGTATAATGCCGTTTAATATGTATTATTTTTGTGTCTTAATTCAGATTTTATTTATGCGCAGTTTATTCTTTTTGAGCATTTTGATGACGATGCTTCAACTCAATCTTACGGGTCAAGTGACTTCGGGTGCTATTGTTTACAAGCATACTAGCAATATTAATATAGAAGGTATGCCGCCTCATATAGCGTCGAGCATGCCTAAATCCGCTGAAAACAGTATGCAGTTACTTTTTACCAAAACTGAATCTCTGTACAGGAAAAACCCTGACTTTAAAGAAGTAGAAGATCCTAATGACAATAGACCAAGATTCTTCAAGCGCATGCGGGAAAATATGGTAAATACATATTTCAAGGACTTAGATCAGAACACATTATTGCAGCAAACCAACTTCATGGGTAAGGACTTTTTGATCAGCGATGAACTCAATAACCTTAAATGGAAAGTGAGCGCCGGAGAGCAAAAGACCATATTGGGATATACTTGTATGAAAGCCTATTATAAGGACAGCGTTAATAATTATGTTGTGTTTTTTACACCGCAAATCCCAGTAGGTCAAGGTCCTGATACCTTTGGTGGACTGCCGGGATTGATACTTGAAGTGCAAAGCGAACAGGTACATATCATCGCTACCAACATATCTACGGATGATAAATCGGATAAGGTTGTAGTTAAACGACCTGATAAAGGAACTAAAATCGAAAAAGTAGCTTTTGAACAATTAAAAGCCGAAAAGTTGAAAGAGCAGACAGAAATGCAAAGCAGACAAGGGCCTTCTCGAGGCATGTTCATGAGGAATTAATAGATCCATTTTTTTTAAACAAAAGTTAAACACAATTGTCGTATGTTCCGGATAATATCATTTTTTATTTTCATAGTAACTTCTTTAGGACTTAATGCACAAAGCCATGCTATAAAAGGTGTCATTCACGATAAAGATAAGCTGAGTATCATTGGTGCGGTAGCTGTCGTTTTACAGCCTGTGGATTCGGTCATGGTGGGATTTGCTGTGACGGATACTGACGGTAAGTTTGTCATCAACGATCTTAAAGCTGGTGATTATTTACTTCAATTGACATATATCGGTTTTGGAACAGTTGAGCGCAAAATTACGGTTGCACCTGATAAGCAAACGTTGGATCTGGGTACGATTACGATGCTGGAAGAAGGAGAATTATTAAAGGCAGTAGAGATTTCTGCCGAATATATCCCGATAAAAGTGACAAAAGATACGTTGGAATATAATGCCGACGCATTTAAAACCCAACCCAATGACGTAGTAGAAGACCTATTAAAAAAATTACCTGGCGTTGAGGTAGAAAGCGATGGAAGTATCAAGGTCAAAGGTGAGGATGTAAAGGCGGTAACAATCAATGGTAAGGAATTTTTTGGCAATGACCCTAAAATGGCGACTAAGAATTTACCGGCCAATGCTGTGAAAAAAGTACAGGTATTTGAGCGTAAGTCTAAGACTTCAGAATTTACAGGTATCAGTGACGGCAATGAAGAAATGGTCATTAACTTAGAGCTAAAAAATAATATACAGAATGGTCTTTTTGGCAATATCATGGGCGGTTATGGTACTGACCAAAGATACGAAAGTAAAGCCATGATCAATAATTTTGGACAGGAAACCCAAATATCTGTAATAGGTGCGGCTAATAATATCAACAATTCGGGTGTCGATGTCAATGATTATATGACCATGCAGGGTTCGTCAGGCGGACGTGGTGGTATGGGTAGATTTAATAATTCCGGAGCACCGGTTTCTTTTGGTAGAAATAATATAGGAGAAACAAAATCTATCACGGCAGGGATCAATTTAAATCAAGCGTTGAGTGCAAAAGACAAGCTGACATTTAGCTATTTTCTTACAAGAAATAAAACAGATTTAAGGCAAGCAACCCTTACAAATTCATTTTTGCCGTCAGGTACGTTGATTTCAAATAATTCGTATAATTCTAATGGTAAAAACCTGAATCACTTTTTTAGCACTAATATAGAGTTAAAATTGGATTCGACAACGGAGGCGACGATACGAGGTAGTCTGTCATTGAATGCTAAAGACAATACGCTTAACCAGTTAGATACGACTTTTACAACCAGAAATATACTTGCATTGGCCAATCTCAATGACCAGTTGAATAATGCCAACGGCAATGGAAATAACTATTCTGCAAGCCTTAGTCTTCGTAAAAGGCTGAATAAACCAGGTAGAACGATTACTTTAGATGGTGCTTTTGGCGGTTCGGAAAACGAGAATATCAGCCGATTGCTGAGTAAGGTTTATGGTAGCAATTTGGTTTTGAATGATTCTTTATCGGTATTTCAGGATCAAAATCAAAACTCAGGTAATTCAAATTATTCATTCGGATTGAATTACACAGAGCCGATTGCAAATAATTTGTTTTTGATAGCCAATGCATCTCGGAAAAATAATCATGCAGATCAGATAAAAGACTTTTTGGATCTCAATCCGGATGAGCTTGAACAACCAGGCGTATTGAACGACATACTTAGCCGGACTTTTGACAATAGTTTTGTGTATAATACCGCTGGGCTAAATTTCCGACTGAATAAGTCAAATTATGCAGCAACTATAGGTGTTGACTTTCAAAACTCTAACTTAGACGGTATCCCAAGTATAGGCGAAAAGATAAACCGTTCTTTCAATAATTTCTTGCCAAAAGCAACCTTAGATTTGGACAAATGGCGTATCAGGATGAACTATTCGACATCAGTACGTGAACCTTCGATAGACCAGTTGCAACCTATCTTGGACAACACCAATCCATTGAGACCATATCAGGGAAACCCGGATCTTGTGCCGGAATATCGACATAATCTTAGGATCGGTTATAACTTTTTTGACCAGTTCAATTTCCGAGGCTTGTTTGCCAATGTCAGGCTGGGATATGTTCAAAACCGAATTACTACTGCTTCTGTATTGGATCCGGAAACGTTCATTCAAAAGCAAACACCAGTCAATACCTCTGGAGAGCGTACTATCGGGTCAAGTTTGAATTTTACAAGCCCTTTAAACGCAATAGGTGCAAAATTCCGTACAGGATTTAATACCTCATTGGTAAGTGGTGTGAGTTATATCAACGGTATCGCTAATGACATCGACAGATGGACAAATGGCTTGAATGTCATCTTAGAAAACAAATCTAAAAAAGATTGGGACGGCTCTATCAGTGGAAGATGGAGTTTCAATAACAATAATTATAAGGAAAATAAGGCGCAAAACACCAATTTCGTCAACCAGACTTATGTAGCGTCTTTGGCTTGGTTTGCCGGAAAGGGTTGGACAATAGATACAAATTTTGACTATTCGATTTATGGAGCCGGATCATTTGGAGAAAAGACAGATGTTAAATTGTGGCAAGCGTCGGTATCTAAAGGTCTTTTGAACAATAAACTCACTGCAAAACTTCGTGTTTTTGATATACTGAACCAAAATCAAGGCATAAACAGAATCGCTTCTGAAACGCAAATATCAGAATCTATATCCAATACCATTGGTAGATATCTGATGTTGAATCTGACATATTCGCTGAATACGTTGATATAATTTGTGGTGTTGATTTAGTAGGTGTTGCTACTTAAAACAATACTTGATTATATCATGATTGGTGATAATACCAGCAAGGCTCTCCCCGTTCATGAGCGGAATTGAGTGAAACTTATTGGCCAAGAATATATCAGCGGCTAACCCGATTGTGTCTTCTATGTCCAACGATATCGGGTTGACTGTCATAAGCTGAGTAGCTTTCACTTCAGCACGATTTGGAATGATTCCCTGATTTACGGCGTTTTGATAAAATCTGAGCAAATCATGCTTGCTAATGATTCCTTTCAAGTCCTGACCTTCCATAACCATGATATGGTGTATAGGAAATTCTTCGAATATCTCTTCAACTTTCAGCATAGTGTCATCCATGTTGACATAAATAATCTTACTTGTATTTATCTTTTTTAAAGGCATCTCTGTGTTCATATTGAATATATTTTATCATTTTTAAAACATAAAGATATGAAGTTTTTTCGTAACAGAAATATGATTATGGTCATAGACAGGTAGTATTTTGGTCAGTATCGCAATGTGGAATATGCAATATGCAATATGCAATATGCTGTTTTTTTTCATCAACCTACAACAAACAACCAACAACCAATTAAAACAAATCCAACGATTCCACAAATCAACAGCTAAAATTTAATCTTTTAAACATCTATCTCCATTCCCTCTTGCGCAAGGACAACATGGTCAAATACTTGTTTGGCTTCTTCTAAAAGTGGGTTCAAATCGAAATATCGGGTACTGAAATGCCCAAGAATCAGCTTTTGAACACTGGCATTGCGTGCGGTTAGTGCAGCATCAAGAGCGGTGCAGTGCATTCTTTGATCGGCGAGATGCCTGAGATCGTGCAAATATGTCGCTTCGTGATAAAGCGTATCAACATCTCGTATGCGATTGGGCAAAGTCTCATCGTACACGGTATCTGAGCAATAAGCATAACTTCGGGACGGTTGACGAATAAGTATGGATTCATCATCTGGAGAGATGTATTCAGCTCCTGTCCGAATGGCTTCTCCGCTTTTTAGCGCTTTAATCTCGTCATAAGTCAAACCGTGCTTTTCAATCATTTCCGGAATAATGCTACGTTTCTCCGTTTGTCGGAATATATAGCCAAAAGTTGGCACTCTGTGTTGTAATGGAATGGCGGTTACGATGATATTTTCGTCCTGATAGACGGGAATGCTGATGTCATCCGGCTCTTCAATGACCATATCAAAAGGTATATGGCTGGCGGAAAGACGAAGTACCGTTTCTATAAAGGCTTTGATGCCCGGAGGGCCGATGATTTTTAAAGGCTCTTTTCGTTGCGTATGAGCAAAAGAGGTAAGCAATCCCGGTAATCCGAAGATATGATCACCGTGAAGATGACTGATGAAAACCGCTCTGATTTTGTTTTTCTTGATTTGGTGTTTCAGCATTTTCATTTGAGTGCCCTCTCCGCAATCTATCAGATAGAGATGATGATTGCTATTGAGTATTTGTGCACTTGTTATCGTATCGACATTGGGTAATGCAGCATTTACACCAAGTATTTTTAAAGAAAAATTCAATATTTTTGGTTTAAATCAAACGAATTTACATGCTAAGATATCACGTATTTTGATGCATCAGATTAGGCTTTTTCCTTGCTTTTCCAAGTCCTAAATAACAGCCATGAGCCAACAATCGCAACCAAAATCGCAATAAGCGCCTGTGTCATCATACCATATATGACATATCCCATACCAAAAAGCATCGCATACACGGATATACAACCTAAGAACATCATTAACAACTCGGACGGAAGAGCACCTTGTGTAACTTCCTGGTCACTGATGATACCTTGTTGCTTGCCGGCAGCGATGATTGGTCTCCAACCGATGCTATGTGGGCGTATTAGCTTATAAAATCGAATGAGTACCGAAGTATCTGTCGGCTTTGATAAATAGGTAGCTCCGACCCAGAAAACAGTCGTGATAGCAACGCCGATTATCATTTTTTCATGGCTTGGAAGCGCATCTTTAACTACGAGTTCCATGATTAAAGCGATGACAAATGAGATGACCATAGCTACAATCTCACTGATAGCATTGATTCTCCACCAGAACCAACGAAGTATAAACAATAGACCTGTTCCTGCACCGATTTGCAATAATATATCAAAAGAGGATTTTGCACTGGTCAGATATAAAGAAAGCATCGCAGCCAATATCATTAAAAGTACGGTACTCGCTCTGGCAACCAATACCAATTGTTTTTCGGTAGCATCCTTACGCACAAAACGTTGATACACATCATTGACGATATATGAGCTTCCCCAGTTGAGGTGTGTAGAAATCGTGGACATCAAAGCGGCAATCAAAGCGGCAATGACCAATCCCATAAGTCCTTTTGGTAAATATGAAAGCATGGCAGGAAAAGCCAGATCGTCCTTTACAAATGATGCTTCTATATTTGGAAATTGTGCGGCAATATCACTTAAATCCGGAAATATGATGATTGAGGCAAAAGCTATCAATATCCAAGGCCAAGGTCTTAGCGCATAATGAGCTACATTGAAAAGTAGAGTAGCTACCACTGCATTTTTCTCGTCTTTGGCAGATAACATTCTTTGAGCTATATAGCCACCACCTCCCGGTTCAGCGCCTGGATACCAAACGCTCCACCATTGTACAGCAAGAGGAATGAGTAGCAGCGGTATCACAACATCAAGGTCATGCAAAGGTGGAATAAAATCCATTTTTGGCACGACATCTGGATGTGAAAGTAATTGGCTCAAACCGCCGATTTCGGGCATATTGACGATATAAATACATGCCCAGACCATACCAGCCATTGCCAACATGAATTGGAAGAAATCCGTATAAAGCACGCCTTTATAACCTCCGATAGCCGAATAAAACACAGTAATCACTGAAGTGATAAGTACGGTTTGTATAGCACTAATACCCAAAAGTATCCCGGCGATTTTGATACCAGCCAGCATGACGGTTGCCATAATGACGACATTGAAAAAAACACCAAGATATACAGCACGAAATCCTCTCAAAAAACTTGCTTCCCTGCCACTGTATCTCAGCTCATAAAATTCGAGATCAGTAGTTGCTTCGGAACGTCTCCATAGCTTCGCATAAACAAAAACGGTCAACATACCGGTAAGTAGAAATGCCCACCAAGCCCAGTTGCCGGCTACTCCGCTATTACGCACGATATCTGTTACCAGATTGGGCGTATCTGCCGAAAAAGTGGTTGCAACCATGGATATACCCAATAGCCACCAAGGCATTTTACGGCTACCAAGAAAAAATTCTTCAGTGTTTTTCCCGGATTTTCCTGTGATGACTACGCCCAATATGAGCGTTATGACAAAATACAACAGGATTATTCCCCAATCTATAGTAGTAAGATGCATACGATATTATATTTTTAATCTCATGAATAATGGTCGGCTAATTCATCGCTACGACGGGACAAATAAAGATATTTTTTATTAATTTGAAAAATTTATTTTTGATTGCACTGCCTTTTGTTGCTCTCAATCAGCAATTCAGGGTGAGTATGATAAAAATGGAAACGGAATGTGTATAAATTATTG
>CAYNSF010000013.1:0-87684 GCA_964399855.1 uncultured Aureispira sp. | reverse complement strand
ATCATTGATAAACAGATATTTATGACCGCACTAAATTACTATGTTACAAGTCAGGACAAAATATGTCACTTTTTATCATTCATTTTATAACGTTAAAATTATTGATCACGCAAGGTAACACGATTTTATCAAATGTGCTCATGTATGTTGAAAAAATTGGTTAGAGAGAAACTTACAAATATTTCAAGTGAAGGATAATGGTAAAGGAAGCGCTCGTAATTACATTCAGGAATTGACATTGTTGTATATATTTTACAATTGCTTTCAGGTTGATGAACTTCGTCGGTAGTTTTTATTCGTTCAACAACCAGTCAATTACGTTTAATTTTTGAATGCCGTCAATATTTGTATAGTCAAAATCGAGTGTTAAAAGGTATTTCGGATAATTGTCTTTGATGTTGCTAAATGCCGAAACTTCTCGATTGTATGTTTTTTCGTCATTAACAGTAAAAGCAACCTGGTAATATTCCCTTTCGTTATTGGGCTTTTGTACTACAAAATCAATTTCTTTGTCGTTGAATTTTCCTGCATAGATTTTTCCGCCACGCCTCAAAAGCTCAAAGTACACTACATTTTCAAGTTTGTGCCCTAAATCGGTGTCATATTTATTAGTTACGGTTAAATTTCTTAATCCCAAATCCACCAAATAATATTTTTCATTTGTGGTCAGCAATTCTTTTCCTTTAATATCAAAGCGGGAAGCAGGATACAGAATGTAGGATTGTGTAAGGAAATTCAAGTATTTGATAATGGTATTGTGCGATATTTTTTTCTGTGTATTTTTGTTGAGTTCGGTTGCAATATTGGTAGGTGAAATGTACGAACCAACACTGTCAAATACAAAACTGATAACACGATGCAAATTATGGATATTCCGCAGTTTGTAACGTTGTGCAATGTCTTTGATAACAACCGTGTCGTAAATAGATTGCAAGTAATCGTTTGCCAAATTTTCGTTGTTTTGAGCCAATGTAACAGCTTCCGGAAAACTGCTTGCATTGATGTATTTACGGAAAAGTCGATCAATATTTTTCTCTTCTTTATACGCCAAAGCATATTCTTTGAATGAATACGGCTGCACATTGATAGCAATATATCTGCCTGTCAGAAGTGTTGCTAATTCACTACTCAACAAATAAGCGTTTGAACCTGTAACATAAAGGTCAATGTATTTCTTTGTAAACAGACTGTTAACGAGTTTTTCAAAGTCATTAACCAACTGTACTTCATCCAAAAAAACGTAATTATTTTTGTCTGTTTTTACCTTTTTGATGATTTCGTCATAAAGTACCGTCCAATCAGTCAAGTGCAGATTTTCTCTTTCTTCAAAATTGAGGAAAATGATGTTTCGGGACGAAACTCCACTTGCTATCAGTTCGTTTTTAAAGGCTTCTAAAAGCGTAGATTTTCCACTACGCCTTATTCCCGTAACCACTTTGATGATGTTTTGGTCTTTGAGTTGTCGCAGTTTTTGAAGATATATTTCCCGTATTATCATTGCCTTTTATTTTGCACAAAGATAATAGTTATTGACGAAAAATAACGTATTTGTTGCTTTTCGTCAATAAGAAAAATATAATTTTTATTATTTTCATTCCAATTTGGGCATTTTTCTATACGTCATGATGTTGCCTGCTGCTTTTTTATTTTTGAAGCTTTATAATGAGCCTGTCAATTCTTCTTTTATTTTTTTGTTGCAGCAACGAAGGGTAAAGGTTCATAATTATATTTACTATCAAAACTATTAGAGCAAATAAAAATTCGTGCTTCAAGATTATGATCACAACAATTATCAACACAAATAAAAATGCGATTAAATGGCCTATTTCTGATTTCGTCATTTCCATTCTTAAAGCATTTAAGTCAGAAACATTTATTTTTTTGTTGACCTTTAAGTTTTGATTTAAAAATTTGAAGAAGGAATTTTTTACAATCCATTTTGTTAATCCAATTCCTATAAGATTATTAATTTTTTCGTTTTTTATGAAATTAAGATTAGACAGTTTGTGATTATAAACATCGGTTTTTGTGATTAAGGAGGTCACAATTATTCCGACGATCCAAGGAATAAATACCAAACTTATGCTGAAAGAAATATAGCCAAAAATTAGTTTCATTTATTTGATTTAAAACTCAAAGTTAACCTTATTTTGAGATAAAATGTTTTTTAAAAAAAATAGTGGGTAACGTTTGTCTCGCTTGGCGAAGGACGACCATCAAAGCACGCCAGACAAAGATTGAAAAAAAGCGTATTGCATTTATTTCTTACAGCGACACGCCATATTTGTTTGTTACATCCTCTAATTTGTCAAACCTAAATACAATGTCGTACTGATCAGCCAGATGTTGCATATCCTCTGCCTTGGGTCTCGCCCCGTTTTTAAATAATTGAGCCAGCTCTTGCATATAACTTTCGTGTCCGCCAGGTAAACATAATTCAATAATTTTCGCCTTTTTCTTTCCGAAATTCCAAAAGGTATGCACCTTGCCTCTTGGTCGCAAATGCCAACCACCTTTTTTAACTTTAAAAACTTCGTCCTCTACCATAATGTGAACAGTTCCTTCCAAAACAATACATATTTCGTCAAAATTTCAATGGTAGTGTGGTGGTGCTTCAAGTTGTCCCGAAGGGATGATTATTTCGCTACTTCCAAGAAGTCCCGAAGTCTGTGTTTTGTCAAGTTTAAAAGTAATGTCTGACTTTGCTATTTTACCTTTTAGGCCGCCACCCGGCGGAATGAAAATTGTTTTTGGCTCATCTTGAATGTCCGTCGCTTGCTGCCCTAACAATGTATTGCTAATTGTCGAACCAAGAACTAACACTGACGCATTTTATATAAGCTGTCGTCTTGAAAATTTATTTTTAGTCATAATAAATTGTCTATGGTTTAAAAGTCTGTCAAAAATTACGGTTTGGGCTTGGTAAAGGTAGTGATTTTTAGCACTAAATCTCAATCGAAGTACGAATGGAAAAGTTTCAAACGAAGCACTTTGCACGCACTCTTGCCAAACCTTTGTTTGGCTGTGCTTGGATTAGCTTAAAACAATGAAGTCTGTATTTCGATCTTCGGGTGGAAAGTCCCGATAATCATAAATGGATTTTTGCCTGTTAAATGATGAAGTTGTGATGTTCCTAAAAACAAGTGCAAATCTTTTGTTTTTGCAAAGTCGTCAAAGTATTTTTTCTTTACATCTTCAATTGCTTTTGCTTCGGTGTCTTTGTGTCGAGAAAGACAATTCCAATAAAGTTGCCCTATTTCCCAATCTTCAATCATCATTTTGCTTTGCTTTCCGTTGCAATCACGCAAAACATAAGAAAATTTATACGGTAGTTTTCTAACAACTTCAAACAAATCTTCATCTTCTTGGGCAAACAAATTACTACTTCTGTCTTGTTTTAATTTTTCGAGTTTCTTTTTATCCCATTCCCTTTCTACTTCCTCAATTGTGAAATCAATAATTTCGGCTGGTTTAAAGACAGCAAGAGAAGTCATTATTTTCCGATTTTTGGCTTCTGCAATAAGTTCGTCAATATCAGTATAGACTTTGTTTTTAAATACAATCTCTTTGCGTAGCAACCAATTACTTTTTGTGTCTAAATGGTCTAAAATCTTAATCTCCGTATCATAAGAAACAGGTCTAAAACTTTCTTTTCTAAAATCGCTTGTGTTTTTCACAAGGTCAATTTCTATCCAATCATATTTTTTGTATTGTTCCTCAAATGATTTTTTTCGGAATTGAATAGGATAAATTCTAATCCAACTTCCGTCTTCAAGAAAACCTGCCGTACAAACTAATTCATCATATTTGCTTGAAATGGCAGGATAGGTTTTTACCGTGATTAAAACTTTTGTCTTTGCCATTTATTTCAGAATTATTTGTTTTTTAAATGGGCTCAATGAGTGCTCCGCAGTTTAAATATGTTTTACTTCGTATTCAAAATTTGGCAAATTCTCAATGGCTTCTGCCAAATGTTTGCGGTGGCATTGGCAAATGTTAGCTTCAAAACAAGTTAAAGCTATTCGTTTTTTTTCTTTCATCAAGTTTAAAATTTTTTCTTGCGAAGATGTTGTTTTCGTTAAGTTGCTTTCGCAATAAACAGCAAATAATTTATCGTAATCGGCTTGTGTATTTAGTTCCTGTCGTTGTTCAGATTGTATGCCGACTTCAGGATAATGTACATACTCAATTCCCAAACTGTTGCAATAGCGTTGTAACTGACTTTTACTAAATCCGTATTTCATACTTAACGGATTGTTGCGAACATCAACCAAAACTTTCACATCATTTTTGAGCAATCGGTTTAAATATTCTTCTAACGAAATTCCTTCGTAGCCGATAGTAAACAAAACCGTTTTATTGCTTTTTGGACAACTATTATTTACTTTTTCAAGCTGTTCTTTTGTTAGAATTTCTTTTGCTTTTACGCTGTTTATGGCCGTATATGGAAAGTTTAAATAAGTGTGCTTCATTAAAGCTTCAGTACTCATTTTTCCGTATTGGTCTTTCACATACAACATTAACTTTTTATCGTCAGCTTTTAGCGTGTTAAAATAATTTGTTGTTTCGTTGCTTGTAAAATGACTTGTTGTTTCGCTCAACATTCCTTTTTTTACCATAGTGGTTAAATCGGCATTAGCGGAATGGGAATAACAACCGTATTTATACGGAATAAAATCGTATTCGGGTTTGACTTGATGTTTAGTGAAAAGGAAAAGGAATTTTTGCAGGCTGATTTTATCAATCGTTCCCTCAAAAATTTGCAACAAGGCTAATATGACTTTTCTTCTATAAAACATTTGGCAAAGGTACAAAAAAGCATTTTTTGCACCTAATATACATATGAAATATAATAAAAATCACGTTGCCAAATCTCCAAGTTCTTTTTTCAGATTGTCATTTTTATAGGTTGATAGCCACTTACTTGTAATTTTTTCTTTTTCACTGATTGCTTATCAGTTTTCAGAATTTTTGGATAGAGCATAGTTTTCGGTTTTTAAATTGTAGGATTATGGTAAAGGAAGCACTCGTAATTACTTTCGGTTTGAGGAACTTCGACTTATAGTAATAAGCCCATAGTCGCCAAAATTCAGGGCTTTTCTTTCCAATTTGGGTGTTTATTCTATGTGTTTATAATGTTTGTGGTTGGTTTTCTTCAGTCCTTCAATTCTTCTTTCAATTTGCCCCATGTCTGATCAGATAAAATTTGCTTGAAATCCATTGTATCGATTTTGCTATACTCAACAATATATTCCGCTCTTTCTTTTGAGTCGGGGTGCGAGCTAGTCCATGTCAAATATTTTGTCTCTTCATTCTCTTTGGCTGATAACTTGTAGAGAAAATTTGCAAATGGTTCAGGATTTACTTTTGCTTTTATCAGATAATCAACTGCTTTAATGTCTGCATCCTTTTCTAAACTTCTGTCAAAAGCCGATGAAGAAAGCATTTTTGCCGTTTCTTTGATAATTTCTGTTCCACCGTTACCTGTTGTCATTGAAATTAGAACTGAAAGTCCGATTTCTTTGACTAACTTTTTCATTACATGATTTAGTTCAATGTGTGCGATTTCGTGACATATTACTCCAGTCAATTCTTCTTGATTGTCTGAGTTTAAGATTAGTCCACTATAAACAATTAAGTGTCCGTTTGGTAATGCAAAAGCATTGATTTCGTCTTTGTTGAGAACGTGAACTTTTATTGTTTCTCTGTCAATTTTATTCGCTTTGCAGATATGCGTAACAATGCTGTCTATTGAATTTATTACATGGATATTTTTGTTTTCCTTTTCGGTTTTTTGAAATATTTCCCAAAAGAGTTCACCTAATTTTTGTTCTGTTTTGTCAGTTGCTTGCTGAACTTTAAAAATCTCAACCCAGTCAATTTGCGTCAGGGCAAACCATGTTCCGAAAAATAGTAAAATTATTAAAGTCCCCTGAAAAATGGTCTTTTTCATGCTCTATATTTGAAAATTAAGTTTGTCAATGTACCATAAAACCACCATTCCACATGAATTCCCTTTCTTGTCTGAATGGCGGTATAGATAGTTGCTATAAATTCAGTCAAGTTAAAAAGTATTACTGCAATAATATATGCAATGTATTTACTCGTAATTGATTCTTCTGTAAAGATTATAGAAACTGTCCACCAAAAGCCGAAACTATTTATGAAAAGCATGGAAAGTTGTGATAACAACGCTTGTGTGCAATGCCAACGAACAAAATATGTGGACTTTCGATTCCCTAAGAAAAATATCAATGTTGCTATTAGATTAACTATTGGCAATGGCAGTCCGACTATAATTGCAATTAAAGACATTAGATAACTACTTGACGCAGTTTCTGCTTCATGTTCGCTCGGTTCGTAACTAAATTTTTTTATATGTATCATAGTCCTTTTTTGATATTCCAAATCCAATTGACAATTATGAGCAATATCAACGGTATTGCATACTTTGGTTTTTTTAGATATGCTTCTGTTCTTTGATAAAAAACAAATAAAGATTTGCTTTTGTTAGTTATATCTTTGATAATCCAAAGCGGACCAAAGAGCATAATAATTGCCACGATTAAGCCCATCGGGTTAATACTTAATGCTTCAAAAAAATCACCTTTGGTCAATGAAATGATTGCTCGTGTTGAGCCACAAGAAGGACAGGGTATATTTGTAGTATGCTTTATCAAGCAAACTTCAACTGATTTATTTTCAGTTAAGCTTTTTGAATTGCTAAAGTACAACCATATATACCCTGCTAAACACGCTATAAATACTTTGGAATACAGCTTGTTCCTTTCGAGTGTCATTAATACAAAAATTGTTGAATTTTTTCCATATTTTTTTCTCTTGTTGCTTTTTGTATCATGAACCAATCAATTATAGACCAAATGCCCAAACCACCACAAGTTAAAAGTTTACCAACCCCAAGTCCCGTATCGCCAATCATAAAGCGGTCAATACCCAAAGTACCCGCCAAGATTGAAACAAGAAGAGTCGTTGTAGGGTCTTTAAATTGAGCGGTTGATAACATTGCCCAATTTGAATCATCTAGAGTAAGTAGTTTATCTCTAATAGCATTAATCTGATGACTTTCAAAAAATTTTCCGTTTGACATTATGAACATGTCGACTTTTTGTGAATCCATTTTTGTTTTTTTAAAATTTAAAAATGCCCTACTCGTATGGCTTTTCGGTGTCGCCCCGTTTTTGAATGAAGTCAAGTCTCCATTTTGTGATCAATCATACAAATTCTGTTTAGAAACAGTCAAAAATTAACGTACCTTCATTCAATTTCATGCTAAAGTGACGTCTCATTAAATTTGCCAACACACAAAATTACGAAAGTTTCCAAAACCACCAAATAATTTGCGTATAACTTCTAAATTTTATATATTATCACAATCGAGTATAATTTTCATATTTTTGAATAGATTGTAATATTAAAAAAGTCGTAAGATAATAAGCGATTATAGTTCGCTAAACCAATTGAACATTTGTTTAACTTAACTATTTTATAACTTCAGGTTTTCTAAAGACATCAAATAGAAAATTCTAAGGACAATCGACCACCAAGTCCTTCCCGGACTATTCTCATAAGTGTTGATAAGCGTATATCACTTGCATTATTTTCGATACGAGAAATGTAGTTTTTAGTCGTTCCTACACGCATAGCAAGCTCTTCTTGTGTAAGATTTTGTTGCTTTCTTGCTTCTTGTATTAGAACACCTATTTTGAATGCCTCAAATTCTTCTTCGTACACTTCACGAGATGGCGTTCCTTTCTTGCCGTATTTTTGGTCAAGGTGGTCGTCCCAATTGACGATGTTATTATGATTTTTTGCTTTCATGATATTGTTGTTTTATTTTTAATGCTCTTTCTAATTCTTGTTTTGGTGTTTTCTCCGATTTCTTTTGAAATCCATTAAAAAGAATGACAATATTTCCTTTATCTAAGCAACAAAATACTCTATAAATGTCACTACCAACTTTTATTCGCATTTCATAAAGTCCGTCTGAACCTTCAAGGTGTTTGAAAAATTTTACAGGTATCACTTGCAAAGTTCTGAGAAGCCCAATTATCCAATCTATCTTCTTCTGAACTTCTAATGTTTGTGTATTATAGAAATCCCAAAAATGATGTTGAAAAACAATTACCTGTCTGATAAACCCTTCATTCATGGCACAAAGTTACCTAAGCAGGCAACAAAATACAAATTATTAGGGAAGAAAATGTATTTGAAAATTTTATTTTCGTTTTACTTTAAGGTTTTAAAGCGTTTGAGAGCTATTTTAAAATACATTACTTAATCTATCAGCCATTATGTTATGGAAAATGCAGATTTAATAAAACCAAGAACATAAGTAACCTTAACAACCACCAACCTTCCCATTCAATATCACCGTATCTATATGTTGACTTCCAAACGAGTAAACCATATATTCTAATGATGGTATTGCCTTGGTGATGATCAGATTCGCTATTCTGCCGATACCTATAGCTCCATGACTGTCTCCGAGTTCCATAGCATACGCACCATTGATAGTGACGGCATTGAAAGCTTCTGTTGGTAGCAAACGCATATTGTTGCAGGCTAATGCCATGAGCAAAGGGATATTTCCGGACGGACTTGATCCTGGATTAAAGTCTGTCGCCATAGCGATGCCTAAACCTGCTTGTATCATCTTTCTGGCCGGAGCATACGGTATATGCAGGTAAAACGAACAGGACGGTAAAACCGTAGGAATGGTATTTGCATTTTTTAAGGCTTCTATCTCTTCTTCGCCGATCGCTTCGAGATGGTCAACGGATATGGCGTGATTGGCTATGCCAACTTGTACGCCTCCTGAGATATTGAGCTGATTGGCATGTATTTTGGCTTTGAGTCCGTATTTAGCAGCAGCTTTGAGTATTTTATCGGTTTCTTCAACTGTAAAAAAACCTTGCTCACAAAACACATCACAGTAATCCGCTAATTGGTCTTCAACGACCTGTGGTATCATTTCGTTTATGATAAGGTCAATGTATCCTGCTCTGTTGTCTTTATATTCGGGTGGTATGGCGTGCGCTCCCAGAAAAGTTGCCTTTATCGTGGCTTCAGTTGTTGCTTTCAACCTTTTGATCACACGCAACATTTTAAGTTCACTTTCTAAAGTCAGCCCATATCCACTTTTTATCTCTATAGCGCCTGTTCCTGAACGGATGACTTCATTCAAACGATTTAGTGCTCTTTCATACAGCATGTCTTCAGGCAGATCTCTCAATTTTCTGGCTGAATTGATAATACCACCACCATTCGCAGCGATATCTTCGTAACTTTTGCCACTGAGTTTATCTACGTATTCTAATTCCCTTCCTTGGGCAAAGACGATATGCGTGTGACTGTCGCACCATGCCGGCATTACGCATTTTCCAGCAGCATCTATGACCATATCCGCATCGACAGGACATTGCTGCATAGACCCATAAGTCTGTATAGTATCTCCTTTAGTTAGGATATAAGCATCTTCCATGATTTCCACTTCCGACATGGATGTACCTTTTTTGAAAGCAATGCCATTGGAAGCAACCCCATAGAGTTTCTGGATATTTTTTATAAGTAATGTTGAAGTCATAAATGATCAGAATATCAACCCGTTAAATAATGATGCCATCCATATTGTATTCCTGCATTATGGCGTTTTTAAACAGAAGTGCGTCATCATAACTGCTGAATTGTCCGATACGCACCTTATAGAGCAAAGTACCATTTTTCATTTCATTGGTGATCGATAACGGCTCTACAAAGAAATGTTTTAGGGTTCTTATCATTTCATCTGCGCTCTGATATCGTTCAAATACACCCAATTGTACTTTATACACCTTCTTATCTGCCTGATTACTATAGAATTGCTGAAGTTGCGAAGCATTTTTCTGCATACTTTCATAATTATTGTACTCCGTGTTATTTAATTGATGATTAGGTGATGTATTTAGGTTATACTTAATGATTTCCTTATTTTCTGGTGCATTATACTTTTTAAGTAATGCACGCATCTGAAGCGGAGACAAGGTTTGTTCTATCCTATCCAGAATACGTCCTTCCGAGTTGAAAATAAGCATTGTAGGCAGATATTTGATATCAAAAACATGCTTTAATTCATATCCCAAAGTCTGATCGATGTCCGCTTTGATAGATATAAAACTGGTATTTAGGATATCGGCCACTTCATCATCCAGAAAAGTGGTTTGATCCATCCAATTGCAAGGTGTACACCACGAGGCATAAAAATCAATAAAGATGAGCTTACCTTCACTGCCTGCTTTAAGGCGGGCTTCCTTTAAATCGTAATCCGCAAACTGAATTTTAGACGATGCTGCTTTTACCATATTTGTAAACATCAGCAATATTAGGAAGCAGAATGAAATTTTAAACGTTTTCATTTTAAACTGATTTTGGGATAATTAATAATATTCTTAACTGTTTTACTGTTTCAGTTGCAATACATTAAAAAATTATAATAAATATAAAATATTGCATTACACCTAATTATAAAATATCAATTATAATACCAATTTCATCAACCCATTATAATAAACACAACATTTCACATAAACTCAAATATTTATAATATAGATTTACAGTATATTATGTGTTAAATAATTTTATCAGATGAATCAAAGAAAATGTTTAATGTATCAATTTTTTTTTTAGTAATTATAAAATGCCGTATCTTGTGCCACTTTTTGCGATGATTCATTAAATTATTTAATCAAAACGGAACCATGTCAAAGATTCATGCAGCTATAACCGGAGTAGGAGGATTTGTACCTGACGACATTCTTTCCAATGCAGATTTGGAGAAGTTGGTTGATACCAATGACGAATGGATAACGACACGTACCGGAATCAAAGAAAGGAGGATATTAAGAACTCCTGGCAAGGCCACGTCTGACATGGGTGTAGAAGTTGTAAAACAACTATTAGAAAAGACAAACACCAAGCCTGAGGAGATCGAGTTACTCATCTGTGCTACTGTTACCGGCGATATGGTTTTTCCTGATACTGCCAATACTATACTTGATAAGGTAGGCGCTAAAAATGCTTTTGGTTATGATATTAATGCCGCTTGTTCTGGATTTTTATACGCATTGACGACCGGAGCCAAGTTTATAGAGTCGGGTATGTATAAAAAAGTCATCGTCGTAGGTGCCGATAAAATGTCTTCAATCATTGACTATCAAGATAGGGCAACTTGTATCATATTTGGCGATGGTGCTGGAGGCGTTTTGTTAGAACCAACAGAAGAAAAAATAGGATTTATAGATGCGATACTGAAAGCAGACGGAGCCGGTAGGGAATTTCTGCACATGAAAGCCGGAGGCTCACTGAAACCACCTACTTTGGAAACGGTAGCGCAAAGGGAACATTACGTATATCAGGAAGGAAAATCCGTATTTAAAGCGGCTGTAATGGGTATGTACAATACCACTCAGGAGGTGCTCGAAAGGAATGATTTGACGGTGGATGATGTCAATTGGTTGGTACCACATCAAGCCAATTTACGTATCATCAATTCGGTGGGCGAGATGCTGGGTATTCCACAAGAAAAAGTCATGATCAATATCTATAAATACGGTAATACCACTGCCGGAACGATACCATTATGTCTTTGGGAATACGAACCTCAGCTCAAAAAAGGCGACAATATCATACTTACTGCTTTTGGAGGTGGATTTACTTGGGGAAGCATTTTGATAAAATGGGCATATTAAAATATATAGAATCTACAAAATATTATATACTTTTGTAAAATTAAAAATTAAAACACATAAATTTATACATTTTCATGGCAAATACTTCAGATATCAGAAATGGGCTTTGTATCAACTATAACAGTGATATTTATTCCGTTGTAGAATTTCAGCATGTAAAACCAGGTAAGGGAAATGCCTTTGTCAGAACAAAATTAAAGAGTCTAACAACGGGTAAGGTTATTGATAATACATTCCCGGCAGGTCACAAAATTGATGATGTTCGAGTAGAAAGAAGAAAGTTTCAGTACCTTTACAATGACGAATCAGGCTATCACTTTATGGATAATGAAAGTTACGACCAAGTAACACTCGAAGGATCCATGCTCGACAGTCCACAATTTTTGAAAGAAGGTATAGAAATTGAAATCTTATTCCATGCGGAGAAAGATCTTCCTTTGACGACAGATATGCCGCAACACCTTGTCCTTGAGGTAACTTATACAGAGCCAGGCGTGAGAGGAGATACAGCAACCAATGTTACTAAGTCTGCTACAGTGGAGACAGGCGCTGAAGTAAAAGTGCCCATCTTCATCAATCAAGGCGATAAAATAAAAATAGACACTCGTACAGGTGCCTATCTTGAAAGAGTAAAAGCTTAATTCACTTTTTAAAAAATTAATGAGATATGAATTTTCATGAAATACAAGAGCTTATCAAGCTGATTTCTAAGTCGAATCTTACGGAGTTTAAGTTTAAGGACAACGATGTCGAAGTACAAATAAAAACTGACAAATTCCAGAAAACAGCTGTTCAAACAGTAGTAACTGCGGCGTCTCAACCCGTACAAATGCAGGTAGCGACACCAATGGTTCAATCAGCGGCTCCAGTACAAGAAGCGGTTACACCAGCAGCAGCTCCTGAAACAACCAATGAAGCACCTAAGCAAGGTAGTAACTTGATAGAAATAAAGTCTCCTATCGTGGGTACTTTTTATCGGTCATCATCACCAGACAAACCGCCATTCATAAAAGTTGGAGATACGGTAAATCAAGGCGATGTGGTCTGTATCATTGAAGCAATGAAACTCTTTAATGAAATAGAAAGTGAATTTTCTGGTACCATCGTTAAAGTTTTGGTTGAGGATGCGTCTCCAGTAGAATATGATCAGGTATTGTTTTTAGTTGAAACAAAGTAGTCACCATATCGTGCTGACATACCTATTTGTAAAACATTAATTGTATATTATGTTTAATAAAATACTAATAGCTAACCGTGGTGAAATAGCCCTACGTATCATACGTACATGTAAAGAAATGGGCATAAAAACGGTAGCTATTTACTCAAAAGCTGATGCAGACAGTCTTCATGTTAGGTTTGCCGATGAAGCGGTTTGTATAGGACCAGCAGCGTCATCTGAATCTTATCTCAATATCCCACGTATCATGGCTGCTGTTGAAATAACCAATGCTGATGCTGTACATCCCGGATATGGATTTTTGGCTGAAAATGCCGGTTTCTCAGAAATATGCAATCAGTCTGGCGTGAAATTTATTGGACCTACAGCGGATATGATTCGCAAAATGGGCGACAAAGTCACGGCTAAAGAAACCATGATAAAAGCAGGTGTGCCAGTTGTTCCCGGTTCTGACGGCCTATTGAAAGACGTGAAGCAAGGCATAAAAATCGCTAATAAAATCGGATACCCCGTCATCCTAAAAGCTACCGCTGGTGGTGGTGGTAAAGGTATGCGTATCGTCAATGAAGATAACGAATTTGAACACGCTTGGGAAAGTGCTAAAAAAGAAGCCAAAGCTTCATTTTCAAACGATGGTATTTATGTCGAAAAATACGTTGTTGAACCAAGACACATAGAGTTTCAAATCGTTGGTGATCAACATGGCAATGTATGTCATTTGTCAGAAAGGGATTGCTCCATTCAGAGAAGACATCAAAAGCTTGTCGAAGAGAGTCCGTCGCCATTCATGACAGATGAATTGCGTGAAAAAATGGGCGAAGCAGCGGTAAAAGCCGGTAAATCCATTAATTATGAAGGCGTAGGTACCATTGAGTTTTTGGTGGATAAATACAGAAACTTCTACTTTATGGAGATGAATACCCGTATCCAAGTCGAGCATCCCGTGACGGAAGAAGTGATCGATCACGACTTGATAAAAGAGCAAATCAAAGTAGCTGCGGGAATATCAATAACCGGTAAAAATTATTATCCAAAGCTATATGCGATAGAATGCCGTATCAATGCGGAAGATGTGCATAATGATTTCAGACCAAATCCAGGAAGAATCAGTTCATTTCACAGCCCTAAAGGTCATGGTGTCCGTGTTGATACCCATGTATATGCCGGCTACAATGTATCGCCTTACTATGATTCCATGATCGGAAAACTCATTTGCAAGGCACAGACGAGAGAGGAATGTATCAAAAAAATGCAACGAGCTTTAGATGAATTTATCATTGAAGGTATCAAAACGACGGTTCCTTTTCACCAAGCACTGATGAAAGATGAAAATTTCCGTAATGGTAATTTTGATACAGGATTTATGAATACGTTTGATTTTTCGAAGCTGCCTGAATAATACAAATCGCTGAAAAACAGAAATTTTATTCTTGCAGCACTATATATTTATTAATACCGATACGATACAATGGACGGATTTTGGCGGCTAATGTCCCAAATAAAATATTATAAAAAGCACTTCACATTCAGTGTTTTAAGCAATATCTTATATTCCGTTTTTACGGTAGTGAGTATCCCGTTGTTAGTACCGTTTTTTAATATTCTCTTTGATAGAGTCAATGCCAATCCAGAAATACCAGTTGACAACAATATCAACAGTTGGACAAAATACTATATTTCGACGTATATCAATGAATATGGTAAAGAGACAACGCTGATGTATGTTTGTATCCTACTTATTATCGTATTCTTCCTAAAAAATTTATTCAGATACACCGCGCTGTACTCCATGACTCCTATGCGCTATGGAATCATTTACGACTTGAGAAAACGGCTTTTCGGTAAATACTTAGACTTACCATTGAGTTTTTACAGCAACGAAAGAAAAGGAGCGCTACTTTCATCTATTACCGTGGATGTTCAGGAAATAGAATGGTCGATACTGAACGTGATAGAATCCATATTCAAAGCACCGATTATCATCTTGGGCTGTATCGTTTACATGTTTTATATAAGTGTATCTCTAACTTTCTTCGTATTCTTTTTGGTATTAATAGCGGGATTAATCATTGGAAAAACTGTCAATAAACTTAAAACTTCTTCCGTAAATATTCAAGAATCTATTGGTAATCTATCTGCTCAAGTTGAGGAATCATTAGGCGGTCTCAGGATTATTAAAGGATTCAATGCTGAAAATTATCAAAAAAATAAATTTGACAGTGAAAATAAATTCTTTAGAAATACTTTAATCAAAGTCATAAACCGGCGTGACCTGGCATCACCGTTATCAGAGTTTCTAGGAGTGACCGTCGTTACGATATTGTTGTGGTATGGTGCAACATTGGTATTCAAGCAGGAAATGGAACCGGATATATTTTTCGCATTTGTTTTTGCTTTCTATCAAGTCATAGAACCTGCAAAATCATTTTCATCGGCTTATTTCAATATCCAGAAAGGGTTGGCAGCATTGGATAGAGTAGAAAGAGTGCTTCACGAAACAAATCCGATTGTTTCCAAAGAAGATGCTGTACAAAAATCGAATTTTGATGAGGTCATTCGTTTTGATCATGTAGGATTTGAGTATAAAGAAAGCCCAACACCAGCTTTGGACGATATAAATCTGGAAATTAAAAAGGGAGAGATTGTTGCCTTAGTGGGTTCATCCGGTGCCGGAAAGTCAACGCTTGTGGACTTGCTCCCAAGATTTTATGATGTAACCAATGGAAGTATTACCATTGACGGAGTTGATATCCGAGACATGAATTTAAACCAGCTACGAGGTCTTTATGGCATCGTTTCTCAGGAAGCCATCTTGTTTCATGATTCCATCAAAAACAACATCACTTTTGGTCAGGAGGGATATTCCGATCAGCAAATTACAGAAGCGGCTTTGATCGCCAATGCACATGATTTTATTTCTGTATTACCGGAAGGATATGATACTTCTATCGGAGACCGGGGCATGAAGCTATCAGGAGGTCAACGTCAGCGTTTGACGATAGCACGGGCAGTATTGCGCAATCCACCTATCCTTATATTGGATGAGGCAACTTCGGCATTGGATTCGGAATCTGAGAAATTAGTACAGGAAGCACTCGAAAAAGTCATGCTAAACAGGACCTCTATTATCGTTGCACACAGGCTTTCCACGATTCAAAAAGCGGACAAAATCGTCGTACTTGAAAACGGAAAGATCGTCCAGGTTGGTACGCACAACGGATTGCTTGAAGAAGACGGACCTTATAAGCGATTTGTTGAAATTCAATCATTAGCTTCTCATTCATAATGATAGCTGTACTGGAATCCATGTTTTCATCAGCTTTTGGACAATTGCCACAATATCGGGTATTTGCTCCCGGCAGAGTGAATATTATCGGTGAGCATACCGACTACAATCATGGATATGTGCTACCTTTTGCTATTGGACAAGGTTTATGGTTTCTTGCATCTCCCAACGATAAGGATACCATCCGGATCATCGCTGCCAATACCCATGAAAAAGTGGAAGCAAGCCTCTCCCAACCAATACCGGAATATTTGCCCGGTTGGTATTCATTTATACTTCAGGTGCTAAAGGTTTATGAACGTGAGACACACATCAAGGGATTTGACTTAGTTTTTGGAGGTGATCTGCCGGTTGGAGCTGGAATATCCTCATCATCTGCGCTTACCTGTGGTATCATAGCCGTCATTGATCAAATGAACCATTTAAAACGGAGCAAGGAGGAACTGGTACAAATGGCCGTTACAGCCGAAAGAGGTTACGGCGTTCAGGGTGGAATCATGGATCAGTTTACCATATTTAATGGCAGAAAAAACCAGGCCATTTTATTGGATTGTGCTGATAATTCATATAAATATATTGACTTGAGGCTAAGCAATTATTCATTTTATCTGATTAATACTCAGGTCAAACACAATCTCTTAGATACCGATTACAATCAAAGGCATAATGAATGTATCGAAGCGGTACATTGGATTAACGACCATTACAAACCCATTACAACATTGAGATCTTTGGCTTCCAATGATTTGCCAGCACTTCAAAAGCAGATGAATGAAATCATGTTTAATCGGGTTAGCTTCGTTGTCGAAGAAAACGAACGTGTATTGAAAGCAAAACAAGCATTATTGAGTGAAGATATGGCTGCATTGGGAATATTATTGTACCAATCGCACGAAGGCTTATCACAAAAATATGAAGTGAGCTGTCCTGAATTGGATTGGTTGGTCGAATATTCGAAAATGATCCCAAAATTTGTAGGTAGCAGAATGATGGGCGGCGGCTTTGGAGGCTGTACCATTAACTTATTGAACGGTACATTGGATGCAGATGAAGTAGCGACTTTGAAAGATAAGTATCACGAAGCTTTTGGTCTTCAACCCGATATCATTCAGGTCAGTCCTGCGTCTGGTATTTTAGAAACTTTTTCACAAATCTGATTTTTGTAAATACACAGGTATGATCCATTTCAATC
This sequence comes from uncultured Aureispira sp., assembly GCA_964399855.1. Lineage (GTDB taxonomy): Bacteria > Bacteroidota > Bacteroidia > Chitinophagales > Saprospiraceae > OLB9. The sequence goes on along the minus strand of CAYNSF010000013.1, from coordinate 70,285 downwards.
AAAAAATGATAATTTTCCGTGATACCACAGTTCTTTTTTGCCAATAGCACTGTTATTAACTCAAAAGTAGCTTTGTCTGACGAAAAATCGCTTATATTTATGATTTGAAAGCATTTATCTGAGTATCTACTAATATTTTAAGCGTTTCTTATTTACATTTTGAAAGGTATTTGCGTTATATAATAAATCAAGACAAAAATTATTTACAACCTTGCGAAAACGTATTCAAATATTATCCATTGCTGTCAGGTGGCTTTTTATCATCACATTGATTCACTTATATCAATTTGGAGTAAGTCAAACTATTCAATCCAATACATTTTCATCCAAGGAAAAGAAGATATTTGAAGAAGCAAAGAACTATGCTCAAGACAAAAAAACATTAAAAAGTATAGCGTCTTTTCGTCAATTGCTAAGCCTGCAACCCAATTTTACTGAAGGATATCTCAGATTAGGTTCTCAATATTATGTAATAAAAGACTTCGAACAAGCAGAAACATCTTTTTTGAAAGCCATACAATTAGATTCATTGTACGATGCGGAGATGTATTATTCTCTGGCACAAACACAAGTAGAATTGGGCAAACATGCTAAAGCGGCAAGTCACCTGAAAACGTATATCGGATTATCTTCCAATGCTAAAAAAGCTGAAAAAGCCCAAAAGCAGATGGAAAACCTGATATTTATAGATCAAGCGATGCGACATCCTGTTCCATTTAAACCTACCGATGTCGGACCAATCATTAATGCCGGTCAATCCGTATATGCGCCACTAATTTCTGTGGATGGTCAGTTTCTGATTTTCACCAAAAATGTTAAAAATCCGGGAGCTTTTATCGGGCAGGAAGATATCTACATGGCTATAAAGGATAGTACTGGCTGGACAAAAACGATGCCCATGTCCGGAGTCAATACTGCACAAAATGAGGGCGCTTTTACGATATCCGGCGATGGTTCGTACATCGTATTTACGGCATGTGATCGCAGAGAAAGTTATGGCAGTTGCGATTTATACTATTCCATGTATATGGATGATCACTGGACAAATCCGGTTAATATGGGCAAAGTCGTCAATTCGGCAGCTTGGGATTCGCATCCTACACTATCTGTTGACGGTCGTACAATGATCTTTTCAAGCAGGCGGAAAGGTACACTTGGCGGTGCTGACCTTTGGATGACCCAAAAAGATGAAAAAGGAAGCTGGATGACACCGTGGAATATGGGATCAGTCATCAATAGTGAAGGCGATGACGAAAGTCCATTTTTACATCCGGACAGTCAAACCCTGTATTTCAGGTCAAATGGACGACCAGGCATGGGACAGTTTGATATTTATTATTCCAGATATAATCATGAGCAGGACACGTGGAGTGAGCCAGTCAATTTAGGTTATCCTATCAATACTGAAGGTAGTGAAGGTAGTCTGACTGTGTCACTTGATGGTCAAACGGCCTGGTATGCCAGTGATAAAGATTATGACCATGATAAAATGCTCAATCATCTCAATATCTATGCTTTTGAACTGTACGAAAGCGCAAGACCCATTCCGACAACGTATGTCAAAGGTTATATCTATGATGTTCAAACCAATCTTACATTGCCGGGTCGTGTAGAAATTGTTGATTTGATCACAGGAAAAGACATTTTTAAGGTAACAACAGGCAAAGACGGATATTTTATAGCTGCCTTACCAAGTGGAAGACAGTATGCCTGTAAAGTAGATGCTGAAAATTACATCTTTTATTCTCAACAATTTGATTTGAGAAGCGATACATTAACGTTGCAATCCTTCAAATTAGATATTGCATTGACACCGATACAAATAGCAAAGATTGATAAAGAAGGCCATGTGATGATACTCAATAATATATTTTTTGAATCGGGCTCTTCAGCACTTTTAGAAAAATCTATGTATGAGATGAATACGATAGTCAAGATGATGCAAGGGCAACCATCTATAAAAGTGAAAATCATAGGTCATACCGACAATGTAGGCAACGAAACAGACAATCAAATCCTATCAGAAGACAGAGCAAAAGCAGTAGCAGACGCACTTATTAGCAAAGGTATCCATCCTGATAGAATTTATTATGAAGGCAAAGGTGCTTCACAGCCAATATTAGATAATCAAACACCAGAAGGACGGAGTAAAAACAGAAGGACGGAGCTGGTAATATTGAATTGATTGTTGAGTTGTCGGCTTCAAATTGGTTTAAAGGTTTAAGAGTGTATGGGTTTAATTTTTATTGTTGATTTGTTGGAGTTGTTAGATTTGTTGATTTGTCGGAGTTGTTGAGTTGTTCAAATGGTTTATATGTTTAAAAGTGTAAGGGTGTAATTTTTTACTGTTGATTTGTGGAGTTGTTTGATTTGCGGAGTTGTTTTGTACTGATAAGCTTAGCGTCCTCGCTATACGAAAGAGATTTTTGAATTTGTCCAAAGATTTATATTAAAAATGTCTGAGTTCAAGGCAGAAAACACAGACATAGCCTTAGCTATGGCGAGTATTTCTAACGAAGAAATCGGATATTTTTTAATGAAGATTGGGCTAATTTGAATATCTCTTTCGTATTCAGCTTAAAATTAGTGTTTGTCGTCTCGACAACACGCACAAAACAATGCCATATACATAAAAGTAGTTCTGGGTTCTAACATATAATCTTTTTAAGCCATAACTTCAATATATCATGATAAAATGAAGTTGTACTTCAAATTATCATGATATATTGCAATTGGTATAAGCTATTAGCTCATCAATTTCCCGTCCCAAAGTTGATTTAAAAAATCCTGCCATGGTAGGATGTGGATGCCGTCAACCATTCTGGCTCGTGGTTCGGTGCAAACTACGATTGCTTTTTTGACTGTGTATTCCTCCATGAATGCTTGTAGTCCCTTTAAATGCCGGCTACTGATGTTTTCGCCGGCTTTGACTTCGACAGCGATTTCATGTTCTCCTAAGATGAAATCGACTTCTATCTGAGATGCTGTACGCCAATAACTGATAGTATAATCTAATCCCGAATAGTGACTGTGAGCATATATCTCCTGATAGATAAAATGCTCGAAAGCATGACCAAAACTTTCGCTTTTATATAAAATCTTTCCTCTTTTGAGCAAGTGATTGACCAAGCCGATATCAAATAAATAAAACTTAGGAGCCTGAATGACTCTACGTTTTGGTCTTTTTTGATATACAGGTACGAACCTACCTATGAGCGTCTCTTCTAAGATTTGGAAATAAGATTTTACCGTATTTGAACTCACACCACAATCCGTTGCAATATTAGTATAATTGACCATTTCGGCATTTGAAAAGGCTACGGACACCAAAAATTTTGAAAAAATGGACACATTTCTGATTTGTGCTTCTCTGATCAATTCGTCTTGCAGATAATTTCCAACATAAGAAGCTATCATCCTTCGTGCATCTTTAGCAAGATAATGTCGTGGTAAAAGACCATTATTTAACGCACGCATCAAATCAAAATCCGGGATCTCACGACTAACTAAAGGAAAGAGTTCATACCGAAGTGCACGACCACCCAAGAGATTGGTATCAGAACGGAGGATTCTCCGAGGACTCGAACCACTCAGTATAAATTTTGTACTAGTATTGACCATGAGCCAATGAACTTCGTTAAGTAATTCCGGCATCCTCTGGACTTCATCAATGATGACTACGGCAATCGTAGGATCTGCCAATAGTATCTCTCTGATCAATGACGGTCGTGCCCTGAGACGCTCATACTCATCACTAAGTAGCAAATCAAATACAAGTGCCTGAGGAAACAATGCCTTTAAAAGGGTACTTTTTCCTGTCTGGCGTGGTGCCCATAAAAACAAGCTTTCTAATCCTGAATCAGGAAAATTTTGTAACCGATCGTATATCATGACATCCCTTTTTAGTATTTCAAAATATCATGATAAAATGAAGTTATACTTCAAAATATCATGATAAAATGCAAATTTAGTGGAATTATTTGAATCAAATTACAATAACGCATTAAAAATAGAATACCGAAGTAAGTTTATAAGTTTTGATACCATGGCTTTACAAATTTATTTGCAATAAGTCGGCAATTAGTACACTTCCATTTATACCACATCCACAATTTTACAACACTAAAAATGTATATTTAATTGGTTGAAAAATAGTTCATTTATGAGATTTTATCCATTTAGACAATAGAATTTAAAAGAATGATGTTAATTAAAACTATACACTAATTTTGATGTGATTTTAGTTTGAAAGTTAGCTCAAATTACTTTTTTTTTCCACCAAGCATCTTTCTTTGGTGAATATCTATATCCTGACAATTTAGTAGTACTCCAATAATTCAATGAGGTTTCCCATTGTCTTACGTTTTTAATTTCTGAATTATTTTTATTAAAATTTCTTTTTGTTACATATATTCTTTTCCTATCTGTTTACCGTGTATCGCGAGAAAGTAAATGCAAAATAAAAATAAAAAAAAGTAAAACAATTATAGCTATCATAACTTCTAATTCTAAAATTTCAACTAAATATTTTGCAATTTATTAAACTTGTTTAATGTTTTAATTTTTAAGTTTCTCTATAATTAAAAAAACAAATAGAACACAAAAATATAGTAAAACATTAATTCTGAAAATAAATTGTGAATTAAATTATTCACTTCCACCGCTTTTTATCGAAAAAAATATACTTTTACATTCAAATTAATAAGAAAATGATATAATTGTAAATTAAAGATATATAAAATATAGCGTTTCGCTTTAAGATTTCCTGTTTCAAAAATACGACCATTATTTAATGCAACACAGGGAGGTAAAAGTGGAAACGCCTACGCAAGAGCGTGGGCTTTTCCTTTTGCTTTGTGTTGCAGCCTTTGGTCGGGCTTTTGAAACAAGCAATGGAATAAGTCCACGCTTTTGTATTTCTATAATCATTATATATAGTAAGATTAAAGAATGGCAATATATAAAATTAAAATACAAACTCAAAAAAATAGATTTAAATCTTAATAATGGTATTAACTGAAAAACTTTTAATAGAACTTCAAAACAGGCTAAAAATTGGTAATCGAAGAGGAGTACATTTAAACGCTATTCCGGCCAATTCACTATATAAATTTGATCTTAACAGGCTCTCTTATATTGATAAAAGCTTACCTAACAATTTTATTAAAGCATTGCTGACAGAACTTCCTCTTAAATTCAGAATCTCATGGAAAGACAAGGTTGTCAACCTTGATAATATAGAAGAAAAGGAACAAACTCAATTAGTGCGTATTAAAAAATCTTTTGAAAATCTGATTAATCAGACTGAAACTATCGAATCAGAAAAAGGTATAAATACTTTTGGGTTTGGATTTCCTATATTAGCAAGACTTGACAAGGCAGATAACAAATTAACTGTCGCCCCTATATTGATATGGAGCCTAAGGATTAAACGTACTAAAGAACTTAACACTTGGGAAATCTTACGTAACGAAGATGATCCTATTTACTTAAATGAAGTACTCATCAATCATTTACAAAATGATGTTAATGTTGAAATTGAACAAATACCAAACGAAATGCTTGATGATGGACAAATTGATAAAGATGAACTTATTGAAATTTGTTCCAACCTTATTCAAACTATCAATATATCTTCTCCAAATGATTTGATAGAAAGACTAAAAAACGAAATGGACAAAGTTGTTTCAATTGGAGATAAAGCACATTTTGAGAAATTATTAAAAAATTCTACAAATTCAATTATAGAATTCGGTGGACTTTTTTCAATTTTTGAAGTTCAAAAACAAAACATTATTAATGACTACTTAAATATAATGCAGTTGAAAGGAATTGATATTCCTCTTGATGATTTATATGGACATACATTTCAACCAATATCTTCTGTTAATACTGATCCCTCTCAACAAAGTATATTACATTCTTTAGAAGAAAAAAGAAACATATTGATTCAAGGACCACCTGGTACTGGAAAAAGCCAAACACTTACTGCCATATTAATCAACGCTCTTGAAAATAATAAGAAAACAATTGTCGTTTGTGAAAAAAGAACAGCACTTGAAGTTTTGCACAATGCATTAATTGAAAAAGGCTTGGAAAATCATTGTGTTTTAATTCGGGATATAGTTAAGGATCGGAAAAAAGTTGTGGACTCCGTTAGAGATAGAGTAGATAATTCAGAATATAGATCTATTAATTCTGACAAAATTACGAACAAAGCATCTAAACGAAACTTAGAGAAATTTATTAATGAAGCTCAAAACCTTATTAATAGTATTAATGAAAAGCACAAAATACTCGACAAAAGAATAATTGGAGATAAATCTTGGACAGATGTTGTAGGCGAATTATTAGCTGAACTTAGGAATAACGAAGAAGATAATAATTTGAATATTGGTAAAAAAACGTTTACATATACTCCAGAAGAACTAAACGAATTAGTTGCTATTATTGAAAAAGGGCAGTCATTATACAAAAAATATGCTCCTGTTGAATCAATATCGTTTATCAATTCTCAAAAAATTATAGGAGACAACCCTTACTTAATTGAGAAAGAACTTATAGATGATTTCGATTATTATTCAAATGAACTTGAAGAAATCAAACTTCATTTGGAAGAAACAAAATCCGAATATTTCAAATTAAGGAGAAATGAATTAAATCAACAAATCGAACAAATAAAACGGATTGGTATTGAAATAGAAACTATATTGGATAAGAACATTGATAACCCGGACTTTATAGATGAGACAAAAATAAATGGATTGAGCTATAAATTTTTCTCTATTTTTAACTCGGATAAAAAGCAATCTATTTCAGATTATTCAAAGTTACAAACTCATTACCAAAACCTACAAGATTTCATTAAAGCAGCTAAAGATTTTGAAACGATTTCGTTTACAGGAAGTTTAAATTTAAAAAGACAAAAATTATCAATTCTATTGAAGAATTGTGAAAATATTCAAAATGAATTTCAAGGTAGGATTCAAAATGAATTTCAAAATATCATTACACAGAAAATTGATAATTTAAATATAAATAGCCTTTCAATTCTTAAAGAAAAGCTAAACAATTTAGTGAATAAATTCAATACAGATAATTGGGTTAACTTTAAGTTAAATGCTTCAAAATTAGATTCGTTGATATCAGATTTAAATAAGGTTATCAATACTAAGAATGATTATTTCAATTCAGATAAAGACTTGTTTTTGACCGAATTTAAGTGGTATCAATTTTATAATGAATTGTCTGAAATTAATAAAAAAACCTTAAACGAACTCAGGCCAAAATCAGATTGGCGTAAATCGTTTATGATTTTTTACTTAGATTCCTTACTAAGAATTTCTGCAAGTGGCAATGAACCAAATGACGATTCAGAGCTTTTTGCACTCAACTCAACTTTAAGAGGAATTGATGCTCAACAATTGAGATATATAAACCAGTATTGGGAATCCGAACAAATAATTGCGACTAAAGCATATATTCAAAATAATCAAGGTATTTCCGTTGAAAATTTATATAACAAGAGGAGTAGCAAGAATTACAAACGACTTTCATTGAGACAAATAATTATAAATGATGCAGATTTATTTACGACATTTTTCCCTGTTATTTTAACTTCTCCGGATGTTGTGAGTAACTTATTTAAAGGTATGAATGGATATTTTGACATTGTAATGTTTGATGAAGCAAGTCAATTGAGGTTAGAAGATAATCTACCCGCAATACTCAAAGGCAAGCAAGTCATTATTGCAGGAGATGAACACCAAATGCCGCCATCAAATTATTTTAGCAAGGTATTTGACGGATCTGTGGAAGATGAAGATGATTTGGAAGAAGAAAACAGAAATGCAATCGATATAGATGATATGCTCTTGTCGTGTGAATCACTCCTTGATTTTGGATTGGAATTAAATTTTCAAAAGAAATATTTAGATTTTCATTATAGATCAAGGCATCCATATTTAATAGATTTTTCAAACTATGCATTTTATAATCAGAGATTAAAACCATTGCCTAACAACTTTGAATATGTTCCAATAAAATATATACAAGTAAACGGTACATTTTCCGATCATACCAACGAAGCAGAAGCGGAAATGGTTATATCAATAATTGATAAAAATATAAACCGTTTACCAAATGGAGAATATCCTACATTAGGAATTGCTACATTCAACATAGCTCAGCGAAACTTGATAAAAAGTAAAATTTTGGATAGACAAAAAAGTTCAAAATATGCAAAATTTAATAATAAAGTTCAAGAGTTAGAAAAAAATGGGATGTTTGTTAAAAACTTAGAAAATATACAGGGAGATGAGAGAGATGTAATTATCCTTTCAACTACATACGGAATTGGAAATGAGGGAAAATTTGCTCAACGGTTTGGACCATTAATACACTCTAAAGGATATAAATTGTTGAATGTAATCATCACAAGAGCAAAGTATAAAGTATATTGTTGTACATCTATACCTGAAGAAAAATTCATGAACTACAAAGAAGAACTAACTATAGAGGGTTCTAATAACAAAAGAGCTGTTATGTATGCATATTTGGCATATTGTAAAGCCGTTAGCGAAGCAGACTATGAAGCTCGTGAAGCTGTATTATCTGCACTCGCTGATAATTCAACAAAAAGTACAGGTTTAAATCTTAAAGATCTTGGCGAATTAGAGTCGCCTTTTGAAGAAGAAGTGTATCAAAGTTTAGTAGAACATTTTGGAACAGAAAAATTGCATCCACAATTAAAATTTGCTGGTTTTAGAATTGATATTGTTTACGACCCCAAAATTGAGGGAATACCAAAAATTGCAATTGAATGTGATGGAGCAAAGTATCATTCAAGTAAGGAAGCCTATTTGTATGATAGATACAGACAGAAAATCTTAGAAGAGCATGGGTTTGTGTTTCATAGAATCTGGAGTACAAATTGGTGGAGAAATCCAAAACGAGAAACGACAAACCTAATAGAATTTATTAAAAAAACAGAATCAGCAATAAAAAGAAACTTTAAAGATTATTCTAAAACAGCTGATGCTTTTACTGATGATATAGAAAATTTAGGAGAATATATTTCTCAAAAATTAAATATTGATTTTGATAAAGAAAGGGAAAATATAAAAGCAATAGAATAATTATCATTTTATAAACCATAATTGTTTTTAATGAAATAGTAAGTGAATTTTAACAATTTACAATTTTAGAAATATTTATTTAAAATTTAATTTTTATATTATGTACAAAAAAATCAAAAATTTATTAAGAGAAAAAGTAGAAAAATTTGAAGTATTTGAAGAAAATCTCCAAATAAAAATTGAAAACGTTTCAATTAAAGTTGAAGATCTACAAAATTTGTCGGTATTTTGTGAAGTGTTCCCAAGGAAAGGAACAAATATTCATGATAATATTGCAATAGAATTTGTCCTATACGATTTCGACGGATCAATTATTGATAAAGCGGAATCACATATTTATTCTGATGACTTTTTTGGACTTGAAGTCGTTGAAGCTGAATTCTATTCTGAAAGTGACTTTATTGAAGATATTGATAGAATAAGAATTTTTCCTAAGAAGCTTTAGTATTAATATATAATTATTTTGAGGTAACTACTCAGGTACAACCCATTTCTCTTATTTTTATGATTTGAAAGTATATACCTGAGTAGTTACGACTTTATTTGAAGAGGCTGCGGATAAACTACGTGATAATGCCAGAATTGATGTAGCTTACGGGTATTTTGAAGAAGATGAAAATAAAATATGGATTTTTCAGTCTTATTATGGTGGATTTGGTAATCATGTTGTGATGAGCAACAAGTACATCCTTACGCCAAATGTATTCTTTTACACTTTTGATTTTGCCGGCAAAACATATAAAATAGAACCATCATTTGAAGCCGTTTTTATAGGTACATATTATTCAAAATTAGAGATGGAAAGAGGATATGATAATGATGAATGAACGGGTTCACCTATTTGGGTGTGATAACTATTGAGCAATGTATGGAGGCTATACGGTATTGTAGGGATTGAAGGGTTTTAGACAAGACCAAGTTGTTGAACAAATACAAAAAAAGCGAATGGATTTCTGAAATTATGACTACCTTTGTATCGTGTCAGAACATCAAAATATAGAATACAAAATCGCTTGGAGAGACGAATACCTAAAATGGATTTGCGGTTTTGCAAATGCCAACGGAGGCACTATTTTCATTGGTAAAGACGATAACGGAAAAGTTGTTGGAGTTGATGAAGCGAAAAGATTGTTGGAAGAAATTCCGAACAAAGTGCGTGATGTTTTGGGCATTTTGGTGGATGTGAATTTGCATACCGAAAACAAAAAACAGTTTATTGAAATTATTACCGAGCCTTATCCAAACGGAGTAAGTTACAAAGGGCAATACCAGTACCGAAGTGGAAGCACCAAACAAGAATTGAAAGGTGCTGCATTGGACAAATTTATTTTACAAAAAAAGGGTAAACGTTGGGATGGTGTGCTTGTTCCCAATGTTTCAGTAAGCGATTTAAAACAGGAAACGTTTGATTTTTTCAAAAAGCGTGGTATCAGAAGCCAACGACTTTCGGAAGAAAGTTTGACCGATACAAACGACCAAATTTTAGACAATTTAGAGTTAAAAGATAAGCAGTTTTTGAAACGTGCAGCATTGTTGTTGTTTCACCCGAAACCTGAAAAATTTGTAACAGGTGCTTTTATCAAAATTGGTTTCTTTGAAAACGATGCTGATTTGATATTTCAAGATGAAGTACATGGAAATTTGTTTGAGCAAATTGAAAAAGCGATTGATTTACTTTTTACGAAATACATCAAGGCAATAATCAGCTACGAAAACAAAATACATCGGATAGAAACGTACGAATATCCGAAAGATGCTATTAGAGAAGCCTTGCTAAATGCTATTGCTCACAAAGATTATTCGGGCGGTGTACCTATTCAAATCAGTGTTTACAAAGACAAAATAATGATTTGGAACGAAGGACAACTTCCAGAAGATTGGACGATTGAAACATTAGTGGAAAAACATGCTTCAAAGCCTTACAACCCCGACATTGCAATGGCATTTTATCGTAGTGGCTACATTGAATCATGGGGACGCGGCATTACAAAAATGACAGACTTATGTGTTCAAGCAGGTTTGCCCAAACCGTCTTTCTACTATCATTCATCAGGCATTTGGGCGGTTTTTCATAAAGATATTTATAATGAGGAGTATTTAAAAACTCTTGGACTTAACGACAGGCAAATAAAAGCGGTGCTTTACGTAAAAGAAAACGGCTCTATAACAAACTCTATTTATCAAAAAATTAACGACACAAAACAAACGCTTTCTTCACAAGAACTTGGCGAATTAGTCGAAAAAGAAATTTTGAAAGCCTCAGGAATGAAAGGTAGAGGTGCAAAATATGTGTTGTAAGTAATTGTTCGCTAATTGTTCGTATTGTTCGCTAATTATTCATTTATTGTTCGTATTGTGCAGACAACAAACAAAATAAGCCACCGCTCCCAAAACGACCGAAAATCAAAAAGATATTTATAATGAGGAGTATTTGAAGGTGTTGGGATTGAATAAAAGGTAGTTAGATGCATTGTTATTTTTTAAATCAAAAGGATAAATCATTAATATTGAATATGCTGAACGCTATCAAGTTACAGATAGAACAGCAAGAAGAGATTTGATGGATTTAGTAAAAAGAAAATTACTTTTAATGCTAAACTAAGCGACATTGAAATAATAATACCCAACAAACCAATACCCATATTTAAACCCTTGCACACATTCACTCTATGGGATAAAAACATCCAACAGGGTAAACTCATAAACTAATTTCGCATCTGTTCTTAAAACTTTAAAGCGTATAGTTTGTTCATTATAAAAAACATTTCAATAATAGTATGGAAGCAGTGAAAACGCCCGTCATGTTATATACGGAGCAAACTCCGAACCCTGAAGCAATAAAATTTGTTACCAACAAAATGTTGTACAACGGTATTGCAGATTTTAAAGATGCTTCGTTGGCAAAAGAATGGTCTCAATTGGCTACTGAGCTCTTCGATTTTCCCTATGTCAAGAGTGTTCATTTCAATAACAATTTTGTTACAGTGACAAAAGAAATGAATTATGAATGGGAAGACATTCTCCCAAAACTCAAAACCTTCATAAAAGAATATGTCAATGAAGGTAAACCTATCATAAAGCAAGGTTTCGAAGCGGTGATGGCTGCTATGGAAGAAGAAGCCAAAAACAAAGTTTATGAAGGCGATGAAGGCGAGTTGATACAACGTATCATTGATTTGATAGAAACTTATGTAAAGCCCGCAGTAGCTATGGACGGAGGTAATATCGAATTCAAATCTTACGATAATGGTATTGTAACCGTCATCATGCAAGGTTCTTGTAGTGGTTGTCCTTCATCAACGATCACTCTAAAAGCGGGTATAGAAGGTATGCTAACAAGGATGATACCTGAGGTGCGTGAAGTCATCTCCGAAATGGGATAACCGCCAGAGAAATACACTATTCATGGCTAAGCAACAAATCATAGGGCAACGTGGAGAAAATGAGGCAGCAGCGCACATCGCCCAAATGGGTTATACGATCTTAGAGCGTAACTGGCGCATCGGGAAAGCCGAAGTCGATATCATCGCCAAAGACGGTGAAGTGCTCGTATTTATCGAAGTGAAAGCCAAAACTTATACGCATTTTGGAGCGCCGGAAGAAAGTGTTTCTACCCATAAAGAAAACCTCCTCATTGACGCAGCAGGACATTACATGGAGCTTATAGGCCATGAATGGGAAATACGATTCGATATCATCAGCATCATTTTTGACAATAAAGAGCTGCCTGTTATTCAACATTTTAAAGATGCTTTTTATCCGTCGGTGTAGATTGGTTTAAAGGTTTATGGGTGTAAGGGTTTATATGGTTGATAGTTGTCGGCTTGAAGTGTGAAAATTATGGCTTTGCAAATTTATTTGCAATAATACTCGATTTCAATCTTAAATCAAAAAAATCATTTTCAACTTTCAATTCTCAATTCTCAACTAACTTTGTTAGATTTGTGGAGCTGATTGAATTGGTTTAAAAGCGTAAATTTTATTGGTAATTTTGGAGTTTTGGGATTGGGATATTCTGAAATTCACTACGTATTTTTATAAGCAGCACGACGCAAACGGTCATTGATAGCAATGCCTAAATCTTTTTCTGGCACCAATTCTGCATAAATGATATCAATGTCGCAATTATCTAAATAACGCATACCCGCAAAAAGATTGAATGCTGCTTCGCCGAAATTGGATGTACCCGACAGTATTACTTGGTGCTTGGCAGGAATGTCTTTCAAAAACCGATTAAATGAGATGATACCGGTACGATCAGGATCACAGTTCGATGCAAAATCATCAATATCTCCCAATACGAGTTTAACTTTTGGAGCATAGTGACTTGACAACATACCCGGTGCTGTTGGATTGGATGATGAAGTTTCTCTAACGATGACAGGCCCGATTACTTCTTCGATGCGCTCTACCGCCAAGCCACCTTTACGCAATACTTCGACCTGCCCTTCTGCATTCAATCCGACTATGGTGCTTTCTACACCAACTACAGCTGGACCACCGTCGAGGATGTAATAAATCTTATCTCCCAATTGATCTGCCACATGTTGAGCAGTGGTGGGACTGATATATCCAAATGGATTGGCACTCGGCGCAGCTAATGGAAAGTCTAATAGATTGAGTAAATGTTGGGTTAATGGATGTGACGGAATACGTACAGCCACATAAGGAGATCCCGATGTTACAAGATCAGGAATATTGTTTTTTTTTCTCAACAAAAAAGTCAATGGTCCTGGTGTGAATTTTTCAGATAGTTTTTTAAAAGCTTTTGGAATTTCCAATACATAGCTTTCTGCTCTCGTCAGATCTGATAAATGAATAATCAAAGGATCAAAAGCAGGACGTTGCTTTATAGTGAATATCTTAGTAACGGCTTTGACATCAAGAGCATTGGCAGCTAGACCATAAACGGTCTCGGTAGGAATAGCAACGGCTTCTCCTCTTATAAGAAGCTTCGCAGCGATACCTGCATCTGTACCAATAAAAGGTGAATAGTTTACATTATTTTTCATGACTATCTGTCAGGTTTTCATTATTTTATCTGTATCACATGTTATAATAATTGCATATTCATTATTGTTTCACAATGCTTTTTTAGAAAATATGGTGTAATGTTCAAACATATAATTCATCAAAAGAAAAAAAACGACCCAATTATCTTGAAATCGTTTTTTTATTAACTAACAAATCACCTTTTAAAAATGAAGCAACTTTTTCCAATTTACTTCTAAATCTAACAACTATAAAACATAACGCAAATGTATTCACTTTTGTTTCAATCTACAAGTCATTAACGCTTTTTTAACGAAATAAAATTTTATTATGACGTTTTTTTAAACCGTTTTTGGTAATTATATTTTATTTGATAGCCCTTTAATGAATTTTAATTTTGTTGTTGCTTTTCTGTTTGCTGGATCTATTATGGATGCTATTGGACTGGTAACGTATATATAAAATATGATTCGTTTTTATAATTTGGCTCATCAAATTGTTGCCAGAGTGTTGCTGAAGGGTATCTACCTTGATCAATGGGTTTTGGAGACAATAGGATGATCCCTCCAACGCCTTTATACTTGCCAAAAAGCTGCAATTCCGCTTCCGTAGGTACATAAACTTTATCTACCCACCTGAAAAAGCTGAACAGAACACCATCCGGCAATTCGTAGAATTTGCGTGCACTATAACCTATAACCGGCGTAGCATCAAATTTATTCAGTGCTACAACAGGAACATTCGCAGGTACCTTACTTTTGATAAACGAGCCGGCTGCTTTCGCATTGGTAAACGGAATTTTGTAGTCTTCTTTGATAGCCCTGAATGCATAGACGACATTAAAAACACAAAAAACACCAATAATGCCTACCACGATTTTATCTCTTTCCCATGTGAAATCCCTGATCTGTAACATCGCTATAAAAAACACAAAACCCATGCCCCACTGGCGGATACCACCTGTAAATAATAATGCACTGAAAGCTATTGCAGCCATTACAAATAAGAACATTGTTACCAAAGTAGCTTTATCCTTTCGGAAAATGACATATAATGATGCCAAGATTAGCACTGCTAATACAAGCCCGATTGCACTACTACCATAAGTAAACGTATCCAATGTAGCTCCTGGCATATAAGAATTTGTCAGGTTACCCTGAATGGCGACTAATAACTTTTCTGACCATGTCCAGGATTGACCCGCAGTACGGGATATATGCCCTGCATCACGTGGAAAAACTGATATAACGAAAACCAACAATCCGACACCTAACCCAATTATTGGCTTAGAAATCCATTTTTGTCCCGATATATATTGGTTGTACAGTACATAAAAGCCCAATGCAAGTGCCATAAGGACACCATATACTTCCGTCTGACACAATAGAAATAGCACTATCGCTAACGTTTTGGGATTGTAATCTTTCTTTGATAATAGCCATGCCGCCCAAAAGGCAAAGATCACCACTAAATAATATCCTCTGTTGACTATCCCGTATTCAAAGAGCATGAAGTACGAAGCCGCCAACATCAACTTCATCAACCAAGGTAGCCTAAACCGTACAAATAGTAAGTACAATCCACCCGCAACCGTGATAAAGTGGGCAACATTGAGCAATATCAAATCGTTGGACCCATCAGCAAATACGGCAAAAACTTTTAGATACAGATACCACAATGCCGGGTGTCCCTCATAATAGAGAAATGACAACATATCACCCAGACTCTTATCCTTGGCTACAAACCAAGCTTGCCATTCGTCTTTCCATAATTCATGATATTGCAGTTTGAACCATGCTATAAACCCTAACAATAAAAAGGCTGTAACATAATTGATATATTTTTCTTGCAGTTTCAATTTTATTAACCTTTTTTATCGTCTGATTGGATGATCTGAAGCTGTATAGATGCCAACCCTTCAAGGGATTCCATACGGGAAAATTGCTTCAATACTAACCGATATGCTCCCTGAACTGGGAAGTAAGCATGACTCGCCATCTCGATTTCAGCCGTACAAATTTGCCAGCTACATTTACCGACCCATTGACCCTGATCGTTGGCCAGCTCAATAGATACAGGATTAGTCACTAACTTACCATCGGGAAACAGTGTTGAGGCCTGAATATACAGATTTTCATAAGCATACTCATCACTATGTTGCACAGTAAGTACTACATCATAAGGCATAAGTGTATCCTGAATGTTGTAATCAAACACCAATGAATCTGCATACGACCAAACATCATCCAACGTATAAGTATGGTTATACACTTCCTTGTTATTACAAGCAGCAAACATCAACGGGATGACTAAAAATAAGAGATACCTCAAAGTTGAAAATTTAAGGCAAAAGTAAGCCTTTTTTTGATACTTTGCGGAGCAAGTGTGTAAATGAATGTCATTGAATGATACTGAATTCATTATAGATAGTATAAACATACGAAGTTTGCTACACATATATAATAATGTATAGATATACTTCAAATGATCCCTTCATTTATCAAATCATGAATATGGATTATTCCTTGATATCTATTGCCGTCCATGACCAACAACTGTGTGATTGAAAACTTGCGCATCATCGCAAATGCTTCTATCGCCATCGTGTCGGGAGATACCTTTTTCGGTGTCCGACTCATGATTTGTGCAGCAGTGATTTGGCTGATGTCATTATTCGTTACAAGCATACGTCGTAGATCGCCGTCCGTTATTATACCTATGAGATTTTCATTGTCGTCCATGACTGCCGTCGCACCCAATCTCCGAGAGGATATTTCCACGATGACTTGTTTTAGATTATCACTCAAATAGACTTTGGGCTTTTCTTTAGTATTGACCACATCTCCAACTTTTAGATATAACTGTTTGCCTAAGCTACCTCCAGGATGGTATCGGGCAAAATGTTCGGGAGAAAAACCACGCATAGATAATAATGCCACAGCCATTGCGTCGCCCATGGCCATTTGCAAAGTTGTGCTTGTAGTTGGTGCAAGATTATTAGGATCAGCTTCGGCATCTAATGGAAGATGAATAACAAAATTTGATTTTTGGGCAAGATTCGAATGTTCATTACTGACCATAGCGATAAGTTTGTTCCCAAAACCTTTTATCAATGGAATGAGCACTTTTATTTCTGGTGTATCGCCGCTTTTAGATATACACATCACGATATCATCAGGATGTATCATCCCTAAATCACCATGTATCGCATCCGCAGCATGCATAAATACGGCATTAGTACCCGTAGAGTTGAATGTAGCCACCAATTTTTGGGCGACAATGGCGCTTTTTCCGATGCCTGTAACGATCAATCTTCCCTTACTTTCGTATATAGCAAATATAGCATTGCTCATGTCTTCTGTAATGGAATGGCTCAACTTATGAAGCGCATGTGCTTCGAGCTCAATCGTTTTTTTTATATTTTCTTTGATAAATGTTTTTTTATCCAAACGAACATTGTATTTTTGGCTATTCAAATAATAACCAGTGTTCTGTCTATAAAAATACTTAAATTATAATGGAAGTTATTTTTTTTGAAGATCAAGGCAAAAAACGCAGGCATAGTGGTAACTATAGCGAGTATTTTTAACGATGAGATTTGAAAAAAGAACGACATTTTATTAAGATCTTTTTGTTGACTGATCACTAGTGTAAAATAAACGCCAAATATAGTTATTTGCTGAATGCTAAACAAAAGTTTGATAAATAAAGATTTTATATTTAATTTTGATGCTTCAATGAATATATTTCTTAAATGGCTGAAAGCTTTTTATTAAATGTAATAAAATATAATCACGTTAAATATAGATGTAAAACACATTATATTAATATAACAAAAAAAGTAAACTCGATATTTCAATATTATATATGAATTATACTGAACAGGATATTCAAGTGGCAATCAAAAAATATTTTGGTTTTGAAACCTTTAAAGGGGAGCAAAAGGAAATAGTCAAAAGCGTTCTTGACCGAAAAAATACGTTTGTCATCATGCCTACAGGAGGAGGAAAATCTCTTTGTTATCAATTGCCTGCCATGATGATGGAAGGTACAGCGATCATCATATCGCCATTGATAGCACTTATGAAAAATCAGGTTGACTCTATACGTGGATATAGTCAGGAAAACAATATCGCCAGTTTTCTAAATTCGTCACTGAATAAAACCCAGATGAATGAAGTCAAATCCGAAATAGCTACAGGCAAAACAAAAATGCTGTTTATAGCTCCCGAAACATTGACTAAAGATGAGAATATCGAGTTTTTTCAAAAATCCAATATATCATTTGTGGCAGTTGACGAAGCCCATTGTATCTCAGAATGGGGACACGATTTCAGACCTGAATACAGAAGAATACAGTCGATGATTTCTGCCATAGGCGATAATATTCCAATCATAGCGTTGACAGCTACGGCTACTCCAAAAGTTCAGACAGACATCGTTAAGAGTCTTGAAATGACCGATCCAAATGTCTTTATTTCATCATTCAATAGAGATAATCTCTTCTACGAAATAAGAACCAAGACCAATAAAGATAAAACGATCAAAAGTATCATCCAATTTATAAAAACATCCAAAGGTAAATCGGGTATCATATATGTTCAAGCCAGAAAATCGACAGAAGAGATTGCCAAAATACTCAATGTCAATGGTATAAAAGCTGCGGCATATCACGCAGGATTGGACCCTAAGACAAGGACCTATGTGCAGGATGCTTTTCTTATGGAAGATATAGAGGTCATCGTAGCTACGATAGCCTTTGGTATGGGTATTGACAAACCAGATGTGAGATTTGTAATACACTTTGATATTCCTAAAAGTATCGAAAACTATTATCAAGAAACTGGACGAGGTGGTAGAGACGGTCTGAAAGGTCATTGTCTGGCATTCTATTCATACAGAGATATAATGAAACTCGAAAAGTTTCTTCGTGACAAGCCGGTAGCAGAACGCGAATTGAGTGCTCAACTCATGGACGAAGTCATCGCTTATACCGAATCCAACACTTGTCGTAGGAAATTTTTATTACACTATTTTGGAGAAGAATTCGATACGGATGATTGTCAGAATATGTGTGATAATTGCAAAAATCCGAAAGAAAAAGTCGAAATACAAAACGAAATGAAGCTTGCGCTTCAAGTGGTCTCTCAGCTTAATGAAAACTATACGATCAAAATATTGGTAGATTTCATTACCGGGAAGATGTCCAAGGAAATGAAGGATTTCAAGTTTGATAAGCTTCCGCTCTTTGGTGCAGGTGCTGCCAAAGACGAATTGTTCTGGCACACAGTATTTCGACAAGCAGCGCTCAACAACCTACTTTATAAGGAAATTGAGCAATATGGTATTTTAAAAAATACAGATGCAGGACGAGCATTCATCAAAAATCCAGTATCTATGTTAGTGCCGATAGATCGAGACTATACAGTCAAAGATGACACGGATATGGATGTCGGTGGCGGACAAGGAGCAGCGATTGATACATTATTAGTTGAGTTGCTTAAAGACTTGAGAAAAAGAGAATCCAATAGGCTCAAGACACAACCTTGGATCATTTTTTCGGAACCGTCACTACAAGATATGGCTACATACTATCCCATTACGATGGAAGAAATGGAGAAAATATCCGGTGTGAGTCAAGGAAAGGCATTGAAGTTTGGAAAGCCTTTTATTGAGTTGATCAAAAGGTATGTTGAAGAAAATGATATCGACAGACCTACCGAAGTAGTCATCAAGCAGGTTGCGAACAAATCCAGAAATAAAGTTACCATCATCCAGTCTATAGACCGAAAAATGCCATTAGAAGACATAGCCAGAAATGTTGGAATGACTTATGACGAATTGCTCTATGAGTTGAATAACATCTTAGATGCAGGCACCAAACTCAATATTAATTATTTCATCAAAGATCGAGTAGATGAGGAAGTCGTGGAAGAAGTTTTTGACTATTTCAAAGATGCCAGTTCAGAATCTGTCGAAGATGCCATACGACATCTCCAAGAAGACGAAATCAGTGAAGAAGAAGTGTTGTTAGCAAGGATTAAATTTGTTTCGGAAATAGCCAATTAACCCATATATTTTACATGGTACAGATTATCATCATCAATGGTCCCAATCTCAATCTATTGGGCAAACGTCAACCCGAAATCTATGGTCATCAGTCATTTGATGATTATTTTATAGAGCTGGAAAGGGAGTTTAAAGACATCAACCTGCATTATTACCAATCCAATCATGAGGGCGACATCATTGATAGATTGCATGAAGTAGGTTTTCGATACAACGGCATCATCCTAAATGCTGGTGGTTACACACACACTTCAGTAGCTATTGCAGATGCTATACGTGCTATTACCACACCTGTAGTGGAGGTGCATTTGACCAATATTTACGAACGTGAACAATACAGACACAATAATTATATAAAGGATGCCGTCACACTCAGTATCGTCGGCAAAGGGCTGGCAGGCTACAAAGAAGCCATACTACATTTAAAAGACAAGTATATTCAGTCCAACTAAAGGCTGGATATACTTGATTCAATGTCGTTTAGTTAGTGCACATGTTACTTATGTACAATATTTATATCTTTTAAAAAAGTGAAATAGCAATATGAATAACCTTGAAATTGAAACCCGTTCAAAAAACAAGCGATAGTGAAAGAAGAATCGGAATTGCGTCTATCGACGGGTAGTCGTAAAATCAGATTATAAAGAACTATTGTCGATAGAAAAAGCATGTAGATTCGAGAGAGAACGGTGCTTTAGCAATCGCCTTTTTTTGAACTAGACTTTTTTGGTTACTTTTTTTGGCAATGAAAAAAAGTAACTGCCGTCCGCATAGGACAAAACATTGATGTAAAAAAATAGGTTTAAACTATACACACTAAACCCCAATCCTATCAAATATACATATTCCGCTGTTTATTGGGTAAAAATTATATTAGGCATTTACAGCTTTTGATAAATTAGCGAACAAAACAAGGTTGTTAACACAACCACTAATGAATAGCCACTAAAAGTAACGTCCTAAATATCAGCATTATATAAACCACTTAAAAATACTCTATAAAGCAACATTGATACCTGAGTAGTTACATTTGATTTACCGTTATTGTACTTTCCTGCCCACGACGGTCTCCCGCTTTTTACTGATGTTTTTTGCTTTTTTCATGTCAACCATCAGGTAAGCATAAGCACTCTCAGTTGATGTATTGTAGGTTTCGCCACCATAAGTTACTTGTCCATAACGTTTGTCCCAGTTTTTAGCCAAAAGCACATACCTATTATTCATCTTTGCCGAAGGCCCAAATACCAAATATTTGGTATCGTCTTTACTATCAAAACTCACTGAAAATTGGTCTTCTTTGGGCGAAAATACAAAAACGCCAGGTGTACCTTTCTTGATGACTATTTCTTCAACTTTCCTGCCTTCAGTCATTTTGATCTTACCACGGGAAATGGAAACTTCTTCCTTACCTAATTCTCTCCACAAAACGATATCATTAGAAAGGTAAAACTGAATGTTCTGTATATCTTCAGAACTGATACCATTCATTTCCTGCATGTCCTTAGTGTAGTACCGAAGTGTAGGTGCGCAGGACATCAAACCTCCAAGAGTCAAAATCATTATCAACGTTCGCATAATAATCACATATTTATTTTACAAATAACGAATAAAAGCTATCAAAAAATCACTATTTAACGATTTTTAACCAATGTATTAACTATATTTAACGGTTTGAACGGTGAAATAATTTTTTCAAGTGTTTTTTATAAAGATATATTACAAAAAACCGTCATTTTTGAAAAATACATGTATATTTATTAAATCACAATCAAAAATTTGTTAACAAGAATTTAATGATGAAATAAGTGTTCAAAATATGTCTTAATCTTGTGGTGTTATTTTTCTTTTAACCCTTATTTTAAATACAAATTGATAATGAAAAAGTTTCTTATTTTAGGATTATTCGCAGCACTTTCTTTCGTAGCATGCAAAAATGCAGAAACAACTCCAGTTGAAGAAGCAGTAGAAGAAACAGTTGCTCCAGTTGAAGAAGCAGTAGAAGAAACAATTGATGCTACTGAAAATGCAGTAGAAGAAGCTGTAGCTCCTGCAGAAGCAGAATAATTATTGCATTCAAGTCAGGTTTATCCTACTAATACAATATTTAAAAAAAAGCTCTAACAATATCTGTTAGGGCTTTTTTGATTTTCGTAATTTTTCAGGTATATTGGTTGCTATTGCCGAAAATGAGCTAAAGTATCACGAAAAATTATCACTTTTGATTGAAATTTTTCATTCCTGAGTCAATGTTGTTTAGTTAAGCAATGCGCATGAGACCACGTGTGGTCGATTTTTTAAAAACCCATTGTTTTTTTCGGCTTTTCTCCCCGGCCATTAAGGGAGAAGACAAAAATATGCTCGTTCATCCTTTAGGATAAGAGGCAAATAACGAGCATATTTTAAGATTAACTGAAAGATTATATAGTCAATATTTATCAAAATTACTTTAAAATCCTTGACTAAACGACATTAGTTCATAATTAGCATTTCTTCCTCCTTCACCCGTTTTTTGCAAAATGCCTTTTTCTATTAAGTCTTTGATGTCGCGTAATGCTGTGTCTGTCGAAACTTTGGTGATTTTCGCCCACTTGCTTGTCTGTAGTTTTCCGTAAAATCCGTCAAACAGCATATTTAAAATAGTTCGTTGTCTTTCGTTGATTGGGGTATTATCGTGTAGTTTCCAAAATTCAGCTTTACGCAAGATTCGTTGTGTTGTATGTTCGGTAGTAAGCATTGCGTTTTTAAGGCAATGCAAAAACCAATCGAGCCATTCGGTGATGTCGCCCGAACTGTGTTGTACTTTTTGTAACACTTCGTAATAGCGTTTGCGTTCTACCAAAATTTGATTCGACATACTGTAAAAACGCTCTCCACTACTTTCAGCACGAGCAAGTAACATATCGGTTATAGCTCTGCCTATTCGCCCATTGCCGTCATCAAAAGGGTGAATGATGATAAACCAAAAGTGAGTAATGGCTGCTTTTAGTACAGGGTCAAGTTGAGTGTCATTATTGAACCAATCTAAAAAGATGTCCATTTCGGCTTTTACCAATTTGGGTTTTACGGCTTCGTAATGTACTTTTTCTTTGCCTATTGCGCCCGAAACTACCTGCATTTCGCCTGTTCGGTATTTGCCTGTTTCTATTTCATAAGGTCCGCTATGTCCTGTGGGAAAAAGTGCCGCGTGCCAACCAAACAAACGCTTTTCGGTTAAGGGCAAATTGTAACGTTGTGTAGCATCAAGCATCATTTCTACTATACCTTCAACGTGGCGGCTGCTTGGAATAAGCCCTGCTGTGTTGATACCTAAACGTCTTGCTATGGAAGAACGAACCTGGTCGTAGTTGAGCAATTCACCTTCTATTTCACTTGATTTTACCACATCTAAGGTCAAAGCTGTAAGGGTGGCTTCTTCTTTATCCGAAAAACCTAAGGCATTCATTTGCCCGATTATTTTGCCTTGTATTAGTTTTACTTCACCAAACAAGGCATTTATAGCTTTGTCCTGCCAGGAAAAAGCCGTCCAGTTTTTATGTTCGTAGATGTATTTTGCCATTGTTCAAAACCAATTATGCTGCAAATGTACGAAACGAAGTTCAACAAAGATAATTATTTACCGCAAATTTGCGGTAAATAATTAGGAATTTCACCGCAAGATAATCATTCACTATATCTTGTAAACGGTCATTTTTATAGCAAAATGAACGCCAAAATATTCTACTTTCAGTTTTTCGAGGTCAAGACCAAATGCAGCCGCTAATTTCTCTATATGTTTCTCGTATTTTCACTCCACAACAATCTCATCGACAAACAGCCACGATTTGTATCCTGCACCCTGGCGACCTTCTGGAATTGTTCCGTAATTACTGATAACAAATTTCACATACTTTGCTTTTACTCCATCGAGTTGCAATGCAAGGTTGGCTACTTTAGAGCTGGTTTGAATATCGGAAGTCTTTTTTATTGAATGGAAATGCTGTCCGTCTTCTGAAGCGAGTACCTCAACTTCTTTTGGCAAATAAATCCACTGTCCTTCGCCTTTAAAAAATCGGAATGATATCTTATTCAAAGGTGTCAATTGAGGAAATGTTATGGTTCCGATACAATCATCCCCGCTGAATCCAAGCCATTCGCTGCCTCCGTATTTGGCATCTGAACCCAAAAGTCCATTGATCAAGCTATTTGGGCCAAGACCTGCATATCGGCTGGAGGGTAGTTTTTCTAAATGAATAGCAGCTTGAGTCGCTTTATGCAAATTAAAATCCAATGTTATCGGTTTGCCGCGCTGTCCATTTTTAGAGGCGACAAAGGTATATTTTCCAGATTGAGTAATGGTCATCGTATCCGAACCTTGCATGGAGTCATACATGACATCATCTGCATTATAGTAAATAGAAGCATTTTCGGGCGCATCGAAATATAACTGTATAGGCAAACCAGAATTTGTCCTAATATTGTATTTCAAATCATAAATATGAAAAGCTACATTAGCTCCCTGCTTTTTCCAATAGTTGTAATGCCGCTCAAATTTGTCCAAAAACCGCCTATAATCCTTGTCTTTCGACCACACGGCTTCTGCCAGTGCCATCCCTCTTGCATACGTCATATACTGAACATGGCTGTATGTTTTGATGTATTCCGTCCATAAATTAGCCTGTCCACCCAGTATATATTTATGCTTATCCGAAGCCAATTCAGACGGTATCGGATTCCATTCATAGACCTTATCTATCGGAATAAAACCACCAATCGAGATAGGTTCGTTAGGAGATTCTGACTGATAGTAATCAAAATAACAATGTGAATTGGGTGTCATGATGACATCGTGATGTTGGTTTGCGGCATCAAGGCCACCCTGGATACCACGCCACGACATGACCACAGCACCTTGCGCAAGTCCACCTTCAAGTATTTCATCCCAGCCAATGATTTCTCTTCCTTTCGACTGAATATATTTGGCTACCCTGCTGACAAAATAGCTCTGTAATCCTTCTTCATCGCCAAGTTTTTCTTTTTTGATCAATTCCTGACAAAAAGCGCTGTTTTTCCACACTACTTTCGGGCATTCATCACCTCCAATGTGTATGTACTTACCTGGAAATAATGCCATGATTTCATCCATGACATCATTCAAAAATTGGAATGTCACTTCGTTGGGACAAAGGACATCTTCAAAAACACCCCAGGATGTTGCTGCTTTGTATGGTTTATTTTCACAGCCAAGCTCGGGATATGCTGCCAGCGTCGCCTGTGAATGGCCGGGTATATCTATCTCCGGAATGATCTCAATATTTCTTGCTGCCGCATACCTGACAATGTCTCTAATCGTTTCCTGAGTATAATATCCTCCATAGCGCGTGCCGTCATACTTGTGCGGTTGGTCGTTGTAGTGGCCAATCAGTGTTTCGTCCCTAAATGCAGCTATTTCCTGCAATTTTGGATATTTCCTGATTTCTATACGCCAGCCTTGATCATCTGTAAGATGCCAGTGAAAGCGGTTAAACTTATAATATGCAAGATAATCAAGATGCTGCTTGATCTCGTCAGCTGTAAAAAAATGTCTCGCCACATCTAAATGCATACCTCGATATCCAAACTTCGGACTATCCGCAATGCTAACTTGTGGTAATGGGAAGCCATGATGATGTACCAACTGTACCAAACTGACTAAACCGTACTGAAATCCTGTTGCCCCGTATGCGGAAATAATTACTTTGTCTTGCTTTATATCAAGTAAATATTGCTCGGGAGCTAAATCTTCCTTTTGGATAAAGAAAACATTGGCATCTTTTTGTGTGCTTAAACCAACATTGTCAATTCCTTTCAGCAATCCTGCGTAGTAATCAGAGTTCCATTGCTCAGGTAAAAATATTTTCAGAGATTGTAAGCTGGAGTTGGCGTTATTATAAGCTACGTATTCCGGTTGTGGGATAATCCCTAATTTTTTATTGCCATGATCAGAAGTAGCGTTCAATCCGCAAACATTCATAGTGAGCATCCCGATGATACTCCATATCCAGATTCTTACATTCATATACTTATTATATTCATTTCAACAAAATGCAATGCCAAATAGTTAGCAATTTATCTTCCAATGTCGTTTAGTTAAGCAACAAATATACGACTGCTTTGTGTTCAGATGTATTTAAAACCCGTTGTTTTTTCTGCTTTTTGCCACTGTCCTGAAAGGAGAAACCGAAAAAATGCTCGTTCATCCTTCAGGATAAGAGGCAAATAACGAGCATTTTTGTCTTAGTTCAACTGAACCAATCTTCATCGAAAATTACTTTAAAATCTTTAACTAAACTACATTAATTTATCTACTGACAAAGTTATAAATAAATTTAATGAGTAGTTACGAAATACCGTATAAAAATGCGAAGAGCCCACGTAACTTGCATACTAGGGCTCTTTCGACTAAGGTCTCAAAATAAGAAAACTACATCTTACAGGTAGAAAACCATTATATCGTCAGGCTGTTAACAGCCGTCATTTTATTAAAA
The DNA here is from genome assembly GCA_964399855.1 of uncultured Aureispira sp. Classification (GTDB taxonomy): domain Bacteria; phylum Bacteroidota; class Bacteroidia; order Chitinophagales; family Saprospiraceae; genus OLB9. The sequence continues at coordinate 43,584 of CAYNSF010000013.1, read as the reverse complement.
TCCCAAAGCAATCGTTACGTGTCTAAATTTCTCAGGTTGACTTTGGATGTGCAAAGTTAAGACCTAAATCTTAATCTACAACATTTATAAACGCTAATAATCCAAAAATAGTTTTAAAACATTGAAAAAAAATTAATATATCTTAAAAAAATATATTATATACTTCAATCCAATGCTTTACGTAATAAATTGAGACTATTAGTTCTTTTTACTGTAATTCGGTGATTCTCTTGTGATCGTTATATTATGCGGATGGCTTTCAAGTATTCCCGAACCGGTAATTCTGACCATCTTCGCTTGTTGAAGTTTAGAAATATCGCCTGCACCACAATAGCCCATACTGGCACGAAGTCCGCCAATATATTGCACCATTACCTCTGCTACCGATCCTTTGAAAGGTACGCGGCCTTCTATACCTTCGGGAACGAGTTTCTTTACATCGTCTTCCACATCCTGAAAGTACCGATCTTTACTACCCAATTCCATAGCACCCAGCGATCCCATACCACGATAAACCTTAAATTTTCTACCTTCAAACAAGATTGTTTCTCCAGGAGCTTCTTCTGTACCGGCAAATAAAGATCCTGCCATAATCGAGCTGGCACCTGCGGCAATAGCTTTGGCAATATCACCGGTATATCGGATTCCTCCGTCGCCAATAATCGGGATTCCTGTCCCCGCAAGACCTTGTGCAGCGTGCTTAATCGCATACAATTGTGGTACACCAACACCGGCAACGATACGTGTAGTACAAATACTTCCTGGACCAACACCCACTTTTACCGCATTGACACCGGCTTTCGCCAATGCTTTTGCTCCTTCGGCGGTAGCCACATTGCCACCTACGATCTGTAAATATTTATATTTAGACCTGACTTCGGCGATAGCATCCAATACACCTTTGGAATGTCCATGTGCGGTATCTATACATATCAGATCTACACCGACAGACACCAATGCTTCGACTCGATCAAACAAATCTCGACTGACACCGACAGCGGCTCCAACTAACAAGCGACCGTGGTTATCTTTAGCGGAATTGGGAAAATTCTCAATCTTCATGATGTCCTTATAGGTTATCAGTCCGACTAATACATTATGATCATCAATAACCGGCAATTTTTCAATCTTAAACTTTTGTAAAATCTCTTTGGCTTCTGAAAGGGTAGTACCTTTTGGTGCTGTTATCAATCGGTCACGGGTCATCACTTCAGTTACTTTCCGCTCCATTTTCGTTTCAAACCTCAAGTCTCTGTTTGTCAGAATACCTACAAGCTTACCTTGATTGTCAATCACTGGAATACCACCGATTTTATTCACTTGCATTAGATTCAAAGCATCCCTGACTTTTGCGTCTTGCGTTAGGGTCACTGGATCCAAAATCATTCCACTTTCCGACCTTTTGACGGATCTGACTTGCTTGGCTTGCTCTTCAATGGACATATTTTTATGAATGATTCCAATACCACCAACACGAGCCATAGATATAGCCAGCTGATATTCTGTAATGGTATCCATTGCCGCAGAAGCGATGGGAACATTTAATCTGATATCGGTTGTAAATCGTGTAGAAATATCCACTTCACGTGGCAAAACTTCTGAAAAGGCGGGAACGAGAAGCACATCGTCAAAAGTCAATGCCTCCTCAATAATATGATTAATTTGATTTTCCATGTGCAAAGGTAGTACTATTTGAGACTTTAGCAAAAGACTATTGTCAACTTTTTAATTTTTTATCGGATTGCGCCCTCAGATTATTAAAAAAATCGTTTATTGCGTCCTCTTTTACAAATTTCATCAATATGCTTTCTGTACATACGGACGATTATTATATGCAACAGGCCATCAACGAAGCCATGAAAGGTGCAGTGGCTGATGAAGTGCCAGTCGGTGCTATCATCGTTTGCCAAAATAAAATTATAGCCCGGGCACACAATCAAACAGAAACGCTACAAGATGTTTCTGCTCACGCCGAAATGATCGCCTTAACGTCAGCAGCATCCTTTTTTGGGAGTAAATATCTTAAAGATTGTACCATGTACATCACTTTGGAACCCTGCGTTATGTGCGCAGGAGCGTTATATTGGTCAAAAATCTCAAGAATCGTCTATGGCGCCAGCGATGAGAAAAGAGGCTTCATGCGTTATGGCAAAGAACTACTACACCCATCAACCAAACTCGAATACGGCATTAAACACGATGAATGCGCCCAACTGTTGACCCGTTTTTTTGAAAAAAAAAGGAAGTAATAAAAGTTATGAGAATATTGGACTCAATTTATAGATACAACCATTTACACCATACATGATATATTCATAACATTAGAGATTACATCTTCAGGCACAATTGCTATTGCTGTAAAAAACGGTACCTACGTTTACATCCTCACAAACCGCAACGGATAGCTCTTATTTCCTTCTTGTATTAACACATAATACATACCTGATGTCAATCCATCCACATCCAGTATTACTCGCTCGCCATTCATATATTGGTTTACTGCTACTTTAATGCCATTGATATCATAACAGTCAATTATAGCGTTTGAAAGATGGCCTCCCAATATATTAACTTCATTTTGAGCCGGATTCGGATACAAGGTATATGGCGATACATTTGTGGTACTTACAGATACAAGATTACAATCTTCATTAAATATACTATAATAGCCGTCTATATCTTCAAAGCATCGTATCGACCCTTCTGTACCGCTATCTGAAAACGGGCCAAAAGCACCAAACAATCCCGAAATGCTTCCAATATTTTCTACGATTTGATTCATAAAATGAAACTCTTCATTCCGCTCTGTATTGGTAGTGCTGAATACTTTCACCCGTTTTCCTTCTGTTGTGATTAGTGTATCAATCCGCTCTATCAAAATTTTGTATGATTTTTCCTTTACTTCTGTAAAGCCCCGGTTACTGCTGATATCATACAGCCTTTGCAACTGTGGTACATAGTAAGTGACTACATCTCCGACACGTGCATTGAAATCATACAACAGCTTTTTTTGTCCCTGTTCAAAAAAGTACATCTTTCCGCCTTTTAATGCCAACGGTATTTCAGTTTGTCTGATAATACCGCTTCCCCTGTCTATCCCTACGATTTTATACAATTCTTCATTGATTATTGTATCTCTCAACGCTTTCACTTTCCAGATGTCATCGGTCGTAGTCGGAGTATATGGCCTATAATACCATGTTGTATTATCCGTAAATCCCGATGAGCTTTCCCCACGGCATACACAGTCATCATGCACGATATCATCTGTGGTTTCATCATCCAAATCATCACAAGGCTTTCCGGGCACGTAATAAATGATTTTTATTTCCTGTTGGTAAGCACAACCACAGGAATCTGTACGGTTATTTATAAAAATATTATCAGCATCAGGTGTTAAGTCTGTCCATATAACCGGCCCTTCTGACCACCGCCAGTGATTGCCAAATTCATCCAAAAGATTAGCTCCGTTACCGTCTTTCGCTCCAAACCAGGGCAACTCTTTTTCACATAGCGTAAAGGTATTAAGCACTACCGAGTAGTCAGGCTGTATGGTTATGCTTTTACAATAGTTGACAGGCTGATGATTCGGTATGGATTGTATCATAATACAGATATTGTATGCTCCTGGTCTCAGGTTAGTCACGTCTAATTTCGGAATAGTAGTTGATGCGGTAAATGATGTATCCGGGTTGCTTACCGACCAATCAAATGCATGAATATTGCTTAAATCTTTAGGAGAAATAGTCTGGACAGCTTTCGCAAAATTTTGATTACATGAAGTATCACAAGCCAGTTTCAGACTTAAATCAACAGGGACTATTGGGTCACATTTTTGAAAAAAACCGGTAGTAGAAGCAAAAAAACTACATACTGAACCTTTATAACCGTTCAGCCACAATACATAAGTCTTGCATGGTTCTAAAAGATTCCCATCAATGGATATCGTTCCATCCATTGCTACCCCTTCGCACACGACCTGTGAGCCTCCGGGATTGCAGGCATCCATTATCCCATATTGTACACCCAATCCTGCACAAGCGAACACTTGAATATTAAAGGAATAATTACCACTACCGGCTACAAATCCAATAAATGCCGTATTTTCATAAGTGCCATTACAATGAGACAATCCACTCCAGGAACCATTTTGCCCCGGCAATTGTCTGCAAGGTACATCACTAATTTCTCTTAAATCTAAAATAGGACTATTCATAGCTAATGAACACAGAGAGTACTCTTCTTCTATACAATGCGGAATAAGCATACCATAATTACAAATTCCATTTTGTGAAGTACCCGATATTTCAATACAACATTGATTATCAATTAAATTATTTACAATACTATAGGGATTATTCGCTAAATCAATTTGAACAGAATATTCTCCTTCTGCAACATCAAAAGAATAATAACCGGCATTATTTGTAGTCGTAGAGGATATAAGTGTTCCATCTGTACAACCGCTATAGAGTTGAATTATTACCGGCTCTGTCCAAAGTTTATCACCACTATCATACTCCTGCGATTTATTTAAATCAATGTAAACATAACCCTCTATCTTCTGCCCAGTCAAGAGGGAAAATTGAAATAAAAAAACAAAGGCAATCAGGAAAGGAAAAAAATTCATGACTGAATTGTGTTATAGTATTTAAAAAAAAATCTAAACCGTGATATTGGTTTTAAAAACACAAAGATAATCAAATATGGTAACCAAAAATAAAAAGATTTTTTTTCTTTTCAAATACGTATCCTTCACATGAGAAGCTGAGATCAATGTATTCTGTAGTGCTTAAAGGTTTTGATTGATATAAAAAAGGATAATTGTATGCCGTCGTCTTTGTCTATAATCTAATCTTTTTCGGGATTTTTCAAAAACTTACCAAATTTGAAAATACCCAATGGCGTTTTAATGTCTTTTTGATGACGGCCATTAGAAGATTGACCATTAACACACAGAAAATCTGAGTTTTGACAGTGTTTTCGTTATCTCCAGGAAAATATTTCAATGGAAAATTTTGTTTCACTTGTTTGAACAATAACCCTATCTGCCACCTGATTTTGTATAGTGCCGCAATCAAACAGGCTCTCATATCAAACATATTGGTCAAAAATCTCAAGAATCGTCTATGGTGCCAGCGATGAGAAAAGAGGCTTTATGCGATATGGCAAAGAACTACTACACCCATCAACCAAACTCGAATACGGCATCAAACACGATGAATGCGCCCAACTGTTGACCCGTTTTTTTGAAAAGAAAAGGAAGAAGTAGGGTTTCTAAGGAATAAAAAAAGCCGCCAAGATAAAATCCTGAACGGCTGCTGATATATTGTATAAGAAGTTTAAAAATTAACTATGAATTAATCATTTTCAATTTTCAATTAAAAAACTATTGCTTCACAACTCTTTGGATAGACGTTGTACCATCATCATAGCTGATATGTACGAAATACACACCTGAACGTAGTTCGCTAAGATCAACCGTAGCATCCTGACCAAATATACTTCCTTCTTTTACGACACCTTGTGCTGCGTCAATGATTTTATATGAAGTAATATCCTGATCTGCTACTATTCTGAATTGATTTGTTACCGGATTTGGTGATATAATTTCGCTGTTTCTTCCAACAACGATTCTTTTACAAACTTGCTCTCTGCATCCCAATTCTCTGCTGGATACGGTCAAGCAAACTTTATAAACTCCCGGAACTCTAAATGCTGTGCGGAAACTTTGTCCTATGTAAGATGACTCCGTTGCACCTTCTATCGTCCAGTGGTATTCTGCTTCATCGGCGTTGCTTTTGCCAAAGAATGCAAATGTATTACCTGATTGTTGGAAATCAAAATCCACACGGATCTCGCAATCATTTGTCAAGACAGGTTCTCCAATTACAAATCTTTTACAGATAGTAGTAGAACATGGTCTGGCAGTATTAGAGTTACCTTCTGTAGTCACCGTAAGACATAACTCATAAGTGCCGTCTCTACGCAACTGATGCTTGATTTCTTTGCCGGAATGACTTGTTCCGTCACTGATTTTCCATGAGTATTTTGCTCTGTCACCTGCTGATGATTTTGCTATGGCATATACTACATTACCGGAAACGTCCATTCTGAAATCGGCTTCAAGACCACAATAATTATCAGCATCTGTTATTCTGATTTTTTTGCAGACTTTATATGTACATGTTCTGGAGATACTTGTATTACTTCCTATATTTCTATTCGGTCTTACTACGGTCAAGCATACTTCGTAAGATCCATTTTTTTGGTATTGTTTTTTTGTTTCTTTACCATCTGTACGTGTATTATCGTCAAAATCCCAGATATATCTGTCATTATTATTGGGCTCATTGGATTTGGCGTGGAAAGTTACGATACCACCATTGACTCTAAAGTCAAAGTCAGCTCGGATACCACACGGATTTTCTGCATCAGATATTTTGATAACCTTACATATTTTTTCTGAACATGAACGTGTATCTGTGTTGTTTAATGATTTATACAAAGTAAGACATACCTTATATTCACCATTTCTGTTAAATTCTTTTTTAGCATCAGGACCTGCGATTTTTGTTCCGTCTTCAAATTCCCAAACATACCTATCAGTTCTGGATTGATTATCTGACCAGGCTTTAAATACTACTATGCCACCATTTACTTCATGTCTGAAGTCTATTTTGATATTGCATGGATCCTCAGTATCCCTTACATTTATAGTTTTACATACTTGTTCGCTGCATGACCTGCTATCTTCATTATTGCTTGTTGGGCGTATAACGGTAAGGCAAATTTTTACATCAGTAAGGTTTCTGAATTCTTTTTTTATTTCCTTTCCGGCAGCTTTCGATCTATCGCTAAACTCCCAAAGATATTGATCGATGTTAAGCCTGTCGTTGCTCCAAGCATAGAGCACTACCGTGTTTTCATAGATTTCGTATTTGAAATCGGCTTGTACATCACAATTTAAAGATGCAACTGTCGTTGTATTGTGCACATTATTGCCAAAGGCTAAAACTGAATTTGTTAGAAAGAAATTCATGCCAAACACATATAATAGTAAAAGCATGCTTCCAAACTTCGATTTAAAACAATTTTTCATGATTTTAAATTTTTAAATTTTTAAAAAGATTATCCATCCTTATGAATTAGTTGCAAATGTAAATAAAAATCTTGAAATTATTCGAAATAATAGTAATTTTTTTATGGTTTTATTGAAAATAGTCACTTATAGTACTAAATTGGGACTATTATCATTGTAACAATAGAAAAATGATTAGTAAATATTACTTAAAAAAATATAATTATTTTTTTTGAATGATGCTTAAAAATAGCAATATTTGACTAACTTTGCGGCGTAATTTAGGTCGATTTCCCACCCTGACTTTAAGACAAAGATAATGCTATATAGATAGTTGTGTTGGTTAACAAATCATTTAACTGTTAACACAATAAGAAATCTGATAATTATGTTTGTTTATAGTTACCTTTGCGCAATTTTTTAAGAATACGGATTATCCATTAGTAAAATTACTTTCAGAATATGATATTTCAAAAAAGTACTTTGTATAAAACATTGATTATATTATTCCTGAGCATACAAGCTATGGCTCAGCCTTTATTAAAATTTAATATAAGTAGTACCACAGGGATGAAGGGAGATGTGGTGTGTTTAGATATAAGGGTGGAAAATTTCACAGATATCAGTTCTATGCAGTTCAATATCTCATACAATGGTACCATCGTTAGGCCGATCACACCTATTGATTTTTCGACTTCAGATCTATATCCGGATATAGACAATAGTAATTTTAACTTGGCTACTAAAGACAATGGTTATATAAAATGCGTTTGGGATAAATCGCCATCAGCCACTTTGCCTGACGGGTCGCTATTGTTTACACTTTGTTTTGAAATCATTGGCAATCCTGGAAATATTTCGCCGATTTACATCAATAATTTATTGCTTGATATCGAGATATGTAGAGAAGACGACCAAGGCGTAAGAGAATGTATGGATGAAGTTGACTCTATGATAGGAACGATCACCATTGTATCGAATACGCTCCAGTCATTTATCAAGCATTGTGATGCAGATGAAGACAATACAGCAAATGGTGGTAGTGTAACATTTTATGCAGCCGGAGGTACACCACCATATACCTATACGATCACACCAAGTGGAGTATCAGGGATATTGAGCGCAGACGGAGAAAGGGCAAAAGTAGATAATCTCCCAATGGGCACTTATACATTGACTATCACAGATGCAAGTGGTAATAGTGTCAATAATAATTTTACGATCAGCAGTGGTCAGCCAGTAGTTGTAACCGAAACAGTCATAGATCCGACATGTTTTTATAGGAGAAATGGTCGAATAGAGGTCAATGCAAGCGGCGGTTTACCACCATACCAATATGAGTGGTCTAACTATGTAAGTAACGTAAGTAATAATGCTACATTGTTACCAGGAATTTATACGGTAACGGTATCAGATTTTAATGGATGCGAAGTCATCCGAACTTTTGACTTAAAAGCTGATACATTAAAATTTGATGTTGCCATAGCGGATTCTACCGCTTGTCAAGAAGTGAGAACTGGTGTGATTACCATATCCAATGTAACGGGAGGTACTCCATTTAGTGATGGAAGCTATCAATATATTATAAATGGCATTAATGCTCCAAGTAAGTTTATAAGTCCATTCGATGTTACGAGGTTGCCGGACGGTTCGATAAGAGTAAGTGTGCAGGATTCATTAGCCTGTAGGGTAGATAAAACAATTACAATGCCGATATCAGAACCATTTGGTTTTACTATTGAGGAATTTAGAGATATATCATGCCATGGTATGAATGATGGTTTTATACGGTTGCGACCAGATAGAGGATTTGGGTTTACTTACGTTCCAGATCCCAATATACCAAGTGGAAATACAGGAAATTCGGGTGGCTCATTCATAGCGATGAATCTCGAACCGGGCATATATATGATTACAGCCAGAAACAGTCATGGGTGTGTACAACCATATACATTTGAAATCCGAGATCCGGGTCCGATAGACTTAAATGATGTCGTAATACAGCCGGATTGTAACGATAGAGGATCGATAACATTGAACCCGACAGGTGGTACGGGCACTTATACCTATACTTGGAGTACGGGTCATGGTAATGTAAACCTTATCGAAGAAATCGACATGGGAGGTACATTTGTTGTGACAGTTACAGACGTAAACAATTGTTCTACATCAAAGTCTTTTGAAATCAATAACTATGGATCATTGGCTATATCTATTTCAAGTAATGATGTGAGCTGTAGAGGTAGGACAGATGGTAGTGCGACAGTAGAAGTAGTTGCTTCTGGTGGGACAATACCTATGTTCACAGTAGAATGGAAAGACAGTAACGGCAATACAATAGGAGGTGGCACGACAACGATCAATAATCTTCCTCCGGGCAGTTATTCTGTAGAGGTTAAAGACGAATTTGGCTGTAGTAGCAATCCAAGATCATTTACGATACAAGATGCACCGGAATTAACGATCATCACGAATATTGACCCTATCTTATGTCACAATGAAGAGGGAACGATCACTGCTTCAGTCAATGGAACAGTATCAGGCTATACCTTCGAATGGAGAGATAAAGCTACGAACCAAGTATTGGACAATGACAATATCATCACAACCAAAGCCGGTACATATATTCTTAAATTAACGTCTGATACAGGTTGTGAAAGCGAGCATGAAATCGTATTGACAGAGCCTGATAAAATCGAATTTGGTGCGCCGGATTTAAGGAGAGTACGTTGTTTCGGAGCCAATGACGGACAAGCGGTTATACTCAATGGACCGACCAATTTTACGTATGTATGGAGTTCAGGATCCGTTGGGCTATTTGCAGTTGACTTACCGGCAGGACCAGGCTGGGTTGTAGGTAAATTTGGTGGTTGTGAATCAGATACGGTACACTTTACGATTGACACCAACCCAATCCTCGAACTTGACCCAAGTCGAACAAATGTCATAAGTCCGAATTGCTTTGGTGATACAAATGGTTTAGTTGAAGTAGAAGCAAGAGGAGGAACAGGCATAGGATTTAGATATATGTGGAATACTGGCTCACAATCACAACAAATCAATGGTTTGGGTGCAGGTACTTATACGGTAACGATTAGCGACAATAACAATTGCGAGCAGGAGATTACATTTACTTTAGTAGAACCAGATCTCCTTGAAGTATCTTTAGATAATGCCAGATCCGTACTACTTGATTGTAATAATACGGATAACGGACGTATTGCATTAGCGACCAGAGGAGGAAATCCTGGAGTTAAAGACATAACGTGGCAGTCAGGAGTTGCTACTGATGGGAACGTTGCCATTAATCTTTTGCCAGGAACATATTGCGCTACCGTAACAGACAATCAAGGTTGTTCGGCTACCTATTGCCATACATTGACAGCACCGGTGCCTTTGAATGGAAAAGTGCGTACACCTGTTGAGCCAATTTGTTTTGGAAGTAGCACTTGTTTAGGCATTGAATATCTGACAGGTGGTACAGGAAATGCTTATACTTTCCAAATAAATAATGGTAGAAGATATCCAATAGATAGTTGTGTTACTGTATTTGCAGGACAGTATTTTATCAGTTTAATAGATTCCGCAGGATGCTCTATTGATACGGTCATCATGATCAGTCAGCCCGATCCTATACGAGTAGAACTCGGAGAAGATAAAGATATCCAACTTGGATTGCCAACACCACAGATCATACCGTTTATTGATTCTCCGGTAGGAGTAAGCAGTGCCGTTTGGACACCAAATGACTATATAACTTGTCTCAATACTGCATGTACAGATGTAGAAATGAATCCGCCAGTCACAACGACCTATCATCTAACTGTTACCGACATAAACGGATGTACAGGCAGCGATGAGATTTTGATTCGAGTCAGAGAAGTACGAAATGTTTACTTTGCCAATGTATTTACACCCAATGATGACGGTTACAATGATTATTTCCAAGCCGTAACAGGTATTGGTGTAGAAAGGATACTTGCTTTCGCTATCTATGACCGTTGGGGCAACAACATATTTTTGAAAGAAAATTATGTACCCGATCCCGCAGGAACAGACGGATGGGACGGAACATTTTCGGGAAGAAAAATGAATCCTGGCGTGTATGTTTATTATGCGAAAGCATTGTTTATAGATGGTAAGGAAATCGAATACTCTGGGTCTGTGACGCTTCTTGATAGCAATAGAAATTAATGACAGAGTAAGAGATCTACTCTTTTCGATTAAATTTATTATATCGTCCATATAATTTTAGAAAATAGTTATAATGGATTGTTGTTATTGAATGATGTGGGTCAATTTAGTATTTCGTATATATTTAGTTGTTTCGTTTAGGTTTAAAGGTATTTCCTTTGAGAATAGTATTTAATTCCGTATCTTTGCAAACCTAATAAAAAAAGCGTTTTTTAGCGTATAATTTCACAAATGGAAGATAATAAAAATTTACAGAATAACGATTACGGTGCCGATAATATTCAGGCATTAGAAGGATTAGAAGCCGTAAGAAAAAGACCAGCGATGTATATCGGTGGTACGGATTCCAAAGGACTTCATCACTTGGTATGGGAGGTTATAGACAACTCTATAGATGAGCACCTTGCTGGACATTGTAGCCATATTGATACGATCATACACGCAGATAATTCTATCACAGTCACGGATAATGGTCGAGGTATCCCTACGGGTATGCACGAGAAATTGCAGAAATCAGCTTTGGAAGTCGTGATGACGGTATTGCACGCAGGTGGTAAATTCGATAAAAACACCTATAAGGTTTCGGGTGGTTTGCACGGTGTGGGTATCTCTTGTGTGAATGCGCTTTCCGATTATGTCAAGGCAGAAGTATTCAGAGAGGGAAAACATTTTCAGCAGGAATACAGCCGTGGTATCCCAACAAGCGAAGTAGTAGTCATCGGCGATGCTGACAAAAGAGGAACGGTTATCACTTTCAAGCCCGATGAAACGATTTTTGAAACGACTATATTTAGTTTTCAAACCCTTAGTCAAAGAATGCGAGAACTTGCTTATCTGAATAAAGGATTGTATCTTTCGTTGACAGATGAAAGAGAGACTGATGAAGAAGGCTCATTCAAGCGTGTTGATTTCCATTCAGAAGGCGGCTTGAGAGAGTTTGTCAAATACATGGATGAAACCCGTCAACCTTTGATAGAGGAGCCTATTTATGTGACTGGAAAGGAAGAAAATGTCGAGGTTGAAGTAGCGATGCAATATAATACTGGATACCAAGAAAATATTTTTTCTTATGTTAATAACATTGCTACCCGCGAAGGTGGAACACACGTCGCTGGTTTTAGAAGGGCAATCACACGTCTTTTTAAGCAGTATGGTGATGATAACGGACTATTCTCAAAGGTAAAAATAGAGATTGCGGGCGAAGACTTTAAAGAAGGTCTTACTGCGATAGTATCAGTAAAAGTACCTGAACCACAATTTAAAGGACAAACAAAAAGCGAACTCGGAAACTCGGAAATAACCGGTATCGTGTCTCGTTGTGTCGGCGATGTGTTGAAAGCATATCTGGAAGAAAATCCAATCATGGCTAAGCGTATCATAGACAAAGTAATCCTTGCTGCGACAGCTCGTCATGCGGCACGGAAAGCAAGAGAAATGGTACAGCGTAAAAATGTTCTTACCGGAACAGGGTTGCCTGGAAAACTATCTGATTGTTCATCCAAAGATCCTGCCGAATCAGAGATATTCTTAGTAGAGGGAGATTCAGCAGGAGGAACAGCCAAGCAGGGACGAGACAGGAATTTTCAGGCTATTTTGCCGCTGAAAGGTAAAATCCTTAACGTGGAGAAAGCAATGGAATACAAAATATATGAAAATGAAGAAATTAAAAATTTGTTCACTGCTTTAGGTGTTAGTATAGAAGAAAAAGACGGTGAGAAGATCTTGAATATAGATAAACTTCGCTATCATAAGATTGTGATCATGTGTGATGCCGACGTGGATGGCAGCCATATCGCCACACTAATTATGACCTTTTTCTTCAGATATATGAAACCATTGGTTGAACAAGGTTTCATATATATCGCTTCTCCACCATTATATCAAGTCAGAAAAGGTAAGAATTTTGTTTATTGTTGGAATGATGAAGAACGTCAAACAGCGATCGAAACCTACTCCAATGGAAAGGAGGATACCAGCATTAAGACGCAACGATATAAGGGATTGGGAGAGATGAACGCTGAGCAATTGTGGGAAACGACGATGGATCCTAATCATCGTATATTGAAACAAATATCCATTAATGATGCTGTAGAAGCAGACAGGGTATTCAGTATGCTGATGGGAGATGAAGTGCCACCAAGAAGACAATTTATCGAAGAAAATGCAAGATACGCTAATATTGATGCGTAAATTGGTTTAAGCGTGTAAAAGTTTAAAGGTGTAATTTGCCTTAATTGGTGTAATTGGTTGTCGGTTAATGGTTGTTGGTTTGTCATGTTTCACACTATATTGGTTTAAATGTGTAAGGGTGTAAATCTTTAGGTCATTAGCACTTTGGCGCGTTGGGTAGTTAGGAATTATAAACCTAACACGCTAATACGCCAACAACCTAACTACCAAAATCAAAAATCGTAAATCGTCAATAAAACATGTCTGATATTATAAAATTATTGCCGGACAGTATAGCCAACCAGATTGCTGCAGGAGAAGTGATCCAACGCCCTGCGTCGGTGGTCAAAGAGCTGATAGAAAATGCGGTAGATGCAGGCAGTACACAAATTCGACTCATCATCAAAGATGCCGGAAAAACGATGATTCAGGTCATTGACAATGGAAAAGGCATGTCCGAAACAGATGCTCGGATGTCATTCGAAAGGCACGCAACGTCCAAGATAACTTCTGCCAATGATTTATTTTCCATAAAAACGATTGGTTTCAGAGGAGAAGCTTTGGCATCAATTGCGGCTATTGCACATGTAGAAATGATAACGAAAACTGAACAAGAAGAAGTGGGTCATCGATACATCAATGAAGGATCTCAGATTGTTAAATCTGAAAAAGTTCAGGCAATGCAGGGTACGACGATTACGGTTAAAAACCTATTTTATAATGTTCCGGCACGACGCAAATTTTTAAAATCAGATCCGGTTGAGATGAAGCATATTCTGGACGAATTTCATAGAGTAAGCTTAGCGCATCCAGAGATATTTTTTTCATTGGATCACAATGGAAATGAGGTTTACCATTTGCCGAAAGGCAATCTCAAGCAACGAATCGTAAGTATCTTTGGTAAAAATATCAACGAAAAATTAGTTCCAGTCAATGAAGAAACGGAAGTTGTAGCGATCACAGGATTTACAGGTAAACCAGAATTAGCCCGTAAAACTGCGGGTGATCAATTTATATTTGTCAATAATCGGTTTATAAAGAGCCATTATCTCAATCATGCTGTGCGTTCGGCTTATGATGATATGGTGTCTAAAGATATGTATCCAACCTATTTTTTGTTTTTAGAAATAGATCCGGCACATATTGACATTAATGTCCATCCTACCAAAACAGAAATCAAGTTTGAGGATGAACGGCTGATATATAATTATCTGCGTGTGAGCTTGCGTCATAGTTTAGGTCAGTATCACGTGGGATCGTCGTTGGATTTCGGTACAGATACAAATTTTGTTGGCAGACATTCCGGAAATCCGGATAAATCACAACACAGCGGTGATACGCCGGCTTCATCATCTGGTGGAATGTTTAGCGGACAATCATTTGGGCAAAACCCGAAAAAAAAACATACAGACGAGTGGTTTGAAGTATATAAAGGCTTACAACAAGTAAGTACAGAAAACAAAGTCGATGTAAGTAGTTTAGAAAACGAAGCTTTTGGATTGTCAGACCACGAAGCGAGTAATCTCGAGCACGGTATAAGAGATATTTTACAGCTAAATGGTCAATATATCGTCATACAGTCTAAATCCGGTTTGATGCTGATCGACCAACAGTCTGCACACGAACGTATTTTGTACGAGAGATATTTGAGTTTATTGCAAAAAGGCAATGCGGCAACACAGAAGGAGCTTTTTCCACGCACATTAGAATTAACGCCGGACAAAAGTATTGTGTTAAAGGAAATCCTGGAATCGGTCAATAATCTTGGTTTTGAAATGGAAGACTTTGGTCATCATACATTTATCGTTCACGGTACGCCTGTAGGTTTGGAAGCCAATACGGACATCTCTGCCTTGGTCAATGACATCATCCACACTTTTATTGAAAATAAAGATTCAGGGCTTGACATTGAAGATAGTTTGTCTCGTTCTATGGCTACGTCTTCCTGTATAAAAAGAGGTAAGAAGCTCGCCAAAGAAGAAATGGTAGCCTTGGCAGAGCAACTTTTTGCCTGTAAAATGCCACATACTACACCGAGAGGTAAAAAATGTTATATCATTATAGAACATGATGAGTTGTTTAAACGTTTTAATTCATAATTTATATAGCTGATGCTTAGAATTACAGAAGTCGTAAAGAATCTAATTATTATTAATGTTATCGTTTTTTTTGCGGTACAATATTTGATTCCGATTCCCGGTATTGACCGGTTTTTCACGTTGGTATCTCCCGGACAAGAGTATTTGCACGATGGAATTGTCTATAAGTTTGAACCAATACAAATCATCACCCACATGTTTATGCATGGCAATGAAATGCATTTACTTTTCAATATGCTTGGGTTATATATGCTGGGACCTTGGGTAGAAACCAGCCTTGGACCGAAGCGATTTTTTATATTATACATAGTGTGCGGATTATTTGCTTCTATGGCACAAATGTTTTTATCAGGTGGAATGATGGTCGGAGCTTCTGGTGCGACTTATGGTGTGTTAGCGGCTTTTGCTACTATGTTTCCTAATATCAAGTTGATGTTGCTCTTTCCTCCGATACCGATTAAAGCCAAATACATGGCCTTGGGATTAATCGGGTTAGGGTTGTATTATGGATTTTCGGGTACTCAGCAAGGAATAGGACATTTTGCGCATATTGGTGGAGCTATCTTAGGATTTATAATGATAAGGTATTGGAAAATGCAAAATCTTCAATAAACAGCAAAGGAGATGTTTAAGTCCATTTTCAGGGAAATACAAGCAGCTTTTGACTATGGTAGTATGCTGACTAAAGTGATTATCATCAATGTCGGTGTGTATATTGTCATGGCATTGATTAAAGCATTCATGCCTGATATTTATGTAACATCTGTTTTACCATATTTAGCATTGCCGGGAGACCTGACTGTATTGTTGCATAGACCTTGGACTATCCTGACGCATTTTTTTCTTCATGACGGATTCTGGCATGTAGCATTCAATATGCTCGTACTATATTGGTTTGGGAATATAGCAGGTGACTTATTGGGAGATAGACGAATTTTACCGGTTTATATCATGGGTGGTCTTGTTGGAGCTTTGTTTTTTCTGGCTTTTTTTCAATGGTCAACCATGGCTGGAAGTATGGCACTTGGAGCTTCAGCAGCGGCATTAGCTATCGTATTTACAGCGATTATTACAGCACCGGATTATGAAATGCAGTTGGTTTTATTAGGTCGTGTCAAAATAAAATATATTGGATTAGCCATTTTGTTTTTTGATTTTATCAATACAGCCAGTTCATCCAATGCTGGTGGTCATATAGCACATCTTGGTGGAGCATTATTTGGCATTTTATATGTTTGGCTACTCCGCAATGGTACAGATTTATCAGCATTGTTCGATTTTAACAAGTATAAAATACTTAACAAGAAAAAGCCCGCTAAGCAAACGTCCAATTTGAGAATATCACATAAATCTACAAGGTTAAAAGAGCGAACGCACACTGTCGAAAAAGTGAATTTAGAGTTGCAGGTAGATATGATATTAGAGAAAATAAAAGCTAATGGATATGATAGTTTGACAGATGAAGAAAAGGAAACCTTATATTTAGCCAGTAAAAAGTAGCCATTGAAGTATATCGAAAAACTGATATTGATGATTAATCTGGGTTTTGCGGCAGCAATCCTATTGGCTTATCTTGCTCCAGGTATAGACCCTGAATTGACTTGGACGATATCATTTTTTGGGCTTTTTTATCCTGTATTTTTAATCATCAATATATTATTTATTCTGTTTTGGTTGTTTCAAAAGCCAAAGTTTGCATTAGTTTCTCTTATATGTATTTTGATTGGATGGAATCAGGTAAAGGGTTTTGTTGGGTTTAATAGCCAGAAGATAGAGCACAGTGATACAGCGATCACATTGATGACTTATAATATCAGTAATGCCCTTTACGGTTATGAGAAGAATGCCGAACAAAGAAAAATCAAAAAGGATATCTTTATTGAATTTTTACAAAAATATAAAGAAACCGATATTTTTTGTATTCAAGAAGTAGGCGATTATGCGAGAGACATCTTGAAAAGCACTTTTCCAAAGCATCACATGTATTTTAAAAATAAAGGTGCTGTCATTTTGTCTCGTTTTCCTATAGTTGACAAGGGAGAGATAGATTTTGGAACGATAACCAATTCATGTTTATGGGCAGATATTCGTATAGAAAAGCAAACCTACAGAGTATATAGTTTTCATCTTCAATCCAATCAAATCAGTAAAGATGCCGATAATTTTACGGTACATCCGGAATTGAATCAAAAGCAAGCTTGGTATGATATCAAAGGGATGATGCGAAAATATAAAAACAGACATCTCCAGCGAAGTCGTCAGGTAGAAAAGATAGCTACTCACATTCAAAAGAGTCCTCATAAAGTTATCCTTGCTGGTGACTTAAACGATCCGCCACAGTCTTATACTTACCATGTATTGTCAGAATATGGAAAGGATGCATTCCGCGAACGCGGTATGGGTATCGGTACGACGTATGGTGGACGCATTCCTTTATTGCGCATAGATTATATCTTTGTGGATAAATCCATGCAGGTGGCAACGCTGGATATCATTAAGGATAAATTTTCTGACCATTACGGGCTGATAAGCACCATAGAGCAATAATTGGTACATTGTGTAAGAATCATTAAAATATGTAGATATGACAAATACGGTTTTGGAAACAGCCATTGAAAATCTTGATAATACGGGCTACTTGAATGTAGATATAGATCCAACACTTGATTTAATCGAGGAGATCAATAAGTTGAAACAAGAGAAAAACGCTATAATTCTCGCCCACTATTACCAAGAATCAGAGATTCAGGATGTAGCAGATTATATTGGAGATAGTCTTGGTCTGGCACAGAAAGCTGAGAGTACAGATGCAGATTTGATCGTATTTGCCGGCGTACATTTTATGGCAGAAACAGCTAAGATGCTCAATCCAAATAAAAAAGTAGTACTTCCTGATTTGAAAGCGGGTTGTTCTTTGTCAGACAGTTGCCCTGCTCCGTTATTCAAATTATTTAAAGACAAACATCCGGATCATGTGGTCGTCAGCTACATCAACTGCTCAGCCGCATTGAAAACATTGACGGATATCTGTTGTACTTCTACCAATGCCGAAGCAGTAGTCAATAGTATTCCAGCTGATAAAGGCATCATCTTTGCTCCGGATAAAAACCTGGGTGCGTATCTCAATAAGAAATTAGGTAGAGAGATGATATTGTGGAATGGTGCCTGTATGGTTCATGAGATATTTTCCAATGAGAAGATAACCAAACTCATGATTCGTCATCCAGAAGCTAAAATGATCGCACATCCCGAGTGTGAAACACACATTCTGGATATGGCGCATTTTATAGGTTCTACTTCGCAATTATTAGCCTATACAAAGGATAATGAGGCGACAAGCTTTATCGTAGCGACCGAGCCAGGTATCATTTATCAAATGGAAAAAGCGTCTCCGGATAAAACATTCATTCCTGCCCCACCTACTTCCAACTGTGCTTGCAATGAGTGTCCACACATGAAACTCAATACACTCGAAAAATTGTACTTAAGTATGAAGTACGAACTGCCTGAAATCAAGATGGAACCATGGGTCATGGAACAAGGCAAGGTGTGTATCGATAGGATGTTGGAGATAAGTCGAGAAGCAGGGTTTAAGTTGTGATACTTTAATTTAGGTTTTGTATAGCGAAAGGTATTTCTAAAATAATTACATAAAATGCTGAAATCCTGAAACAAAACGATAGATTACAGTGTCTTATGTTGAGAAAATATTCAAATGAAAAGTTTTAAATTGTTACTTTTTGTCAGTTTTTTAGCAGCGATGATGTCATGTAAAACAAAGGAAAAAGTCTTTAATCCTGAGACGTTCGAGTCGCCTTACATTGTTTTTGGTAATGGCGGTGGATTTACAGGTCAAGTTAAGACGTATTATCTGACCAATAAAGGTGATTTATACCTTGCAGATCATGAACAAAATACCTTATTGGGAAAGGTTGATAAAAAAATTACGTCACAGATATTTTCTAATTACGATGATTTGGGTCTTAAATCGTTGGATTTGAACGAGCCAGGTAATAGATATTATTTTCTGGAAATGAAATCCAAAGATTCGAATCATACGTTGAAATGGGGTCGCAGTCCTTTAGACAATCAAAATCTTTCAGTTTTTTACAATATTTTATTAGAGGTTGCATCCAAATTTGCACCTAAAGAAGCACAACATTAATTTTTTAATATTTAGAATACAATCAGAGTAATATGCAAATCAGAACTTTACTGCTATCGTTTTTTATGATTTTTTTATTGGGCAACACCCACGCTCAAATGAAAAAAATCGATTTTCCAAAGGAAAAAATCAGCGTTCAAAAATTTGATATCAAAGATAAATCGGCTATAACTCAAATGGATCCGTCGAGAATTGTTCAGGTAGAGTATAAACCCATGAATACGATGCCGATGAATAACCTCAAAAGTGGATTGAAGTTGGGCTTTTTGAACAAATGGCAGGTACCAACCTACATTGAAGGTACATTACCAAATACTTCATCTGCCAATAGAAGCACAACAGAAGTAGCTACTGAATATCTCAAAGCTGCCGCACCAGCGATGAAAATTAAAAATCCTGAATCTGAATTTGCATTCAAATCAGAAGAGATAGACGAAATAGGCATGAAGCACATCCGTATGCAACAGATGTACCAAGATGTTCCTGTATATGGTGGTGAAGTAGTATTGCATGGAAGAGACAATAAAATAGAATTTCTGAACGGAAGTTATTATCCAAGTTTTGAACTGGATAATGTAGAACCGGCATTAAGCATAGCAGCGGGAGAAGCTATCGTTACCGAAAACGTAGGCAAGCAGGTCATATACGAGCGTGACATGGAGCAATTTGGCGATATGAAGACACAATCAGCTTTAGTTGTTTATCCTTTTGAAGACCGTTTTATACTTGCTTATCACTATATCGTTTATAAAAATCTTATTGACCGTTGGGAATATTTTGTTGATGCCCAAACCGGTGCTGTCATCAATAAGTACGAAAGTATGTGTAAATTTCACAATCATATTCATACCGACGGCACAGCCTGTACACATGGTCATGAAGCATTAGAAACAGAAAAACAAGTGCTTTTAGATGGCGCAGTAACTGCTACAGCTTTGGATTTATTTAATATCAATAGGCAGATAAATACCTATCAAGTAGGTGCTTCATACTTTCTGATAGATGCGGCGAGAGATATCTTTTCACAATCTGGTAGTAGTATGCCCAATAACCCAAATGGTGTGATATGGACGATCAATGCGTTTAATACATCGCCTGCTACAAGCAGCTTTAACTATGACCATGTTAAGTCCAATAATAATCAGTGGAATGACAAAACAGCCGTTTCTGCACATTACAACGGTGGGAAAGCGTTTGAATACTTCAAAAACACTTATAACAGACGATCTATCAACGGTAGTGGTGGAAATATCATAGGCTTTATAAATGTAGCAGATGAAGACGGAAGATCTATGGGTAATGCTTTTTGGAATGGTCAAGCCATGTTTTACGGAAATGGAGACTCTGCTTTTGATCCGTTGGCAAAAGGTTTAGATGTAGCAGGTCACGAGATGTCACATGGTGTGATCCAAAGCACAGCAAACTTAGAATACCAAGGCGAATCTGGCGCATTAAATGAGTCTTTTGCAGATGTGTTTGGCTCGATGATAGACAGAGAAGATTGGAAAATCGGCGAAGATGTGGTCAAAAGATCAGCGTTTCCTTCAGGAGCGTTGAGGGATATGTCAGATCCACACAATGGTGCTCAAACCAATGATTTCAATAGAGGATGGCAACCAAGACACTATAGTGAAAGATACCAAGGAACACAGGACAACGGTGGTGTTCACATCAATAGTGGTATTCCGAACTATGCTTTTTTTAAATTTGCTACAGCTATAGGAAAGGACAAAGCTGAACAAGTTTATTATCGTGCATTGATTCAATATCTTACTAAATCATCTAAGTTTGTTGACTGTAGAGTTGCTGTTATCAAAGCAGCTTCTGATCTATATGGTCAAGCAGAAGTAAGTGCTGCCCAAAAGGCTTTTGATGAAGTGGGTATCTTGGGAGATCAAGGTGGAAACTACGAGACGGATATCAATGAAAATCCAGGTCAAGAATTTGTTTTGACTACGGGGTCAGACAACAGAGGTTTATTTTTGTTAGATGACAAAGGAAGTCAAATTGCTCAATTATCGAATCAAACGATCATCTCTAAGCCAAGTGTCTCTGATGATGGTAGCGAGATCGTATATATAGCCAATGACAAAAGGATGTATATTATCGCAATCGACTGGCAAAAGGGAGAGGCGACAAGTCCTCAGATATTGAGTAATGATGCAGTATGGCGTAATGTGATCATTTCAAAAGATGGAAGTAAAATAGCTGCACTTATTGACGAAGAGATAAATAATCTTTATGTTTTCTATTTTGGCCCAAATGGTGTTATTCAGAATGAATTTGAATTGTACAATCCTACGTATTCTTCAGGTGTAAAAACTGGTGATGTTCAATATGCTGATGCTATGGAATTTGATTTGTCTGGCGAACATATCATATATGATGCTCTCAACGAAATTAAATCTAACACTTCAGGTTCTATTACCTATTGGGATATCAGCTTTATTAAGGTGTGGAACAATGCTTCTAATACTTTTTCATTGGGAGAAGTATCAAAGCTATATTCATCATTACCACAAGGGACAAGTATCGGAAATCCGTCTTTTTCAAAGAACTCTCCATACATTGTTGCCTTTGACTTTATAGATGAAGATGGTTCAGTGGCTATATTAGGTGCAAATATCGAGCGTGGGGAAACAGGATTAATATTTGAGAATAATGATTTAGGGTTTCCAAATTATTCTATAAAAGATGATAAGGTAGTCTTTGACAATCTTGGCAATAATCGTGTATATAATGTTGGGGTAGCTAAGATGAACCAAAATAAAATTGAAGTAACAGAAGCACCCGTTATTTTTACGAGGTCACAACGTTGGGCAACCTACTTTAGCAATGGAAAGAGAAACTTAGTAAGTGTTGCTGATTTTGATGCTGCCAATCAAATGTTTTCAATCATCGAAAACCCGGCAAATCAAAGTCTAAAGCTCAATATAAATGAAGATCTCTCAGGTAAATTAGGTTCTATAACGATTACAGACATAAATGGAAAAACGATATTGAATCAACAAGATGAACTAAAACCTATACATGAATTGAATACAGCGTCTCTTGAAGCTGGTATGTATATTGTGACGCTTCGCACTGGATTGCGAGTTCAGTCCTCTAAGTTTGTCAAGCAATAAGCCTTTTTTGAAAGTAGGTCAAATAAAAAACGAAGTCATAAATTTATGACTTCGTTTTTTATTTATATCAGTATATGATAGTAAATTGACATAATTCAACTACCTAAACCATACACCTACAAACTAAATTATCTGCTCAAGAACATAGACCTTTTCCTATCTAAGTCTCTGAAGTATGGATCGTAGATATCGTTGATATAGTAGATCATTTCTCCAGTTGATTTCATTTCAGGCCCGAGATTTTTATCCACGCCCGGAAATTTATCAAATGAAAATACAGGAACCTTTATCGCAAATCCTGTAAGTTGTTTATTAACCGTGAAGTCGCTTATTTTGTGCGTACCCAACATCACTTGTGTCGCCATTTTTAGATAAGGTACTTGGTACGCTTTTGCAATAAAAGGCGTAGTCCTCGATGCCCTTGGATTGGCCTCGATGACATAAACGATTTCATTTTTTATGGCAAATTGGATATTGATCAGCCCCTTGATATTCAAGGCGAAGGCTATTTTACGAGCATAATCCACCATTTGCCCCACTACATCCGGACTTAAAGAATAAGTAGGCAGCACGGCAGCACTATCTCCCGAATGGATACCAGCAGGCTCGATATGTTCCATGATACCCATGATATGTACATCTTCTCCGTCACAGATAGCATCAATTTCAGCTTCTTTAGCGCGCTCAAGAAATTGGTCGATCAATACCTTATTATCAGGCATGTGCTTGAAGATACTGAGTACATGTTTCTCCAATTCTTGGTCGTTGATGACGATACGCATACGCTGTCCACCTAATACATAAGACGGTCGTATTAGTACTGGATATGATACTCGATTGGCCACTACAATGGCATCTTCCACTTCGGTTGCTACACCGTAATCAGGATAAGGGATTTCGAGCTCTTTGAGTAAATCGGAAAAGCGACCTCTATCTTCGGCAAGATCCATATTGTTATAGTCTGTACCTATGATTTTTATACCACTTTTATGGAGTTTTTCCGCCAATTTCAACGCTGTTTGTCCACCAAGCTGTACAATGACACCTTCGGGTTTCTCTAATGCTATGATTTCTTCAAGATGCTCCCAGAATACGGGTTCAAAATATAATTTGTCGGCTATATCGAAGTCAGTAGATACTGTTTCAGGGTTACAATTGACCATGATGGCTTCATAACCAGCCTCTTTAATGGCTAATAATCCATGTACACAGCAATAGTCAAATTCGATACCCTGTCCAATACGGTTTGGGCCAGATCCAAGAACGATGATTTTTTTCTTATCGGAAGGAATACTTTCGTTTTCTGTTTCGAATGTAGAATAAAAATAAGGTGTTTGTGCTTCAAACTCTCCTGCACAAGTATCCACCATTTTAAAAGTACGAGTTATTCCGCGACTTAAGCGGTGTTTCGTTACCACTTCTTCTTTTATTCTAAGTACCCAAGCGATTTGAGCATCGGAATATCCAACAGATTTTAATTCTTTTAAGAAATCATCTGGAATATCTTCAGGCAGATTGTACCTCATGAGTTGATCTTCGTATTTAACCAATCGCTTGATTTGTTTTATAAACCAAGGGTCAATTCTCGTTAATTTTTGAACGGTTTTTTCCGGAACACCTAATCGAAGTGCGTCTTTTAAACGGAAAATCCTATCGTCGCTGACCGTTTCAAGCCGACGAAGTATATCATCCGTTTGTATCCATTCTTTCATATCTGCTCCAAGACCTGCTCTGTTATTTTCCTGGCTCTGACAAGCTTTTTGAAGTGCCTCTAAAAAATTTCTTCCTATGGCCATGACTTCTCCAACGGACTTCATCTGGAGACCTAAGGTTTTGTCAGCGCCATAAAATTTCTCAAAGTTCCAGCGCGGCATCTTAACTATAACATAATCCAGTGTTGGCTCAAAAAATGCCGATGTGGTCTTAGTGATTTGGTTTTTCAATTCATCTAATGTATATCCAATAGCCAATTTAGCGGCTATTTTGGCGATTGGATAGCCGGTCGCCTTACTTGCAAGGGCAGATGATCGGGATACTCGAGGGTTGATTTCTACAGCTATGATATCTTCTGTATCTGGATCTAAGGCAAACTGTACATTGCATCCACCAGAAAAATGTCCTAAGGAACGCATCATCGTGATTGCATCATCTCTCATACGTTGATACGCTTTGTCTGAAAGCGTCATAGCCGGAGCAACCGTGATGCTATCTCCTGTATGTATGCCCATTGGATCAATATTCTCTACAGTACAGATGACTACGACATTATTTTTATCATCACGCAACAACTCGAGCTCAAATTCTTTCCAACCTAAAACAGCTTTTTCTACAAGCACTTCGTGGGTAGGTGATGCTTCGAGACCCCGGCGTAGAGCTTCATCAAAATCCTCTTCCTTCATCACAAATCCACCACCGCTACCACCTAATGTGTATGATGGACGTATCACAAGAGGAAATCCTATATGTTGCGCGGCTTCTTTACCCTCTAAAAAAGAGTTGGCTATTGCCGAATCTGCTACTTTCATGCCCAATTGTTGGACGTGCTTTTTAAATGCTTCCCTATTTTCAGTAAGATCAATGGCTTCTACACCCACACCGATCATTTCAACACCATATCGTTTCCAAACACCCATATTGTCAGCTTCGATAGCCAAATTTAGGGCTGTTTGTCCACCCATAGTAGGCAACACGGCATCAATTTTATGATTTTCAAGTATAGTAATGATACTTTCTACAGTCAGTGGCATCAGATAAATGTTGTCTGCGGTAACATTATCAGTCATAATCGTTGCAGGATTAGAATTGATAAGTGTTACTTCGATTCCTTCTTCTCTGAGCGATCTTGAAGCTTGTGTTCCTGAATAATCAAATTCGCAAGCTTGCCCTATGACGATAGGTCCGCTACCGATAATCAGTACGGAGTTGATGTTTTTATTTTTAGGCATGTATTAATGGAGTATGTGATCGGGATGCAAAGGTAAAGATTTATCACTTTCAAAATTGAACAAATGGTCATAAAAAAGGGAGTTGATGTAATATTTTATGATAAAACATTTATTTTTAGGCTTTGGGGATGTAATATTGTACCAAATATCAATGATGGGAGAGAAAAATGTTTTGATTACAGATAAAGTCCACCCTGTTTTAATCGACGGGCTCGAAGCAATGGGATATACCGTTGACTATGATACATCAGTGGATAATACAAAGTTAGAAACAATTATAGAAAAGTATGAAGGTCTTGTGATCAATAGTAAGATTATCATGAATCGGAGTAGGATAGATTTGGGTAAGCAATTAAAATTTATCGGAAGGCTTGGTTCTGGACTAGAAATTATTGATGTTAATTATGCAATATCATGTGGTATAGCGGTGTGCAATTCGCCTGAAGGTAATAGAAATGCCGTGGCTGAGCACGAGATAGGTATGCTTCTTGCGTTGTTGAATAATCTAATTCAAGCAGATAGGGAAGTTAGAACGATGAGCTGGAATCGAGAAAAAAACAGAGGAAGAGAGCTCATGGGACAGACGATTGGTGTTATCGGGTTGGGTCATACAGGAAGCGCTTTTGTTGAAAAGCTAAAGACATGGAATGTAAAAGTTTTAGGATATGATAAATATCGTATAGATTACCCTGAATACTTGGGTTTTGTAGAGCAAACAGATTTAGACACCTTGTTGCATCATGCAGATATTATATCACTACACCTTCCATTAACGGAAGAAACGAAATATTTGGTCAATGATGCCTTTATTAATAAGTGTAAAGAAGGTGTAATCATAAGTAATACATCCCGTGGACAGATCATTCAGACGGAAGCGCTCATTCGAGCATTGCAGTCAGGTAAAATAGGTGGTGCATGTATCGACGTATTTGAAAATGAAAAGCCGGAGACATTTAATGATGTTGAAAGGGAAATGTACTATAGGTTATATAATATGGAAAATGTTATTTTAACACCACATATTGCAGGGTGGACAAAGGAATCTCTTGAACGCATTGCTATGGTACTTTTAAATAAAATTAGGGAGCAGATTGCTTGATAAATGTATTTTAGGATACAATTTTGAAATAAATAATTAAAATTTTTTGAATATCGTATTTATATTCCTTAACATTGCAGCCATTTTAAGTATTTATTAACATAATCAAAAATTCAGTGTATGAATAGATTATTACTTTTGTTTGGCTTTATTTTGGTAAGTTGTGTTGGTCTGATGGCTCAAACAACGATTGAAGGTAAAGTTAAAGATGCAGAAACCGGAGATGCTATTCCCCTTGGAGCCGTTTCATTATTTAGAAATGGCGTTTTAATCGTCGGTACGGAAACGGACTTAGACGGTAATTATTTTATATCAGAAGTACAACCTGGTACGTATGATATGGAAGCCAGTTATGTTGGGTATGTTACACAACGCCAGACAGGTATTGTGATACAAGCAGGAAGAACCAACAGAATTAATTTTTCAATCTCAGATGACGCCCAGTTACTTGACTTGGGCGTTGAGATCAAGGCTTATAAAGTGCCACTTATAGAGATTGATAATACAACTCAAGGTTCTATTGTAACTGCCGAAAAAATTCGAGCGCTACCTACCAAGCAGGTCAATGCTATTGCTGCTACGGCTGCGGGTATATCATCTCGTGATGGTGGAGACGTTTCCGTAAGAGGTTCTCGTTCAAATGAAACCGTTTATTTCTTAGATGGAGTAAGAGTAAGTGGCAACTTGATTCCTCAATCTGAAATTGAACAGCTACAAGTTGTCGTCGGTGGTATCGAAGCTCGATATGGAGACGTAACAGGTGGTATCATCTCTTTGACTTCAAGAGGTCCTTCAGATAAAGTGACGGGTAGTCTTGAAATCGAAAAGTCCATTGATGGCTTTGGATATAACTTATTAAGTGGTAACATTTCTGGGCCAATAATGAAAAACAGTAAAGGACATTCTATCTTGGGATACCGTTTTTCAGGTCAATATAGGAATGTAAAGGATAATAGTCCTTCAGCTGTAGGCGTATGGCGAGCGCCAGAAAGCCTTATCAGAGAATTGGAACAGAATCCTACCTATGCTATTGGGACTACGAGTTTTCCTTCTTTTGAAACAAAATATACTTCTGATTTGGGTGGACCATTCAAGGCTAGACCTAATGATGAGAATATCGACCTTGACTTGACGGGTAGGATAGATATCAGATTAGCAGACAATATAGATGTGCAGATATCTGGTACTTATAATGACAGGAAAGACAGATTTACACCTGGATCTTCAGGTGTAAGTGGTTCTGGTTCTTCTTGGGCCATGTTGAACTGGGTCAATAATCCATATCAGTATTCAAATGTATATAGAGGAAATTTCAGGTTGACGCATAAGATCGGAAGTCAAAGCGGCTCTGGTGATGAAAAAACTTTTGGAAGTGTTCGTAACTTCTTATATACTCTCGTTGTGGGTTATCAGAAAGGTACATCCAGAGTTGAAGATGTCAGACATGAAGACAACCTTTTTAATTATGGTTATTTCGGAAAGACTGACAGAACTTGGGAACCAATATATGGCATCTTTGATGAGCCAAGAAATGTCATTTATAACGGAGATACAACACTAATGTTTGCTGGTCACTTGGGATTCAGGGAAACAGTAGGTGAATATTCACTTGATCCATTAATCAACCCAATCTTAGGATCCTATAACGCCATTAATGGTGTTAATGTAAATGGTCTTTTGAATCAGAATATCAACAGTGCGTGGAATAATCTTTTTGCCAATGTTGGTCAAGTATATAACAATTACAGTAAGTCTGACAACGATAGATATACGATCAACCTTACTACAGGGTTTGACTTATTCCCTGGTGGATCTGAGAAAGGGCGACATAATATCCAATTGGGATTCCTATATGAGCAGAGTATCAATAGAAGTTGGGGGATTTCTCCATTTGATCTTTGGAATGTAGCAGACCTTCAGGCGAATAACCATATTAACGGAGTGGACACATCCAGAGTATTAGGGTTTACACCCGAAGGATTACCTACTTATGAGACATTCTTAAATATCAATAATGATAATAAATTTTATCGTTCCGTTCGTGATATTACCAATCAGTCAGATCATGACTACGTGAATGTTTGGGATCTTGATCCAAGTAAATTGAGGTTAGATATGTTTTCAGCTTCAGAGTTGATCAATAGACAAGGATTGATTAATTATAATGGATTTGATTATCTGGGTAATAAGTTGGGTACAGATGTTCGTTTTGATGACTTCTTTACCAGTAGAGATGCAGATGAAAGAAGAACTTTTGTAGTAGCGCCACATCAGCCTATATACGGAGCAGTATTTTTACAAGATAAATTCTCTTATAAAGATATCATATTCCGTTTAGGTGTGAGAATGGATTATTTCGATTCGAATACAAAAGTGATGAGAGACCCTTACGCACTTTACGAAATAGAAACAGCTAAAGATTATTTTGCAAGAACAGGAAATCAGCAACCTTCTTCAGTTGGTGATGATTATAATGTGTATATAGAAAGTGAAGAAAATCAAGAAATTAAAGCTTTTAGAAAAGGAGATCAGTGGTTTTTACCAAATGGTACTGCTGTATCTGGAGGTAATATAATCTATCAAGGAGGGTTAGTATATCCGTCTTATGCAGGTATCAATAAAGAAACAGGCATACAAGATAGACAACTTAATATCCAAGCATCTGGAAAAGATGAATTGAATAGAGAATATAAATCTGAGTATTCGTTTGTGGACTACAAACCTCAGGTTAATTTCATGCCAAGATTAGCATTTTCATTTCCGATATCAGATGATGCAGGTTTCTTTGCTCACTACGATGTATTGTATCAAAGACCACCTTCAAATTCATTTGCTTCAGCTTTGGATTTTTATTTCTGGGAAGATGCAGCTAGAATTAACCCTAATGGTGCTGCTTTAAACAATCCAAATTTGAGACCAGTACGTACTGTTGACTATGAGGCTGGATTCCAGCAGAAGTTGTCCGATAATATGGCATTCAAGATGTCTGCATATTACAAGGAAATGAAAGACTTGATTCAGCAGCGTGTATTGGCGAATGTTGCTTCTCCATTGAATACATACAAGATTTTTGATAATCTTGACTTCGGTACAGTAAAAGGATTTTCATTCTCATTAGATAGAAGAAGAACCAATAACTTAGAACTTACAGCAACTTATACATTACAATTTGCTGATGGATCTGGTAGTGATGCGAACTCTTCAAATGGTATCAATACCAGAGGTCCTATTAGAAACCTGATTCCACTATCATTTGACGAACGTCATAGAATCACGGCAGTTATTGATTACAGATATGGTTCAGGTAAAGCGTACAACGGACCAAGAATAGGTAATCTAAATATACTTGAAGATTTTGGTATTAACATTACATCATTCTTGGTATCTGGACAACCATATACAAGGAATACAGATCCTTCATCATTTGGAGGAGTTGGATATGCAGGTTCTATAAACGGTGCAAGGTTGCCATGGAACTTTACGACAGACTTGAATGTACAGAAAAGATTCCCTATAACATTGAGTAGTGAGTCTAACAAGAAAATGTGGTTCAATGCATATTTCAGAGTACAGAATCTATTCAATACTAAAAATATCATTAACGTATATAGATTCTCTGGAGATGCTGAAAATGACGGATTCTTACAGTCCAGCTTTGGCCAAGATAGGATCAGAGGTGTTCAGGATACAGGAAAAGATGTTGAAGCATTTTTGGATGCCTACGGATGGAGGATGTTAGCTCCGGGTAACTATACCTTACCACGTAGAATGTATATAGGTGTAATATTAGACTTCTAATTATTTTAAAACATTTAAAAAATAAACAGATGAATATCAATAAAATATTCTTTTCGGCAATCTTTGTCATGATGTTGGCTTGGCTCGACTTGAGTGCTAAGAACCCGGATAATCCTTCGGGCAATACACCACCACCTGCAGATAATACCGGGTGGAGAGCGACATGTACGAGACCAACCAAGCAGATAGAGCTTGAAATCAACAATGTACGAGCTCGATTGCTAACCAGTGGTAACTTGTGGTATGATGCTAATTATATCGTACCTAAACCAGCACCTGGTCAGCAACCAGTTTCAGCACTTTTTGCTGGTGGTGTTTGGATAGGTGGTGTTGATAGGGCTAAAAACGTAAGAGTATCAGCAGTGACCTATAGAAATGAGGGTTTTGACTGGTTTTCAGGTCCTTTGGATTTGAATGGGGCAACAGAAAAAGAAGTCTGCGATGCGTGGGATAGATTTTTTACAATGAAAGGGGACTCAGCTTTAGCACATGCTAATCGAGTTATCAGATCATTTGAAACAGGTGTTGCCGTAGATTGTAATACAATACCAGATGATATCCTTTATTGGCCAGGTCAAGGTAATCCACATTGGAGAAAAAAGTATCCATTTGCACTTCCAGATCAACCGTTAGGTAGCTTTTGGGATCACGATGAGAATGGAATTTACGATCCTTGTGGAGGAGACTTCCCAATCATAGATATCCGAGGTTGTGAACCAAATAGTGTATATGAAGCCAAAGAGTTAATTCCAGACGAAATGGTATTTTGGATATATAATGACAATGGTGCTGCTCAGACGCTATCAGGTCCAAATAGCATACAGATGGAAGTCCAAGTGCAAGCCTTTGCTTATGCTACTAATGATGAGATCAATGACATGACTTTCTATAGATATAAGTTGATTAATAAAGCGAAAGAAGACTTGATCGACTGCTATTTCTCAATGTGGGTTGACCCAGATTTGGGATGTTATCAGGATGACTTTATTGGTTGTGATGTAGAGCGTTCATTGGCTTATGTTTATAACCAAGATGACCTTGACGGAATAGGTGCGTCAACAGCATGTGCGGGTACGCCTACTTATGGTTCCCAAATACCAATGGTTGGTATAGACTATTTCCGTGGTCCACTTGGTCCGAGAGTTTATAAGAGAGATGATGACGGCAATTTACTTTTGGATGAAGAAGGTAAAGCAATATTGCTTGAACCAGAGCCATATACAGGAGCTTTAGATACATTGATAGAGTTAGGCATGACTTCCTTTACTTATGCAGAAAACTGTAGTATTGGAAACCCTCCACCAGGTACATGTGATCCACAGAGAGGGCGTGAGGATGGTTTTTATAACTATATTAGAGGTTTTTGGGCCGATGGAACGGCGTTTACTTATGGTGGTAGCGGTTATACTCCGGAAAGTACAGATACCGTAAGATACGCTTTCCCGAACGCACCGAATGACAGAAATCCAGATGCATGGTCGATGTGTACGGTCAATATGCCATTTGGAGATAGAAGAACCATGCAAGCTACTGGACCGTTGTTATTGCAACCAGGTGCACAGAACGAATTGATCGTAGGGGTTGTATTTGTACCAGACGTTGCACATCCATGTCCTGATTTAACTCGATTGAGAGCTGCGGATGATATTGCACAGGCCTTATTTGATAACTGTTTTGATATCACAGAAGGACCAGACGCTCCAGATCTTACGCCTGTTGAATTAGATAGAGAGTTAGTTTTATTGTTGTCAAATGAGATTTCTTCCAATAACTTTAATGAGGAGTATGAAGAAAAGGATTTACAAGCACCACAAGAGTTTGATAACCTTTATCGATTTGAAGGTTATAGAATTTTCCAACTTGCTAATGCATCTGTTACACCACAGGAATTATCTGACATTAGTAAAGCGCGTGAAATTGTTAAGGTTGATTTGAAAAACGGTATTAAGGATATATATACATGGACTGGACAAAACAATCCAATTGTTGAAAATGGGCCAGTTGTTTGGACACCAACAAGAGAAGTATCAGGTTTGGATTCGGGAATAAGAAAATCCTTTAAAATAGTTGAAGATCAGTTTGCTTCAAGTGATAAGCGTTTAGTAAATCATAAGCAATATCATTTTATGGTATTAGCTTATGCTTACAACAATTGGCAGACATTCGACATCATCAAAGGAGAAGGTCAAAAGAAATCGTACTTAGAAGGAAGAAGGAATGTTAAAACTTATACTTTAGTACCTCGACCGATAGTTTATGAAGAGTTACAAACAGCCTATGGAGATGGACCAATTATTACTAGAATTCAGGGTGAAGGTAATCCAGGTAAGTTCTTGGATGTAGATCCTGCAATCTATGAGTTAATTATTAATAAGAACTTTGACGGAAAGATAGCTTATAAGTCAGGTGCTGGACCAATAGACGCTAAAGTTGTTGACCCATTGAAAATAAAAGATGGGAAGTACAGATTGGAAATGTTAGGAAATTTCCAGTCAAATAACACAGGAACTTTATGTGCATTTGACAATGATGCATATTGGAGATTGACAGATGTGTCAAGTAACCAAGTGTTACTTGACAACAGAAAGTTAATTGACATTAAAGAGTATATCATTAAAAATCTAGGATTTTCAGTTACTGTAGAGAATTTTGATGAGCCAGGTACAGCAAGAGCAGGTTCTAATGGTGCTGTAGGTGCAAGATTAGAATACGAAAGACCAAATGAAGATCTTTGGTTCAATGCTGTAAGAGATGGTGGTGTTCATACTACTGGTTTACCGGGAGAAGCCACTTTAGATATAGTTCGTACAGATAGAAATGATCCGAATGCCAGTTTAGCGAGAATGGGTCAAGGGTTTTTTATACCAATGCTTTCAGCAAGATATGAAGAAGATCCTGATCTTCCAGGTTACTTAACACCAGCTCCTAAGGAGGTTATGCGGTATTCTACAGCAAGTAATATTAACTCTGTTCGTTATAGAGATTTGAACAATGTGGATATTGTGTTTACTAAGGATAAATCAAAATGGAGTAAATGTATCGTTGTCGAAACAGCACCCAATGATTGGATAAATAATGGTGCTCAAACAATTAATGGAGCTAGAAATTTTGATTTAAGAAACTCTCCTTCCATTGATGAAAATGGTAATACTTATGATGGTACTATTGGATATAGTTATTTCCCTGGTTATGCTATTGACATTGAAACGGGAAAAAGATTAAATATATTCTTTGGTGAAAACAGTTATTTCTCAGGTGATTTTGCACAGAATCTGCAAGGAAATGAACCAATTGGTGGTGATATGATATTCAATCCTTCTTCACAGCTTGCTGCTGCAGATGGTACGCCTGTAGTAGGAGGACATCATTTTATCTATGTAACAAGAATGGAATATGATGGATGTGCATCACTTCACACTAGATTGAGTTCGCCTTCTACACCAAATCGACATAAAGTTTTCACATCAATCACGTGGACGGCATTCCCTCTACCTACTCAAATGACGACATTAGATAAAGGGTTGATTCCAAATGATCTTACAGTGAAATTAAGAGTAAATAACGCTTATGGTATGTCAAAACGTTATAGTTTAGATACGGAGAGAGGTTGTTTGACAGACGGAGATTTACCTGTTTATGAGCTTGAGTTCAAAGGTACAGAGTCAAGGCAGTTAGCAACTCAGGAAGAGTATGTTGGTGCTTTATCGAATGTGAATGTAGTTCCAAATCCATATTATGCGTATTCATCTTATGAGACATCTCAGTTTACCAATGTTATTAAGATAACCAATCTGCCTGCAAAAGCAATTGTTACAATTTATAGCATTGACGGAAGCTTTATCAAACAATATAACCGAGATGAACGTGAAGCGATATTATCTGGAAATGAAAGACCTACGTCAACGCAGCAGATATATCCAGACCTCGAATGGGATATGAAGAACTTTAAAGATATTCCGGTTGCAAGTGGTGTGTATCTTATACATATTGCTGCACCAGATTATGGCGAAGAACGTACCATTAAGTGGTTTGGTATCAATCGTAAGTTTGATCCAAGTGGATTGTAAAATAGATATAGTATGAAAAGTGCATGTTTTTTATAATGTGCACTTTTCATCTAAATTAATTCAAGAAATAATATAATAAATCAGAAACTTATGAGATATACATTTTACTCTGTATTAACAATATTGATTTTTGCAAGTACTGCTTTGGTAGCAGGAAACCCTGATAGACAAGGTCAGGCAGGTGCTTCAGAGCTGCTCATAAATCCATGGGCTCGAAGTGCAGGATTGCATTCTATGAGTACTTCATCTGTAATGGGTGTAGAAGCCATGCGAATAAATATAGCCGGATTAAGCCGAATTCAAAATTTAGAGTTGGGTATAAGTAATGCTAACTTGTATTCAGGTTCAGGACTTCAAATGAGTGCCGGAGCGATTGGAATAAAGTTGGGAAAGAGTGGCGCATTAGGCGTTGAGTTTTCTTCGCTCAATTTTGGAGACATACCCGTGACGACGACCAATCAACCTGCTGGAACAGGTGGTTACTTTTCTCCAAGTTTTTTCCAACTTGGATTAGGATATTCACTTACTTATGCCAATAAAATATCTGTTGGAGCATTAGTGAGATATGTGTCTGAGGGACTTCAGGATGTATCTGCTACAGGTATTGCTATTGACGCTGGTGTGCAGTATGTATCTGGAGAAAGAGATAACTTCAAACTCGGAATATCTTTGAAAAACGTCGGTACACCCATGGCTTTTGGTGGGGAAGGTCTTACAGTAAGAAGACCCAATCCAACTCCAGACGGCGGTGTCGTTTATGAAATCGCTTATAACTCAAGAGGAGCGGAATTTGAATTACCGTCATCTTTGAATATGGGTGTTTCTTATGATTTTTATGTCGGAGATGACCATTATATCCGTGCTTTAGGTAATTTTACATCAAATGCTTTTTCTAAGGATCAGATAGGATTCGGAGCGGAATTTTATTTCCGTGATTTATTCTCTATACGAGGTGGTTATAAAGCAGATGTTGGAAATAGCGACATAGAGGCTCAGAGCATTTATACAGGATTTGCTGCTGGAGCATCAGTAGAAGTTCCTATTTCAAGTGGTGGAGAGAATAGAATAGGATTAGATTATGCATATAGAACAACAAACCCTTTCAAAGGAACACACAATTTTACTTTAAGATTTGCATTTTAGGAAACTTTTATTTTCCTGATATGTTATAGTATAAATGAGTTAAAAGTTCTCATAAATTACAAACGTTTTCACTCTGTGGAAGCGTTTGTTTTTTATTTATAATAACCATATAAAATATAATATTATGTCTGTTTCATACATGACCCAAGTGGGATATGACAAATTAAAGGCTGATTTAGAAGAATTAAAATCAAAGGGCCGAGATGAAGTAGCAAAAGCAATCGCTGAAGCTCGTGAGAAAGGAGACTTGTCCGAAAATGCTGAATATGATGCAGCAAAAAATGCACAAGGTATGCTCGAACTCAAAATCAATGAACTCGAAAAAGTATTTGCTAGCGCTCGTATCATCGATGAAAGTCAATTAGACTCATCTAAAGTAACGGTATTGAGTAAAGTAACTATCGAAAATATAAAGGCAAAAACTAAAGTTACCTATCAGCTTGTTGCTCAAGCAGAAGCCGACCTAAAGGCGAAGAAAATATCCGTAGAATCGCCAATAGGACAAGCACTATTAGGGAAAGAAGTTGGAGATGTTGTTGATGTTGATACTCCCGGAGGTATTATTAAGTTTAAAATTATCGAAATAAATTTATAACGAATATGGCTTCTATATTTTCAAAAATAGTATCGGGAGAAATATCAGCATTTAAGATTGCTGAAGACGAACGATTTTTGGCTTTTTTAGATGTTTTTCCTATTGTAAAAGGTCATGTTTTGGTAATCCCTAAGGACGAAATTGATTATATTTTTGATTTAGAAGATGAAACATTGACGGATTTGCATCTATTTGCTAAGCGTGTGGCTAAGGCAATAGAAAAAGCTATTCCATGTAAAAAAATTGGAGTAGCTGTTGTCGGTCTTGAAGTGCCGCACACACACATTCACTTGATACCTATCAATGAAGTTAGGGATATGAATTTTGCCAATCCAAAACTTACATTTAGTTCAGAAGAAATGCAGGCTATAGCTGATAGTATTAAGGCACACTTGTAGCCGCAGTATCACGGTTGCGACTGTATAAATACCAGATACCAGCAATACCAATCAATACAAATAAGACTGAAATATATTGTGCTTGACTCCAGTTGAGTCCTAAAAGTTGGTATCTTTCGTTGACACGTATGGTTTCTATAAAAAATCTTTCTATTCCATTAATGATCATATAAGAAAAGAAGATCGTTCCAGGTATCTTAAATTTATGTCTATTGAACCATAATATAGCTAAAGCGATTAAGCTAAATACGATTTCATAAATAGGCGTTGGATATACTTTAGGTGTCATTTGGTGGCAATATCTATATCCACTACTTAATTGGCAACTATCTTCAATGCTTTTGCCAGCAGCTCGAGATTGGTTAAAGACTTCAGTATTGACATTAGCCATGAGTACACCATCATTATTTACATTGTGCGGATAGTCATAAGACCATACCCAATCCGGCAAAAACCACCATTCAGGTTGTGCAGCAGCGACTATACCCCAATCTCCGTCACCGGATAGTTGGCAACCTATTCTTCCAACAGCATATCCTAATAGGATGCCCATGCCACCAATGTCCATCATGTAGATTGGTTTGATACCAATCTTTTTTACATACCAAGAAACAACAAAGAAGGCAAGGATGATACCTCCAAATACATTCAACCCACTACCTGATAACAATGCACCCAAAGGATCTCGCATGAAACCAGACATATCTTCAAAAACTGAAAAAAGTTTACTTCCCAATACTCCCGACAAACCAGCCACAATGATAATGTCATTCGTTTTGGTTGAAGGCCACATTTCAACAGTTTGTGTTTTGAAATCATCAGAGAGTTTAGAGTTCTTATATAAGTAATAGGCGGTTGTCACTAAAGCAAGGATGATACCTATAACCCAGTTTCCTTTTGATGAAAACATTATGGATGCCGGATCACCTTTAAATAAATCAAATTCGGTAATAATAATCGGAAGTTTTGCGCCGATGAATAGAGCAAATAAAGCGTTAATGATGATATCCTGAAAAGTCATCTTTTCCGAAGTACTTGTTGTAATACTTTTTGGCAGGATTTTTCCAGATTTTTCAAGCCTGACTAACTCAGATTTAAGTAAAAAGGCTGTTGATACCAAGGCAAGTACCAACATAAAACCAAAGGTCTTAAATATAGAAATCCAATTGTCAGCCTGAGTTCCAAGCAGGTCATGAAAGAAGTATGATAGATCTGGATACATAATAATCTTTATAAATAATGGCAAAATTATAAAAAAATAGCATTCGCTGTGGATTTAGCACGGTTTTTGAGTACTATTCAAATAAAATATCTGAAATGCAAAATTTGAAAAGAATATTGATCCTAATACTTTGCGTTATGTCTGGTATGCGAGCATATAGCCAATCTCCCGGTATTGCGGTATATACTGGATTGACAAGTATATATGCTAAAGACAGACAAGTTACCGAAAAAGGGGAATTACACTACGGTTGGCTTGTAGGTGCTGATGCAAGAATTATTGAAGGAGATTTATACTTTATTGTAGGTGGACAATACATTAATACGAGTTTGCATTCATCTTCCAAACCTGATTTTTTCAAAAATAATAATTTTAATATAGTAGGAGGTCGTCTCGGTTTGGGATTTAATATAGCGCATATTGGAGATTTTGGTGTGATAAGAAGTAAAATTTTAGGGTCAATCAATTTTATATCTAAGTATCCAGACGGTGGCCTTGATATCGATGGTTATAGAGAATTAAATAATTCATTTATGGGTATATTGACGGGATTAGGATACACCATGGGCATTTTAGAGTTTGATTTGGAATATCAATATGGAATATTTAACGCTTTCTACAAACAGCCAGATACTAAGTTTAATGGATTTACCTTGACGGCGGGTATTCATTTCTGAAAGAAAGGGTTATATCTTTTTTCAAAACCTATAGTAGTATGACTACCGTGACCAGGATATATTATAGTTTCGTCGGGTAGTGTGAATAGTTGAGTACGAATAGCATGGATCAATACATCATAATCACCGCCTGGAAGGTCAGTCCTTCCAATGCTATTTTGAAATAAAACGTCGCCTGCAATGACAACACCTGATGCTTCATGATAAAATGAAATGCTTCCTGGTGAGTGACCAGGCGTAAAAATCACCTTTAAAGTAGTATTTCCAAACTGTATTTCGTCGCCATGATAAAGGAAAGTTTCGATTTCGGGAGATGGTTCATAATCCATTCGGTACATCATAGCGACAGCAGAAGCACTTCCTAACACGGCGATCTCTTTCTCGTGGGCAGATAATGCTAATTTGTATTTGTCCGCAACAAATCTATTGCCAAAGACATGATCAATGTGGCAATGCGTATTCAGTAACAATTCAGGTTTCAGTTGGTTTTCTTCGATAAATTGCACCAATTCATTCTGTTCAGATCTCGTATTACATCCTGGATCAATGATAGCACAATTGCCAGATTCATCGTATAAAATATAGGTATTCTCTTCAAATTCGTTAAAAGTAAAACAATGTATTTTCATATAATTTGTCCAATATATCTATAGACAACAAATGTATTAGTGGTTAGGTTGTTCTCAACTGCGGAGTTGCTTTAATTGATATATTTGGTTGATTTACAAAATTCGAAACAAGTTTCCTTACCTCAAAATATTTATAATAGTCAAATATTAATTTCACAATTAGTACAAATTGCAATACTAATATACCCTATAATCGGGTAAGTTTACAAATCTATAAATAAAATCGATATGAATTATGGATAAATAAAAAATATTTATTCTGTTTTATAGCCTATGTAGTCGCATTAACATGTATATTTGTTACATAGTAACTACTTATAAATTTAACTTGTTAAAATTTTTCATAATGAAAAGCAATAATTTTAAAAGTAACAAAGTGAATGAGTTGAAAATTCATAGATCATTGTTAAAACTACTATTGGGATTTAACTTACTAATTAGTGTGTCTATTTATGGTCAGAATTTATCAGTATCTTACGAAAAAGATTTAAATGATTTGAAAAATATTGGCCCAGTTAAACATACTGATGATGGATATGTATTGTATTATGGTCAGGCCATCTCAGGAGTAAATGAATATATAAATTTGAGCAGCAACAATACTTTGATTTGGCAGTCACAAACAGACGTGTTTCTGGACAGTATTTATGTAGATGCCTTTTTTGAAGATGCTACAGGTTTTTATAGTGTTGGACGGCATACTTTTGGAAAAATCAATAAAAATTCAGGAAATTTTGAAACGAGAAAACAGTTTAACGATATTCACACACTATATGCCATTAATAGTACATATACTGGTAATTACATAATTGGTGGAGAGACAGGTGTTTATCCCAATGGGAAAGCAGCTTTAAAGGTTATAAACTCGTTAGGAGAAGAGCAGCAGACAAAAACCGCCAATGAAACCGGAGGTATTTGGGGTGATAGGATTTATCAGATTCTTAAAACAAAAGATAATGGGTATTTGGTAGTCGGGTTTATTTATGAAAATACTGATTGCAACGGAGCATCTAACCGGAGCTTATGGATGTGCAAGTTGGATTCAAATCTAAATGTGACGTGGAGTAAGAAATATGGAGATGGAAATGGTACAATCGAAGGAGCAATTAATCCTGATTATTCAGGGCCTAAAGCTATAATCATAGATAATAATGAAATAGTTTTATTAGGAGTTACAAGATGTACCAATGGTAATGGTGGTGGTATTAATAATTCAGGAGAGGGAACGTGGTTGATGAAATTAAATAGTAATGGTGATGTTGTAAAAATAATTATTCCAATAGGAAGTAGTTATTGGGATGAGACAAAAGAATATTCTGATATAGAATTGAGCTGTGATGGTAGTATTTTATTAATTGGAACAGTATCGGCTTATTATGGATGGGGTTATATCGTCGAAAAAACTGATTCGAATTTTGAAACTTTTGCCAATTATTTCAGTCAAATATCTTTTATCGGTAAACGTAAGTGGTCACTTCAAATTGAAAGAGGTAAGGATGAATCTTATTTGATAAGTGGAAACGAGGTGTTTTATGATAATAATGGAATTCCAGATTATCAAAGATTCGTAATTAAAACAACAGCCGACCAGAATTGCATTACAAGTAAATGCAATATTGGAAAATATTGTATAAGTGAAGATTTTGAGAGATTTGACAATGGAAATATATCTCCACAAGGGAATCCTGTGTTTACTTTGCATCAAAGTGGAAACCAGGCAGTGGTGACGAGTGAGCGAGGATACAATAGTAATAAGTCATTAAAATTCATGGCAAATTCTGATGTAAATGTAAATATAAACAGAACATTAACCACACCAGCGAGATTGGAATGGATGACCTATGCAGGAGCCAATCAAGGAGGTATCTGGGGGTTGTTTACCAATAGTTCTACAAAACATGCGCTTGCAATATCATATAATTCTGGAGAAGGAGAAGTCTATACATATAATTTTAATACAGAAAATTATATAAAACAAAAAGAATTTAATTACCCTAAGAATAGTTGGTATAAGACAGCATTAATATTAAATAAAGATGAAGAAACTATAGAATTATGGATAGATAATGAATTTATGTACAAGATAACGGACTATCAATCTGGACAGGTAACAGGGTTGAACTTTTTTTATGATGTGGATAACCCAGGCAATACGTTGGATTATATAGATGATTTATTATATTATGAGTTGGATACACCGTGTAATACGACATCGAATATATCACCAGTGTGTGTTAATGGCGTTGAATATCCAAACATTAGCTATGCAAAATGTAAAGCTTATACAGATGGAGAAATAGTTAATGAACCATGTTCGGGAAATCCTTCACGCACAGTAACAATAGATATAGATGATAATATATGTGGAGGTCCCAATACAGAGATATTGGTGCCTGTAAGAGTAAAAGATTATACGGATATTGCAACTTTGCTATTGACAATAGGATCAAGTAATGATAATATAGCTGAGATAACCGGCGTGGCAAA
Source organism: uncultured Aureispira sp. (assembly GCA_964399855.1). Taxonomy (GTDB): domain Bacteria; phylum Bacteroidota; class Bacteroidia; order Chitinophagales; family Saprospiraceae; genus OLB9. The sequence continues at coordinate 1,691 of CAYNSF010000013.1, read as the reverse complement.
TATCCATTCAGACTCAGGGATGTCGTCGTCGGATTTTGCGGTGGTAAATAAGAAGTTAGTATTAGCTTATGCTGATGTATCAAAGAATTTGTCTGACAATGCAGTATTATTTTCGATAAAAGTACAATTAAAGGGAGTAGTAGGCAATACTGCTAATTTAGTATTTGAAGATAATAATAATATGGCATTAGATATTGATTTTCAACCGATAAATATAGATGCTCAATATGGTTCTGTATGTATCAATCAGTCAATCGTAACAATTAGTGGTAAGATAACGAACAATAAGGATAGAGGCGTAGGAGAAGCAACCGTTGAAGTTACTACCGGAGGAAGCATAAAGAAGACAGTTACAACTGACAATGACGGGAATTATACAATTCCGGAATTAGAAGATAATAAGCTCTACACAATCACACCAGAAAAAGATGGGAATTTGTCAGAAGGAGTAGATATCACAGATTTACTACTGATGAGGAGGCATATTCAGGGTTTAACTTTGTTTAATAGTCCATATACTTATGTTGCAGCCGACTTGAATGTAGATAAGGCAATAGATATCACAGATTTGCTATACATGCGTCGTATTGTACAGGGTCTGACAACCCAGCTACCAAATGGAACAAAAGCATGGAGATTTGTTCCTGAGAGTTTTAACTTTCCGTCAGGTGGCAATCCATTGGCAGGAACGATTCCTGCAACAATAGAGTTAAGTGCATCAGGTAATAATGTATCCAATCTGAATTTCAAAGGTATAAAGTACGCAGATTTAGACCACAGTAACCTTGGATTGAGAAGTGGCTCAACAAAATTGCGCATGGGAGAAGTACAGATAACATTAAACGATGTGAGTGGAAAGTCAGGAGACGAAGTATATGTAAATATGAGTGTAAGTAATTTTAACAAGGCAGGAGCCATGCAATACTCGATAAGTTGGCCTACGAATTTATTACAATTAGTTTCTGTACCAACAGGAAGTAATGAGATATTGATAACAGGAACGACATTATTCAACGAAACAGAAAGGAGTAACGGACGATTAGGCGTTACCTGGGAGACAGATGATTTAGTGTCGGGTACAACCGTAAATGATAATACAGTCATTTTGCGATTTAAGTTTATATTAATAGGAGCAAATAATACAGAGGCAGAAATAAATGGAACGACAACACCATTAGCATTAAAATTTTTAGATGTTGATTTGAATGAACAGCCATTGAAAATAGAATCAGGAACAGTATCAATAAGGACATCAACGGGATTAGAAGATCACTATCAAAGAGAAGTAAATATATACCCTAATCCAAGTGGAGGTAATGTGAGTTTGACTGGAGCGATAGAGTCAATAAAAATGATAAGTGTTTCTGATTTATCTGGAAAAGTTTTAAGGGCATACAAAGGAATTGTAAAGGATCTTGATTTATCAGACTTAAACTCAGGATTATATTTAGTGAGTATTCAGATGGCGGATAGAGTGGTAACTAAAAAATTGATTATCAATTTAATATAATATTTTCTGTAAGTGTGATTTAATAGCTATTTTGAGACAAGATAGAAAACACTATAAATATATTGATTATATTTTCTCCAAAACAGACAATATGAGGAAAATTTGAATATAGTTACCTATTTTTACCCCAGATTGCAGCTACCCATCATCAAAATCCCGTAGATAGGCTGTTTCCGTTTTT
>CAYNSF010000012.1:0-89020 GCA_964399855.1 uncultured Aureispira sp. | reverse complement strand
TGTTCACTTTTTTTTAAAAAATCTGTGGTAATACGTATTTTTTTCTAAGTTAGGGTTTAAAAGATGTAACGATAGCAAAAAATTATTTGGACGAAAAGGAATTACGAGCATTGGGGCAAATCGTTTCGGGATATTTGGACTTTGCCGAACGCCAAGCCGAAAGGGAACAAGCTATGACAATGAAAGATTGGGCAGCGCATTTAGACCGTATTTTGACGATGAGTGGCGAAAAATTATTGCAAAGGGCAGGAGCAATTAGCCACGAAAAAGCCGTTGAAAAAGCGACAACCGAGTATAAAAAATATCAGCAGAAGACATTAAGTGAGGTGGAAAAAAACTACTTGGAAAACTTGAAGGCGATAGAACGGAAAGCGAAGAAATAGCGACAACAACAAAGGAATTAGTTTTTGTCATCCGCTAAATTTTTAAAAAATGAGATTGACGTTTTGGGTCGGTTTTAAACAGTTAAACCAATTCAATCCATTTTATCCACTTTACTCTTTCGGCATTCCAGGTTTGATGGTCTTATGATTTGCACAGGTGGTTTGTTTGCACTTGCCATAGAGATTGAGAGAATGGTGTGTGATTTCAAATCCGAGGATCTCACCCATCATGGATTTGATCTGTTGGATGCGTGGATCGCAAAACTCAAGTACTTCGCCACAATCCAAGCATATCAAGTGGTCGTGTTGCTTAAATCCATAAGCCTTTTCGTATTGAGCTAAGTTCTTGCCAAATTGGTGCTTAGTTACTAAATCACAACTTGTCAGCAGTTCCAATGTATTATACACTGTAGCTCGACTCACTCTGTAGTTTTGATTTTTCATGTGTATATACAGCGCTTCAGCATCAAAATGATCATTTCTTCTGTAAATCTCCTCCAATATGGCATAACGCTCTGGTGTTTTACGCAAAGTATATTTTTCGAGATAAGAAGTAAATATCACTTTTACCTCCGATACGATTTCTTCTATTTTATCTGGTGCACTTGTCATAACAGAGCATTTAATTAAAAGACTTATCCGAGCGAACGACCGAAGATATACCTGGAAGCTTCTCTAATGATTGTAAAACGAGATTTAACTGATCTTTGTTTAATACTGCAACACATATCCTTCCTTCGAAAAAGCCTTCTCTGCCCTCGATGCTGAAAGATTTGATGTTCACAGTCAATTTATTGGATAGTTCATTGATCAATGCTTGTATTACACCGATGCCCGAATCTATACCTGTGACGATGAGCTCTACTACAAAGGTCGTCGAAACGGCACCGACCCAATCAGCTTTCAACACACGATAACCATAATTAGCTAATAAGTTGGTGGCATTTGGACAAGATGTTCTATGTATTTTCAAACCTTCTTTCGTAGCTAAGTAGGCAAAGATACTGTCTCCTTGTACAGGATTGCAACAAGTGGCCAAAGAATATTGATACATATCAGCAGGCTCGCCGTTGACCAATATCATGGATTTATTTTCTTTTAATGGCCTCTGTATTTTCTTTAGTTCTTTAGCTAAGTCATCTGCCTTTGCATCAGGGACTACTTCATCCTTACGGAAAATGATTTTGCCATGCTCTATGTCATAATTCTTGATGTCAGACACACGTATTTCGCCTTGTGACAATGCATAAAAGTAATCTATACGGCTCTTGAACCCAAAATGTCTTGCAATGATGTCAACGTTTTCATCAAAATCAATTTTAAGATTTTTAAGCTTACGTTCGAGTGCTTCTTTGCCTATTTCGCCTACTTTGCGACGGTCTTCCTTGGTTGCAGATCGGATTTTAGCTCGGGCTTTACCCGTGATGACCATTTTGAGCCAGTCTTCATTAGGTTTTTGATTTTTATTGGTTAATACCTGAATCTGATCACCGTTATTGAGCTTGTAACCCATTGGGACGAGCTTATTATTGACCTTTATAGCCGCTGTGTGATAGCCGATATCCGAATGTATTTCAAAAGCGAAATCCAACGCTGTTGCTCCTTTCGGTAATACACGCATTTCGCCTTTGGGCGTATAAATATATACTTCCTCGTCAAATAGATTGGTCTTGAAATCCCTGATAAACTCCATGGTATTGGTTTCCTTGGTATCTAAGATTTCCCGGACATTGTCGAGCCATTTATCAAATACGTTTTCCTGCTTTTTGATGCCTTTGTACTTCCAGTGAGCAGCAAATCCTCGCTCTGCGATATCATCCATTCGTTTGGTGCGTATCTGCACTTCCACATACTTACCTTTGGGCCCGATCACTGTCGTATGGAGCGATTCATAACCATTGCTCTTAGGCGTTGTGATCCAGTCTTTCAATCGTTCCGGTATCGGTTTATATACGTCTGTGATTATGGAATAAATCTGCCAGCAAAATATTTTCTCCTTTTCGACTGGAACATCGACAACGATTCTTACAGCAAAAATATCGTAAATCTCCTCAAAGGTAACGTTATTGTTTTTGATCTTATTGGCAATGGAAGAAATGGCTTTGCATCTACCTGACACCTTAAACTCAGCACCTAAATGCTGTAATTCTTCCATAACTGGTGTGATAAAGGCTTTGATGTACGATTCACGATCTGCATCTGTATCAATCAATTTGTGGCTGATCTCTTCGTACAACTCTGGATCGGCAATTTTCAAGCATATATCTTGAAATTCTGTTTTGATATTATAAAGTCCCAACCGGTGTGCCAATGGCGCATAAATGTATTCCGTTTCAGCGGCGATCTTCAGCTGTTTGTGTCTTGCCTGCGCTCCGATAGTACGTAAATTGTGCAAACGGTCAGCCATTTTGATCAAGACTACCCGTACATCTTCCACCAAGGTACTCAATACTTTTTTGAAGTTTTCGGCTTGTGGACTCTCTACTTCGTCTATATTATTATAACTACCGTCCAATTTGGTCAGACCATCGACGATGAGCACTATTTTTTCACCAAATATTGCCCTGATTTCCTCCATAGTCACTGGCGTATCTTCCACCACATCATGTAGCAAGGCACATATCACCGCCGTAGGGCCTAATCCTATCTCTTCATAGCAAATGCGTGCTACTTCGATGGGATGAAATATATAGGGCTCTCCCGATTTACGTCTTTGGTATTTATGCGCATCCACTGCCATTTCATAAGCTTTCTCAAGCATGATGACATCTTCGGGATTAATGCTCTGTGCCATCACTTGCAACAGGTCATCAAACTTTTTTCTTATCTGAACCAACTCCGCTTTACTATACGAAACTCCAATAGGCATAAAAACTTGTTTACTTTAACACTAATATCACTCTACATTCGCAAATGTACTAAAATAATTGAAAGTTGAAAATGGAAAATATTATTTTAATTGAAAATGGAAAATGGAAAATTGAGAATTGAAAATGCTAAATTATTAATTTTAAATGATTAATGATTTTTTGATTGACGAATTACGATTTTTGAATATGGAAGTTAGGTTGTTGGTGTATTAGCATGTTAGGTTTATAATTCCTAACTACCTAAAAAGCCAAAGTGCTAACAACCTAAACCTTTAGACATTTAAACAAACACACAAATCAATCCATCAACCGACAACTATCAACCAACAACCAATTATAGCAAATCAAACAACTCCACAAATCAACAATAAAAATTAAACCTTTACACGCATAAACCTATAAACATTTTCAACCCATAAACAACTAAAAACTATTCTTCGCTTTCTGCTGTTTCGATCACTTCCAGTGCGGCTTCAAGATCTGATTCATGCACTTTGATGATGAATTCATTTTCGATAGGCAGTGCGGTATTCACTTCGGTAATGCTAAAAGCTTGAATACCTGCTTCTTTCAACGCAGCCATCATTAAATCACCCATGATGTGATCCTTATATTCACGAACGGTAACAAAATTTTCAGTATTCATAATATGTACATTTTATAAATATAAACACATTTTTCAATGGAGTAGTTCGGAAATGTTGCGATTATTTGAATGAAATTGATCAAACCTGATTAGTTTCTATCCGTTTTTTTAAAATATTCGCTCAATTGCTGTACCTTTGTCTTGATTTTGGTGTAAGCGATAGTTTTATCGCCTACTTAATAGGGAATCCGGTGGAAATCCGGAACTATCCCCGTAGCTGTAAGTTTCGTATCGGAGTCCGGTATTACTAAGCATCCAGCCACTGTCTTATGATAAAAGATGGGAAGGCGCTTATGCAGAAACAAGTCAGAAGACCTGCCAAATCAATGTTTTAATAATAACTTTCGGGCGAAAGGTTCATTATGTAATTTATACTAACAACACATGCTTTTATTGCATGGCGTTATTATTATCTCACATTTTGTTGCTTTTGCCGTTTGGTTGATGGTTTTTAGTTGTCAGTGGCGAAAATGCTCGTTTTTTGCCTCTTATCCTAAAGGATGAACGAGCATTTTTTCGGCTTCTCCCTTAAGGATCGGGGCAAAAAGTCGAAAAATATCGAGTTCTTAAAAAATTGATCAAAACTTGGTCGCACACTCATAACTAAACTAAAGGACATTATTTGATAATTTGTAATTAAAAATTCGTAATTGAATTATATGATACGTCATGGAATACTTACTTTACTCATCATATTCAGCAACTTGCTGTATATACAAGCGCAATTTTGGTTAGATACGGTAGAAATAAAGGGTAGCCAACCATTTTATAACCTTACATTAAAAGCGGATGCTACGTATGCTGATAGTTTACATCATGATATAACCGGGTTTTTGCAACGCATCCATGGTAGCCAGGTGCAAATATCTACACCTGGTGGATTGACTACACTGCTACATCGAGGCATGGGTAATCGGCATTTACCGATATTGTGGCATGGATTCAACATCCAAAACACTATAAACGGTTCTTATGACATGTCCTTGATACCGAGTTTTTTATTTGATGATATCAGTTTTTACAATAGTGGTAATCCGGCTTTGGCAGGAAATAATGGGCTCGCTGGGACACTTACACTCCATAATTCAGGGACGATATCGCCCAAATCCAAGGTTTTTGTCAAGTTGTCTTCACTACAAAACTATGATGCAGGGCTTGTATTGGCAGGAAGTAAAACAAAATTGAGATACAAATTGGGTGTGCAGTCCGGATATCATCAAAATCTATATAAATACGAATTTAACCGCCAAAAACAGGAAAGACAAAGCACCGATTTTCAACAGCATAATATCGTATTTAAAACGCAATATCTTATCAATCATCGCCAATCCATTCATGCTGACCTATGGTGGCAACATGCAGATAGGATCATACCGACGAGCGTCACATCAGCCAATATCATTCAGCGTCAGCGTGATGCTAATATGCGTGCTGCATTGACGTATAAATACTACACACCACAGTCCGTTTGGAATATCGGCGCTATGTATAGCCGGGAAAAATTAGATTTTATGACTCAGGCTGTGGATTCGAGAGCTAAAACGGATATATATATCATGCAGGCAGGTTGGACAGCAGTTTCCAACTTAAAAATGAATGTCAACTTGCAACACAGAGCGGATATCGCTAATCCTAATTTTTTCAACGATACGAAGCAACGCAATACGACATCTGTCAGCGTATTCAAACATGTTGACTGGACAAAAACGCTTGCTACCGAAATCACAATCCGACAAGACTTGGTCGATCAACAATTAAAACCATTTTCATGGACGTTATCCAATAATTTTGCATCTCTACAGTGGCAAATTGCAAGCAACTACAATCTGCCGGGATTCAATGACTTGTATTGGCCTACGGGCGGCAATCCGGACTTAAAAACAGAACAGGCTTACAAATCGGAAGTAAAATATGCTTTGGAATGGCACGATTGGCAAATCAAGCCCGCCATATATGCCAATCTCGTCCATAATTGGATACAATGGATACCTCAGGCCAATGGTCTCTGGTCGCCCATTAATCAGAAAAAAGTATTGTCTCGCGGGATAGAATTGTCGATAGACAGGATGTTAGCATTCGCAAAAGGTAGCGTTCATATAGAAGCAGGTTATGCTTATAATCGTACTACCGCTTTATCTCATTACACCGACAAAAGCCTTGAAGGTAAGCAGTTGATTTATATACCAGCGCACAAAGCAAATATGCAAGCGACTTATTATCTGCGCCATTCGGGTATTACATTGTCGTATCAATGGGTTGGTAAGCGTTATGATGCGCCGGACGAAACAGGCACGCTTGATCCGGTACATCTTCTGCATGGGCATTATTCGTTCAAAAGCGGGCGGCATCAGTTACGTGTAGGTATTAATAATATACTCAATAAGCCCTACCATTGGGTGCGATTTTATCCAATGCCGGGTATTCATGGCGAGATCAGCTACATCTATCATTTGTAATTTTTTTATTCACATTCAAAATATTAATCCATGTTAAAACGCATTTTATTTTCTTCAGTATTGATCTTTACCGTATTTGCCTGTGGTAAAGATGACAACAATTCATCATCCGATTACAGAAGCGGTACATTCATCGTCAATGAAGGCGTATTTGGTTCGGGTACGGGTACCATTACTTACCTTGGATCGGACACGCAAACGGATGATCTTTATGCACAGCAAAACGGTGGTCAGGTATTAGGTAATATCGCTCAGTCGATGATCAAATTTGACAATAAGTATTTTATCGCCGTCAACAATGGAGCAAAAATCGTCGTGGTAAATGCAGCTGATTTTAAGTATATCGGTGAGATCAAGATAGACCTGCCACGATATTTTACGTCCTCAGGAGGTAAGCTTTACGCATCTTCCTGGAGTTCAGATTTTAGCTCGGGTTTTATTAATCTGATTAATGCAAAAAACCTGACTATTGAGCAATCAACTCCGGTCAATGGTCTTGTCGAAAGAATGATTATTGCTGATAACAACCTTTACGCTACGGTAAGTGCCACAGAATATGACCAATTCAAAAACCACGTTGTTCAGTATGATATTCAGAAAGACGAATTTGTAGGCGCTATTGAAGTTGGCGACAATTCCAATGATATCATCCAGGACAAAAACGGAGATATCTGGGTATTGTGCAGTGGTTTAACTGATTGGAGTGACTTTACCAAAAATACAGCTGGATCCCTTCACAAGATTAGTGGCAATAAATCCGTATTTAATATGCCACTCAATAACGGAGTCAATAAAATCACCGCAAACAAAAATAAAGATATCCTGTATTTTCTGGACGGTGCCAACGTTATAAGTTTTGATGTCAATGCGCCCAACCCGGAGACTAAATCAATTTATTCTGGCTTTTATTACGGTATTGCCGCAAACCCGATCAATGATCAGTTATACCTGTTGAATGCCAAAGACTATTTGCAAAATGGGGAAGTAACCATATTAGATAAGGACTACAAAGCTGTATCAAGTCATAAGACGGGAATTATTCCGACGTTTGTATATTTTAGTAATTAATGAATGTTTATACGTTTAAAGGTGTAAAGGTTTAATTATTTGTTGATTTGTGGTTTTTTGCGGTATAACTAATTAAAATATCCAATTTTGGTTTCCTCCTTTCAGTCTGAATGACGGTATCAATATATTAAAGAGTGTGGATTATTGGCGGATTTGCCGCCAATAATCCACGCTCTCTTCATCTACGTAGGGTCTTTCCGAACGAAGTGAGGAATCCTTTCGGTGCTAATGTTATTGTCAATTTGCAGTCGAAATTCATTAATCTACTTTTATGGAACTTCACCTTTTCCATTGTCAATTATCAATTATCAATTATCAATTCACCATTTTCAACGCTCCATTATCAATTACAAAAATCTCTTTCGGATAAAACAACCAATCTAAAAAACTGTTATAGTGGAGATGACCCGGTGTTATCTCCATTTTTTTTCTTTAATAATGTTTGGTAGGTGGAAATAGATAAGGTTATAAAGCAGGCAAAATTTACAAACAGCTATCAAAAGGCTATCGTTAATTTACTCTATACGTACAATCACATCCGGGATATCCACCAGCCGATGTTCAAAAAACACAATATACAGAGCCAGCATTATAATGTTTTGAGAATATTAAAAGGTAAGTTTCCGGAACCGGTCAGACCCGGCTATATCAAAGAAGTCATGCTCGATAAAGGAGCGGATCTGACCCGGCTTATTGACAAATTACAGCAAAAAGGTTGGGTTGAACGCCAGGTTTGTCCCAAAAACAAACGCCAGATGGACATCACGATTACATCATCTGGCATCGAGAAACTACAAGCTATATCAGCCGAAATGACCGATCTTGACAATCAAAACCGGCACATGAAAGATGAAGATTACGAAACATTGAGCTACCTGTTGGATAAAATGCGCGGATAAACATCAAAAATCATGAAGCCTGGTACAAAAAGAGTAGCTGCATTTTGCTTCCTCAAAAACAAACAACAATACCTTTTACTCAAAAGAACCAAAATGCCTTATCAGGGTGTTTTCGCACCCGTCGGTGGCAGTGTAGAGCCTTTTGAAACGCCGGAGCAGGCAGCTATCAGAGAAACTTATGAAGAGTCCGGCATCCAGCTCAAAAGTGTAGAATTTTGTGGTATCCTTTCGGAAACTTCGCCCTTGGATTACAATTGGGTCAGCTTTATCTATACAGCCGAAATCGACCATATCGAACCGTCACCATGTGATGAAGGCATACTGATGTGGGTCAATAAAACAGATGCACCAACATTAGAAATTCCACCGACAGATCCCGCTATTTACCGATACATATCAGAAGAAATTCCCTTTATTTTGAATGCAGTTTATGATCAGAATATGAAGCTGATTTCCATGGATGAGATCATGTCGGGGGTGAAGATAGTTTGATTTTTTTGTTGATTTGTGGAGTTGTTAACCCTGTTGGATATTTACTATCCCACAGGGTGAATTTGCGGAATTACTTTTATTATTGATTTGATACCTTGTTTTAAACGCTTATATGATTTTTGGCGAGTGATATTGCTTTTTGATTTACGATATCACCTATTTACTTTATACAAATTCAAACCCAAAAAGTACGATACAGACATCATGATTTTTTCATCTGCCTGCTATATTAAATTTGACAATTTAAATAACTACGAAGATTTGTCATACTTGTGTTAAAAAACAATATCTTTATATCTTTTGAATATAAGTATTAGATAATGATATTTTGAAATATCCTATATTTGCTGGGTAAATACTTGCTGTTTTTGACCTTTTATTTTTTATATAATCATATAGCGAGTTTTGTTTTTTTTTAAAAATTAATATTATCATGAAACATTTATTACTTTATATTTTTTTATTTGCATTGAAAGTAAATTCCATTGCACAAACTAAAACGGATCTTAATGCTATTTATAAGCAACCCGAATTTAAAACGAATGCACCTTTATGGACTTATACCGTTTTTGATAGTACGAATATTGGTTTTCCGGTTGCAGAACAACCGGGCAGAATTACCAATGGATATAATATGGTTACTTATGCCAGACAAGTCAATTGGGCTCCGGTTATTGAAGATGATTTTCTTTATGCCTGTACGCCAACAATGGGTACTACTATCCAGATTTTTGGTGGTATATTGTATCGTATCAACCTTAAAACAGGGCACAGAGATTGGATAGAGGTTTTTGATAACAGGCTTTTGGATCGTCAGGAATATCCGCATGATATTGACATCATAGGAGACACATTACGTCTTACTACTCTCAAACGATTTACGGATTACAAATTAGATATTATTCCAACTTTGTTTACGATACAAGGAGATAGTACTTATGTCTGTACCCGAAAATACAACAAGCATACAGGAGAGTTATATTCCGTTTATTGTTGGGATAAAGATAATCCAAATACACCAAAAGTCTATCCCAACACAAATGGTTGGCGTGTATTAGCGCAAAATAATGACAATAGTTTTAATTATATTGATGATTTTTTAGTATATAGCAAAAGCAGAGACCTATATATCTTAGATCCATCAGGCAACAAGCTATATTATAGAGTTGATACCATGGAATATGACACAATAAAATACCCGGACAAAAAAAAGATTTCAGGCATTGCTCCATTGGGTATAAAAATTAATATCCTGAAAACAGATACCATATTGATGATGTATAATTACAAATACAATGAGAATGGTCTGTTGTATTTTCCTACTGATCTGTGTTATATACAGATGTATGATAAAGCGTACAACAAAACAGGTAGAATAAGCACCGACAATCTTCTCAATACTTTTGCACCGGATTTTGTTGATTTCAGTATTCGTGCAGCCTATAGTGATCATATCCTATTAAGTGTACCAAGTGAAGTTGATAGCAGAGGATTTTTAGTCGTAATAGATTATGAAGGCAACATTATTAGTAGTGCAGAGTACCATTTTGGTGATCAGGAATTTATGCTTAATTCCGGTTTTTTGGAATATTCTGAAAAACCATATCTGATTACCCGATCGTGGGGTACAGAGTATCCGAGGGAAATCCCGCAGATATTAAAATATTACATATTTGAAAACGGGAATTGGGAGCTGAAATTCTCACAGGAATTAGGAGATAATCACTTTTTCGACAGGATAAGGTACGCTACTGAAACTCCGGGTAGAGATTTAATATTCTGTGCTTCACACCGCTACTATTATGAGGATATTGATCGCTCAACAACGTTGGATACAGATATGTGGATGCTCATGGACGGCACAAAGTTAGGTATCAAGACATCAACAAAAGACGAGCATATCGCTAACAAACTTACGCTATACCCAAATCCAACAACCAACACCGTTACCATAGCAGACTTAGATGCGCCTGCAAAGGTAGATGTCTATAATCTCAATGGTGCGCTTGTCAGCACTTACGACAATGTAACATCGGAAGTGCATATCGGGCAGTTGCCATCGGGTATGTATATCTTTGATATCAGCAACAGGTATGTTAGTGAGAAGCATAAGGTGGTTAGGATGGAATAACTGATTGAAATGTTTTATTTGGTTGTCGGTTGATGGTTGTCGGAAAAATCGTTGTTGGATTGAATCCTCAATCAAAAATTCATTTTCAATTCTCAACTAACTTTGTCAGATTTGTGGAGTTGCTTTTTTGCAATGTAACTTATAGAAATATAGAAGTTTAAGATTCCTCTTTTCAGTCGGAAAGACGGCATTAATATATAAAAGTGAGCTGATTATTAGCGGTGCTAATAATCAGTTCACCCTCCATCTGTACAGGTCTTTCCGAACGAAGTGAGGAATCTTTTCGGTGTTAAGGTACTTGCTTTTTTGGTGTAAGCGTTTCATTGGTTGTCGGTTGTCTTCTAGTTTAAGGGTGTAAAGGTGTATTTGGTTGTCGGTTGATGGATTTTTACTTCAATTCAATCAAAAATCGTCATTCGGAAATCGAACTCGGAGTCATTAATCAAAAAATGTTTTTATTCGGGTTGTCTTCCTCTTGTCGCTTCAGGGATTTTTTCTGTTTTCTTTTTTGAGCAATTGGTTAATGCTTCAAATCCGGCAGGCGGTTCGGCAAACTGTGCTTTTACGTCATAAATACCGGATTTATCCTGCTCCAATTTTTTGATAAATTTTTCGAATAATGGTCTGGCCGTAAAAAATCCCTGTCCGACATCTTCCCGTAAAAAGCGGATCCACTTTTCATCAGCACCTGTCCAGACACCAACGACGAGTTCGGGTGTAAGTCCGATATACCAGCCGTCACTCTGATCGTCAGTTGTGCCGGTTTTTCCACCATTTTGAGATTTCAGATGCATACTAAATTCGTGCGCTTCGTTGTTTACCAGCATATCGAGCATAATAGCGTTGTACAATGGGTCGATTGCCGGCACAGGTTGAAGCTTAGCCTGATAAATAAGTTCACCTGCCTTGTTTTTGATAGATTTCACTAATATCGGTTTCGTCCATTCGCCCTGATTGGCAAAGGTAGTATAAGCACTGGTCAACTGTAACAGCGTTATATCTATCGCTCCTAAACCGATCGAAGGTAAATCCGGCACTGCTAATCGCCCATTCGGGAGTTTCTCATCCTTGCTGATGCCCATTTTATCCCACAGCGCTATCAATGGCTGCACAGAACCCAATTCCTTGAGCAAGCGAACCGTTATAGTATTTTTGGAATACATCAATCCATGATACAGATTGTACATCAATGACGTGTTGATTTTGGTTGCATTTTGCGGTGTCCAGGCTTCCTTATTCTTGAAATATCGTTCGCCAGGCTGTATTGTATAAAGGGTGTCTTTAAATTCATCGCAAGGTTTAATCCCTTTCTCCGTCATGGCCAATGTATAAACGAAAGGTTTAGCCGTAGAGCCGATCGATCGTCGGATATTGACGTGGTCGAGGTTAAAATAACTATAATCCAATCCGCCATTCCAACACTTCACAAAGCCAGTGTGCGGATCGATTGCTACCATAGCTGTCTGGAGCAACATCAAATGATATTTTACAGAATCGAGCGGTGTCATTTCAACTTCACGTTGCCCTTTCCTGATATCGAATATTTTCATTTTTGCAGGCGTGTTAAACTCCTTTGTAAACGTCGATTCTAAGTTTCTGATTGCTTGCTTTAACTTAATCAGTCTGGGATGTTTGAGTGCTTTTTTAAGATTTGCGGAAATGTTTTTTGTATCTGGTTGTTTATCAGCAATGAGTAATACCATTTCCTGGTCGGTCAGCGTAACACCTACTGCCTCAAGTTCGGGTACCAATATCTTGTGGCGTAAAGATGCATATCTTGGAGACATCTTCGCTTTTTGAATGATGACTGCCATTCTTGTCGCCCTTTCCTTTTCATCTGCCTGGTAATCCCAGGGTTTTTCCTTTGTCCAGTCCTTATCAAACCACCCTTGTATCCACGCTAAATGCTCTTTCGTCGCCGCTTCGGCATATCTCTGCAAATCCAGATCAATGGTACTTTCTATAGTCAGTCCGTCAGCGAAAATATCATAATAACTTCCATCAGGCTTCACTAAATTTTGCTCACGAATTAATTTGTATAAATAGTGTTCAAGAGACGTTTTAAAATAGGGTACGATTGTATCCGTGACGGTAAATCGCTTAAACTTTGAAAAATCAGCCGGTATATTCTTTGCGGCTATTGCTTCCGGAGATTTGACTTTATCCAATACTTCATTGCGGCGTTTTTCTACCAAATCTGGTTTGCGAACTGGATTGTATAAACTTGGATTTTTGAGCATACCTGCCAATGTAGCCGCCTCATCCAGTGTCAGTTCTGCCTGATTTTTTCCAAAATAGGTTCTCGCCGCTGCATCGATGCCGTAAGCTCCGTTTATAAACTCAAACTTATTGAGGTACATGGTCAAAATCTCATCTTTGGAATACAATTTTTCCAATTTCCATGCAATAAGCCACTCTTTCATTTTTGACTTTACAAGATAAAATGTCTTAATTAAGCGGCTTCCGGACTTTACACGAGGTCGTGGATATAGCTGCTTGGCGAGTTGTTGCGTTATCGTCGAACCACCACCTGAACCTTTATCACCGAGCAATAAAGATTTGACCAATACGCGTCCCAAAGCTTTGACATCGACACCACTATGTTCGTAAAAACGCTCGTCTTCAGTGGCTATGACACAGGATTTTATATAAGGATTGATGTCCGAAGGGTTAATTGGATTCCGATATTCATTGATATAAATACCAATTTTTTTACCTTTCGTATCTGTCAGTACGGATGCCTCTTTGATGACAGGATGTTGTAATGAAGTTCTATCCGGCACATCAAAAAGCCAAACATAAACAAACAATACAATAAAACACAGCACCATCATCATGAATCCGATAATGCTATATTTTAACGCCGTTAAGGCAATATTTTTAATCTTTGTTGAAGACATACAGGACAAAGGTAGTAAAATTGAAATATGTATGATATCTTTACTTTAGAAAGTCCATTTTAATCTAAAATTATCTCAATTTCTTTCAACCATTTAAAACATGATGTTGTTTATAGGTCAATATTTATTATAAAAATCCAATAATATGATTCGTAAAGTTTTACCTTTAATACTTGTTTTATTCTCAGTTGCTATACAAGCACAAAAATTCACAACACCAAATACGGGTGTTAAATGGACGCTAAGTGATTTGAATGATGCCAATGCGCCAGTGTATCCTAAGGGATCGGGATATGTAATAGGGGATGATATTGAAGTGTCAGCATTAGATACTATCTTGTTAAATCCCAATGATTTTGTAGAATTAGACAGCGCGGTTTCTATTACTGTTTTTGGTTCGTTTTTAAGCTTAGGTGCTGAAGATTACGAAGTTACGATTACGTCGGTTGATAGTCTGAAGCCTTACAACGGGTTTAGATTTGAAGATGGAGCTAATGCGGTTTTTAGTAATAGCATCGTGAAAAATGGCGGTGGACTAAGAGTGATAGCGGAAAATCTCTTTGTTTTTAACTGTCAGTTTTTAAACAATGTCAGGGGTCTTGGGTCATCAGCTGTATTGGACTTGTCTTATGGTGCGCCAATCATTCAAAACAATAAATTTATTAATAATCAACGTCCTGCCATATCTTCTCCTGCCAATCGTGCTGTAGCTGCAAAAATCCTCAATAACTACTTCTACGGTAATAATCAGCAAAATGACAACAGACCGCAGATCAATATGGGTACAACCGGTAGTGATACCCTCATCATCTCAGGAAATACGATTATCGGCGACAGAAAATTGGAAAGAGTCGGCGGTATCGCTGTTTCTAATCTGACAGGTAACGCTAACGGCATCAACACGATCATAGAAAACAATACCATCATTGACAATCGGTACGGAATGACCGTAGCAGGTGGCAATGCGTATGCGCTGATTAAAAATAATATCATCGAAGATAATGACACTGAAGGCAAGCCTCTTCTTGGCGGAAGCGGTATTTCCCTGAACTCTGGTGCTCCTACACAGGATATCACGATCATTGGTAATGAATTCCGGAGAAATCTTTGGGGTATCACGATTATCGGTCAGGCAAGTGCCAATCTTGGAGATGACGATACACCGGGAAACAACATCTTTGCAGACAATGGCAATGAAGGTGTCATATATGCACTATACAACAATACCGCCAATACCATAACTGCTAAGAGCAATTGCTGGATAGAAGGAAATGAAAGTACATTGGAAGAAGCAGGATCTGTAATATTTGATGTAGCAGATGACGAAAATTTAGGTGAAGTCATTTATGATCCTATACTTTGTGGAGAAACAGTCAATACAGAAGATGTGGAGCACAATATCGCCATCTATCCAAATCCTGCTTATGATAGGATATTTCTTTCCGGCGCACAGGCGTTCAAACAATTGGGCATTTATACTTTAGAAGGCAAACAATTGATGTTTACAAATATTGATGCACATACGACATCTATTCCGCTCAACTTAAATGCTGGAATGTATATCATTGAATTGCAAAGCGACAGTAATAAGGTAAGTCGGAAACTGACTGTTTTATAATGGAGAATTGACAGTGGACAATGGAGAGTTGAAAATTGTAAATGCAAAATTGTAAATGGTTAATTGAAAATGATTTTAGATTATTGATTGACGATTTTTGAGTTTAGAGGTTTGATTGTTGGCGTATTAGCGTTTTAGGTTTATAATGTCCAAATACTTAATGCGCCAAAATGCTAATGACCTAAACATTTAAACCAATTTCAAGCCGACAACTATCAACTATCATCTGCTTGTGCGTGACACGCAGACAGGACCGACAACCAATTAATTACAACCATATTGATACCCAAAAAGATTTCTCACTTCGTTCGAAACGACGGCATAGTCATAAAGGGAGGGAGCTGATAAGTGGCGGAAAATCCGTCACTTATCAGCTCCCTTTAAAAACGTAACACAGTCATTCCGAGTACAACGAGGAATCTCAAAATGGGTATTTCAATCCATTATACCTCAAAATCAAATTAGTAAATCAAACCATCAACCGACAACTATCAACCATCAATCAACCAATCAATTTCTCTTGTCTTTGCCCCAAAGTAATTTTTCATTTAGAGTCTTCATAAAGTTGTGTCCTGTAAGTTGGACAAACTGCATGTTGAAATCTCCTCTTGTGATTACGATTTCGTCTTCGCCAGTGAATGTTTCGTAGCGGGAATCGAGGGTACACATGAAGCTATCGGCACGGCCTTCTACTTGTAAGGTTATTTTTTTATGGTCGGGTATCACGATAGGTCTTACATTGAGATTGTGCGGTGCTATCGGTGTCAGGATGATCGCATTGCTGCTTGGAAATACGATTGGTCCACCACAACTCAGTGAATAACCTGTAGATCCAGTTGGTGTGCTGATAATCAATCCGTCTGCCCAATAGGCATTGAGTAAGATATCATCTACATATACTCTAATGGTTATCATCGAAGAGGTATCCCGTTTATTGACCGTAAAATCATTGAGTCCGTAGGGAAAATCCTTGAACAATGGATTGGCACATGACACATGCAATACAGAGCGTTCGACGATTCTATAGTCTTGTTTGAGCAGTTGACTTACGGCTTTTTTGATGATTTTTTTCTCTACCGTAGCCAACACGCCCAATCTACCCAGATTGATGCCCAACACGGGTAGTCTGGTTGCTTTCATCATGGTCATAAACTCGAGTATCGTTCCATCGCCGCCAAGTGTGATGCCAAAATCGAGTTGTGCATCGGCAAAATCATGATTTGCTGGAAGTATCTGTATGAAGCCATATTCCGCCGAAAAAGAAGATATATTGTCATAATATCTTTGATTGGTATATATCTGAACTTCCTTTTCGTTTAAGGCAGTCAATGCTACGGCTAAATATTCAAATTCTTCTTGCGAGCTTATGGTTCGTCCATAGATAAATACTTTCATGATGCAAGTGTTTTGGATGTGAAGATATTTCTGGCTATTTTAAGGTTTAATGCTTTCAGGTCATGGAGGCTGACATGAAAGAGTGGTGTGGCGCTTTTGCCCGAAGCACTGATGACTTTTGCATAGCCGATGACTAATGACCAGCCATATAAAGTAATCAACATTGGATCTATAGGAAGTTGTATGCTGCCGTCTCTTTTGCCACGTTCGATTTCTTTGACTGTGAGCTTAAAAGGTAGATTTTGTATATTTTGTATTTTGACGTAGTAGATACTTTCTTTGACGGCTTCAGTGAGTTTGGCTTCATTGCTGCCGTCCGCTGTCGAGCGTACCAATGAAAAATACTCCAACATGACCTCTGAATATAAAAAATTTTGCTCGCAAAACGACATAAACCCTTCTAATATGGCCAATACGGATTCAAGACCAGATTTTTCTTTGTTCTTGTCCATGATTTCATAATACTTTTCGGATAGCTGCTGCAAAGCTCTGTAAGTCAGCGCTAAATAAAGGTTTTCTTTGGATTGAAAATAGGTATATAATGTCACTTTTGTGATACTCGCTACCCGAGCGATATCTTCCATTTTGGCATTTTTAAATCCTACTTCACCAAAGATGCTTTCGGCAGCATCTATTATGGC
Organism: uncultured Aureispira sp.; assembly: GCA_964399855.1. Classification (GTDB taxonomy): domain Bacteria; phylum Bacteroidota; class Bacteroidia; order Chitinophagales; family Saprospiraceae; genus OLB9. The sequence goes on along the minus strand of CAYNSF010000012.1, from coordinate 71,521 downwards.
TTTTTCTTTATTCAGTCTTTTGCTATCATTCATTTGAGCCTATTCTTGCCTCGATTTTTAAAATTTATCACAAACTAAATGATTTTTTTGATACCAATAACATTCTTATTGATAATTATTTACAACCTTTACATAAAACATGTGATTTACGCGGTTAGGATTTCCATTGAATTCAATCAACAAAGACTAATAAGTAACTAAATTTTATATATTAAAAATATTTTCAATATCTTTGCGTTAAATTTCATGCTTAATATATTCGATGTCTAAATCTGCCAAGCCTAAGAAGAGTATTTTATCATCCCGTTATTTCAGGTATTTACTGTATGCGATGATCGTTGGATTATCCATGATTGTACTGACATTTCTATACATTTCCAAAATGTTGTTGCCAGATACAGAAGAGCTCGAAAATCCAAAGTATGAGATCGCGTCCCAGTTTATTTCATCGGACAATCAGGTATTTGGAAAGATATTCAAGTTTAATCGTGAATGGCTCAATTACAACGATATCAATCCTGTCCTTGTCAATGCATTGGTAGCCACAGAAGACGAACGGTTTTTCAGCCATTCAGGTGTGGATATGCGTGGTACTGCTCGGGCTGTTTTTTATATGGGTAAAAAAGGTGGTGCGAGTACCATTACACAACAATTGGCGAAACTGTTTTTTACGCAGCGTTCACCTTCTTTTGTGAAGCGTGTGTGGCAAAAGCTCAAAGAGTGGGTCATCGCCATAGAATTTGAAAAGCGCTATACTAAGGAAGAAATCTTAGCCATGTATCTCAATAAAAGTGATTTTCTGTATGATGCCGTAGGTATCGGAGCTGCTTCCAAGACGTATTTTGGCAAAGATCAGAAAGCATTAATAGCAGAAGAAGCCGCAGTACTCATCGGGATGCTTAAAAATCCCAGGATATACAATCCTAAAATTTATCCGGAAAACAGCTTCAAAAGACGCAATGTCGTCTTGAAACAAATGGTCAAAAACGACTTTCTGAGCAATGAAGAATACCTGAATAAAAGGGTGAAAAATATCAGCATGACCAACTTCAAACGTGAGGTTCACTATGACGGTATGGCTCCATACTTTCGTGCCGAGCTTACGAAATGGCTTAAAAAAATATTGGATGAAGATCAGTATAGAAAGCCAGACGGGAGTAAATACAATCTTTATACTGACGGTTTGAAGATTTATACGACGATAGATACCAGAATACAGAAATATGCAGAGGAAGCGATGTTTGAACACATGTCGGTATTACAAGAAAGATACTTTAAAGTATGGCAAGGAAAAAACTTCATGACGTATCAGGCTGATAAAGCAAAACAGGAATTGCGCAATAAGCAACTCATACAAATGATGAAAGAATCCGATAGGTACAAGCTCATACGTGCGACACATCTGAGTCAGATCATGAATGACATAGCCAATGATCTTGAAAACATCAGCCTGACGGACAATGATATATTCAGGATGTTTGAAGAGGATAAAAATCCTGGGCACATCGCCAAACAAGTAAAAAGCAAAGCAATCACACAGGATATTGCCAACAAATGCCAAAAAGTCATGAAAAGCGATCATTGGACAGAACTCAAATCTCAATGGAATAAAATGCAAAAGGCTGTCAGCAAATCATTCAATACGAAAGTAAAAATGCGTGTATTTGCCTATAATGAATCCGGAGAAAAGCTGGTCGAAATGACACCAATGGACTCTATAAAGTATCATTTGCAACACATGCAGTTGGGTTCTGTATCCGTTGACCCTAAGTCGGGCAATATCCTCGCCTGGGTAGGCGGTATCAATCACAAGTATTTTCAGTATGACCATGTCAATTCCAATCGGCAGGTAGGATCGACGATAAAGCCGTTTATTTATTCGACGGCAATCATAGAGAATGCGATGTCGCCATGCTTTAAAGTCAAAGACGAAAAGCAATGTATCATGGCCAATGACCCTAATTTCAATCTTTCAAAGACGTGGTGTCCAGGCAATGCCGACAACAAATATTCCGGAGCAGAGCTGACATTGCGGCAAGCGCTAAAAGAATCTAAAAACTCCATATCTGTATTTTTGATGAAAGAGATCGGAAATGTTCAAAGCGTGAAAAATCTGATTGGAAATCTGGGAATTGACAAAAATAAAATACCAAATTATCCGTCTATATGTCTTGGAACGCCGGAACTTTCGGCGATGGATATGGCGACCGCATACACGGCTTTCGCCAATGATGGTATCGTGACCAAACCGATCTTTGTCACTCGGATTGAGGATAAAAACGGCAAAGTGATTTATTCATCTGTTCCCGAGCAAAAACGTGCTATCAACCCTGCATATAATTATGTCATGACCAATATGCTGCAATATGTAGCCGACCCAATAAAGAACAAAGTAAAAAGTCAGATTGGTGGTAAAACAGGTACGACCAATGATTATAAAGACGGCTGGTTTATCGGTTTTAGTCCGGATATTGTCATCTCTACATGGGTAGGCGGAGACCAAGAGTTCATAAGGTTCAATACACTTGCAGATGGACAAGGAGCGGTCATGGCTAGACCTTATTTTGTACGTTTACTTTCGAAGCTTGAGAATGACAACAAGCTCAATTTTGGTAGAAATTCTGTCTTTATGAAGCCTGAGGAAGAATTGATCGAATTGGATTGTAGCAAATACGAGAATATCGGAGCCACTATAGATGAAGACAATAATCGACAGAGTAACTTTGATGATTTTTAGGTGTTGGGAAATGTTACATTCTATCAGACGTTAAAATAAATAATAGAAATGAAGTGGATAATCGCTTTTGGCTCTATCATTTTTACAGGAGTTCTCTTTGAAATACTCTTTTGGATACCTTATCGAAAGAAAAAGAAGAATAAAGATAATAACCGATAACTGTCAATATAATTGAAAGTGAGCCGAAATTTTCAACTTGTTTGATAGTGTTATTTATCATACATGCAAATGTAAAGCTAATATATTTTATTTTTAAGACAGCTTGGATATTACAAAGAATTGAAAAGCCAATTTGCTTTTCGATGAAAAAGAATCTATTAAATAGGTTTTATTGCTTATTTTTGCACGCAATAAAGCAATCCATTTGAGTGAGTATGACAAATCCAAACATCTACAAACCAAAAAATAAGATAAGAATTGTAACCGCTGCATCTCTTTTTGACGGACACGATGCTTCGATAAACATAATGCGAAGAGTAATTCAAGCAACAGGTTGCGAGGTTATTCATTTGGGACACGACCGAAGTGTGGAAGAAGTGGTAAACACAGCCATTCAGGAAGATGCCAATGCGATTGCAATGACTTCGTATCAAGGAGGACACAACGAATACTTTAAATATATGTATGATTTGCTCAAAGAAAAAGGAGCGGAGCATATCAAGATTTTCGGAGGTGGAGGAGGAGTAATTCTTCCCGAAGAAATCAAAGAATTACAAGATTACGGAATCACCAGAATTTATTCCCCAGATGACGGTAGAGCAATGGGATTGCAGGGAATGATTAACGATTTGATTGAACGTTCTGATTTCCCTGTCGGAGATAAACTAAACGGAGAATTGAATCATTTGGAAGAAAAAAATCCGAAAGCTATTGCAAGATTGATTTCATCGGCTGAAAATTTCCCTGAAATAGCAAAAGATGTTTTTGAGCAAATCCATAAGAAAAACGAAACTTCAAAAATTCCCGTTTTGGGAATTACAGGAACGGGAGGAGCAGGAAAATCGTCTTTGGTTGATGAATTGGTCAGAAGATTTTTGATAGATTTTCCTGAAAAAACGATTGGATTGATTTCGGTTGATCCGTCAAAACGAAAAACAGGAGGAGCTTTATTGGGAGATAGAATTCGTATGAATGCTATCAATAATCCGAGAGTTTATATGAGGTCTTTGGCTACAAGACAGTCGAATTTAGCTCTTTCAAAATACGTTTCGGAAGCTATCGAAGTGCTGAAAGCGGCAAAATACGATTTGATTATTCTCGAAACTTCAGGAATCGGACAATCGGATACCGAAATTATGGACCATTCTGATGTGTCGTTGTATGTGATGACACCCGAATTTGGAGCTGCAACACAATTGGAAAAAATTGATATGTTGGACTTTGCCGATTTGGTTGCTATCAATAAATTTGACAAAAGAGGAGCTTTAGATGCGATTCGTGATGTAAAAAAACAGTATCAGAGAAACCATAATTTATGGCACGAAGACCCTGATACGATGCCTGTTTTCGGAACGATTGCTTCGCAATTCAACGACCCAGGAATGAACTCACTTTACAAATCCGTTATGGATAAAGTGGTTGAAAAAACGGGAGCAGATTTAAAATCGACTTTTGAGATTACTCGTGAAATGACTGAGAAAATTTATGTTATTCCACCAAACAGAACCAGATATTTATCTGAAATTTCAGAGAATAACCGAAAATATGACGAAACCGTTTTAAGTCAGGTTGAGGTAGCTCAAAAATTATACGGAGTTTATAAAACATTGGAGTCTGTAACAGACACCAAAATCGGACTTACAAAAGTTGGTTTGGATACGGATAATCTGAATACGAAAAGCAATAAGGAGTTTGTTGATTTACTTCTAAAAGAATTTGACCGAGTAAAAATGAATCTCGACCCGTATAATTGGGAAATCATTTTCACTTGGAACGAAAAAGTAAACAAATACAAAAATCCAGTGTATTCGTTTAAGGTAAGAGATAAAGAAATCAAAATCCAAACGCATACCGAATCGCTTTCACATTCGCAAATTCCGAAAGTGGCTCTGCCAAAATACCAAGCTTGGGGAGATATTCTAAAATGGAATTTACAGGAAAATGTACCAGGAGAATTTCCGTTTGCTTCAGGATTATATCCGTTCAAACGTGAGGGAGAAGACCCAACTCGTATGTTTGCAGGAGAGGGAGGCCCAGAAAGAACCAACAGACGTTTCCATTATGTGAGTTTGGGAATGCCTGCCAAACGTCTTTCGACCGCTTTCGACTCGGTTACGTTGTACGGAAACGACCCAGATTACCGACCTGATATTTACGGAAAAATCGGAAATGCAGGAGTTTCGATTTGTTGTTTGGACGATGCTAAAAAGTTGTATTCAGGATTTGATTTATCGCACCCTGCCACTTCGGTTTCGATGACTATCAATGGACCAGCACCGATGTTGTTAGGATTTTTTATGAATGCTGCCATTGACCAAAACTGCGAAAAATACATCAAAGAAAACGGTTTGGAAGCAGAAGTTGAAGCAAAAATCAAAGCAATCTATAAAGAAAAAGGAGTTGAAAGACCAAAATATAACGGAGAACTTCCCGAGGGAAATGATGGATTGGGATTGATGTTGTTGGGAGTTACGGGAGATATGGTTCTTCCGACAGAAATTTATAACGACATAAAAGTAAAAACGCTTTCTCAAGTTCGTGGAACGGTTCAAGCAGATATTCTGAAAGAAGACCAAGCTCAAAATACGTGTATTTTCTCAACTGAATTTGCGTTGCGTTTGATGGGAGATGTGCAACAATATTTTATTGAGAAGAATGTAAGAAACTTTTATTCGGTTTCGATTTCGGGTTATCACATTGCAGAAGCAGGAGCAAATCCGATTACACAGTTGGCTTTTACGTTGGCTAATGGTTTCACTTACGTGGAATATTATTTGTCGAGAGGAATGAATATTAACGATTTCGGGCCTAACTTATCGTTCTTTTTCTCAAACGGAATCGACCCTGAATATGCAGTTATCGGACGTGTAGCTCGTAAGATTTGGGCTAAAGCTCTAAAACTGAAATACGGAGCAAACGAAAGAGCCCAAATGTTGAAATATCATATTCAGACTTCGGGACGTTCGCTACACGCACAAGAAATTGATTTTAACGATATTCGTACGACACTTCAGGCTTTGTATGCGATTTATGACAACTGTAACTCGTTGCATACCAATGCGTATGACGAAGCAATTACGACACCTACGGAAGAGTCGGTTCGTAGAGCAATGGCAATTCAGCTCATTATTAATAGAGAGTTAGGATTGGCTAAAAACGAAAACCCAATTCAAGGTTCGTTTATTATTGAAGAATTGACGGATTTGGTTGAAGAAGCGGTTTTAGCAGAATTCGACCGAATTACCGAAAGGGGAGGAGTTCTCGGAGCAATGGAAACAATGTACCAAAGGTCAAAAATTCAGGAAGAAAGTTTGTATTACGAAACCCTGAAACACACAGGAGAATTTCCGATTATTGGGGTAAATACGTTTTTGAGCAGTAAAGGTTCACCTACGGTTGTTCCTTTGGAGGTTATTCGAGCAACGGAAGAAGAAAAATTATTCCAAATCAAAACCAAAGAAACGCTAAGCAAAGCAAATGTTGAAAAAGTAAAATCCGAATTAGAGAAAATTCAGGAAGTTGCTATCCAAAACCAAAACATCTTTGAGCAGCTTATGGAAGCAAGTAAAGTTTGTTCGTTAGGACAAATTACTTCGGCTTTGTTTGAAGTTGGTGGGCAGTATAGGAGGAATATGTAAGTAGAGAGCCATTGAACCTATGCCTAAATCCAATCTAATATACCGTTTAAAATCTGGATTATTTCAGATCAGTAGCAGCGTATATCTGATTTTTGCTTCGATATGGACATTGTTGTTACTCTACTTTTCATTGATACCAGCGAGGTCGATTGCTTCACTACATTTATGGAGTTTTCCAGGGTTGGATAAGGTGGTTCATGTCGTATTTTACCTTCTGTTTGGATTTCTGTGGTCAATGTCTATATCACAACATAATAACCGTACCTCATGGATACTGATTTCGGGCATTGGTTTAGGAATATTTATGGAGGCAGGACAATACTATATGATGAATGGGCGATCATTTGAGTTATTAGACATCTTGGCTAATGCGATTGGTGCGTATTTGGGAGTACTGGTGTATAAACGGATAGCTGCTTGGTAGTTGATGGTTGCATAAATCGTAATTCTCAATTTACCGTTAACCATTCAAAGTTGTTTAGTTGGGGCTTGCTGTTAAACTCATTTCGGCAGTTTTCCTACGAGATGAATGGGTAGCTCCTACGAAGCAATAGCTCATTAGTGTTCTGTCTTGTTTACAAACGTTTTGTCCCGATGGGACAATATACTACTGCCCTGTCAAGATAAAGAAATTAATGAAATGTTGTTCTTTATCCAAATTTCTGCGTTAAAAAGCCTCGCCGAACCAACTGGTTCGCCTGTGTTTTTTGCCTTGAGCTTTAAAAAAAATAACTTCCATTATAATTTAACTTTTTATCTGGACAGAGCACTAATTTAAAAATAGGTATTGACAGCAAATGCATATTGATTTATAAAAATCTCCTTAATTGCAGAAATATTATTCTTTTCATAAAACAGTAACATCGCTTTTTTATAGTCTATGGTATCGACCGTTCTGAAAGAAAGCGGGCAATACTGCTCACTCATCAGTAGTGCATTGCTCACTATTCGTGCGGTTCGCTTGTTTCCGTCCATAAATGGCTGTATGTAAGACATGAGTACTAATGCAAGTAAGGCTTTTTCAAATATGTTTTCCTTTTGGTTTATTATTTCACAGGTATTTTGCATCGCTTCCAATATCTGAAATTCGTTATCTAATGGACGATAATTTGTGCCTGAAATACCCACTCTTCGTTTTCTGATATTTCTTTCTACAGCCAATTCTTTTATCAAAATACTATGTATATCTTCTATCCCTGCCACCGACAGGGGATTCAAATAATCTGTATTTTCGACGATAAAATCAATCGCTTCTTTGTGATTGAGCAACATGATTGCTTCTTCTTTAGTCTTTCCTGCAGCTGTTTCCTTTTCTTTTAGTAAACGCTCCGATTCTAACAAAGAATACGTGTTTCCCTCTATTTGTGATGATTTCCAACTCAAATCAATGGCTAACCTTTCCATTTCTTTCTTATACGATGTTTCCGAAAGTTTAGCCACATTGCTTTGAAATATATCTTGTAAGGTATTGAGATTGGACAATTCATCTCTCGTGAAAACACTATGTTTTGCAAGTACTTCCGTAAAAATTGAAACATTGAACGTTTCTTTTATGGCTCGTTCGTCTATCTCTTTCTCATAATATTTTTCAACATCTATAGGACTAATAAACTCATAAACAGGCGAAACAGCATATTTCGTCCCTTTTCCTTTTCCAGATGCAATGATGTGATTTTCGGAAATTAGATTGGCTAATATCCTTTTGAGTGTAGCATAACTAACATCCATTCCTATCTCGTCAAATAATTCTTTTGACGACAACAACCCTCTTGTTTGTAGATGTTCTACTATTTTTTGCTCTCTGTTATCCATATATGTATTATTTATAGCTCACAAAAGTAGTTTTTATAGCTCAAATACCCATTATTTTGAGCTATATTTTAATAAATTTTGAGCTATATTTTTTTTACATAGATGATTACTTTACAGAATATATGGGTTTTACTTTACACTTTTGGTGTGCTTTAAAATTTATCTATCAAAAACGCTTTCCAATTCTCGGCTAAATTCGTTTTCGCTATCGTAATTGTAAAACGGAACGGCTGTTATCAAATAGCTGTCTGTGTTAATTTTTATTGTTTTTTGTTCTGCTCGAATTTCCTTTAAAAAATCTTCTTTCCACTTGTCGTTTGAAATTAAATGCGAGCCTTTTGGCTCAATGAATACTTGAAAAGTCTGTTGCTCATTTTTCTTTTTACAGAACAATAAAAAATCAGGTTCAAAAGCACGACCTAATTTATCAAAAATCTTTGCTTCTCGTTCGTTACGGACTAAAAAGATGTTTTCAAATTTTTGGTTGAATTGTTCAAATCGTCTTGCAAATAGTTCAACAAATTTCTTTTCTTCACTCGTTCCATAATTGGCATTAAATACATACCAATCTTCATTTGCAACCAATTCTTCTTGTCCTTTTTCTCGTTCATCGCCTTTACGTACTCGAATTTCTTTGTCTTTGAAAACCTTGTGAACATACTCGCTGATAAATTCAGAGCCTTCGTATTCCGTTGAATTTCCTTTGATGTCGGCTTCAATGTTTGCCAAAAGTCCGTTCAACGCTTGTAAGTAATCAAAGTGCGAAATTTGTTGTAAACGTTCGTGTGTTCCGCTAAATGTAAGGACTAAATTGCCCAAAAAATCTTTGTCTTCAATGAAATTAGAAAGTGATTTTAAGTTCGGAAAATAATGCGACAAATTATCAAAATAATAAAACGGATTTTGTTGCAATGCGTAATAAATAACGTGTTTCTGAATATCCAAAAGTTTCACGTCTTTGGACTTAATCACTTCATCATTGGAAACAGGATTTTCCAATTCAAAAAACACGCTCGACATTCGCCCAACTCCCGATGAAAGTTGATGTTTGTAGTTTACATTCTTCACGCCTAAATCGGCAAAGGATTTGATGTTTTCAAAACTTTTCTCAATTTTTTTATTAGTGAAAACGTGTCCATTTTTATAAAAATCGGATTTTTTAAAATCGTTTTTTAAGAAGATTTTTTTCGTTACTAAATTTTCTTCATCTTCGTAAACGCCCGATTCTATCAAGGCAAGTTTCAATTCGTGAATATAGCGACTGTCTTCCTTGGTGTGGTAATACAATTCTTCCAAAACTTTTAAATCGTTGGAAATATCATCATCAAATTTACGAGTGAATTTGTCTTGTCCTTCTTCTAAAGAGAACGGAAAATATCTGGCGCCACGACCAATTAACTGCGCTTCGGACAACGTTGTTTTTCCAGGTTTGCCGTCTTTTCCGTCACGCTCTTCGTACAACCGTACAATGTCAAATAAATTCAAAACGTCCCAACCCTCGTTGAGTTTTTGTACAGCAAAAATGGCTCTGATTGGATTGTTTTCATCTTCCAATGTGTTGAGCAAAATTTGATTTTTTTCGGCTTCGCTGTCGTTGTTTGCACTCAAACAATTTTCAAAACGGAAATTATTTTGAATACGCTTTACAATTTCACTTTCTGAAATTCCTTTTGTTTCAAGGAATTTAAACGCTTTTTGAACGATAGGAACGGTTGCTGTTTGCTGAATTTTTTCAATCATCGAAACCGAAAAATCATCAATAAGTTTGTGAAAACGCTCTTTGTTGTCTTCCGATTCTTTGATTGTTTTCTTGGCTTTGAAAAGAATTACAGGTTTTAAATTGATGTTGTTTGAAGTTGCCAATTCCTGACGATACAAATTCAAAATCAATGCTTGAATAATGCGGTCTTGCTCGTCATATAAAGAACGAATAAGATTTATTTCTTTGGAATATTTATCAATTCTGAATTGTGCCAAATCGTATTTGTACAAAACTTTATCTTGGTATTTGTTGACAATTTCTCGGCTTTCATAATCTAATGTTGCCGTAAATTCCAACAAAATATTGTCAAAACTTTGATTTAGAATTTTATCTACTGTATTTTCCCAAGTAGGAACAAACTCGTCAATGACTTTTTGTTTGCTTTTTGTTCCACTACTTAAATGGTGTGCTTCGTCAGCAATCAACACGATTTTCTTGTTTTCAAAATCTTCGTAAGTAACGCTGTTTTCTTTGGTGTTGTTTAGGTCAATATGCAGTTGTTGAATGGTAGTAAATTTGATGTTTATATTTTGATTGTCGGCTTCTTCAAAGTTTTCAATTTCCTTTATTTGTACTTCTTTTCCGTCAATGACAATTTTGTTTTTGAACAAATATTTTGACGCATTTGCGTTCAAAAAATTGTCTTTCGTTTTCTGAATAATGTTGTTTGAGTTTACGAAAAACAAAAAATTGCGATACCCTTTTTCGTACAAATGCAACATCAAACCTGCCATTACAAGCGTTTTTCCACTACCTGTTGCCATATTGTAAAGCAAGTGTAACGGTTTGTTTGGTTTGCCTGTAAAGTTTTCGGAATGGCAAAGTATGAAACGTTGAAACGCTTCAATTTGATACGGTCTTTGACCATATTTTAAATTGTCTGAAATGTGTGCAGGAATTTCAACTCTTGAAATTTCACGTTTGCCAAACTCCTGCAACAATGTATCGTATAAAAATGCCATAAGCGGTCAATTGTCTGAACCTTGATTTTTCAAGATGATTTGATTACCAAGATTTATATTTTATTAGTTATTCTTTTTTTTCGATATTTTTGGCTTGCCAAGATTTATTAAACAGTCTTTTAAACTGTAAACTTTTTGAACCAAAGTTGATGAGTAATCCTGTTTGTAAATTATAGGCTTCCAAATAGTTCATAGCTTGTGCTAAATGCACATCTTCTAAGTTGATTATTGCTTTTATCTCCACAGAAATCTCGTTCAACACTAAAAAATCAACTCTACGAGTACCAATATCGAAACCTTTATAAGTTAAAGGCATTTCAAATTCCCTTTGATGTTCGATATGCTGTAAATTCATTTCAATAGATAAAGCCCGTTGATACACAACTTCCTGAAAGCCATTACCGAGTATTTTATGTACTTCCATGGCAGAGCCAATAATACTGTGTGTTATTTTATCTTGTTGCTCTTTTGTCAGATATTTTAGTTCCATATTTACTTTTTCTATGCAATATAATCATAATTTCCAATGTCTAAGCTTTGATTAGAAAGATTTTCAAGATTTTTTAATCTTGGAAATCTTTAAATCTTGTAAAAATCATGGTTCAGACTTTTCTCTTCTTCGGTACATTTAAAGCGTTCATCATTGATTGCAGAACGGTTTACATAGAGTTGGTTTTTGTTGAGCAATTCGCATAAATGTTGTTTTTGCTGTGCCAATTCTAACGCTTTAAATTCTTCAATGTGTTTATCTTGTTTTTTGATGTCCACATTGTAATTGAGAAATGATTTTTCTTTCATCAATTCCCAAATTTTAAGTAATTCGGTAGCTGAGCTTGCCGAAGCTATTTGGTCTATAAATGTTTGGTTGTATTTTTTGAGTTCGAGGTAAATGAATGAACCACCACCTTTCCAATTCACGGATTTGGAGATTCCGCCTTGTTCTCCGTCAATTACTTTTTTCAAACGTTCAACAGCAACAGTTTCGATATAGTCCATTTGCTCAATACCAATATATTGACGGTTCATTTTGTGAGCAACAGAAGCTGTTGTTCCACTTCCGAGATGATAATCGAGAACAATGTCGTTTTCTTGGGTTGTTAATTCAATAACTCTTTGAATTAATATTTCGGGTTTTTTCCCATTTGCAAACTCTATATATCCACCTTCTTTATTTAAATTGTTATATTGAATATCTTCCCACAAGGTATTAATCTTTTGCAAATAGTAATAATCGTTTTTTTCTTCAGATAGCATTTCAGATAGAAACATAAACATATCCTTATTTGAAGCATTATAAAAAACTTCTATTTTATTACTCGCATTTTTACCTTTTTGAGGAGTATATTCAATACTAACAATACCTTTTGAAAAATTATCCATTTCATTGATTACTCTTGTGCGAACACTTGATTGTGCATTTGTTGTTCTATATATTTTATTTGGATATTTAGTATAAACTTCATCTTCATTTAACTTCATTTCTTCAGCAAATTGTCTAATAGAAGTTGTTTTTGCATTTGGATAATGATATAAATGGTAATTCTTTTCTTCTTTAATCAATATTCTGTCTTCTAAACTGATTAAAACTTGGGTATATTTCCAACTTTTTCCACTTTCCTTATATTCATTTACATATTGATTTACTTGTGTTTTTATAAATACTGGATTTAACTCAACCAAATTTTTATCTTTAGAATAAAGTAGAATAAATTCTGTAGCATCTCTTAAACTTTTTCCTTCTGAACTACCTGAAACTCCTCCAATTTTAGTTTTGACTGTGATAATATTTAAGGAATTTTCTCTCCCAAAAACTTCGTCCATTAACACTTTTAAATAGGCTTGTTCGTTATCATCACATTGAATGAAAATCACTCCGTCTTTTTTCAACAATTCTCTTGCAACCAATAGTCTATTTTTCATAAACGTCAACCAAGTAGAATGATTAAAACTATCATTGTATTTGAAACCGTCATTGCCTGTATTGTAAGGCGGGTCTATGTAAATGAGCTTTACTTTTCCTGCAAATTCTTCTTTCAGCGTGTGCAGTGCCAAAAGATTGTTGCCTTTAATAATCAAATTGTCTGTGATAGTTCCATCAGCATTACGATTGAATTTGTTAAATGGCCATTCTCCTACTTGTGTTGAGCCTGTCGAAACATCAAAACGTTTTGCATTGGTTAAAACTTTCGGGTCGAGAAGTTGGGTAATTTCGTCTTGTGCTAAAATTTCATTGAAGAAAATTTCTTCTCGTTTATCTTCTTCACGGCTTTGTCCGCCCTCCAAAATACAATCCTTGAAAGGCCACACTAACGAAACTTCGTTGCGTTGCTTCAAAAATTTGTTATCAATAGTCAGCCCGACTTTGTTTTTGTATTGCGTGTAGCTGTCGTTCAAATAATTTTTCTGTTCCAAAAACTGAATGAAAAGACTTTGGTTGAAAACGGTTGCGTTAGCAACGGTTTTGAAAAACTTGCTTTTCAATTCGTCATTTGTCAGCAAGAGTTCTAAAAGTTCTTCGTCAAAATTTTGTGCTTTGTTTATGACTACCCATTTTTTGAGTTCTCCGTTGTCAGTCGTGAAGTTGGGTTCTTTCTTTAATTGTTGTTCGAGTATTTGGTATAATTTCATTTTGCTACGGTATTAAATAAAAAAAGAGCGTGAGCTAATTCCCGTTGCTTGCATCTGAAGCCCGACCAAAGGCTATACTACAAAGCAAAAAGGAACGCCCACGCTTTACCGCAGGCGTTTCCACTTTCACTTTCCCGTAGTATATTGAAAAATTGGTCGTATTTCAGATGCGGGAAATTCTTAAAGCGAAACGCTATATTTTATATGTCTTTACTTTTTTTAGTTCATACGATGATTTAAATTAATAAATTTATACTTTGCTGAGCAATTGCTTACTCAGGTTTTATGCTTACGATTTTATTGTCTTTCATGACAACAAGCTCGGGTTTTTTATATTTTTTGTACTCGATGAGTTTTTCATAAATCTGTTCAAGTCCTTTGATGATTTTATTTTCTACTTCTGTTTGTTTCTCAATTGTTGTCATAACAAGATTTTAAAAGATTAAATTTCACTTCATTGATGATTTAATAAAACAAACCTTTCAGTATATGTTACGTGATTGACCACAAATATATTTTTTTTCTTCATCTTCTGTACTATTTTGAACTAAAAATTATTTTTTGGCGCTGTATGACTTATATTGTTTACATTGTACTTTTTATGCGTTAAAAAATGATTTTATCCCTTATCTTTGCGATATAATAATTAACTGTACATATATGTCTGATGCCTGGAATGTAGGAAGAGAAGCCAAAAAAGGAATTAATAAAACGGAAGAGTATTGCGTCCTTGTCGGTATCATCTCACAGGATGAAAGTGAAGCTGTAGTCAGGGAGCATCTCGACGAACTGGAGTTTTTAGCCACTACGGCTGGAGCCATTTCCCAAAAAGTATTTTTACAGAAATTGCCGCATCCACACGTTAAGTCCTTTGTCGGTTCGGGAAAATTGGATGAAATCAAAGATTACATTGATCGTAATGAAGCCATATCTTTGGTCATATTTGATGATGACCTCACTGGTAAGCAAAATAGCTATCTTGAGGAATATCTCAAAGTCAAAATCGTGGACAGAAGTACGCTAATCCTCGATATATTTGCCGAAAGGGCACAAACGGCACAAGCTAAAACGCAGGTAGAGTTGGCACAGATGCAATATTTGCTCCCACGCTTGCGCGGACTTTGGACACACTTAGAGCGGCAACGTGGAGGTATTGGTATGCGTGGCCCGGGAGAGCAAGAAATAGAAACAGACCGTCGAATCATCCGGGATAAGATATCTATCCTGAAAAAAAGGCTCGAAAAGATAGAACAACAATCCCAAACGCAACGTAAAAATCGTGGAGAGATGATACGTGTTGCCTTAGTAGGATATACCAATGTCGGTAAATCGACACTCATGAATTTACTGAGTAAATCTGATGTTTTTGCAGAAAATAAACTGTTTGCTACGTTGGATACGACGGTTCGTAAAGTAGTATGGGATTCCATGCCTTTTTTATTGTCGGATACGGTAGGTTTTATCCGAAAGCTGCCGCATCATCTGATCGAAAGTTTCAAGTCAACATTGGATGAAGTGCGCGAAAGTGATATTTTGGTACATGTCATTGATGTTTCTCATCCGCAATACGAAGACCAAATACAGACCGTTCAAAACACGCTCAACGACCTTGGCGCATCACAAAAAACCACGCTTATGGTCTTTAATAAAATGGATCTATACGCTCAGAATTATTTTGATGATTATTTAGATAACCAGACAAAAGCCGAAATAATAGCGGATATCAGTTCAAAATTTACCAATCTATACAATTGTCCCAATGTCATGATCTCGGCAACAGATCGGGATAATATCGAAGGACTTAGAAAAGTGCTTTCGGAGCTGATCACCAATGAATATAATGTAAGATATCCATACCAATCCAAATCATGGTAAACGACCAATCAAAACTGTGACGATGAGACAATCTTATTCGCTTTACGAGCTTAACGAATATATTCGACGGGTTATTTCGCTCAATTTTGCAGAGTCTATCTGGGTAAACTGTGAGATATCCCAAGTGAAAGAAGTACGAGGAAATGTTTATCTCGACTTAGTCTATCATGATGAGAAATCTGGAGAATTAACAGCACAAATAAGTGCCAATATCTGGTACAAATCCTTTCTATTCCTAAAAAGCAAATTAGGTGATCTCTTGCCGGCCATACTCAAAGAAGGGATTCACGTACTACTCAAAGTGCAGGTAGAATACAATGAACGATACGGTCTGAAACTGAGCATCGTAGATATTGATCCTGCATTTACGATTGGTCAAATGGAGATGAATCGACAAAAAATCATCCAAAAGTTGATCAATGAAGACTGGATACATCGTAATAAATCGTTGGCAATACCCGATGTGATACAGAGAATTGCCGTGATTTCTTCATCGAGCGCAGCAGGATACATCGATTTCAATAAACATTTGCAGCAGAATAATTATGGATATCAATTCTTAATAACACTCTATGAAGCCGCCATGCAAGGTATGAATACCGAAAGAGAAGTGTGTAACGCCCTACGCTCGATTTCGGCATCTGGCAAGCAATATGACGTAATCCTCATCATACGTGGTGGTGGTGCAAAGTTGGATCTGGCTTGGTTTGATAATTACAACATTGGTGTGGAAATCGCTAAAAGTAAAACTCCTATTATTACCGGTATAGGTCACGACATAGACGAAACAGTAGCAGATATCGTAGCCAATACAAGCTTGAAAACACCAACAGCAGTTGCGGATTTTATCATTCGGCAAAACGAAACTTTTGAAGGAAATATCATTCGAATGACTCAAAACATTCAGCAGATCAGCCAGCGAATAGTCAGACAGGAAGTCATCCTACTGAATAAAACGTTTCAGATGCTTGCCATGTTGCCTCGGGAAATCGTCCGTAAACATCAACTTCAAATCAATCAATTTGTACAGCAATGTTTTTCAGCTACATCACAAATTATACAGCGACACAAAGAAGCACTTGCTCACAACGAAAGACAAATGCACCTTGTGAATCCCGAAAATATACTGAAAAAAGGTTATGCGATAGTACGACAAAAGGATCATGTCATCTCAAAGGCAAAATATAACACTTCAGATACTGTACAAATAACATTCCATGACGGATCAATCGAAATTAAACCAACAAAGAAAGCAACATCTTAGGTAGTTACCAATTGAAATAATATTTTAAAATCATTCGAAATATACATATCATGAGCAAAAAAATGACTTACGACAGCGCATATCAGGAGCTAAACAAACTGCTCAACGATTTACAATCTGAAGACACAGGATTGGATGATCTAAGTAAAAAACTCAAGCGTGCCGTAGAATTATCGGAATTTTGCAAAATCCAGCTTAGAAGCATTGAAGTCGATATTGAAAAAATGAATGATGCAATTGGGCAATAGTGGATTTGTAACTACTCAGGCGTAATCAATTTCAATCAAAAAATGTGTATTTTTATGATTTGGAAGCATATACCTGAGTCGTTACGTCGATTTTTCATTAAATTTTGATAAATATTACTAAATTTGTCTCTAATTATACTCAAAACGTATCTTTATGCTGACTTGGAGTGAATTTTTAAAGCAGGATGCTGACGCTTGGAAAACGAA
Source organism: uncultured Aureispira sp. (assembly GCA_964399855.1). Lineage (GTDB taxonomy): Bacteria > Bacteroidota > Bacteroidia > Chitinophagales > Saprospiraceae > OLB9. The sequence continues at coordinate 54,229 of CAYNSF010000012.1, read as the reverse complement.
AGCAGCAGCTGACAGCAAAGGCAAATATGATGTGGCTAAATTGCATTATAATGTAGAAGATGATTTTATCATTGACGCATTTCAAACCGAAACGTTAGCTACATCTACCCATATTTCCAACAACAAATCTAAGTCAGGTCTGTACATATATGGGTATTCCCAACCTACAAGTGTGCTTAATAACCGAATGCTAAAACATTTGGAATCAGGTATTGATAGTCTTGTGATAGATGTGGATGATAGTGTTGATTTATCCGTGCTGCTTACTGGGATATATCCTGATATGGTCGAAATTACCTTGTTGAAGGATGATGATAGAGCAAGTTTACAAACCGATGTTCAAGAATATATAAAAACGTATTATCCTGAAAATCGTGATGACGTACATATTGCTGTGGAAAAACCATTCAGACTATCAGCAGGGCAAAAACATGCTGCAAGGTTACGGGCATTTTACGAGCAAATATCCCAGTTAGATACCAATGAAACTATGGTAATAATAACGGAAATGAAACAGGATTTTTTAGCTCAGTTAGCAGAATTACGTGCCATGCGTTTAGTTTGGAATCAGAGCGGACGAGCTGCCAATGATTTGAAGATCATTGCTACTGTTACTGGAGAAGATAGACATGATGTTCATCCGATGATTGTCGCCAATTATCAAATGATGTCGGCTGTCTTGGGTGGTGTTGATATCGTAGCACCCATGATGAGCGAAGAGGATGAATCTGTACGATTGATGTTGAATATGATGCATATTTTCAGAGAAGAAAGTCGGTTGGATTTTGTTCAGGATCCATTAGCGGGAGCGTATATACCCGAAGCGCTTACTGTACAAATGGCCAATTATTGTATCGACGCTGAAAGTATTTCGTCAATAGAAAAGTAACATTGGTAGATTTTCAAGTTATTATTATGTTAAAAACCAAGAATATTTAAAATCTTTGTTGAATATTTGAGTTTAGAAGAGTGGTATTCAGCAAGTGATAGAAGATTATGAATTGGATACAAGTATTTTCAAACAAAATTGATGAAAGTAAAACAAATAAAAAAGATGATATTTAGAAGTTCAATTGTAGTGGCTGCATTATTAGGTTTTTATTGGTTCAGCTCTGGTCCGTCTGTTCCACCAGGCGTGGACAATAAAGAAGCATTGACTTTAAAAGCCATGATGCAAACCATAGAATATACCCATCTTAATCCCAAGCCGATAGATGATGATATGAGCAGAGCCGTATACAAACTGTTTCTAAAGAGAATAGATGGAGGCAAAAGATATCTGACTCAAAAGGATATTGATTTTTTAAAGCAATACGAAACCACGATTGATGATCAGATTCGCGAACTGCGTTTTGATTTTTTCAATGAAGTATCCCTGATGTTGGATAATGGGTTGATCAAGGCAGAACAATACTTTATAGATGCCATTGATAGCAAAATAGATGTCAATCGCAAAGGAATTTACCATGTCAATCCAGACAGTATGGTATATGCTGATAATGATCAAGACCTAAAGCATCGTTGGAGTCAGATCGTACAATGGGAAGTCAATGCCAAATGGTTGAGCAATATAGAAAAACAAGAAAAGGACTCCGTGCAGACCAATGAAAAAAAGCCGTTGGACTCGTTGCAGGTCGAAGCAATCAAGGAAGTGCGCAAGCGATATGTGGACTTTTTTGATCGTGTAAAAAAATTGCGTCGCTCTGACAGAATGGAATCCTATCTAAGTAGCATTTCTAACTATTGTGATCCACATACAGATTATTTTAGTCCTATCGAAAAACAAAATTTTGATATCGGTATGGGCGGAAAACTTGAGGGAATTGGTGCCAGACTCCAATTAGATGGTGACTATACCAAAGTATTCAGCATCGTCGTTGGCGGACCTGCATGGAAGACCAAAAAATTGGATGATGGCGATGTCATCATGAAAATCACACAACAAGGTCAAGAACCCGTAGATATAGCAGGCATGCGATTGGATGATGTCGTACAAATGGTGCGAGGTAAAAAGGGTACCACAGTCATCTTGACCGTCAGAAAGAAAGATAATTCTATAGCAGATATTCCTATCGAAAGAGATGAAGTGCAGCTTGAAGATGGAAAAGTGAAGTCGGTCATACTCAATATGCCGGGTGATGTTCAGCATATTGGTTATATTTATCTGCCAAAATTTTATTCGTCATTCGAAACAGATGGAGGTAATTCTTGTGCCATAGATGTGGCAACTGAAATCGGAAAACTCAAAGAACAAAATGTAAATGGTATCATTTTAGATCTTAGAAATAATACAGGAGGCTCACTGAATGATGTCGTGGACATGAGCGGATTTTTTATTGAAAAAGGACCTATTGTTCAGGTCAAAGGCAGAGATAGCAAACCGAGTGTTTACACGGATAAAGACGATGGTGTATTGTATGACGGACCATTGATTATTATGGTCAATCAAAACAGTGCCTCAGCATCAGAGATCATCGCTGCGGCCATGCAGGATTACAACCGTGCAATCATCGTTGGTAGCAAGTCAACATTTGGTAAAGGTACTGTACAGCGATTCTATGATCTAGATCGTGTAGTAAGTGGAAATGACCAGTACAAACCTTTGGGCAATGTCAAAATGACAACTCAAAAATTTTATAGGATAGATGGCGGATCTACCCAAATGAAAGGTGTAATTCCGGATGTCATACTTCCTGATTTTTACCAGTTTGTCAATATCGGTGAGAAAGAATATGACTATGCTATGTCGTGGTCAGAAATCCAACCTACAAAATACGGTCAAGGCGTTGCGGTACTCGAACATAAAAATAAAGTAGTAGAAAGTAGTAAGAAAAGAGTATCGAATAACGAAAAATTTGCCTATATAACTAAGCGTGCCAATAAGCTCAAAAAACAAAAAGATGAGTCAGGTTTTCCATTAGATTTCGCAAGTTATAGGAACCTTGTAGAGCAAAGAGATAAAGAAGATGACCAAGATGAAAATATCCTGAATGGAAATATTGCCAATCTCGAAATCAAAAATATTCCTGCTGATTTAGCTAAAATAAACGCAGAAGAAGGTAATCAGGCAAAAAATGATGCATTCATAAAGGATTTGAAGAAAGATATCTATCTCGAAGAGACCATGTATATCATGCGGGATATGGTAAAAACAGAAAAGTCTTTTGCTTCATATCTGACGAAGATATCAGCGAAATAAATTTTGCATCTTTTGAATGGCGAATTAAGATTTGTTGGTTGTCGGTTGATGTGATAATAGTTTATATCATTCATTGCAAATTTATCTGCAACAATCATAAAACTACCGTAGCACCAAAAAAGTAGTTGAGAATTGAAAGTTGATAGTTGAAAATGTTGATAGCTGTTAGTTGATAGCTGTTAGTTGATAGCTGTTAATTGATAGCTGTTAGTTGTTAGCTGTTAGTTGTTAGCTGTTAGTTGTTAGTTGTTAGCTTTTAGCCGTTAGCTATTAGAATTTACACCTTTACACATTTAAACATTTAAACTTTGTCAAACCGACAACCATTCACCCTATGGGATAGTAAAAATCCAACAGGGTAAACCGACAACCAAATAAACCTTTACACCCTTAAACTTTAAACCCAATATAACAACTCCACAAATCCAACAATTCCACAGTAAAAAACAAACTATTTCTTAAAGATAAAATAAACTGCGAGCACTAAAAATACAAAACCGATTAAGTGATTTGTCCGTAGCGTTTCAGTTTTGAAAGCAATCAATGTAAATCCCGTAAAAACTACAAGCGTTATCACTTCCTGAAGTACTTTAAGTTGCCACAAATTGTACGGGCCGCCATTGCCGGTAAATCCATATTTGTTGGCAGGAACTTGAAAGCAGTATTCGAAAAATGCGATAAGCCAACTGATAAGGATAATAGCAAAAAGACTCAGCTTTTCTGACCATTTCCATTCGGCAAATTTGAGATGTCCATACCATGCAAGTGTCATGAAGATATTTGAAATAATCAATAAAACGATTGTTGTTACGTACTTCATAGGTATTCAATCTAAGGTATGAATGTTGTATTTTTAGCAGCCCAAAGATAGCGGCAGGCATACGAACGATAAGGTCGCCAAGCCTCAGCTATTTCGGTCAAATCTTGGATCAATTGTTTCTTTTCGGATTCGACTTGATATAGTTTTCGCATATTATTCCGGATGATCAGGTCATCGAGTGGTAGTACATCTGGTCTGTTGAGTGAGAACATAAGTATCATCTCAACCGTCCATTTTCCTACGCCCTTGATTTGTGTCAGTGTCTGGATGATATCTTCATCTGCCCATTCTGTCCAATCGGTATCATGCAAGTCATTGGCTTCAAAATAGTCAGCCACATTGACAAGATAGCCTGTTTTTTGACCAGATAAACCTACGGAACGAAGCGTTTCATAAGGTATATTTTTTAATTGGGTGCTGATAACTTCACGGCTTTCAAACAAATCCAAAAAACGTTTGTAAATCGTTGCCGCAGCCGCTGTGGACAACTGTTGTGAAACGATAGAGCTGATTAAGGCTTCAAATACCCTGGTTTCTTCCTGGCTTACCGCAATGGTCAGATTTTCGATCAATGGTTGTAAGATTGCATCCTGCTTGAGATGATCAAGGATTTTAGTTTCAATGGTTGATGTCATAAATGTTTGAATTTTTTATCGTTTGTAAAAAACGTAATCCGTACTTAGCGGTTCGAGTTGATGCGCACGAAAATCCATAGCGATTTGACCTCGATGATAGGTAGCGTGATTGATGATATGAAAAAGCATATCTCTAAGAAGATTGCTAAAAGGCTTGCCTAAGCTATTTTTGTATTGAATGGTTTGAGCAATATCCATATCGTTTATTATCCGTAAGGAAGCATGAAAATTTGCATTATCGATACTTTTTAACTCTTGTATTGTATGTACTTCCCAAACTCCAAATACGGAAGCAATTTCGACTACTCTATGATTCCAAATATGATGCGCATTGAGAATATGACTGAATAATGTCAGGGATTTTTCGGGTATTTTTCCGGGACTCTGACAAAAAACCTCAGCTAATTCCTGATTTACATGATGATTGTATTCAAAAAGATCAATTAAAAATGATTTCATGGTTAGGTTCAATTTTCTGTATTGCTGAATGCTTTTCGCACTTGTGGAGCTACTTTTGTTCCAAACAATTCTATACAGCGCATCATGTCATCATGCGACGGCGCACCCACATCTATATGTGCAACAAACCGGGTGATACCAAACATTTCTATCAGATTGATGATTTTTTCGGTTACATAATCCGGATCACCCATAAATAATGCACCTTCTTTGTGAAGTCCCGCTAAAAACTGTTGGTTAGTATAGGGCGGCCAACCACGTGAACTGCCGATTCGATCCATTTGTGCAGCATATAACGGAAAATATTGATCAAGCAGTTTGTCCTGATTTGTTGTAACAAAGGCATGTGAATGAACACCAATCTGCATGTTGGCTGGGTCGTGTCCAAAGGCGATATATTCTTGTTTGTAAAAATCAATAAGTTGTTTGAATTGTCTTGGCTGTCCGCCAATAATGGCAACAATCAAAGGAAGTCCGAGCCGGGCAGCTCTATGAACAGATTCAGGAGTACCGCCAACAGCTATCCATATTGGTATTGGACGTTCGGGTCGTGGAAAGATATGTTGATTTTGAAGCGGAGCACGGTGTTTGCCAGACCAGGTTATAGGGTCTTCGTTGTTGATCTTGACTAAAAGTTCTATTTTTTCTTCGAAAAGGCTGTGATAGTCTTTGAGATCGTAACCGAAAAGAGGAAAAGATTCAATAAAACTCCCACGACCAGCGATAATTTCGGCTCTTCCATTGGAGATCAGGTCAATCGTAGCATAGTCCTGGAAAACTTTTACAGGATCGGCAGAACTAAGAACGGTAACGCCACTGGCAAGTTTGATACGCTTAGTAACAGTTGCTAACGCTGCAAGCACCACTTCCGTAGCGGCAATAGCATAATCAGGTCGATGATGCTCTCCTAAAGAAATGATATCTAATCCAAGTTCGTCCGCTAATTTTACTTGTTCCGTGATTTGTTGCAATTTCTGCGCCGTTGACTCAAACTTTTGTCGGGATGTATCATAATACAAATCTCCAAACATACCAATGCCTATCTCCATTTTCAATTATTTTGTATGATACTATACAATTGACTATCAATAATTGTTGCCGGAACACATACCAATACAATAGTGATAGCTACATCCACATAAACTTATGTTGAAGGAAATTATGTAGTGTTTTTTAGATTTCGCATGGGTTTGATTACCTTTGTACGCATTTAAAGCATGAAGACAAATGGATACAATAGCAGTGCTCCAACGCCAGTTTGATCAGTATTTACAAGAAAACCCTATTGATGGAAACCAACCAAGTCTGTACGAACCGGCAAATTATATACTTTCGCTTGGTGGCAAAAGGCTACGTCCGGTGTTTGTGATGCTAGGTTGTGAAGCCTATGGTACACAAGCTACTATGGCACTTAAAGCGGCAATGGCTATTGAGGTTTTTCATAATTTTTCACTTGTTCACGATGATATTATGGACAAGGCAAGTCTCCGACGTGGAATGCCGACTGTTCATGAAAAATATGACCTAAATACAGCCATACTTTCAGGTGATGCCATGATGATCAAAGCCTATCAATATCTACTCGAATACGATGACCCTGTATTAGTAAAAGATTTAATGGCTACCATGAATGCTATGGCTTTGGGTGTCTGTGAAGGTCAGCAGATGGATATGGATTTTGAATCTCAAAGAGATGTCACTATCAGTGCTTATCTCGATATGATTACCAAAAAAACATCGGTGTTGATCGGTGCTGCGATTCAGATGGGCGCTATAATTGCAGGTGCCGACTCCAAAAATCAGCAACACATCTATGAATTTGCCAAAAACTTCGGAATTGCGTTCCAATTGCAGGATGATGTGTTGGATATATTTGGCGAAGCGGCACAAGTAGGCAAGCGTATCGGTGGCGACATACTTCAAAACAAAAAAACTTATCTCTTTATCAAGAGCCTTGAGTTGAGCGATGAAAACCAAAGGGATTTGTTGGAAAAATTGTATTTTACGACGGATCATGGCTATAGCGATGAAGCGAAAATTCAGGCAGTCACCACAGTTTTTAAGGATGTACATGTGGAAGTTTATTCCAATGAACTCATTGAAGCATACAGAGATCTGGCTTTGTCACACCTTGCAGCGTGTGATATTACGGACGTATGGAGAGATCGTTTAACAGGTTTTGTAAATGATTGGATATTTAGAAGTAAGTAAAAAATGTCAGACTTAAAATGATTTCCCTATACTTTAAGCTATCAGAAAGTTTATAATCATACCATTAAAGCCCATGCCAAAAAAAATCATCATATTAGGAGGAAGTGGAATGATAGGAAGACACTTGTCCCAAGTCTTGCATAGTAAAGGTTATGAAGTGATTATCTTTACAAGAAAAACATCTCAGGTACAAAATAAACAATCCAATATCCATTACAGCTACTGGAATCCCGAAAAACATGAAATGGATATCAATGTGTTATATGGCATTGAGGGCATCATTAATTTAACAGGAGAAAACATCTCAAGTGGTAGGTGGACAAAGCTAAGAAAACAAAAAATATTAGAAAGCAGAATACAACCGTTGGCATTCCTACTTGACACATTGAAAGCTCATAATATTTCACTAAAAACACTCATATCATCGTCGGCTATCGGCTATTATGGAACAGAAACATCCGATATTATTTACTCAGAAGATTCTCCAAAAGGAACAGACTTCTTAGCATCGGTTTGTGATCAATGGGAAGAAAAAGCCATTGATTTTAAAGCTATCGGAACCCGGGTTGTGATAATCAGAACTTCTCTTGTGCTATCCAAAACAGGTGGTGTTTATAAAAAGCTTTTGTTACCTGCAAAACTGGGTATAAACGGAATTTTAGGCTCTGGAAAACAATATTTTCCGTGGGTCCACATAGATGACTTGTGTAATTTATTTTTATTTTCACTCGAAAAAGAACAAGTTCGTAGCGTATATAATGCCGTTGCATCACATCATATAACGTATAAACAATTTGTAGAAAGTCTATGTAAAACAACCGGATTAAAGTTACTCACACCAAAAATTCCAACTTGGTTTTTAAACCTGATATTTGGAGAGATGTCATCATTGCTGGTAAAGGGCAGCCGAATATCCAACCAAAAATTAAAAGATGTCGGATTTGAGTTTTACAACGATACGATAGACGATTGCTTAAAGGATTTGATATGACATTAGTCGTTAAATGTCAAATTAAAATACACTTTCTTATATCTCAAAATAAGTCGGGGCAAGCGAAAATACCCTTTATGGACAGAGCAATATGTTTTATTCATTTGCTTGCTGTAATGCCTGTATTTCAATTTCAGCCGATATCCTAAAATTTGCCTGTTTCATCTTTTCAATTATTGGCTTTATACTCGGTATTATACCACAAAGTTTAGCTTTTACGATTATTCCAATTGTTCCTGTAAAAGTAAGCCCAAGATGATTTGCAATTTTCCTTGCTTTATTGTCGTCCAATACAATAATGCTACCCAGTGTTTCTAATGCTAAAGCTATTGCGCTAGATTCGCCTTTGTCTATCTGTAATTCAAGTAGTTGCTGTTTAGATTTGTCAACAACATCTTTTATCTCAACCCATTCAGGTAGCGACGCTCCGTATTCAGTAGCAATATCTGTGGTTGTTACAATCTGGCCATAAAGCTTTTTCAAAATATCAAGCTCTCCGATATTGGTTAGAATAATAAAACAACTTGTATCGGCAATAATCGTTTTAGGCATTAGTAACGTCACTTGAAATATCTGAGGCTGGGTAGTTAAATATTGAAACTTCATAAGCTCCCAACAATTCAGCAAAAGTTCTTTTTGTAAGTCCTGCAAGGTCTGCTGCTTGTCCAAGTGAAAGTTTGCCTTGTTCATATAACTTGCTTGCAACAAGCATCGCAATTTGCTTATTGTCTAAGTCTAAACTGTCAGGTATATTTAATGTCAAAACCTTCATAGCCCAAATGTATCACTTTTATAAATAGAATACAAAATTTTAATAAGATAGTTGTGTCATTTTTTTCAAAAACGGTCAAAACAGGTTTTTTTTATTATTATTTACGGACTTCAATTGTTATTCACATAAAGTTAATAACTCGTTTTATGAACCATACCGTTGTCTCGATCAAAGGGTACAAAAGGATTTTTAAAAGTAGAAATCTCTTCTTTTTTCGCCACCTTTCATATGAGGCAAAAAGTCGAAAAAACAACGGGTTCTAAACAATATGACCACAACGTAGTCGTACACGCATTGTTTAACTAAACGACAATAGTTCTACATTCTACTGATTACTTCCTGATAATACGATTCATATTCAGGTAAAATAGCCTCAATATCAAACCGCTTCGCTTGTTGATAAGCATTCTTTCTGAACGTATTTAATTTGACAGGATCACTCAATAGTTCGATACATCGAGTAGCCATACCATTTACATCGCCGACATCACACATATACCCAGTCACACCGTCAATATTCACTTCTGGTATGCCGCCTGCATTGGACGAGATGACGGGTACTTCACAAGCCATTGCCTCTAACGCAGCTAATCCGAAACTTTCATTTTCCGAAGGAAGAATAAACAAATCCGCTATGGCTAATATCTCCTCTACTGCTTCCTGTTTTCCGAGAAACCGGATTTCTCCACACAAATTGTAGCTTCTGCACAACTCTTCCATATAATTCCTTTCAGGGCCGTCGCCGATCAGGAGTAACTTAGATTGGATTTTGGGCGCAACTTGTGCAAAAACATTGATAACATCTTGTACCCGTTTTACCTTTCGGAAATTAGAAATATGTACCAAAATTTTCTCTCCTTCAGGTGCAATTGCTTTGCGGAAATGATCCTTATTCGTCTTTCTAAACCTGTTGAAATCTATAAAATTGTATATGACTTTGATATCACGCTGAATGTTAAAAACATCAAGTGTCTCTTTACGCAACTGTTCAGAAACGGCGGTCACTCCGTCTGAAGCATTGATACTAAAAGCTACCACAGGAGCAAATGACGCATCGGCACCTACAAGTGTGATATCCGTACCGTGTAGTGTCGTTACAACTGGTATGTTGATACCCTGATCTTTAAGAATCTGTTTGGTCATATAGGCTACGGCTGCATGTGGTATAGCATAGTGAACATGTAGAATATCCAATTTTTCAAATCGGATGACATCCACTAATTTACCTGCTAAAGAAGTTTCATACGGAGCATATTCGAATAGCGGATATTCCATAGAAGTAACTTCATGAAAATACACATTAGCGTGAAACGAAGTCAGCCTTACAGGTCTTTTATAGGTAATAAAATGTATATCATGACCTTTATCCGCCAGTCCAAGTCCAAGTTCTGTAGCTACCACGCCACTACCGCCAAAAGTCGGATAACATACGATTCCAATTTTCATTCAATACCAGTTTATTTTTTAAACTAATCTATCTGATAACAAAATAAGCTTTAAAACGTTGTATAATCGTATTTTAAATTATGGATTGGAATAGCAGCATAAAAGGGTTTAATGCATTTCTTTTACTCGAAAAGTCATTATCCGCACATTCTATCGAAGCTTATATCCGTGATGTGCACAAATTGCAGGAATACACAACGATCCATAATATTCAAGAACATCCAGATCAAATTACACCTGAGCAACTTGCTGCTTTTATCTACTATATCAACGATTTAGGACTTTCTCCGAAGAGTCAGGCACGGATTATTTCCGGTATAAGAGCTTTTTACAGATACCTTGTTATCGACGATATCTTAGATCAAGATCCTTCTGCATTATTAGAAAGTCCCAAACTACAAAGAACCCTTCCGGATGTACTTTCATACGAGGAAATAGTTTTGATATTTGAAGCCATTGATATGTCGCTTCCGCACGCACACAGAAATCGAGCTATGCTTGAAACACTCTATGCATGCGGTCTAAGGGTTTCAGAATTAACGAGTTTACAAATTAGTAATTACTTTCCAGAAGAAGGTTTCATTAAAGTATTGGGGAAAAACAATAAAGAACGCCTTGTACCTATTGGTCCGTCAGCTATCAATCAGATCACACTATATCTTGAAAATGAACGACGAAACCTGCCAGTTATCCACCAAGAACATGAAGATATTATGTTCCTGAATAGACGTGGGAAAATGATGACACGGGTCATGGTTTTTTTACTTATCAAGGATTATGTGGCGAAATCAGGCATTAACAAAAGTATTAGTCCGCATACATTCAGGCATTCATTTGCCACACACCTCGTTGAAGGTGGTGCTGACTTGAGAGCAGTACAAGAAATGTTAGGTCACGAATCTATCCTAACCACCGAAATCTATACGCATCTCGACCGTCGATATTTGAGAGAGATGATGATGCGTTTTCATCCACTTTCGCAGCAATCTTAAAAGCTTTGATACGACCAAGATTAGGTTATCTTTGAAAAAAATCCAACATCATGACCTAAGATAGCGTACACCCGACAGTATCAAAGCCAACCCTGCAATGCCAGAGAGTTCCTTCGCCCAAGCTTGTAAAGCAGATAGATGTAGCATCTTTTCAGGCATTTTAATCGACAGGATATAAGCAATATGATTGTCGATATAAAGCCCGAAAATCACCATTGATACCGCTAAAATCATAAATACCAAGCTAATGAATTGATGTCCAATTTGAATTTTAAATAATGTTTTGGCGATTTTTTGACTAAACACGATAGCCATCGCAAAAATCACTATAAAAATAGCAGTAATATCCATTGTAAATAAAAATCCACAACTTATCGTTACCAATAACGTTCCTACAAACAACCAACCTTTATCCGTAAAAGTATCCGGAATATTGCCTACAAACAACCGGAATAGCAACATCAATATCAAAGTAAATGGTAATGTTAGTCTATGAAATATGGACTGACTTACATCCTGCAATAACAGTGCTGCCACAAAAAAGGAAACTTCAACGGTCAATAAAAGGATAAAAATGGCACTTTCAATCCATGACGATTTGTTTGTATCATTTTCTAAGGAAGTGTGATTTACATGAAGCGTTTCAATGGTTTTTGAAAAAGAAACAATAGCTAAAAGGATTAATAAAATAGCACCAATTAAAATATTTATCACCCCAAAATATGTATCGTTTAAACCTGTGAGTATTATCGGTAATATCAATGCGGAGAATATCGATATGGAGAAAACTGACATTCCGAAAAATTTTGCAGACGACGTAAACGAAGATAGCAAACCTAAACCCAATAAAAATCCCTGAACTGTCATTACACCAAAAAATATTCCAGCAATAGGAAGCGAAACAAAGGCAGCGATACCAACAATATTAAGCAGAATAGCTAAAATGACTTTGTTTTTCGTAGGTCGAAAACGGAAGAAAAACATCAAACTAACGATTAATGCCAACATCCCCAAACCAATTCCAACAATTGTAAAAGTATATGAACTTTCCCTTAACCACGATATTTGACTGATGTTACTTAGCCAAAAAGCGATATATATACCTATCAGAGCAGTTAAAAATCCACTTGATCTCATACTATCTTTAGGTAGATTTGAAATCTATGGATTCGTTCTTAAAGAAGATAAAGAACAATACCAAAACAACGGCGGCAAATCCGGCAGGATAAAGCCATATCGTTTGCCAGTCACCTTTATACATATCCGTAATCAGTCCGGCTATCCAAAAGCCGATCAGCATACCTACGCCATAAGTGGCCAGCGTTATAAGACCTTGAGCAGCACTCTTGATAGAATCATCTGCTTTAGCATCCGTATAAATCTGTCCGCTAACAAAAAAGAAATCGTAACAGATACCATGTAATGCAATACCCAAAATGAGCATATAAGCATTGCTATCAGCATCACCAAATGCAAAAAACACATATCGCAGTACCCAAGCGAGCATTCCTACAAGAATCGTATTTTTAAATCCATATTTCTTAAAAAAGATAGGAAGTAGCAACATAAAAAGCACTTCAGACATTTGTCCTATCGTCATTTTTGCAGTTGCATTTTCCATGCCCACATCTACTAAGAACGGATTGGCATTGCTATAATAAAAAGCCAACGGGATACATATAAGGATAGCAGATATAAAAAATATCAAATAATTTCGATTGGCTAATAGTTTGACAGCATCAAGTCCAAGCACCGAAACGATACTTGTAGCTTGTGCCCCTTTGCCTTTTGGTGGTGTCGCAGGTAAAAGAAAGCTAAAAATCCCTAAAGCCGCAGACACGATGGATGCCATAAAAAATGTATTTTTCAATGCACCTGCTGCGATATTTCCACTTTCATCCCACTTGAATACATAGCTAATCATCAGCCCAGCAACAATCCACCCTATTGTTCCCCAAACACGGATATTGGAAAATTCTTTGGTCGGATCTTTCATCTGGTTAAATGAAATACTATTAACCAAAGCAAGCGTCGGCATGTAAACGATCATATATCCTAATATGTACGGATAGAAAGTGCTAAACTCGGTTGATTGAGCCATAAGGTACATCAAAACAGCACCTAAAAGGTGGAGTATGCCCAATATTTTCTCTGCGTTGAAGTATCTGTCTGCAATCATACCAATGACGAAAGGAGCTATGATAGCACCCCATGATTGCGTACCAAATGCTACTCCGATTTGCCCACCAGTTGCCGACATATTACTGCCCAAAAAAGTTCCTAATGTCACAAACCATGCTCCCCAGACAAAAAACTGAAAGAACATCATCGTAGAAAGCTGTTTCTGAATGGATTTATTCATTTTGTTTGATTATAATTGTTACAAAATCAGCATGTCAGTGTACTTCACGACAAACCTAACATATTTATAAAACAAAGATAATTACAATTTTGAAAAGCCACCATGTTATTTTCAATTAAAAAAAGTAGTAGATTCTCAACAATACATATAAAATTATCCTACTTTTGATTTTAAAATTCATTGTGTAATGACAAGAACATGGCTTTGGCTTATTTTTTATAGCTTTTGTATATTCCGTATAGGTGCTCAACAGTCGCCTGATAAACTAAGGATAGCCTTTGATGACAACAATAATACTACTTCAACTTATTGGGAAATCAGGCAATTTTATCAACATTTGGATCAGCAATCTGGGCTTGTACAAGTACATGATTTTGGAATGACAGATATCGGTCAACCGCTTCAAGAGGTTATCATTGCAGCAGATAATCATTTCACACCAGAAGCCAACCATAAAGCGGGTAAATCTATTCTTTTTATCAATAACGGGATACATCCGGGCGAACCCGACGGTATGGATGCGATGATGCTTTTTGCCAGACAACTTACCAATGATAAATCGGTACAAGCAATACTTAAAAATGTAACCATCGTTGCGATACCGGTATATAATATAGACGGATGTCTCAATAGGACTGGGCTGAGTCGTCCCAATCAAAATGGTCCGGAACTGTATGGTTTTCGAGGCAATGCCAAAAATCTGGATTTGAATCGGGATTTTGTCAAATGTGATTCGAAAAATGCGTATTCATTCAATCAACTTTTCAATAAGTGGAACCCGGATGTTTTGATCGACACACATACTTCCAATGGAGCCGACTATCAGCATACATTTACGCTCATTCATACTCACAAAGCTAACTTACATCCAGAACTGAGTAGATTCATGACAGAGCAGTTTGTACCGTATATTTATCGGGATATGGCTGTCAAAGGTTGGGATATCGTACCTTATGTGATGAGTCTCGGAACACCAGATAAAGGGATATATGGCTTTTTAGATTCGCCGCGCTATTCGTCGGGATATGCGTCATTACATCATACGATTTCTTTCATGCCTGAGACACACATGCTCAAGATTTACAAAGATAGAGTAGTCAGCACATTAGATTTTCTTAAAACGGTATTTCGTTTTGTAGCTGAAAATAAGCAAGATTTGAAAAAGGCCAGAGCGTTAGCACGTTTTCAGACGATGTTGCAGGATTCTTTCACATTGACTTATACGCTTAATCGTATTAAAGTGGATAGTATTCCATTTCAGGGATATAAAGCGGATACCAAAACCAGTCTCGTGAGTGGAATGCCTCGACTGTACTACGACAAGTCAAAGCCATGGAAAGCCAATATTCCATTTTATGATGAGTACATATCAGATATTAAAATTAAAAAGCCAGTTGCTTATGTCGTTCCACAGGCTTATGACCGCATTATTGAGCTGATGAAAATCAATGGTGTCAAAGCCGAAAGGCTCACAAAAGACAGCATTATAGAAGTAGAAATGTACAAAATCGTCGATTTCGAAACATCCAAACGACCTTATGAGGGACATTATCCACACTCCAAAACGCAAGTCGAATCAAGCATCGTTAAAAAGCAGTATTACACTGGAGATTACGTCATTTACACGGATCAGGCATCATTGCCGTACATCATTCAGACTTTAGAGCCACAAGCTACCGACAGTTGGTTTTCTTGGAATGCTTTCGACGGTTTTTTGTCACAAAAGGAATATTATTCTGATTATGTTTTTGAAGATATAGCAGCGGACTATCTCGAAAAAAATCCGGATCTGCGCGTCAAATTAGAACAATTGAAATTGGACGATCCCGAATTTGCTAAAGACGGTCGTGCGCAGTTAGATTTTGTTTATAAAAATTCGCCATATTTTGAGCCGGAGTATATGCGGTATCCGGTTGGGAGAATTTTAAAAAATGATTAATGGTTAAAAATGATAAATTTGTTACGATGAAAGTTTGCGGATTTTCCTTTATAAAAAATGCGGTCGTGTATGATTATCCTATAGTCGAAGCGATAACTTCTATCTTGCCATTATGTGACCATTTTGTCATAGCTGTTGGCAAAAGTGAGGATGATACCTTAGGTTTAATAAGAAGTATAGATTCGACTAAAATACAGATTATCGAAACGGTTTGGGACGAAACGCTTAGAGAGGGCGGAAAAGTCCTTGCTGTTGAAACAGATAAAGCATTTCAAGCTATCGCAGCGGAGTATGATTGGTGTTTTTACATACAAGGAGATGAAGTTGTCCATGAAAAATATCATGATACCATTCGTAAAGGCATGGAAACATATCAAAACAGCAGTAATATAGATGGGTTGCTCTTTGATTACAAACATTTTTATGGATCTTATGATTACATAGCTACTGCATCACAGTGGTATAAGCACGAAATACGAGTGATCAAAAACAATAAACGTATATATTCCTATCGGGATGCACAGGGATTCCGAAAAGAGGATAATCAAAAACTCCAGGTTGCGTACATACCTGCAACGGTATATCACTATGGTTGGGTAAAACCACCCGAAAATATGCAAGCGAAACAAAAGACATTTCATAAATTGTGGCATGATGACGAATGGGTAGCCAAGCATGTTGCAGATACGGATACTTTTGATTACTCCGGCATTGACCAATTGGCTCGATTTGAAGAAACACATCCTAAAGTCATGGAAAAGAGGATCGCCCATAAAAACTGGACATTTACCCAAGACCTTTCGCTAAATAAGCGCACATTCAAAGATAGTGTAAAAGCTTTTTTGAAAAAATATCTTGGAATTGATTTTTCGTATAAAAACTACATTATAATGTCAAGAATGAAATCTTAAATCAAAAATTATTGGATACTTCTAAGTTTGCTAAGTGAATATTAGTAAAATACCTTAAAAACAACCATATTTGCCCTTGAAATGGCTTTATTCACTGTATTATAATCCAGCATGTCAGATATTATCTATGGTCGCAATGCCATAACAGAAGCTTTTAAGATTGGAAAAAGTATTGACAAAGTGTATATGCTTAACACGATACGAGGAGAATTTGAAGTACAGATTCGCCAGGCGTGCAAGCAGCAAAATATCCCATTGGCTAAAGTACCGGAAGTAAAACTGAATGAATTAGCTGGACATCAAGCCAATCATCAAGGTATTGTTGCGCTGATACCGGCTATCAGTTATATGGATTATCATGAGGTGATACAATTAGCAACAGAGTCGGGTCATCCACCATTGTTGGTCGTTGTTGACGGTGTGACTGATGTACGAAATCTTGGAGCTATCGCTCGATCTGCGTTTTTTTTCGGAGCGCATGGTATGATCATCACAGGAAACGCTTCTGGTCGAATCAATGAAGATGCTATTAAGACTTCAGCGGGAGCACTACTTCAATTGCCCGTAGCAAGAGCTTCAAGTATTTTTCAATTGATCGGTGATTTACAAGCAGCCGGAATTATAGTTGTCGCTACCAGCCTCTCTAATGCAGAGCCGGTTTTTACCTGTGATATGATAACACCGTTAGCTATTGTTTTGGGTTCAGAGGGCAAAGGTCTCCATTATAAAGTGCTCGAAATCGTAGATTATACGCTTGAGATACCGGCTATCAATGATTTTGATTCCCTCAATGTTTCGGTAGCGGCTGGTATCATGCTTTACGAAGCCAACAGACAACGTTCGCTGTAACATACCTAAATGCACTTACAACAATTCTGATAGCCAGACGTTTTTATACGAAAGTAATTTTTAATCTAATGAGAATATTCAACCTTAGAAAGGTATTGTTGCTGAGCACAATATTATTTATCCTTCCATTTACTGCGTGTAAAACTTCCCAAAAAACGGTAGTAGCCGATAAACCATTAGAAAATGCATTACTTTGGGAAATAACCGGACCAGGCATATCTAAACCGTCGTATTTATTTGGAACGATTCACTTGATTGATGGAAAAGATTATTTTTTACCCAAAGGTACGATGACGGCATTGGATCGAGTCAATAAGATCGTATTTGAAATAGACATGAAAGATATGACCGATATGTCGGCGATGATGGGCATCATGAATAAAATTTTCATGAAAGACAATAAGACGCTCAAAGATTTGTTGACAGATGAGGATTACGATTATGTGAGCATGTACTTTCAGAAAAAAGGGATGCCTATGATGATGGTAGAAAGGATGAAACCGATGTTCCTGACGGCATTGACTTATGGAGACTTAGATTCGGGCGGATTGGGTAGTAGTAAGATGAAGTCTTATGAGATGGAGTTAATGGAATTAGCAAAGAACAGTGGCAAAGAAACAGGAGGATTAGAAACGATAGAATTTCAGTTGAGTTTGTTTGATGAGATACCTTATGAAGCTCAGGCTGTCATGCTCGTCGAATCCATAAAAAGTACCGAAGACACCGAATCCGATGGTCAGTTGAATGAAATGACGAGGATGTATGTCAATCAGGATATCAATGCGATGGTCAGTATGATACAAGATGAAGATAATAATGTAGAAGGATTTGAGGAGAAGCTACTGACAAAAAGAAATGAAAGTTGGATACCTTTAATAATAGAAGGAGCAAAGAAAGAACCCGTATTTTATGCCGTTGGAGCAGGACATTTAGGTG
Organism: uncultured Aureispira sp.; assembly: GCA_964399855.1. GTDB lineage: Bacteria > Bacteroidota > Bacteroidia > Chitinophagales > Saprospiraceae > OLB9. The sequence goes on along the minus strand of CAYNSF010000012.1, from coordinate 35,707 downwards.
GTGCAAAAGGAGTCATCAACTTATTGAGAAAACAGGGAATAACGGTAAAACCAATTTTGAATTAATGGTTAATGGTCAAGGATTAATGGTTAGTGAAATGTAGTTTAGTTATGGTTTTTAAAGTAATTTTGATGAAAATTGGTCAGTTAATCTAAGAGAAAAATGCTCGTTATACTTCTCTTATTCTGAAAGATGAAAGGGCATTCTTTCGGCTTCTGTATGGTAATTAATTGCGAATAATTACCTTGTTGAGATGGATAAAAATATGATTCCATTGATTTTTTTTTAAAATAAATAGAAAATTTGGGAATATTATACAATATTTGCACTTCCGAGTGGGCTTTTAACTAATTATCTTTAATCGCAAAAAATATAAAATGAAGAAGATAGGAATTTTATTTGGAATGGAAAATACCTTTCCACAAGCATTTGTAGATAGAATCAACTCAAAAAATATAAAAGGTATCGTAGCAGAACCTGTCCAGGTGGATGTCGTACAGCAAGCCGACCCGTCAGAATATGCAGTGATTGTGGATCGCATCTCACAAGATGTACCTTTTTATAGAGCTTTCCTCAAGAATGCAGCACTTATGGGCACAGCTGTAGCCAACAACCCTTTTTGGTGGAGTGCTGATGAAAAGTTTTTCAATAATTGTTTAGCTAAAACGATAGGCGTTCCCGTTCCAAATACGGTAATACTTCCGTCTTACAATCGCCCGGATGATACGTCAGAACAATCATTCAGAAATCTAAAATTTCCAACAGATTGGGAGCGTATTTTCAATTATATCAAATTTCCTGCATACATGAAACCTCATGACGGTGGTGGTTGGAGTAATGTATTTAAAGTGACAAGTCCGGAGGATCTTTGGGCAAAACATGCTGAGACAGACAAGTTAGTCATGTTGCTACAAGAAGAGATCGTTTTTGATCACTATTTCAGATGTTACTATCTTGCAGGTGACAGGGTACATATCATGCCTTATGAACCACGCAATCCACACCATTTAAGATACGTAGTTGACAATCCTACTAAAGACAAAGCTTTATTGGCTAAAGTAGATGCTTATACCAAAGCGTTGTGTCATGGTCTTGGGTACGACTTCAATACGGTGGAATTTGCAGTGCGTGACGGTGTTCCTATCGCTATAGATTTTTGTAATCCGGCTCCGGATGCAGATGTAAACTCTGTTGGTGAGCAAAACTTTGAATGGATCGTCGAAAATGCTGCTCAAATGGCCATAGAAAAAGCTCAAAACCATAAGGCAGGACAGATGAACCTAACGTGGGGTAAGTTCATTAGCAATATTTTTACAGAAGCACCCAAAAAGACAGCAAAAACATCTAAGTAATCACTGTCGTGTAATGTACTTATAAGCTCTAAAAATACAGATGGAAGATAAATTGAGAATGGCTGTTTTAGATATGAATGATGGCAGACCCAATCAGGGTATGCGTGGTATTCGGTCTATCGTCGCCATGTATAGCCATATCTTTGACATAGTAGAGTTTGATGTACGAGGTAAAAATGAAATTCCTGACACGAACTTTGATGTATATATATCCAGTGGTGGTCCTGGAAATCCTATCGAGGGTGATGGCATTTGGGATAAAGGATGGTATAATCTTGTAGAGAATTTGTGGCAACACAATAAATATAATGCTCACGATAAAAAATATATGTTTTTTATATGTCATTCGTTCCAGATGGCATGTCATTATTTTGAGTTGGGAACATTAGCACCTCGCAAATCCACATCATTTGGTATCATGCCGATTCACTTGACTCGATTTGGCGAAAATGACGAAATTTTTGGTCATTTGCCAGATCCAATGTATGCCGTTGACAGTCGAGATTATCAATTAATACAGCCCGATTTGGAGGTTTTTAGGATGAATGGTTCAAAAATTTTGGCTTTGGAGAAGATTCGAAACCATGTCGAATACGAACGAGCCATCATGGCGGTACGTTTTTCTGACGAATTTGTCGGGACACAGTTCCATCCGGAAGCAGATCCTATAGGTATGAAAATCCATTTTCAGAAGGCCGAAATTCGGGATAATGTCATTAAAAACTTTGGGCAAAAAAAATATGACACCATGATGGAGCAGATTGATGATCCTGATAAGATCGAACTGACTCACGACACAGTATTGCCCAAGTTTATAGAAAATGCGGTAGAAAAAATTCGGGAACATAATTCAGTTTTAGTATGATTCAACACATAAGAGAAACCTTTAACCGTCAGTTTACCCAAGAAAAATACGAAGAATTGTTGCATTTGATAGAAGCAACTTATGGTGTCAAACCTATATTTAGAGTGGCGGAGTCTCCATTTTTTATTCCTGAATTATTGGAAAAGCGGCTACTTGAAGCATGTGAGGCAATTAATGAGACGATCCTGCGTCCAGACATCAAGGAAATCACGCAAGGAGCATTGTATGACGAATCTCTAATCGTAAAGGGCGAAGACGACCACACGACATTCCTACAAATGGACTTTGGTGTAACCTTGGACGAAAACGGCGACCCAATGCCCATGTTGATAGAAGTGCAGGGATTTCCTTCGGTGTATTTTTTCCAATATATGGTATCCAAAGCTTATCAGGAAACTTACGGCATTCCAGATACTTATACATGTTTTGCTGGAGATAGAAGCCGAAGCGCATACAAAGAACTCATGCGTGAAATCATCATAGGCGACAGCAACCCGGAGGAGGTCGTACTCCTCGAAATCGAACCGGAAAAGCAAACGACCTACATAGATATGGCGGCTACAGCCCATGAGCTTGGTCTAAAGGTAATCTGTCTGACAGCAATCATCAAAAAAGGAAGCAAGCTTTATTATAAAAACGAAGCAGGTCAGGAGCAAGAAATCCGAAAAATATACAATCGCGTTATTTTTGATGAGTTGGAACAACGCCCAGATCTGAAAATGAACTTTAAATTTACCGATGAGCTTGATGTGGAATGGATTGGTCATCCCAACTGGTACTATCGAATCAGTAAGTATATCTTGCCCTACATCAAAAGTAAGTATGTTCCAGAAACCTATTTTCTGGAACAGTTAGAATCCATTCCAGAGGATCTGGAAAACTACGTTTTAAAACCATTGTTCTCGTTTGCTGGATCTGGTGTCATCATCGACGTGACTCGTGAAGATATTGAAAATATTACGGATAAATCCAACTATATATTGCAACGAAAAGTCAGCTACGAGCCCGTACTCAAATCTCCAAATGAGCCTGTAAAAGTCGAGATACGCATGATGATGATATGGCCAAAAGGAGCTGAAAAAGCATTTCCTGTCAACAATCTCGTTCGCCTATCCAAAGGCAAGATGATTGGTGTAAAATACAACAAAGATAAGGATTGGGTAGGAGGAAGCGTTGGATTCTTCAAGAGATAAGAGGCTACTGAAGTTTAGGGTTTCGAGAAAATTGACAATGCGATGTCAGCGTCGTTTATATTTCGGATGTTAGAGATTCAAGGCGATTTAACCAACAATATAATCAACAACCAATAAAAGCAAATCCATAAATCAAATAATTGCCCAGTGAAAATCCTTCCCATTCTGCATTAGCATAAAAACTGACGTTCTGTCATGCTAAAAGCGAGGTTTTGTTCTATTTTATTTTATTTTGTCAGTAAAATCCGGCATATTTTCCAAATATCTGGATTGGTATATCTATTGATTAATGTATTGTAATTATTAAAGCATTTAATTTTTTAACAATAATCATAATTTAATTTATATGGGCAAAATAATAGGTATAGACTTAGGTACAACCAACTCTTGTGTTGCTGTAATGGAAGGGAACGAACCGGTAGTTATAGCCAATGAAGAAGGGAGAAGAACTACACCATCTATTGTAGCATTCTTAGACAATGGAGAAAGAAAAATCGGTGATTCCGCCAAAAGGCAGGCGATAACTAACCCTGTAAGAACCATTTCATCTGTCAAAAGATTAATGGGACACAGATTTTCAGAAGTAACTAACGATGCTGCAAAATCATCTTATAAAGTAGTCAAAGGAGATAATGATACAGTAAGAGTAGAAGTTGACGGACGACTATATACACCGCAGGAAATTTCCGCTATGGTACTTCAAAAAATGAAAAAGACAGCAGAAGATTTTCTTGGTCAGGAGGTTACAGAAGCGGTGATAACAGTACCTGCATACTTCAACGATTCGCAGCGTCAAGCTACTAAGGAAGCAGGCGAGATAGCAGGACTTAAAGTACAGCGTATCATCAATGAGCCTACGGCTGCGGCCTTGGCTTACGGTATGGATAAGAAACAACACGATTCAACGATTGCCGTTTATGACCTTGGTGGAGGTACATTTGACGTATCTGTCCTTGAGCTTGGAGACGGTGTATTTGAAGTGAAATCTACCAATGGAGATACACAACTTGGAGGTGACGATTTTGATCAGGTAATCATCGATTGGATAGCTGATGAATTTAAAACTCAGGAAAATATTGACTTGAGAAAGGATCCGATGATTCTACAGAGGATTAAAGATGCAGCAGAAAAAGCAAAAATAGAGCTTTCATCTACGACTGAAACAGAAATCAACCTGCCTTATGTAACCGCTGTAGATGGTGTGCCAAAGCACTTAGTGATGAAACTTTCAAGAGCGAAATTTGAGCAGCTAACGCTTGACTTGGTTAAAAGAACATTGAAGCCTTGTGAGGAAGCATTGCGTGATGCAGGTTTGAGCAAAAACGATATCGATGAAGTTATCCTTGTGGGTGGTTCTACGAGAATACCAGCTATACAACAAGCAGTTGAGGACTTTTTCGGTAAGAAGCCAAACAAAAGTGTTAATCCCGACGAAGTAGTAGCCTTAGGTGCATCCATTCAAGGTGGTGTATTGAGCGGTGATGTAAAAGATGTATTGTTGCTTGACGTAACACCACTTTCACTCGGTATAGAAACGATGGGCAATGTCTTTGATATCGTCATCGAATCCAACAGTACTATCCCTACCAAAAAGACCAAAACGTATTCTACAGCAGCTGACAATCAGCCAAGTGTTGAGATACATATATTGCAAGGAGAAAGACCTATGGCAAGAGACAACCGGTCAGTTGGACGGTTCATTTTGGATGGTATTCCACCAGCACCAAGAGGTATGCCACAGGTAGAAGTAACTTTTGATATTGATGCAAATGGCATCCTGAAAGTGTCCGCTAAAGACAAAGGAACAGGCAAGGAGCAAAATATCAGAATCGAGGCTTCTACAGGATTGTCACAAGAGGAAATCGCAAAAATGAAAGCAGAAGCTGCCGCCAATTCAGAAGCTGATAAACAAGCCAGAGAAAAAGTTGATAAACTCAATAGTGCGGACAGTATGATATTCCAGACAGAGAAGCAATTGAAAGATATTGGCGATAAAATCCCTGCTGATAAAAAAGAAGCGATAGAAAAAGCACTAAGCGATCTTAAAGAAGCACACAAACTTCAAGATGTTGAAAATATTGAAAAAGCCAGTGAAGTATTGAATAATGCATGGCAAGCTGCATCGCAAGATATCTACCAAGCACAGCAAGGTGCCGATGGAGCATCTTCGCAATCTTCAGACGCTGGAAGCGACAATGGTGCTTCAGGTGCGGGAGAGGACGTGACAGATGTAGAATTTGAAGAAGTGAACGACAAGAAGTAATTTATTTCATTATCAATTATAACGAAAAGGCGCTGTCAGATTAAGTTTTGGCGGCGCTTTTTTTTAATGTTGGATTTGTGGATTTGTTAGATTTGCGGAGTTGAGCAAATGGTTTAAATGTTTATAGGTGTAAGGGTGTAATTTTTTACTGTTGATTTGTGGAGTTGTTGGATTTGCGGAGTTGTTATATTGGTTTATATGTTTAAAGGTGTAAGGGTGTAATTTATATTGTTGATTTGTGGAGTTGTTGACTCTGTTGGATGTTTACTATCCCACAGGGTTAATTTTCAGAGTTGATTAACTGGTTAAAGGTGTAAGGGTGAAAATGTGAAAAATAAACTGATAAGCTTAGCGTCCTCGCTATACGAAAGAGATTTTTGAATTTGTCCAAAGATTTATATTAAAAATGTCTGAGTTCAAGGCAGAAAACACAGACATAGCCTTAGCTATGGCGAGTATTTCTAACGAAGAAATCGGATATTTTTTAATGAAGATTGGGCTAATTTGAATATCTCTTTCGTATTCAGCTTAAAATTAGTGTTTGTCGTCTCGACAACACGAGCAAAACCATGCCATATACATTAGGGTTGAAATGCATAAGATTTATCCTTGCCCTTTGTATTCATAGCTTCAAAATCTGTCAGAAAACTACGCTTTACTTGGTGTGGATACCGCATCAAACGTCGCTTTGTACTTTTTATAGAGTACATCATCATTTCCTCTTATCTGTCCCACAAAATTGATGTATCCGACAAGTTTGTTGATAAATTTGGTTTGATATTCGGTGTCAATTTCTCCTTTCTTTTTATAGTGGTTTAGTGTGGCACTTTCTATACCATTTTGGGATAAATCATGTAGCATGGCTCTTATCTTTTTCAAAAGTCGTCTATCCACGTTTGCCTTTTCGTTGACCGTCAAGCCTGTTACTGTTTGTTTTCGATGGGATGCTTTTATGCGAATTTTTTTTTCATTTATTTTAAAGCCATTTTCCTTAATCAGATTGATAATGTCAAGAACTGTGTCGTTTGAAATTTTTATGTCGGACGAAAAAGTCAAATCGTCTGCGTAACGCGAATAAGTCAAACCGTTTTTCTCAGCAAAATACTTTAAGGCTCTATCTAATGGAATGCAAATAAAATTTGAAATGACAGGCGACGTAGGTGCGCCAATCGGGAGTTTACTTTCGTATGTGGTTAGTAGCGTAATGGCTGTTGCTATTTGTTCATTAAAGTTAAAATACGGTGAACTAAAAACTTGCTTGACCCGCTCCGCAGATATATTTGGAAAAAAATCTTTCAGATCCATATTCAACACAACCTTTTTTCCAGTATGCACTTTGGCATTTTCTAAAATATTGCAATGTATTCCTAAATAATGTGGATTTACTACGAAGCCGTGAACTTCGTTGGGTTTTATCATTAAGTAATAGGCTTGCAAAAAATAATTCAAACGTTTTTGTATTTTCTTTAATCGTTTTTCTGGTGCAAAAATTTGTCTATCGCCACCTTTCTTTTTTCTGATTGTGTAATCATTGTAATCAGGATTATTTATCAATGCTTCCAATTGATAAATCGGTGTTTTTAAGAATCTACAAAGTTCCTTTGGTGTTTCAATCGTGAGTAGAAATAACGAATTTGCTTCGTGTTTTTGAAAATTTGCTAACACTTTGGGCAAAGGATAATAATACGATATCCTATAAAAGTAATTTCTAATTTTACTTCTATTGGCTTTAACGAATGGTAATATTTCTTCTGTTGTCAGCATAATAAAAAAAAGAGCCGTTGCAAATTATCTTTGATACTACTTTATACACACATTGTGGATCGCAGTGAGTATTGCATAATTCGCAAAAATTCACTCCTTCCACTTTTATACGGGTTGCAGGAACACAACCTCCAAGTCTTAATGTTTGACCTCATAATTTTTAAAGCAACGGCTCCATATATTTTTTTGATTTAAAATGGTGGCATATCTCTGTCTAAATCATTTTTATCAAAAAGATTTTTGAGTGTAGAATTTCTGTCAGAAATTTCATCTAACCTGTCTGCCGAGAAGGAAAATTCATTTTTAGAACTGACGAATTTTCGATATTTGGTAAACGATGCATCGCTTAACAGTTTAACTACTCCTAATCTTCCGTTTCTGTTTTTGGCAATAATAAGTTCCGTAAATCCTGCTGAACTGTTGCCTTCATCATCGCATTCATATCCGTAATATTCGGGGCGATAAATGAAAATTACTTTATCGGCATCTTGCTCAATCGCTCCGCTTTCTCTCAAATCCGAAAGCATAGGTATTTTTTCGCCACCTCTTGATTCGACGGCTCTACTCAACTGACTTGTAGCAATCACGCAAATATTATACTCTTTGGCAATGCTCTTTAATTCTCGGCTAATGTGGCTTATTTCAATTTCACGATTTTTGTGATATTTATTTGAACTCATCATTTGCAGGTAATCGACAAAAATCACTTTTACGCCTTTTTCGTCAATCATCTTTTGACAATGTGCTTTGAAAGCGGAAATGGAATTATTATAGCTGTCTTTAATAAAAATCTGGTGTTTAGTAAATTCTTTTTCAACTAACGCCAATTTTTCTTTTTGCTCATCACTAAGTTGATACAGTAAAAGATCGTTTATTGCAATGCCTGAAATCGAAGAAATAAAGCGATACGTCAGCATAGAATCATTAATATCAAAAGTGAAATACAATATTGGCGATTCAACGGAAATGTTTAGTGCAAGGTTTACTAATAGTTGTGTCTTACCCATACCTGGTCTGCCGCCAATGACAACATATTCGCCTAATCCAAAACCACCAAAAACATCATCAAAGTCTTCATATCCGCTTTTAATAATATTGGTTAGTGTTGTTCCGTTTAACTGTTTTAAACTCTCGGAAACAAGATCTGTAATACTTCTTGATTCTTTTTCTACGATATTGTGCAACTTGGTATCATACAGCAGTTGCTCTAACTGATAGATAATGTCTTTCTCATGAATATCAGGTTTTCTGATGATACCTTCAATTACCTCTTTTATGTCTTGTTTCATAATACTGAGTCAATTTTGATAATGAGTGGTTTGTTTATTTTTGAAAAGCCGTTATAAAAACGACACTCAAATGAATAGCAGTTTTTTTTGTTAATGGATATTAAACGCAGGTATATTGGTTATTATTATATGAATCTATTTTGAATTTGTAGATTTTGTTTTTTTGTAATGTACTTATTTGGAAAATATTGATGATAAAATGAAGTTGTGCTTAAAATTATCAGGATAAAATGCAAGTGTACTGGATTTATTTTAATCATATTGCCGTAACAACATAATAATTGAATACCGAAGTAGGTTTAAAAGATTTGATACCATGGCTTTGCATTTTATTTGCAATAAGTCTGGTATGTAGTACACATTTTCCATTTATTACATATCCACAATTTTATAACAGTAAAATGTATTTTTATAGGGTTGAAAAAAATTGATTTTATGAGATTTTATTTCTAAACTAAACCAATGAGTAACATAAGCAGTAGTAGAAGACATCACATATTTTTAAAGAAATCATCTTTATCAACCAAGTTGTTGTATCTAAGCATCAATTTTTGGTAAGTACTATCATTTTCTCCTTTCACCATTTTTAGAAATGATAATTTCCCGTCTAAAACATTAACTAAATTTGCTTTTCCTTTTTTTAAATGTCCCTTTTCTCTTATATAATCTTTTCTAAAAAATCCATTTGCTTTTTCATATCCATATTTTTCCCAAAAATACAACCACATCCTAATGTTGTTTATGTATTTTCTTCTTACATTTAGTTTTTCGTTTACAACCAATCCTGTTACTTCTTGTCGAAAGTCAGATCTTTGGAGACGAGTCTTTTTAGTATTGATTTTTAATTCGGGACCCATTATTACTTTTTGACCATTTATTTCCAAAGTATTGTCAATGGCTATGATTCTTTGCAATTCATCAACAAATTCTTCTTTATTAAAAATATCATTATTAGATGAAAAAGTGATGTCGTCAGCATATCTCGTATAGACTGCATCGAATTTTTTTGCAAGCCCATTTAATCTTCTATCCAATCTCTTACACATTATGTTTGTTAAAACAGGTGAAACAGGGCTACCTTGGGGAAGCACCGCTTTAATATTACCATTTATTTCTATTGGATGAGTACATAAATGTGCTAACCAAATAGCAAGATTTCTTTTTTCACCATTAAGGTTAAACGGTTTATACATTAAAGCCATTTTAACTCGATTAAAATCAAACGAATAAAAAAAATCTTTTAAATCAATATTGAATACATATTTATGGCTTTTATGTAGAAGAGCATTATCCACGATAGATTTACCAGGGACAAAACCCATTGCAGTTCTGTGTGGCTGGTCAATTTGTTGTAACAAAATATTCAAACTCCGCAAGATAAATCTGAGACCTTTTTGTGGTGAATGAATTATTCTTTTTGTCCCATTTTTCTTGAAAATTTCGAATTTTTGATAACGCATTTTTTTGATATCAAAATCACTATACTTATCAACAAGTTCTAATGTTATTGGTAAAAACTTGTCTCCATATAATTTTATATTAATATCGCATAGAAGCTTAACTAAATCTAGCTTAGTTCTAATTTTATCAAACTGGTATTTTATTTTTTCTTGATCTAATTTTTGCCAGTCTATTTTCATATATATGATCTTGAATTCTTTGAAAATCCCTGTATGATATTCTAAAAAGAGTGGAAACAACTACACAGTCGTAAGACTGAGCTCAAATTAACATTCAATTTAAGATGCTGTTCATTATCAACCGGTAAAGATTGCCTTTCATTCAGCACCCAAGAAAGGTAAACTCCAAAAATGGAATAGTCAATATCTTTATACAGGGATTTCAAAGAAATATTTTGTATGCAAAAATATAAAAAATAACATATTGGATAATAATTTTAAGATATTTATTTAAAATTTTAGGAAAGGTATCTACTTTTATTACTAAAAGCTATATTTTTACTTTCTAAATGATTACTTAATTTTTTTCAAATTTGCAAGTTACTATTTAGAAAAGACCAATGACAACGCTAACATCTTTTCAAGATATACGAAAACACATTAAGGAAGATATAGTATCAGCATATCAATATATTCTGGTTGCTGTCGCTTGGTTTACACCTTTGAAATTATACAAAATTTATAATTGTAACACCTCTCAAAATAAATACTATGCCTTGGTTTAATAAAACAGAAGAAGAAATTATTGAGCGACTTAAAAATGTATTAAGGACTGAAGATTTTCAATTTATTGGAAGATATGAATCAGTTCCTCAAAAGGACTTTGGCTTTTTTAAAGATGTAAGATCGCTTTCTGGGGTTAGAAAATTTTATCCTAAGAATGATGGTTTTACAGACGAGAATAAGTTAAGACCTCTTGAAATTTACACTAAAGCATATGACCAATTGGAAGACAGCAAGTGGTATAAATTCTATGTTGTTCCAGCTCCCAATCAACTAAAAAGGGATAAAAATAATCCTTTTTTATTACAAACAGATTGGAGAAGAGTAAGAGATATTCTTCTATTGAAAGGAGAAGAACTCATTGAGAATATTAAGAATGATGCTGTTAAGACTCCAGAAGCTATTGCTGGTAATTTAATGAGAGCAATAGAAACAATTTCAATTGATATAAATACAGAACCAACGACCTTTATTTTTGAACTTATCCAAAATGCTGATGATTATCCCAATAGTGATAATAATGTTTCGATTACATTTCAAATTGACAACTCATATTTGATAATAAAACACAATGGAAGTGATTTTGAAGTAAATAATACGGTAGCACTATGTGGAATAAATGAGGGAGATAAAAGAGAAGACACTAACAAAATTGGCTTTAAAGGAATTGGTTTTAAATCAATTTTTAAAGATGCAAATTTTGCTTACATTAAATCAGGAGACTTCTCTTTCAAGTTTGATGAAGAATATTGGAGAAGTCGAGGAATTCCTATGTTTTGGCATATAACTCCAATCAACACTCCTATAGATGAATACAAGCAAGTGTTAAAATCTGAATCGAACGTCAATATAGTTGTTAAGCCAAGAGCTTCACAAACATTACAAACTTATAAAGATACTTTTACAACACATTTTAATGATGAGCGAATTTTACTTTTTCTAAGAAATGTGAAATCGTTGATTTTTGATTCCAGAGGAGATAACTTTGAAATATTTAATTCATCAGAAAAGTGGAAAATACTTACAGAGAGTAATATTGAAATTCCCGAAAAAGAAACCGAAGAATTAAATCGTAAAATAAACTTTCCAGACAAGAGGATTCCTGTAAAGTTTTATGATGTTACCTTAACAGAATTAGGGTTTGGTTTTAAAACTAATCAAAACAAGGTAGAGTTAATTGACGATGCTTTTATATATGCTTATTTGCCGACAAGAGTAAATTTGGGCTTCTCATTTATTATAAATGGGAATTTCATTCCTGATGCTTCAAGGACAAAAATTTACAACGATATAACTTGGAACACATTTCTTTTTGAAAAAGCAGGCGAATTATTTATTAACCAAATAATTGCATTATTAAATGCAGGTTATGAAAAGGAAAGTGTTCTAAAACAAATACCATATTTCCCAGAAATCCTGCAAAACATTAAAGATGAAGATAAAATTATTTTCATTAATTGTTTTAAAAATGGGTTTGAAAAGAAAGTTATTACGCAACATTTCATTCCAACACAATCAGGTTCTTTAGAAACACTTTCAAATATATTAATTGATGAAACAGGCTTAGCTAATTTGTTGAAGGAGCAGTTTTCAACACTCACAGGAATCACAGGAAAATTAATTCACAATGATATTGGTGAAGGAGTAGTGAAAGTAAAACAACTAATTAATGAATATAAGGTTGGTACTATTTTTAAAATAGAAAATTTAACTGATGTTTTAAAGAAATCCGAATTTCAAGAATGGTTAAAAGTTCCAGAAAACAATTTTCAAATCATTTCCCATTTCTATTCAAGAGATGATCTGAAAGATTTGTTGAAAACAGAAGATGTTGTTCTTGATTCAAATAATAAACTTACAAAATCAACATCACTTTATAAAAGTATTCCAAAAGAACTTTCATTTCTTGCTGTAAGTGTGATAAATTCAGAATTACTATCAAGACTTGAAGAAAATGAACTTTCTATTGAACTGTTAGAATTTGAACCTACCAAGTTCTATAAAGAAGAAATATTAGGAGATGAACAGTCCATAGATTCGTTGCTTGTATCGGAAAACAGTCTGTTGAATTTTTGGAGGTTCGTATATGATAACTGGGAAGATTTTGAGAAAGTTAAGGAAATAACAGATAGCATTAAAAAGTTATCTATTCTCTGTAAGTCAACCGAAAATGATGTCGTAACTCAAAAGATTACTTCTTCTTATTTATCTGTTGAGTTTGATTCAGACAGCAGTATTGAAACGGTAATTGAAAGTATTGGCATTACTAACATTCATTTCATTTCTGAAAAATATATTACAGAACAATATAAAGCAGAACAATGGAGAAAAATATTTGAAAAGGTCGGTGCAATTACCAATTTACAGCAAGTTATTGAAAAATTAATCCCTAAACTTTCATCAATAAAAGAACAGAGTCATTTTGAAATTGGCAAGCAGATATTTCTGTATTGGAAGAAAAATAGAAATAATGAGAGTAAAAAACTTAACCACGAACAGATTCAGAACGTCAAAGAACATTTAAAAATTAAGTGTATTGACGGTTCTTTCATACAAGGAAATGAGTGTTTTATTTCTGACCATTACACGACAAACCCAATCATTAGTGAAATTCTTCCAGAGATAAAACTACAAGAAATCTTAATCTCTGACGAGTATATCAAACAAGAGAATTTTCTAAAAGAATGGAGTGAGTTTTTTAAAGATATTGTTGGCTGTCAATTACTTTCAGAAAAGAAAGATGTATTCGAAACCAAGGTTGGCTATTTAATAGAACACCAAGACAACTTTAGAGAAAAACATTTTGAAATTTTAAAAGCCTTATCCAAACTATACAAAGAGAAAAATGACAATAAATTTTCTTTCGATAAACTTTCTGAACTTAAACTAAAGACAAATACAGAAGATTGGTTATTGCCAAATCAGATTCATTTATCATCTGTTTATAAACCTAAATTAGATTTACAAAAAGATGAAGAAATCTGTAACGAGTTTGTTTTTTTGAAAGAAGAATATGTACCCAGCAATATAAGTAAACTTCTTTTGAGTAAAATAGGTGTCAGAAGTAATTTTAAATTTGAAATGATGGAAAAACCCATAAAGTATATCGAGTTCGACAATGAAAATATCAAGAATATTCTTTTTAGAGGAGAAGGATTTAAAAACAAGAAAGATGCTTTGTTGAAAAGGTATAATTTAGATCAAATAAAATTATATACGACATTTAACCACCACACACGTTGTTATCCAAAACTATCAATTGAAATCATACAGAAATGGAGTAAACCATTTTTTGAAGAATTATTAGAATTAGAAGAAAACGTTTTTAAGCCAACCTTATTGGTTAATAATGGAATTGTCTATGACTCTTGCGACAATGAACTAATTTCCTTTATCAAAGAAAACGAAACAGTCGAAAACAGTGAGGGAGTATTTGTAAAACCTACAACATTGTTCTCTTTTTCACTTTCAAATTATACTGATAACAAGGCAATATTACCCAAAACAGATTACAGAAACAATATCATATTGGAAAAATCTTTTGAAGAATTAATTGGTATTCAACAGAAACTTTCAGAAGATTACTGTATTCAATTATTGTGTAGAAAAGAAAATCAAATTTCACTCGAAGAAGTAAAAGAGTTGAATATAGTAGAAATTCTTAAAGACTTTGTGCCGATAAGTGAAAAAAAGGATAAATTGCTCTTATTAAACAAAAACGAGAAATGGGAATCTTTAAATAAACTATGTTATACAAATGAACAGTTTGAAATAGACCATGACAAATTTTTACACGAGTATTTTCATTCTATTGCAGATAATTTTGATATTCCAAAGCTATCTGAAAGTATCTATGAACGGAGAACCGAACCTGAATCCCCAACCATCAATAATGATATTAAAGAGAGGTTTAGAGAGAAGGCGAAATTTATTGCCTTTAAAATAGACCCGACTAATTATAAGGATATAGAGCAAGGATTGATTGATAATATCAATCAATATGATTTTTATGAGGCAGAATCAATGGAAAAAGTATTTCCAAGTATAGACAAGTCTATTTACAAAGAAAATATTGACTTCTTACCTAAACCAGACAAAAAGGAAATATTTTACACCGGTGATTGGGATAGAAATAAGAATGTTGTTAATTTTTTATTTGATTTAATCCCAGAGGGAAATATAACAAAGAAATGGTTTGAGAATGTAATTACTCGTTGGGATGATGAAAAGATTATTGAAGTGCTTAAAGATGAGTTTGGTGAAACACCTTTTAAAACCAATAGTGAAAATATTGATATTGATAAAGGAGAAATTTGGGCTGATATTTCAGAAGCAGATGAAAAGTTTATAAGAGGTATCATACAAGACGAATATGAGCTAAACGAAAAACTTGATGTTAATAAAACTGCAAAAATTAAAACGTTAATAGCTATCAGAGACCAATATAATGATATTGAGATTACCGATGAAGGACGCTTTTTGAAAGCGGGTTTGGATGAAATACTTGTCCGTTCAGCCCAAAATGGTTTATTGTACCTTGATGTTTATAATTGGGAAAGACTTAGTGAATCGAATGTAAAATTGTCAGTGTATACAAATAATACAATCAATTTATTTGAATCTCAAGAAGATTTAATAAAATTCACAAATCCAAAAAATAAATTTGGAATAGTACGAATGCCAAATGAATATAGCGTTGACGATTATAATTCCCTAGATAATATTTTAAATAAAGATAAATGGCATTATGTATTCATAGTTAATGAAGATACTGAAATTGCAAAGAACTATAAAGAAGTGATGGATTATTCTGACCCAAATTTATTTGATAATGACAAATTTTAAATTATGAAGAATTTAACAAGAGAACAACAATATACTTTTTATAATAAGGAAATTGAGACTATTCGTGAAGAGTATAAATCATACCTTGCCTCCAAGTGCATTGACCTAATCAACAAGGTAGAACTATTTATAGGCGTTTTTGAATACATTGATGAAATAAGAAGTCAGGTTGTGTTCTCATTTCCAAAGGATAAACTCCCAAAAACCAAAATTCCATTAACCGCTACAAAACCGGAATCAGTTGATGTCCTTGAATCTAACTTCTGTGACTACAGTTATAGTCATTATCGCAAAAACCATGTGGCAGATTTTAGTGAATGCTATGGCGTTTATTATCATGAGCTAAATGGAAAATTTAATGTTGGGTTTAGCAACTTTGACCTACAGTTTTTAAACACACTTACTAAGGGTGATAAGATTGTGTTTGGCGTATCAGACCCTCCTTTACAATATTATTTTAACCTTATTCAAATAACCAAAAATGATGCTAAGTCTCAGAAAGTAGAGGAAGTAATATCAGGTACATACCATTTGAACGATTTTAAACCAGTTCATACAGATGATTCTTTAGACTTAATTGCCAAGTACAAAAATAATTTACAAAACAACGACACTATCATAATACAAGGTCCTCCTGGTACTGGTAAAACCTATTTCATTTCAAGATTACTTGAAGTTTTAAACAAAGAAAATAAATCGGTACTTGTAGCAACCTTGGCAAATAGGTCTTTGATTGAATTGGCAAAGAAGTATTTTGAAATCGAATCTGTAAATAGGTCAGTTATATATAAATCCAACCTAAAATTAGAAGAATCAAGAGAAGTCAAAGAATTAAAGCCTATGCCAAAAGATTTCTTGCCAGCATCAGGAAGTATTCTGCTTACTACTTTCTATAAAATGACGGGTATAGCTGTAGAAAATATTAGCAGCCCAATTTATGACTTCATTGTTTTGGAAGAAGCCAGTCAGTGCTTTCTCGGAACCATTGCAGCAGCCAAACTACTTGGGAAAAAAGTAATTTTAGTAGGTGACCCTATTCAATTACCGCCAGTGGTGAATCAAGATAACCCGGCTAAAATCTCTCCAAATATTGACTTGATGTTGGAGTCTTTTACTTACTATGCATCTACAATAAACTGTCCAAAATTCAGGTTTACAACTACCTACCGCTTTTCTGATAATGCCTGTAACCAAACTAACACATTCTACGAAAACAGCCTAAAATCAAAGTCTGATATTCAGAAGGATAATGTGATGTTTTCTAAAATTCCGTCCATTTACAATAAAAAGGGTGGTTGTTCACTATTCTACTACGACTCTAAAAATTTGAGAACTATTTACGACGTACTATTAAGCCAGATAAAAATCTTGCTCCAAATTAATCCTGAGTTTGACATTGCGATTTTATCATCTACCAAGAAAGGTGTGAAATTGCTGAGAGATAATTTGCTTCATAAACTAAACGATAAGCAAGACCAAATACTGATTAATACTGTTGACAGTGTTCAGGGTTTAACAATTGACTTTTGCTTTTATTTTGCGTTTTCTGATGGTAGTCCAGCATTTTCATTTAAGCTAAATAGGTTCAATGTAGCAACAAGCAGGGCTCGTTATTGTACCTTGATTTTACTTGATGAAGTATATAAAATAGTACCACCATACAAAGGACTTGTAGCTGATTTTATATCAAAATGTATTGAGGAGTAATAGCAAAAAACCAGGCTTTTTTTTAGACAATGTGTTCTAATGGACAGTTTTTAGGTTATGTTTTAAAAAAAAAAATTATACCAAAAACAATTGATTCATTTACGTTTTATCTATTTAGTCGACCTCGACCCTTAAACCCAAACCCTAAAATAATTACCTAACTCCCTTAGGGTTTAGGCTTAAAATGGCAGGATATCGTCCTCTTCCATTTGAATAAAATCATCCATATTATCGGTATTTATGGGTGTGATTTGGGTGGGTGTGTCTGCTACCTCTATTTTCCATGCTTTAACATCAGTGTACCATTTGCTGTTATATTCTCTGCTTTCGATGTCAAAGTCAATTTTTAATAAGTTACCAATCTGCAATAGATCATTATTGATTTTATCTCCCCAAAAAGAAACACATATTTTCTTTGGATACTGATCCTGAGTTTCTACAATAATATCCTGTTTTTTCCATTCACCGTTTTTTCCGATTCCAGATTGAAGTGGCAGACTCTGAATTAATTTAGCTATTAGTTGCATTTTTATGTTTTTTATTCGCTACAAAGGTAAATTTGATGTGTGCAGTGGAGGTGCATTACTATAAATAGCTTAGAATTTTCTTTATCACATCGAACAACTTCACAAATCCTTGAGGCTCGTAAATATCGTGGTTTACAAAATCGCCATTAGCGTTAGCTCTATCCAAAATCTTTTTATCATTATGGACAAATCCATTGCGTTTTGTAATCAATTGATAAAGTTTCTGAACTAATTCGTGGTCTTGCCCATTCCAAATTTGAAAATATAACCCTGCCAACTTTTGCCATTCCGGAGGTTTATTTCCGACCACTGTTATATTAGTGTTGATATACATATTGCTACTTGGGTCGTAAGACCAATCAAGTAATGACTCATTCGTAATATTGATTTTCCATTCATCATTAGTAGTTTTCTCTACAAAGTGATTATTGACAGTTTCAATTATCATATACAGCGACACATAGGCATACGCAAATTGTTCTTTTGTTTCGGCTTTTGACAGAAGATAATACGCAAGATTCAGTTGATTTTTGAGTGTTTCTAAAAATTCAGAATCATAATTCATTGAATCAATAGAGTAAATTAAATCTTGCTTTTCTTTAAATATTTGCTTCAAGTACCCTCTTTCAAAGCACTCAAATACATCACTTTTAAATTTATCCAAAAGTTTCTTTGTTTCTGATATAGGATAATTGAATTCAGGTGATTCTTTGATGTAATAAGAATGCGCACCTCTTTTAAGTGCGGTATTAATATTCCATATTTTATTAGATGCTGTTAGTACAATGATTTGATAACCTTCATTTTCAGTCAAGAAATCGTCTATCAATTTATAACCAGAAAAATCAGTTGGAGCAATCATTTCATTGTCGATATCTTCTTTTTCAGGGTTCAATCGTAAATCTATAAAAATCAAATCCCAATCTTTACCGATATGCAATTGACATTCTTTGTAAAAACCATCAAAATCTTTGAATGATTTGTGAACATCATCAGCCTTGTACTTAGAACTATCCACATAGACAAAATTGTCGCTTGTACCTTTAAATAAATTTTCCATCAACTCAGCCCAACCTTCATCAGCTTTGTCGTCTATAAATAAAATGTTTTTTCCTTTACATTTTATGGGATTAAGGTCTATTCTTTTTTCATTAGAAAATGTTTCGTTCTTACAGATTAAATGTTTTGCATATAGTTGTTTTAGATGCTTGCTTATTGACTCAAGTTCAAATATTTTATCATCTACTCCGATAACCTGTGCTACTTTAAAACAACCCCAAGCATTAGCAATATCGTGACCTCCAACAACCTCTTTTCTGTTTATATTGAGCTTTGACAAAACACTTGTGTAATATTCAGTATCAGGACAAGATTTGGAATTCTCAACTGTTTGAAGCATATCTTCTGTATCAAAAGATGAGAAATAAACCCCTTTGGTAAAGATTAAATTTTGAGGATTATTATCTTTATCAAAGTGATTTTTCTTGATAAGGTTTTCAAGTGTAAAATTTGAGATATAAATGATTGGAATCAATCTTTTGGCTAATGGCAATTCATAATTCAATCGGATATGCAGTCCAAGCAATAGTCCTTCTGTATTGATTGTTCCATCATTAGAAATAGAGACCGGAATAATTATCTTATCTATGACTTTTGCTTTAAATTCATCATTTAACCAACTGTGGTATCCACTTTCATTTTCCTTAGTTTGATAGGAAATAATATTTTGGGCAGGAATTTGTAAACTTTCTGCAAGTCTTTTGATTTTATCTGAAAAATCAGAAATGAGATACACCTTTTCCATAGCGATTATAATTGATTATTGATTAAAGTGATAATTTCCTTTTTGCTTAATTTCTTATTTATCCATTCATTGACAATATCTTCTGGCTTTCTATCTGAAAATACCAATTTGACTCCTTCCATTATCAATGGATTTTCGTTAAAAGTTTCAATTGCTGTAAAATTAATTTCATCCATCATTCTATCAATAGCACTCAAATACTCCAATTCTACATAATTTTCTCCATAAAATAGAATCTTCAACTCAATTTGTTTAGTGGCTATATAATTATCCAAAAAAGATTTCAAATTTGAATAGAAGATATCCTTATCAAGAGTTTTTGCTTTAAAGTTTGAGTGCATATCTCTCCCAAATTCGATTCTTCGTACATTCTTAGATTGAGCTTGTATGAAAAGATTCTGAATGGTTCCTTTTCCATCTATTACTTCAAGGTCATCATTAAAAAGTCGCAATGACCGATGATTACACAAGAGTTGAATATTCTCAAAACCGCCAACGATATTTCTAAAATCTTTCTTCGTTGGTCTTTCATAAATTGTACAGATGTCTTTATATTTTTTATTCTCTAAAAAACTAACATCACTGAATTTATGCCTTTCTTTAAATGTATCATCTAAAATAATAATCATGTTAGTAAAATTTTAAAACGTGAGTAAAGCCTTTGACTGTTCCTTCAGCTATCGAGTAATTTTTTCCACTCCACTTCCCTGTTTCTTTGTTTTTTTTTATTTCTCCATATTTATCTGAAAGTATTACCTTTTGAACTTCTCCTGCTTGGAATTTTGCCAAAATATCATAATTACATAAACCCCAAAGTTTACTTTGAATATTACTTAAATCACCTCCTACAAAGTCAAAATCATTTACATTTTTTGTTGGTTTGGAATCTAAGTGTATTATTTCTAAAATCTTAATCCCGTCTTTAATTTTAAAATCAATCTCTACTTCATCACAAAAGTTTTTTTCGGACGCTTGTTTTATTGCGATAAAAATATGATAAATAGCCAATCCCAAACGGTCAACATCAGTATAAAATTGAGCAGTATGAACAGCTTCTTTTATGCTTAGATTTATACTGTTTTTAAACACTCTATTTGATAATTCATCAATCAATTTTATTAAGTTTCCAAGGTCAGACCTAACTTGAATAGTTTCTTTAAAAGGAACGATCATTTCGGAATTATAATAAGCATCATTTGCAGGATGTGTTTGTTTTTCTTTGTACCATTTTACAAATTCAGGTTCAGACCAACCTACTTTTTTATCTATCTTTTCCTCTCCTCGCATTATATACCAATTTGGATTTTCAGAAAAGGCGAATTCTTCAATTCTCTTTAATAAAGCTTCTGGCACATTAGGATGTTTTTTTCTACCCTGCTCAAACTCATCTTTACATTGCTTCATTAAATCTTCATAAGCAATATAACCATAATTAAAAGAGTGGATCAAGTTTTTCATACCTCCATCTATACTACTAAAATTGCTTAAAAGTTCATAAGTCTCTTTCGGGTTATGCTTCTTAAAATGTTTATTTGCTACTTCTTCACTTTTATCTAAATCTTCAATTTCATCATATATCTTCTTTTCAATCTCTTCTATTCGTTGTATTAATATTGCTTCATTTTTATTTCCATCTTCAATCCTCCTCAACCTTTCATCAAACACTTTACCCTCTTTTTTTATTTCATCTAAAGACAACCTTAAAACCTGTTCCTTTTGAGACGGGTTCAATTTCTTACTTTCAATCAAGTCTAAAATAAATGTGTATTTATCTTTAGCCATTTTGTTTACATGTTGTTATACGTAATAAAGTTCCATTGCTTTTTCTATTCCTTCTCTTTCCCAAACATCAAGCAATTGATCTATTGGTTCGTTACTTCCTTCTAACTTATCAAACCTTACTTTCAGTCCTAAATACGTTGAGTCATGTGTTCCCTTCACCATTTTCAAAAACTCCAGTTTTCCATCCAACACATTGACCAAATGAGCATTCATATTTTTCACATGACCTTTGTCAGCAAGATAATCACGTTTAAAAATACTTTCTGCCTTTTCATACCCATACTTCTCCCAATAGTATAAGTACATGCGTATCTGTTTTACATATCTACTTTGTACATTTACCTTATCATTCACGATAAGCCCAGTAACTTCTTGTCGATAACCTGTTTTCTGCAATCGGGTCTTTTCCTGTTTAATCTCTAATTTTGGACCTATGGCAATCTTTTGACCTTTTATGTCCAACAAATTATCTTCGGAAATAATTCTATTTAATTCAGATTTAAAGTCGTCTTCTTTAAAAATATTAGTAAAAGACGAAAAAGTAATATCATCTGCATATCTGGTATATATCGCACCAAATCGTTTAGCAAGACCATTCAATCTCCGATCGAGTGTTTTACAAATAATGTTGGTCAAAGTCGGAGATGTTGGACTACCTTGAGGAAGTACGGTATTGATTACTCCATCGATTTCAAAAGGATGCGTACAAAGATTTGCTAACAAAAATGCCAAGGGCTCCTTATCTCCTTTTAGATTAAAGGGTTCATACATGAAAGCCATTTTTACCCTGTTTCGGTCAAAACTATGAAAAAAGTCTTTCAAGTCTAAATTTAATACATAATGTTTACCTACATGCATTTTGGCATTATCCACTATAGATTTATCCAACACAAAGCCCGTGGCAGATTTATGTGGTTCGTACATACACTGTAAAACAAAA
The DNA here is from genome assembly GCA_964399855.1 of uncultured Aureispira sp. Lineage (GTDB taxonomy): Bacteria > Bacteroidota > Bacteroidia > Chitinophagales > Saprospiraceae > OLB9. The sequence goes on along the minus strand of CAYNSF010000012.1, from coordinate 13,193 downwards.
TTGAGTGAACGCAATATCAATTTTAATCCCTTTACCGGAGCATTAATCGTTCTATTTGCTCCTGACTTCTTTTTTATCGTAAATGAAGTATAGCTTTTCTTACACAGTTCAGGATTAGCGTAGTATGTCAGAGCCTTTAACTGAATAGGTTTGCATTTCTCTCCATATAAGAAGTTTTTGGCAACACTTAAGATATTTACCAAATCCTCTCTATTTTGCATTTTTGCAAATTGAGCTCTTATTTGTACAATATGTTTTTTTTCAATTTTCATATTTTTTCTTTGCACTTTAAAAACACCTGTCCGATACTCTATTTGTATGTACTTTTCAACCATTATTCACAATTGAAATTCTTATTATATTCATCACTTTTATATACATTAATATTATAAATTAATAATGTTATCAATGCCGAAGTAACATTCATTCCGACTAAAAGTCGGAAAAAGATGCCGATCATTGTCTCAAACCAAAGTTTAAGACCAGCACCCAAAAGTCAATATCTTTAGACAGGTGTTTCAAAGAACGTTATTTAATGAATTGCAATTATATTGCCAATTACGCTGCAAATATAGTTGCTATGTGTGCAAAAATAATGCACAGATAATTATTTTTGTGTTTTTGTATTGTTCTGCCGATTTTTACAGAAGAATAAGGTGCTTTTTCTCGTAAAAACCTGCTTATCTCTTTAGATGCACCAAAGATAAAGTACAAGTGTGCATTTTTAGTGCTTTGGTCTTAAACTAAGTTTTCTTTCGTTAATTACCGGCATTCAACCACAGATATTCAATAAATTCAGGACATTTGGCCTGTTCGTTACGTTTAACAGCACAAAGATAGGTTCGGTGTGTGCAAAATTAGTGCACAGTTATAATATTTGTTATTTTTGCAATAAATATCATTATGGCTATAGCTAAATTTCCACTAATTAGATACAAAGTCTTGGACAGATGTTTCCGTTCAACTTATAAAAAGTATTTCATTGAAGATTTGATAGATGAGTGTAACAAAGTTCTATATGAAATGACCGGAACTCATGAAAACATCAAACTGCGTCAGATTCGTAGCGACATCGCTTTCATGATTAGTCCAGAGGGATGGAATATTGAACTTGCAGAATTATTTGAAGGCAAAAAAAGAATCTATCGTTACGAGGACACGTCTTTCTCAATCATGAATTTACCACTCAATGATAAAGTCGTTGAGGCATTTCGTGCAGCAACAGACGTTTTATCACAGTTTGACGGTATGCCACAATTTGACTGGTTGCGGGAATCTCTCTTAGAAATGAATATGGAAGTTGAAGGTTCTTCGACGCCATCTATTTCTTTTGAATCTAATAGATTTCTAAAAGGCATTGAACATCTCTCAGGATTATATCAAGCAATAAAAAACAAAACAGTTCTAAATATTCAATACCAAGATTTTAATGTCTCAGAACCGTATCATATCGTACTCCATCCTTATTATTTAAAACAATATAATAATCGCTGGTTTCTCTTTGGATTAAATGAAAAATACAATATCGAAACTTGGAATATGGCTATAGACCGCATTGTTGGTTTTGAAGCATTACCAATTTTTTACAAAGAAAATTGTAGTATTGATTGGGAAGATTATTTTGACGAGATTATAGGTGTTACAAAACCACTAGATGGCAAACTTGAAAATATCGTTCTTCACTTTTATGGTAATACAGGAAAGTACATCGTCTCTAAGCCATTACACGGCTCACAAAAAGATAAATGGATAGACGAAAACACACTGGAAGTAAGGTTAGAACTTATACCTAACTTCGAATTCGAACGAACGATTCTATCTTATGGAGACAATGTTAAGGTCATAGCTCCCGATTCAATTATTTCTACCATTAAAGAAAAATTGCAAAAAGCAATATGTCTTTATTGGTAATTGTTTTTCTTAACCTATACTCTAAATATATCTTGAATGTATTTTTCCCATACAATATTTTCCAAATGATTGAAGTTTCTACTAATATTATTTACGATAGCACGACTATTTTCAAACAACACCAATATCTTTATAAACTAATCAACAATGAACGAAACGTATCTAAAAATAATCCAAGGGCAATTGTGTCCCTATTGTAATTGTGCGACCAAGTTGGTAGCCGGAGAAGAGATCTATCCTCACCGGAATCAAGAAGAACCACGACCCAAGTTCCTTGATAAGAGCTATTACCTCTGTACACAAAATAATGACCACTATGTAGGTACGTATGCCGACAATATGACGTCTTTAGGCCGGCTCGCAGATAAAACCTTGCGACAGCTTAAGCATGAAGGTCACAATATTTTCGATCCATTATGGAAAACACAAGCCCATTTTGAATCACAGAAAGCCGCTTATGATTGGCTGTCAACAAAAATGAAATTACCATTGGAGTTCACCCATTTTGGCATGTTTACTGATGAGCAATGTATGGAGGCTATACGGTATTGTCGGGAGTTGGATCATGAATTGAATTGAATTTAAGTAACTCAACAAATACATTTACACCTTAAACCAATAAACATATAAACCAATATAACAACTCAACAATTTCATCAAATTGTCGTTTAATGAGTATGTTTTTGCTGATGTTTATTTGCCTCTTAAATCCTGTTTTGAAGGAGATCCATGATTTTCATGTGAGTCGTTGTGAAATCAACTACGAAACAGGTAGTGGTGATATCCAGATCGCTGCGCATATATTTATTGATGATCTTGAAAATGCGCTTAAACTTAGCGGGCACAACGACCTTCATCTTACAGCGGTAAATGAAAATAGTAAAGCTGACCAGATTATTGAGCGGTATATCAATTCAAAATTGAAGTTGCAAGCAGGTGACGGAAGGATATTGAAATTGCAGATGATAGGTAAAGAAATGTCGGATGACGAAATGGCTTTATGGTGTTATCTGGAGGTTACAGACATGAAGCATATTCATGAACTAAAGATAGAAAACACGATACTTATGGAGCTTTTCAACGATCAAAAAAATATTATTGATTTTACTTTAAATGGTAAGAAAAAGTATTTTTCCGTACTCGATACGAAAAAGCGATTTGTAGCATATAGATGGTAGTAATTGTGATAAAATTGATAAATAAAATCCTGATCTTCCCGGTGCGAATGTACCAGATATTGATTTCTCCATTATTAGGATCTAACTGTCGATACCAGCCGACTTGCTCACATTATATGATTCATGCCATTGAAGAGTGGGGACCGATTAAAGGTGTATGGTTGGGTTTGAAGCGCATAGCCCGTTGTCATCCTTGGAGTAGTCATGGTCCTGATCCAGTACCACAAAATCCGAAGAGAAAGCATCATAGATAAATATCTTACCTAATAACCGTGACATCGCCCACAACGGTTTCTATCGTATCATCCTTATATTCTAAACTTGCTTTCCATACATACACGCCTGGTTGTACATCCCTACCTACAAATTTTCCGTCCCATCCTTGATCCAGATTGGCAGCTTCTATATCATCAATGGTAAATACTAAGTTGCCCCAACGATCGTAAATGCTTAGATTTTTAATGATGCGTATGGATTGTTCAATAGGGAAAATGGTAAATCTATTATTTCCGCTTTTACTATTAGGATTAAAGATATTTGGCGCTATATAACCTTTGACAAAATGAACTCGGACTGTAACGTGATCTTGTCTAACGCAACCATCGGCATCAAAAATGGTAATAGTGTATCTGGTATCGTGTGCTGGCGTGGCTATTGGATTGAAGCAATTAGAACAACTCAGTGAAGTAGCTGGTTCCCAGATAATATCACTGATTTCTTGTAGAGTAAGGGTAGTCGAAGGGTTCAAAATGAAGGAAGTACCCAAACGGATCGACGTATCTCTACCTGCATCTACACCAAAGTCAAATACCTGATCAATGGTGAACGTATCTCTCAATATACATTCATTTGCATCGGAAAGAATGATATAATATATTCCAGAAGAAAGGTTTATTGTTTCGTTATTTTTGACGGTGTTGTTATTTATTGTCAATGAATATGGTGCAGTGCCTCCTATACCATCTATCCAGACAAATTGACCCATTTCGCCAAAACAAACCGGTTGTGTTTCTGAGAAAAGCACCTGATCGGGTGTTGGTTCTTTGGTAACGGAAATACTGAGATTGTTTTCGCAACCATTAGATTCATTCAATCCATACAAGGTGTATTCTCCGGGTGTACTAACATTCAATTGGGATGTTATGGATAATGGACTACCAGAAACATCAGTCCATAAATATCGCAATTGAGTTGAAGCACTTCCAATTAATGTTATTACATCTTGTGTACATTTGATGACATTGCTACCGTCGATATTGAGTTCCGGAAGATTAAAGTCACTTGTAATCATGGTTGTAACTGTCGCTGTACAACCGTCTTCGTTGATTGCAGTCAAAGTAACCGTTTCAAAAGTTGAAGATATTAAGATCGAATCCTGATTGAGCGTGCCATTGGGTGTTTCCCAAGACAAGGTTAGATTGTCATTAGAAAGGCTGTTTTTGAGCCAGATTTCAGGATGATAACAATTCAATTCGATAGGATCTAAAGCGATTTGTGGTATATTAAATGAGCCATTTACCGTAAGGGAAAAACCATTTGAACAGCCAAACTCATTAACACCTGTAAAAACATAAACACCTGGAGTATTGATACTATATTGTTGTGAAATGGTATCATTATTCAAAATAAGATAGGAAAGTGGATCTCCACTGATGATCAAGGGCGTTTCGGGATTTTTACAGCTCAAATTTTCGGAGGCTATTGTAAATGAAGGTACTTTTTTGTTTTCGGTTACGACAAATGATTGCTGAATACTACAACCATTGGCATTGGATAATGTCAGGCTATAAGTACCGGGTTTATCAATCGTCACCTCTAATGGCGTAGCTGCATCCAATCCAACTCCTTGCCATAAATAATGTTCAAAAGTACCATAAGATAAGGCCGGCGTATATACTTCATTAGTGCAAGTCAACATAAAATCCGGTATTGTCATCAATTGAGGATGAATGGTATCTAAAGGAATTTCATAAACCTCCTCGGCAATACAACCGGCATCTGTTACAGCCATTACGGTATATGTACCACCAGAAGTTGAAGTTATTTGTGCTTCAGTTCCTGATTCACCATTCGTTCCTATCCAACTGACAGATGCAGGGATTGATGTATTGATATCTAATGTACCTTGCGTATTATCACAAGTAATAGGAGTGATTGAGACATTCAAAGTTGGTAATTCGTTATTTTCAATAACCAAAATCGAATCATGCTTAGTACATCCATTGATATCAAAAAGTGTAAAATGGTAATATCCTCCTTTGCTGACGGTCAATGTATCTTTTTGTTCGGGTGCTGTATCTGGCAGATTCCACACTATACGTTGAACTTCTGCAATAGAATCAGGAGTAATCTGTACAAAAGGCTCAAAACAGGTAATCGTGTAAGGATCCGGTACTTGATAGTCAATAAGCAAAGGAAGTACATCAATGATTATACTGTCCTTTAGGCTGCAATCACTACCAAGAAATAGCTCAAATATATAGGTTCCAGGTTTATCAATCGTAATGGTATCTTTTTGTTGATTTTGGTAAAGGATATCGGTATTGTGCCAACGGATACTGTCAATATTAGATAAAATGTCTAAGTAAATATCGGAATGTAAAACAGAACATGTCAATGGTCCTGATGAGTCAACCAAGTAATCAAACTGTGATTTTTCAAATACAACATCTACATTTGTAAAATTAGTACAACCGTTATCTCCAGTCACTTCTACAGTGTATTTTCCTGTCAAATCAGCTGTCACTGTTCGACTGTTATTTTGTGATAAATCAGGTAGTGTCCAGATAATATTATGGATATTATTTGAAGATTGAACCGTAAGGACGGTCGATTGTCGGGTACAATTCAAGGTTGTATCTCCGTCAATGCTGATAATAGGCTTGTCAAAATCCGCATACACATCATACAATTCTGTCGCAGTACAACCGTTGTCATCGGTAACAGTTACGAAATAGCTTCCAGCAGCATTGACTGTGATTTCAGCAAAGTTAGGATTACTTGTTATAGAGCCATTAGTCGTGTACCATTCATAAGAATAGTTTTTAGTATTGGGTAGTGGAATAGCTGTCAATGTAACTTCAGGAATAATACAATTTAAATATTGCGGGATAGGTGGTGCAAGTACAAATTCATCCAACGTCACAGTGAATTCTTCCTCCTCTTCGCACAAAGGACCAAAAAATATATCATCAATGGCAAAGTCGTTACCGCCAAAATCCAAGTTTTGATTGGTTACACATATAACAGCGGTAGTAGAAGCACCTGAATTCCATGTTTCAAAAAATTCATCCCAACGACACGTTTGAGAAGAAAGATTAAATGGTGAACCCAATAACGCTCCATTGACCGAAAATTGTAGTATAGCAGGTGAAGCAGGCTCTACAGAAGCAGCAAAAGCTTGGAATATATAGGTTGTATTGGGATTGACAGAAATCGTTTGACACCATACATGAGAGAGCGTAGGTGCGCCATTCACAACCATCATGTTGCCGCCACCAGAATGATCCGTGCAATTAGCAAAATAGGTATGCACAAAATTAGGATTTGAGGTAATACTATAGGTGCCTTCTGGCCACAGTTCTGTAGTAGATCCAGGAATATCAGGTACATATAGATAATCTGATGTAAACCCAGTATTGCCACTCTCAAAACCGCCATTGACGATGAGGTTGGTCGTTGGTTCGCCAAATGCCTTTAATTTAAAGGTAGTAGTCTGAGTGATAAATACGAAAGGATTGAGATCTATGTCATTATAAAATCCATTCGATCCAGACCAATTAAATGACCTATAATTACCTAAAATACTACCATTTAGATTTACTGATCCAATCTCGCAAATAGTGATATCACTTGGCGTTGTGATAGTTAATCCACAACTTCCCTGTCCTTTTAGCAATAGGACTTGGGTTAAAAACATCGTAAATACCAAAATAATTCTATACTTCACCTGTTGCAATGTGATAATTTACTTTTGAGATAGATTTATACAAACATGACATTCAAATTAGCCCATTCTTCATCAAAAATTACCTGATTTCTACGTTGAAAATACGCTCTATAGCTTTTGTTATACCTCTGCTTTCCACTGCAAATTCTGATGTTTTATATCTAATCTTTGAGTGCTTATTCAAAAATCACTTTAGTATTATTACGCAAAGATAAAACTTTCTATGTATTACAGAAATTGTATTTTTACTATTGGGATCTATTATACTTGTATAGACGCAAGAAAGCACAAAAAAAAGCCTGAAAAAGTTATTTTCAGGCTTTTTTTAAATATTTATAACACGTTATATCTTTTATCCATTCAACGCTGCCGCACCACCTACGATCTCTGACAATTCTTTCGTGATCGCTTCCTGGCGTGCCTTATTGTAATTGATACGAAGCTCTTTCATCAATTCTTCTGCATTGGTAGTCGCATTGTCCATGGCAGTCATACGTGCTCCGTGTTCCGAAGCATGTGTATCCAATATGAACTTCTGGAATGCCGTATGTAAAATACTTGGTATCAATTCTGCTAGTAACTGCTCTTTATCTGGTTCGAATATATAGTCTGCTTTTGTTCTTTTGGCATCCGGCAAACGGTTGGTTTCATCTCTTTTAATTGGGAGAAACTGAACAGCTACGGGTTCTTGAACTGCTGCATTCCTAAACATACTATAGCAAACTTCAACTTTATCATAGCCTTCAGGTTTGAAATTGTCCATGAGCGTTTGAGAAGCCTTAGAAATATTCTCATAATTCAGATTAGAAAACAAGTCCAAATACATGGTGTTGAGAGGACACTGTGGAAAACGTTTCTTTAGCACATCGTAACCCTTTTTACCGACAAACACGAAAGATAGATTACCGGTTGCAAGTTGGTCGGCATACTTATTTTCGGCTAATGCCGCAGCTACTTTGATGATATTGGTATTGAATGCACCACATAATCCTCTATTTGATGTGATGACAACAATAGCCACTTTTTGCGGTTGTCTGATAGCCACATAAGGTGAATTGAAGTCTCCGTCCAAATTAGAAACGATATTCTTCATTATCTTTTCCAACCTGTTGGCATAAGGTCGCATCTCGGTAATGGCTACCTGAGCTTTATGCAACTTAGACGCTGAAACCATTTTCATAGCCTTGGTGATCTGCTGCGTTGACTGCACCGATTTGATACGTTCTCTTACTTCCTTTAACTTTCCTGACATGTTTTCTATTTAAAGCAGAAAATAATAATGTTTAAATCTTATTTGAACTGACTGGCAACTTCTGCACCTACCTTTTTAAGTGTATTCAGAATGTCATCATTCAGATTTCCTTTTCTGATAAGATCCAATGTTTCAGCATGTGAACGCTCCAAAGTAAGTAGGAAAGTATCTTCAAACTCACCTACTTTATTGACAGGAACACTGCTCAATAATCCTTGTGTACCGAGATAGATGATCGCTACCTGCTTTTCAACAGTGATAGGCGAATACTGTGGCTGCTTCAGGATTTCGACATTACGTTTACCTTTTTCGAGGATGGACTGAGTTGCAGCATCTAAGTCTGAACCGAATTTTGAGAAAGCCTCTAACTCACGGAACTGCGCCTGATCCAACTTCAATGTACCGGCAACCTTCTTCATAGACTTAATCTGAGCGTTACCTCCTACTCTCGATACTGAGATACCTACGTTGATCGCCGGTCTGATACCAGAGTTAAATAGATTTGACTCTAAGAATATCTGTCCGTCTGTAATAGAAATCACGTTGGTTGGAATATATGCTGATACGTCACCTGCTTGTGTTTCGATGATAGGAAGTGCCGTCAATGATCCTCCGCCTTTTACAAGACCAGATTTCTTCAATGACTCAGGCAAATCATTCATATTTTTTGCGATCTCGTCGTTATTGATAACTTTTGCAGCTCTTTCTAACAATCTTGAGTGCAAGTAGAATACGTCTCCTGGATAAGCCTCACGTCCTGGTGGTCTTCTCAACAATAGAGAAACCTCACGATATGCAACTGCTTGCTTTGATAAATCATCATAGATGATCAATGCTGGTCTTCCAGTATCTCTAAAAAACTCTCCAATCGCTGCTCCTGCAAAAGGTGCGTAAAACTGAAGTGGTGCCGGATCAGATGCAGATGCTGATACAATCGTAGTATAAGCCATTGCGCCACCTTCTTCAAGCGATTTCATCACTTGTGCTACGGTAGATGCTTTCTGTCCTGATGCTACATATATACAATATACAGGTTCGCCCCTATCATAAAATTCTTTCTGATTGATGATCGTGTCAATGGCAATTGCAGTTTTACCTGTCTGCCTGTCGCCGATGATTAATTCCCGCTGACCTCTACCGATTGGAATCATGGAGTCGATCGCCTTGATACCTGTCTGAAGTGGTTCTGTAACTGGTTGACGGAAGATAACACCTGGTGCTTTTCTTTCGATTGGCATCTCGTATGTTGTACCGGTTATTGGACCTTTACCATCAATCGGAAGTCCAAGACCGTTGACGACACGTCCTACCATGCCTTCTCCTACCTGAATTGAAGCGATACGTTTAGTACGTCTAACAGTAGAACCTTCTTTTATTCCGTCTCCGGAACCTAAAAGTACCACTCCCACATTGTCCTCTTCAAGATTCAATGCAATCGCTTGTACACCATTATCAAACTCCACTAACTCTCCTGCTTGAGCTTTAGACAACCCATAAACACGGGCAATACCATCTCCTACTTGGAGTACAGTACCTACTTCTTCGAGCTCTGCTTCTGTTTTGAATCCTGATAACTGTTGTTTCAGTATTGCGGATATTTCATCAGGTTTTATACCAACCATAGTATTATAATTTAGATTATTTTATTAAAATGATTATACTGTTTAATTTTGTGTTAACTCCTTTTTTAGCTGATCCAATGTTCGCTGAACACTTGCATCGTACAATTTATCTCCGATTTCTATTATAAATCCACCCATGATATCTGGATTGATCTGCGTTTCGATATCGAGCTTATTCATAGGTGTATTTGTATCTGAGAGCTTCGATTTGATTTCGTTGAGCACTTTATCGGATACTGGTACTGCTGTCGTGATCTTAACCGTAGATATCTCATTGAGATTCTTATATTGATTGATGAATGCTCTGGCGATATCTGGAAGGTACATTTCACGTCCCTTACGGATGATGATATCAAAGAAAGCCATCGTTGTTTTACCTGCCTTATCGCCAAATACCGCCTGCATGACAGATAATTTTTTATTAGCCTGAATAATAGGCGACTTCAGGAAAAGGAGTAAATCCCGGCTTTGTAATGCAGCCAGGAAATATTCAATATCCCTTTTTACCGGCTCAAGCTCATTGCGCTCTGTGGCCAGGTCTATTAGGGATTTTGCGTATCTTTCCGAAATTCTGCTTATTGACATAATTTAACTTATTTAACCTTAATAAAAGGATTAATTTAAATGAATATCCTTAACTAAGGTGTTGACAAAAGCCTCCTGATTGGCATTACCTTGTAACTCTTTCTTAATTACTTTCTCTGCAATGCTCAATGCCATCACACCAATTTCATTTTTTACTTCAGCGAAAGCAGCTCTCTTTTGATTTTCGATTTCATTCATGGCATTGGAAACAATTTTATTAGCTTCTTCTTTAGCCTTTTCTTTAGCTTCAGCAATCATCTGATTCTTAATTTCTTTGGCTTCCTGAATGATTTTAGAGCGCTCTTCACGTGCTTCCGCCAGAAGCTTTTCGTTCTCGGCTTTCATATTGGCCATTTCTTCTCTGGTCTTTTTAGCCGTATCCATAGCTGTCTGGATGTCTTCTTCTCTTTTTTCCAATGCCTCAGCAATAGGTTTAAAAGCAAATTTGGACACCAGATACCAGAATAATAAGAATATCAGCAATGACCAGATTGCTAATCCCGGTGTAGGCTGAAACGGTGTAAACGTGACTAAATTAATCATACTCGTTTTTATTTATTTTTCTATATAAAATATTAAAATCAATTTTTCAACTAAAAGAAGGTTGCTCGGCCAACCGCTCTGCAACCTTACTTTTCGTTTTGCTCCCGGTCGATTAAGCCATAAGGATAGAAAGAAGAATCGCAATCAAAGCCGCTCCTTCGACAAAAGCTGCCATGATGATCATGTTAGATCTGATATCTCCGGCTGCTTCCGGTTGTCTTGCGATCGCTTCCATAGCCTTACCACCTATGTAACCGATACCTATTCCAGCTCCTATTACCGCTAATCCGGCACCTAATGCTGCTACTGTTCCTGTCATGATAAAAAATTATGATTAAAAAAATTATTTCAATAAATACATTTAACTCCTTTTATTTAGTGATGTGCCGCTTCATGATGCGGTTCTTCTATCGCTGCTCCGATATACGATGCAGTCAATATCGTAAACACAAACGCCTGAACAAATGCTACTATTAGCTCAATCGTCATCATAAACATCGTCAATGGTATGGAAACCGCTGTACCAACAAGGCTACCGCCTAAACTCTCTCCAGAATTACCGAAGATAAAGATTAGACCCACAAAACTCAATATCGCTATGTGTCCTGCTGAAATATTTCCAGCCAAACGCAGCATCAAGGTCAATGGTTTGATAAATAAAGCCATGATTTCTACACATGCCAACAATATCTTAATCGGAACAGGAACTCCTGGCATCCAGAAGATGTGTCCCCAATAGTGCTTGTTGCCAAGTACATTGGATATGATAAACACCAATACTGCCAGTACCATCGTCACTGACAAGCTACCTGTGACATTGACACTTCCCAAAAATGGAACTTGTCCCCATAGGTTAAGCCCTAATATAAAAAAGAAAATACTCAGTAATAACGGAAGAAAAGTCTTATACCTTTCTCCGATAAATGGTATAGCAACCTCATCTCTTACAAATAAAATCAATGGTTCCAATAAACCTTGAACACCACGTGGTGCTTTATCAGGACTTGACACATATCGCTTTGCTGCTAACCTGAATAACCATATCAAAAAGAGAGATACCAGAATCATCGACACGACATTTTTCGTTATCGAAAAGTCCATAAACGAAGTAAATCCGCCTCCGAGGATTCCTCCATCCAACGTCGTTCTGGCATCTAATCTATATTCTTTATTCTGATAATTTACAAAATAAGCATCTCGCATTTTACCATCCTTCAGCTCCTCTGTATGCTTAAAGCCATCCACAGGAATCAAACCTTCCATAGGAAATCCAGCTTCTGCGACCCTATAAACACTGCCATGATGCATTACATAGCCATTATAGGCATTATGTCCGTCTTCATGGTGTCCCGGAGCAAACTTTCCAGAACTAAATATTTCCCATCCTCGATCCGACTTTAAAATCATCGGTAGTGGAATACGTACAGCATCCATGATGCTATACACATTAGCATCGCTAATATGGTGAATTGCCGTAGCTCCTGGATCAAACTTACCATGTCCCTCTTCATGAACACCATGATCATGATCATCTCCATGTGCAGCAACTCTAAAAACCAACGAAAGCGACAATATAACAAGTAAAAATATCCGGTTTCTCATCAGATAGTATTATCTTTTTTGAAAATTTGCCGCAAAGGTAAGAAAACTATATAATTAAATAGAACAATTGATACTCTTTTATTTATTAGTTTTTAATAATAATCCAATGTCGAATAGTTTAGCAACGAATGTGCGACCAAATTGTGGTCAAAAAATTATAGAACCCGTTGCTTTTTCGGCTTTTTGCCCTGCCCTTATTGGGAGAAGCCAAAAAAATGCTTGTTATTTGCCTCTGACCCTAAAGGTTGAACGAACATTTTTAAGTTAGCTGAAAGATAAAACAGCCAATCTTCATCGAAAACCTCTTTAAATCTTTAACTAAACGATGTCGTTTAGTTAAGGCTCATATTGTTTATATACAAGGCTTTATGCTTTACTAAAATTAAATATCAATACAAACAACTTAAAATTGAATTCCGTTCAAAAAACAAGCGATAGTGAAAGAAGAATCGGAATTGCGTCTATCGACTGGTAGGCTTTAAATCAGATAAGAGAGAACTATTGTCGATAGAAAAAGCATATGACTGAGCGAACCTTTAGGTATCGTACGA
>CAYNSF010000011.1:0-89570 GCA_964399855.1 uncultured Aureispira sp. | reverse complement strand
TAGTACCACCGCCAACGCCATAAGGACCAAAGTCATCATCGTTTGCTACGATTTCTGGTGCTTCTACTGTTATTGTTGCTACTGCATCATCACAGTTAGATGAATTATCAATATCACAGATCGTATATGGATATGTATATTCTCCTGCCGGTGTACCTGCTGGAACTGTGATTGTTCCATTTGCATTCATCTCTAAACCTGCATAGCTTGGTGTACCTGGTGTCAAGTTGATATTGGAAAGTGTAGCTGGTTGACCAACGAATAAATCATTTTCTAAGACACTCGCAGTAGTACCACCTACGAAACCATTGTATGTTCCATACGAATCATCATTTGCTTCAATACACCCTGTTTTATCATCTGTGATAACCATTTGCGAATATGCTGGTTCAGGACATGGACCTGCATTGGCCACATAAAAGGCATAATAAGTACCAGGTTCTGCATTTTGGATATCACTACCATTTATTTGTGTACCAGGTTGTCTATTACTCGTAGTCCACCATTCTAGACTAAATCCAGCTGGTGTAGAACTTAATATTGCATCGTCTAAATTTCCTGTTTGTGTAGGGCAAACTTGTAAGTTTTCTACAGCAGGGGATGTGGGTGCTCCACAAATTGTCACTTCTGCAGTTTGTCCAAAATTATATATAACTTCCTGACCATCTCCAGTTAACTCATCACCCATACTACCACGTACCTTGTGACCAACATACCCAAACCTTTTACTACATTGTTTGATAAGTAACGTGGTGTGACCACCTGTTTCCACGGCCATTACAATGTCATCTATGTTCAATCTATCACCATCATAAGAACCTGTGTTTCTTCCAGGCATGACTACAGGTGGAGTCGTTTCTATTCGAGAAGATGCAGGATTCCATGCTAAACCCAACATTCCATAATTGTTATCTCCCCATGACCATACCTGACCATCGCTAGTGATGGCACTAATAGCTGCATTATCTGTAATTTGAGTACCTCCATCGTGTTCTTGCGGGCTAATCCATGCTACATTACTACCTATGATATAGGTTATTCCGTTCACAGTTTCACTGGCTGTTACTTGACCCCAAACATTAGAGTCTGTAGTTCCACCATAACCTAATTGTTGTCTATTGTTCTCGCCCATAGAGAAAAGTCGTCCGTCCGTAGCCAATAGATAATAGGTTTTCCCTCCTGTTGATTGAGTCATACCGATCATCTTTGGAGTAACTCCTGTAGGTTTATTGTCAATCAGTGTCGCAAAGCTTCTAGCCATTGGATTACCGCTATTTATTCTTGTTCCTGCTCCCCAGGTGTAAATCTCACCATCCGATGTTAGTGCCATGAATGTCTGATATGTACCTCTTATAGCCACAATGTTCTCAAGTGGCGTATTTTCAGCTGTACTTACACGGTGCCAAAGAAGATCGTTAGCATTACTATCTGTCGCACCATCTCCATAAGCACTTCCATTTATAGTAAGTACCCACCCTTGTCCATCACAAGTAACAATAGCAAGACCCTCTCTGGTTCCAAACATCATTTTTACATTTTCAGGATCAACGTTATCTGGTAATCCGTCTTCTTGCGTCGCTCCTCCATTAACTCCAAAAGTACCTATAGCAACTTTTCTAAAACTTCCTGCTGCCACATTAGAAACGTTTGGTACTAAAACACCAGCACTACCCCATACATACAAACCATCGGGCGATAGTACAGCGAACTGTTGATTGTTTGAGCTACTTGCACCTGCAAATTTCAAAACTGGGCCTGAAAGTTGATTTGTTCCGGAACCGTAGTTGGTACCGTTTACCTCTTGTAATAGGGTGTTACCATTCTGTCCATTACCGTTTTCTGCGATTCCTTGACCCCACACTTTTAATGTACCATCTGCTTCCCGAATCATACTTGAATGGAATACCGATACCATATTGTCATATTCTATGGTATTAGGGTCGGTACTGTATATATATGTGTTGGGATTACAATTTCCACTTACACAATTGTTTGTTTGCGCATTTAAGAATTGTGAAACCCCTAATGCTACTAATATAAATAATGATACTATTATATTACTTTTAAATCGGTTTTTACTACTCATCTTTATTTTATTTTAATAGCTTTGAATGTGGCAATATCACCATTTTGCTGTCTGATCTTAACTAAAATAGCTCCATCAGGTAAATCAGCTCCTTTTATAGAAACTTTTTCTGTTCCTTTCTTTAATTCCATTGTTTGAAATATACGTCCAAAAACATCCATCACATCTAACTGAGCATCTGCCTCAAGTGCATGGTTGAAATTAATTCCCAATTGATCTGTAAATGGATTAGGAAAAAAATCAAGGGTAGCAACACTTTCTTGCTGCCAAGTAGAAGTAGTAGTTCCTTGCACTACTAAATCATCAATATGCATCTTTTTTAGCTTATTACCCTCTAAAGCAGCAATTTCAACAAATGCTGTTGCATACGTTTGAGTTAAGTCTTCTTTTGCCCATGTTAATCCCGAATCTAACGTTTCATCTGAAATATTGAAACATAAGCCTGCAACATTTACAGACTCTCCGGAACCAATCGATACTGGACCCGCCGTAGATAGTTTAAAGTCTGTGGCAAGATTGATGAAACCCAAATGGCTTTCAAATGGTAGTATGCCAAAACCTGTAGCATCTACGTCAAATACATGCTGTACTACCTTCATGGAAGTATAAGTTTCCGGAAGATACGATTGAATGTGTTCTTCATCCAGTATAACCGCATTTGAATTATAGTACAACCTATAATTCTGACCTGCAAGCCCTACTGCTTTAGAAGACTTGTTTTTAATTTGAATTTTGTAACACTCTTGTTTTTGCTGTGCATCTTGCTTGACCATGCTATTATCTTTACTCAAAGTGACAACAACATTTTGTCCATAAGTAAAGATCGCTAACATCATAGCGAAAGGAAGCATCAAAAATCTAAGATTGCTTTTGTTGAAAATCTTCATCTTTTCTTGATTTTTAAATGAAAAAAATTAATATACTAAAAAAAAATATTTGCTTTAAAAGCGTATAAAAAGATATTACGAATTAATATATACCAAAAATGATTCCATTTTTATTCGGCAAACCTATAAATTTAATTTTTAATGCTTCTTTGAATAAATGGGTAATTTTTAAATATTTATTTTTTAAATATGTACTCACTATTAATTGCCTATAAATATAAATTATGGTTTATATAAGATTGATTTTAGCCTACTTAAATAAAATTATTTTTTGTTATAATTTATTTTTTAAAAAACTTTACTTTTATCTCAATTTACGCTGATTTGAAATTAATCTATATATTACATAAAATAATAATGTTATATTTTTTACACCCATTTTATGTCTGAAATAGCTCAATTAATCGGGATTCCTAAAGACCGTGTGCAAGACGAGAATCTTATGTAAACGTTTATAGTTTTAGCTTAGGGAACTACACCAATAGTTGGTATTATATTATAGTTTAGACACCTCTTGAGAATGAAGAAACCTTATCTTATGCTATCGAAATTATGATGATTTGGATGATACTTTGATTTCGTATATACAATTACAGCTCCATGTACAACGCACCAAAAAAAAGCAGAAAATACGATGTGTTTTCTGCTTTTTTTTGTTTTATGAAAAGTCAAATATCTATTGCTCTGTCCATAAAAAGACTTAATTTATAATGGAAGTTGCTTTTTTAAAGATCAAGGCAAAAAACTCAGGCATAGTGGTAACTATGACGAGTATTTTTAACGATGAGATTTGAAAAAAAACGACATTTTATTAATATATTTTTGTTGACAGAGCACTATAAGGTATATCTCAATCCTGCATAGATATTCACACCCATGATTGGACCCCAAACTAAGGAGCTGTCAAAATGAGTTCCAAAAGGTTGCGCTGCACTTAATATCGGATTGTCCTGTTTGAAGTTAAAAATATTCTCTCCACCCACATATACCTCAAAATTATTTTTCCACGCTTTAGATACCTGTACATTACTCAGATAAAATGGCTTAGAATATTCCGGCAATTGGTAAGCAACATCGTTATCCTGTGTATTCGGTATTCTTGACTTGCTCATCCGGTTTATTGTATAATCGAGCATCCAACCTCGCCCGGCATTTACTGCTATGTTTGCGAATGCACGATGTGGAGAAGACAAAGGTTTTTGAAGCTGAACTTCGCCATAAGTAGTCTGCACATCATTGAATCTATATGCTAATCTCAGTTCCAACCATGCTGTTACATCCATATCTGCCTGCAATTGCATACTATTGGAAAAGGATTTGCCTTTCAGATTGTAAAATACAACCGATCGGGCACTTCTGTCCATGTCTATGACAACCTGGTTTTCAAACTGTATTCTGTTCAAATCAAGTGATAAGGTAAGTGATCTTCCGGCAATATCTATTTCCTTAGTTGCAGAAACACCAATATTCCATGCAATTTCGGCATCAAGTCCGTAAGGTGTTTTAGTACGATCTCCACCCTCTACCAGGATATTTCTGTTGCTGGCAAATAACCCTAAATTCTCCGCAAAAATACTGGCTGTACGCTGCCCTCTACCGGCTGCTATCCTAAATACGGTTTTTTCATTCGGAGCATATCTGAGATTGACACGCGGCGTAAAGAACAGACCGAAATCATTGTGATAATCAGCGCGTGCGCCCACGAGCAATGTCATCTTTTCAGAACCCATATAAGTATATTCTCCAAATACACCCGGAACCCATTCGTTGCGTTTGTACTGGTCATGGGCTACGATCTCATCATAATTGTCATACTGAAAACTTGATCCCATCCGTATCTGGTGGTTGGTATTATCAATGATCGACTGATAAATCATATTGAAATATAATGACTTTTGTGTAGCATCATATCTCCTCAACCCAAACTGGGCTTTCTGATCATGATAAGTTCCGGCAAACTGAAACCCCAAGCTTTTATATGGCGAATTGATGTCCACAAATCCTCTTTTTGCCCAAACCTCCGCACGTTGTGTGGTGATATCTGCTCCCCACACTTGGTCACGAACTGAGCGTATCGGATCAAAGCCTGTTTGTCCGCTCACATTGTCCATGTATGTCAGCTTTACACCCAATTGTGCTTCTTTTCCATGACCATCAGACCAATCCCAACGATTAATGAAGCCAAATTGCTTGCCGAGTGGGTTATCCATAAAATCGTCTCCGTTCTCGTCTCTTCTCTGATTACGCAACGAAGCATGAAGTAGGGTTGCCGTACTCCATGCTTCACTTACTGTCTGTCTTGTAAAAGTATTCATCTCATAACGCCCAGATTGGTTGCCATACGCATTCAGGTATAGCTCATCTTTATGGGTCGGTTTGCGCAACTCTACGTTTATCTGTCCTGTCAGACTTTCAAATCCATTGACGACCGAGCCTGCACCCATATTCAATTGCATACTTTCTACCCACGGTCCCGGGATAAAAACCAACCCATGTAATGCCGCCAAGCCTCGAACCGATGGGATATTTTCTGTTGTCATTTGGATGTAAGGACCGGCAAGCCCTAACATTTCTATCTTACGGATTCCTGTCACCGCATCGGTAAAAACCGCATCAATAGCCGGTGTAGTTTCAAAGCTTTCTGCTAAGTTACAACATGCAGCTTTCAACAACTCTTTACTCGAAATCTGATATACTTTAACCGGATCAAGGTATGAAATCTCTGTACTTCTGCGCTTATGTGTGATCGTAACTTCGTTGAGTACATTGGGTGTAGAAATGGTTATATTAATATTTCCAGACTTCTCAATTAACAGTGTGTCTGGGTTGTAACCGATATACGAAACAACCAGATAATTCTTATCTTTTCGGAATGTAGTCTCGAATTTTCCATCAATATCCGTCACTGTTCCAGCTTTATCATATAACCAGTTGATACTTGCTCCAATAACAGGGAGTAGCTTACCACTTTCATCCTTTTCATATACCGTACCAGTCAGCTTATTGGACTTAGGTTTAGTCACTTCAATATCATCAGAAACATGGTCGTGGTCGTGGTCGTGGTCATGGTCAGCGTGATTATGGTCTTCATGATGATCATGATGATCATCATCTTCAACTATACTATCTCGATAATGACAACATTCATGAAGTGCATTATATACTTCTTCTTTAGCTATCTGTCCGTCAGCATCATGTCCTATAGCAAGCAATACATCTACGAGTTTTTGACGAACAAATGACGGTTTTGTCTTGACGGTCAGTGTTTGCGTTGTAATATTGTAGGTTGATTCGATAATGCCAGTCACTTTATTTGCTACAGCTTCTATTCTGTTTTTACACATCCCACAAGCGCCACTGACAGGTATATCAATGGTGTTTTGAGCCGATAATTGCTCAATTGAGCCAAACAACCCAACAAGGGCTATTAGCATATATTTTATATAAATTTTCATTTTAATTTATTTTAAATGTTTTGTAACCAAATACTTACATCAAAAATCCTATTGATTATCAATATTCAGTATTTGATGCAAAAATTGTTATTGTACAAGATTTCTCATTTATGGGACACGGAGTACAAATCAACTCAAGCTACCATTGGCTCAACCCATTTAATAGGTCAGACATGATAGAAGCCATAAATAAGATTAAAACATTTAAACTTGTGGAGGGTGTATCAATCTTGAATTGAATTCAAATGAATAAACAGCAACAAACTGATTGATATCTGTTTGTAAAATGACATTGTCAGGTGCAATCTCAATATTAACCCGACTATCTGTCAAAAACACTTTGATACATGTGATACATTTGCAAAAATCTCCATTGCAGTGATGATGATTGGTTTCTTGATTGTCATCGTCATGTTGATCTTGATTTTTAGCAGCGCAACAATGACTTTGTTGGTCGCATGTAGGTGTATCATTATTCACAGATTCCGCTTGCTCTATATCATCATGCTGCAAGTCATGGACACAAATCCCCATCGATTGATGAAAAATCAAAAATGATAATATAAAAGCAACAATTCGAATCATATTGATTAAAATGATGACACAAAAATAATTAATACATATTATTTAGGCCATACATCTACTTGTTTTTAACGAAATGATAAGAGTATTATGCATCCTTTTCGTGTAAACTTCGGTATCAAAGCCCCAATTTACTTCTATGTAACAGCAACCACTGCAATAAAACGATGGTCTTTGTATCTATGATATCTCCATTATCTAATAAACGCTGGATATCAGATATTGGAAATTCTACAATTTCGATATCTTCTTGTTCTTCTGATAAGCCGCCGCCACTGTTTACGGACATATTCTCATCATAGAAACCATAATAATAGTGGATTTTTTCTTTGTGTGCTCCTGGAGTTGCGAAAGCTTCAAATATTTTTATTACTTCCCTTATCCGATATCCTGTTTCTTCTTCTATTTCTCGGATGATTGCTTGCTCTGGATTCTGACCGTCCAATAATCCTGCGCAACTCTCCAATATAAATCCAGAAGGATGTCCCTGCAAAAATACTGGCAACCGGAATTGCCTGATAAGCATTATGGTAGCCTTTGCTTTATTGACTAACAAAACGGTCACGCCGTCACCACTATCATATATTTCCCTTATCTGATGTTCTTTTTTATGATCACGACGTATATACTCTATGGAATATTGCTTTAAGGTTGACCAACCTTGGTATAAAATGGTTTCTTTAAGTATTTTTATCCTATTCTGTTTATCCATTTGAAATTATATTAATGTTATATATAATATATTAAACCGCTTAAATTTGCATATTTAACACTCTTTAAAGAATTTGAGTTTATTTTTAAAATTGATTTCTTTTTTATACCCTAAATTATACTGACCTTTGTGACACCTTAGTATCCACTAATCTTACACACACATGATCCACTTTTTCAAACAAAATGACGAGCTTATTTATGCTGTAAGTACTGTTAATGCTTTATCATCAACAGATGTTCAAAAATTAGCCTGGCTTTTCGGAGACGCTATTCCAACCCACGACCAAGAAATATCTGGCATTTTTGTAGGCACAAGACCAACGATGATCACGCCCTGGAGTACAAATGCTGTAGAGATTTGTCAGAATATGGGTGTTGAGGGCATACAAAGGATTGAAACATTTACACCTTTGTCGGAAATGACTTATGATCCAATGTTGTTGCAACAATACAATGGATTGGGTCAGGAAATCTTTACGTTGGATATAGCTCCAGAACCCGTTTTGTGGATCGATGACATCGCCTTATACAATCAAAAGGAAGCCCTCTCGTTGAGTGATGAAGAAATAGCATTTCTCGAAAATGTATCAATACGTATCGGACGAAAACTGACAGATTCTGAAGTTTTTGGTTTTTCTCAGGTAAATTCTGAACATTGCCGGCATAAGATATTCAACGGTATCTATGTGATAGACGGTGAGGAGCAACCTAATAGCCTTTTTGGACTTATCAAGCAGACTTCTGTGGAGCATCCCAATAGTATCGTCTCTGCATACAAAGACAATGTCGCTTTTATTGTTGGATCTGAAGCGATACAATTCGCACCAGAAAGAGGAGATCGACCGTCATCATACAAAGAACGCACATTCAACGCTGTTCTATCCTTAAAAGCTGAAACCCACAATTTCCCTACAACAGTTGAACCATTCAATGGTGCCGCTACCGGATCTGGTGGCGAAATACGGGACAGAATGGCTGGAGGTCAGGGTTCGATACCATTGGCTGGAACCGCGGTTTATATGACTTCCTACTCAAGATTGGACGCTGCTAAATCGTGGGAACAAAATATAAAAGAACGCCCCTGGCTCTATCAAACACCAATGGATATTTTGATAAAGGCTTCCAACGGTGCTTCAGATTTTGGAAATAAATTTGGACAACCGCTGATAACAGGTTCGCTATTGACTTTTGAACACGATGAGGAAAATGTCATACAAGCTTTCGACAAGGTCATCATGCTGGCAGGTGGTATAGGTTATGGTAAATTAGAACAAGCACAGAAGCATATCCCACAACCTGATGACAGTGTAGTCATATTGGGTGGCGACAATTACCGAATTGGTATGGGCGGAGCTGCTGTATCTTCGGCAGATACCGGTGCATTTGGATCAGGCATAGAGCTCAATGCCATACAGCGTTCTAATCCTGAAATGCAAAAACGCGTAGCTAATACGATCAGAGCATTAGTAGAAAGTGAGCAAAACCCTATTGTTTCCATACATGATCACGGTGCAGGAGGACACTTAAATTGCCTGTCTGAATTGGTAGAAGCAACCGGTGGAGAGATAGATATGGACCAATTGCCTTTAGGCGATAAAACCCTCTCCTCCAAAGAAATCATCGGCAATGAATCTCAGGAGAGAATGGGTCTTGTCATCAGTGATAAAGACCTCTCATTACTCGCGAAAATAGCAGAAAGAGAACGTGCTCCGATGTATCGTGTCGGACGAGTAACAGGAGATGATCACTTTACTTTTTATTCTGAAAAAAACGAGATTAAGCCGATAGACTTAGCGTTGAAAGATTTATTTGGCTCTAGTCCAAAAATGGTCATCCATGACACAACAATTGATAAGCATTACAGTGAAATTCAGTATGATGCTATTGATTTAGAACTGTATCTCAAAGCTGTACTACAACTTGAAGCCGTTGCCTGCAAGGATTGGTTGACCAATAAAGTAGATAGGTGTGTTGGTGGTAAAGTCGCTAAACAACAATGTTGCGGACCTTTACAACTACCCTTAAATAATTGTGGTGTCATGGCATTAGATTACACCAATAATCATGGAATCGCCACTTCTGTAGGACACGCACCTATCGCTGCGCTGATCGACCCTGAAGCAGGTAGTAGAAACAGCATAGCTGAGGCATTAACCAACATCATCTGGGCTCCTTTGAAAAACGATATAAAAGGTGTCAGCCTTTCGGCAAATTGGATGTGGGCGTGTAAAAATCCGGGAGAAGATGCACGCCTCTATAGAGCCGTTCGTGCCTGTTCAGAATTTGCTATCGCATTGGGCATCAATATCCCAACGGGTAAAGATTCGCTGTCTATGAAGCAAAAGTACAAAGACCAAGAAGTCATCGCTCCAGGGACTGTTATCATCAGTGCTTCAGCGCATTGTACGGATATCAATCAAGTGGTAGAACCCGTAGCCCAAACCGGGCAAGGATCACTTTACTATATCAATATGTCAGGAGATGATTTTGCTTTAGGTGGCTCTTCTTTCGCACAGACATTGAATAAAATCGGTACCCATTGCCCTGATATAAAAGACAGTGTAAGCTTTGTAGAAACATTTAATGCTGTCCAACACCTGATCCGTCAGGACATGATAGTAGCCGGACACGATATAGGAAGTGGTGGTCTTATCACAACACTTTTAGAAATGTGCTTTACTGGTACCCAAACGGGTATGAATGTAGATTTAACAACGTTGGGATGCGAAGATTTGATTAAAGTCTTATTTGCTGAAAATGCCGGTATCGTATTTCAAACTAAAAATAATCAAGAAACAGCACTTGAGCAATTCCTCAACAGCAAACATGTACAATACCATAAAATTGGAGAAGTAACTTCAACACCTAAACTTTCTGTTCAAAATTTCGATAACTGGTATCAACTTGATATTCATAGCTATAGGGATGATTGGTATCATACTTCATATCTGTTGGATATGCGCCAATCGGGAGCAGTAAAGGCATCGGAACGATATCAACATTATAAAAATCAACCTTTACGTTTCGAATTTCCTATAGGATTTAGTGGTAAAAAGCCGGTAGTTCCACAAAAAAACCGAATAAAAGCAGCCGTTATACGCGAAAAAGGAAGTAATTCGGAAAGGGAAATGGCTAATGCCATGCATCTGGCTGGATTTGAGGTTATTGACATTCACATGACCGATTTGATCGGTGGCAGGGCGGATCTCAGTGATGTCCGATTCATAGGTGCTGTAGGTGGCTTTTCAAATTCAGATGTGTTAGGCTCGGCCAAAGGTTGGGCAGGATCATTTAAGTACAATGAAAAAGCCAATCAGGCGTTGAATAACTTCTTTGCTCGTCCAGATACATTGAGTTTAGGAATATGCAATGGATGCCAGCTGTTTATGGAATTAGAGTTGATTTACCCAGAACATGATGTGAAACCAAAAATGCATTTCAATGATTCCCACAAGCATGAGAGCAACTTTACATCCGTGAAGGTTCAACCCAATAACTCGGTTATGTTGTCATCGCTTGCCGGAAGTACTTTGGGTGTGTGGATATCTCATGGAGAAGGTAAATTTGTATTGCCTGAGCCTGAATCCGCCTACCATATCGTTGCCAAATACGGTTACGATCAGTACCCGGCCAATCCGAATGGATCGGATTACAATACGGCGATGATGTGCTCAGCAGATGGTCGTCATTTAGTGACCATGCCACATATCGAACGTTCAGTATTCCCGTGGAACTGGGCATATTTCCCTGATAAAGAGCAATACGAAGTATCCCCATGGGTTGAAGCGTTTGTGAATGCACGTAAATGGTTGGAGGAACAAGGGTAATAAGAGTCAGAAGATAGAAATCAAATTTCAATAGAAATGTATTGATATAGAAACCCTTTCCGATATAAGCTAAAAAGTGTTAATTGACCGAATTGACTTACAATTACCCTAAACGTTATGCCACTTATCGTTGTTTATGAGTTGTTCTTTCAATCTGCATAAAATACTTCTATGGGAAGAAGCATATTTTTTAGTGTTATAGCCTTTTTGATCATCATTCAGGATATCTATTGTTTTTCAGCTATCAAGAGTTTTAATTTATCCGAACGGAGTTTTAGACTATTCAAAATGGTATATATTGGCATTACTGTATTGAGTTATATTGCATTAGTTGGATTGATTATCTATATGGGCAAGGGTCGACCAATTTACCAGACAGAAGCTATAAACTTGTTGATCGGCTTGTTATTTGCGATATTCCTTTCCAAAATTTTGCTATCTATTACATTGTTGATACAGGATGGTGGCAGGATATTTATCGGTATTTTTAATTATGTAAAAGATTTTTTTACGCATTCATTCAAGCCCGAGTCACAGGCATTTTTACCCGAAAGAAGGCGATTTATTACAAACGTAGGGTCATTGCTGTCTGGTAGTTTATTTTTAAGTATGTTTTATGGTATCACAAAAGGGAAGTACAAGTACACCGTGGAGCGAGTCAGCTTAGCATTTGATGACTTACCCGATGCATTTGACGGATTTAAGTTGGTACAAATATCGGATATCCACGCAGGCAGTTTTGATAATCCTGAAAAAGTAGCCATAGGTATTGAAAAAATCAACGAACTGAACCCGGATATCGTTTGTTTTACGGGAGACTTGGTCAATTTTGAAAAGGAAGAGATTGATCCGTATATAGAAGTTTTTGCAAAAATAAAGTCGAAACATGGTAAATTTGCATCCTTAGGCAATCACGATTACTACGGTTCTTATGACCATAATGATCCCGATGCAGAAAAGGCCTATTTAGATGATTTCGAAAATAAGCTTCGTCAAATGGGCTTTGAATTACTGAACAACACCAATAGAAAGGTAAGTCTAAAAGGGCAATCTATCCAAATAATCGGTGTGGAAAACTGGGGCAAGGAAAAGTGGTTTCCAAAGAGAGGAGATCTGGATAAAGCTGTATCCGGTATAGATGATGGAACATTCAATGTGTTGCTTTCCCATGACCCTACACATTGGGATGAAAAGGTTAAGCATTTTAAAAATAAAATTCACTTGACACTCAGTGGTCATACACATGGATTTCAATTTGGTATTCAACTGAAGCAATTTCAATGGTCTCCGGCAGAATACCGGTATGAAAAATGGGCAGGATTATATACCGAAAACGACCGACATCTATATATTAACCGAGGTTTTGGATTTTTAGGATTCCCTGGAAGGGTGGGTATGTGGCCAGAAATAACATTGATAGAATTGAAGAAGAAACAATCAATAATCTAAAGATGAGTATCTTTGTCGTTCGATAGCGTAAAATATGTCTATAAATCCAAATCTACATTCAAAAGATAATAATCTCCGTGCTCAAAAAAAATCTGAGTGGGATATATCTTATTATGTTCGTGGAATAGATGAGGGCAATCGTTTTATATTGAGCGAAAGCATCACACTACTCGAAAGCACACTACAGCAAAAAAGAGAAAAAGGATTACAGATATTAGAAGCGTTTAATGATAAACGACCCAATACAATACGCATTGGTATTACCGGAACGCCAGGCGTTGGTAAGAGTACATTTATAGAAGCGTTGGGACGATATTTTATTGATAAAGGTCATAGATTGGCCGTGTTGGCAATCGATCCAAGTAGCCAGATAAATAAAGGTAGTATCTTAGGCGACAAACATCGCATGCAGACATTGTCATCATTGCCTGAAGCCTATATACGTCCCACAGCATCTGGAGCCACTTTGGGTGGTACCGCTATTCATACAAAAGAAACCATTCAATTATGTGAAGCAGCGGGATTTGATACTATATTTATTGAGACTGTTGGCGTCGGTCAGTCCGAGGTAGAAGTCGGATTTATGACGGATGTGAATATACTTTTGCTGCAACCAGGAGCAGGAGATGAAATACAAGGTATCAAAAGAGGCATCATGGAAAATGCCGATATCTTTGTCATCAACAAATCCGACGGCGTATTGCTACCTTTAGCCAAAGAGACAAAACGTTTTTATAGAAATGCCATTCAACTTTTTCATCATGAAGTGGACGGTTGGGAATGTCCTGTGTTGCTTGTATCTTCCGTTGAATATATGGGATTGGACGCCGTATATGAGACTATATTCCGATACAAAGACAAGCTTAAAGAATTAGATATTTTTGAAAAACAACGTTTAGAGCAGAATGTCCGTTGGTTTCATCAGAAAACAAAAGATCTTGTAGAAAATATTATACTCAATCATCCACAATTAAAACCAGAATACACGCAACTTATTGCTGAGATTCAAAATCAAACAAAAAGTGCTCAAAGTGCCCTTGCTACTATGGAAGCCAAAATCAAGTCATTATTTCAATAACGCACATTAATCTTGAAGTTTAATATATATTCGCCCTCGCTAAAGTATTTTTTCATGATTTCTTACTGTTTTTTGCAGTCATTTATGTGGCTCAATGGGCAGTCTAATCAAAATTTACTCGATCACTTTTCATTTGTAAGCCCGGTAAAACACAATTACAAATTGTCCGGTAATTTTTGTGAGCTCAGAAATTCGCATTTCCATGGTGGCCTTGATATAAAGCAATCCGGAACAGGAAAGGACACCATATTTAGCATCGGCGACGGCTATATTTCACGTATTCGTATATCTCCAGGAGGCTATGGTCAGGCGTTGTATATCGATCATCCTGAGTCGGGTCTTACATCGGTTTATGCACATTTAGATAAGTTCAATGATGCGGTATCGGCGTATGTGCAGCAGGAACAGATTGCTGCCGAGTCTTATGATATGGATTTGTTGTTAAGCCCGGACGTATTTCCCGTGCATCGTGGTCAGTACATTGGCAACATGGGCAATACAGGTCACTCGTTTGGGAAACATCTCCATTTTGAAATTCGTGAAACCGCCACAGAAAAGGCTTTGAATCCTTTTTTAGTCGGTTTTGGAGTAGTCGATAATATTCCACCAAGTTTATTAAAAATCAGTATTCATGGCTTAGATGATCATGCACATAAGATATGGGAGAGATCCATACCATTACACAAGTATTCAGCTAAAAATATTGATTTACCAAGTATTATCAATGTACCGACATCACAAGCCGGTATTGCCATCAATGCCTTTGACCGTACAAATGGAAGCCAAAATAAACAGGGAATCTATGCTATGAAATTATACGTCAATGATTCGCTCAGGTACAATTCCAGAATGGACAAATTGCCTTTTGACCAATCCAAATATTTAAAAGGCTTTGTGGATTTCAGTGCAAGACTACAGCGACAGGAAACATTGGCATTGTGCTATAGATATCCAGGTCAAAATCTGGCTCTGTCTCAATACGGTCAAGATGGTATCATTTCCATATCTCCAGATACGACGAATATTGTCGTGCTTGAAGTGGAAGATTATGCCGGCAATAGCCGAAGCGTGAAACTGAGATTGCAAGGAGATACAGCTATCAAAACACCAAAACAAGTTAGCGCTGATGCACAACTTATCCAAGTAAACACCTATGCCGAGATGCAGATAAAAGGATTGAACGTCTTTTTTGAACCAAAATCTTTGTATAGGAATATTCATTTTGAACTTGACACGATCGTTCAGGTCTCAAAACCGACAAAATACAAAATCCATGACAGAAAAGAACCGCTGAAACATCCGCTGAAAATCTCCATAAAGCCTGATGTTGAAATAGCAGAAGAAAAAATGTCTAAGGCGATCATCATCCGTGAAAATGCCGGAAGAGTGAATTGTGGTGGGGCTTGGCAAGATAGTTTGTTAGAAACAAGAATAACGGAATTTGGTGTTTATACCTTAGGATTTGATACGGTAGCACCTGCTATCAGACCGATTAACTTTTTGAGCAAAGCATCCAAATTAAATCAATTTCGGTTTAGAATCACGGACAATTTACCGATTATAAACAATGGATTTACAGAACCCTTACAGATAAAAGTATGGATAGATGATGTATTTCATATATGTGCTTATGATCTTAAATCACACACGCTGACCATACCTATAAAAAATATATCCAGCGGAAAACACGAGTTAAAGATTGAAGTCCGGGATTACAGTGATAATGTGTCGTATTTTAATGCGCATTTTTATCGGTAAGGGAAAGAAAATGATTTAATAAACGCTAATTGCAGATTAAGACAAGTAAAAATGTGGTTACTTTTGACTACCTTTGCACAAGCTAAAAGAATAACTGGGTTAAATGAGTAATTTTGTCGTTTCAGCACGTAAATATAGACCACAATCCTTTGATGAAGTCATAGGTCAGGATCATATCGCAAGGACACTAATGAATGCGCTTCAGTCTGGTCAGTTAGCACATGCTTTTTTATTTACCGGGCCAAGAGGTGTTGGTAAGACGACTTGCGCTCGTATATTGGCAAAAGTCATCAATTGTGAGCATCCTATAGACAAGGTGATAGCTTGTAACTCATGTACCTCATGTACTTCTTTCAACGATAATGCTTCCTTTAATATCTTCGAATTGGATGCTGCCTCCAATACCAGTGTGGAGAATATCCGTTCATTGATCGATCAGGTACGCTTCCATCCACAGTCAGGCAAGTATAAAATTTATATCATAGATGAGGTTCACATGTTGTCCTCTTCAGCATTCAACGCCTTTTTGAAAACGCTCGAAGAGCCGCCTGCTCACGCTGTTTTTATCTTGGCTACGACTGAGAAGCATAAGATTATACCTACGATACTTTCCCGATGCCAGGTGTTTGATTTTAAGCGCATACAAGCAGGTGATGTCGTCGTACAGCTTGAAAAAATCTGCGAGAAAGAAAACATCCAAGCAGAGAAAGAAGCACTTCACATGATAGCGACTAAAGCAGATGGAGCTATGCGAGATGCGTTGACGATTTTTGATAAAATCCACAGCTCATCATCTGACGGTGTGATTACCTATAAAGAAGTCATCTCCAATCTAAATATATTGGATTATGACTATTACTTTAAGGTAACGGATGCAAGTATTAGGGAAGATATGACAGAGGTTTTGCTGACACTTCACGAAATCATCAAATTGGGTTTTGACCCGGAGATTTTTATCGTCGGTCTTGCCGAACACTTCCGGGATCTGCTGATAGCCAAAGTACCGGCAACGCAACAAATATTGGACTTGAGTGATGAATTAAAAACGCGTTATGCCAATCAGTCAGCGTTAGCTCAAACATCCTTTTTGCTGTCTGGTCTCAATCTACTCAATCAATGTGATATAGACTTAGTACGTGCCAAAAACAAGCGATTGCAAATAGAATTGGCTTTGACCAAACTTACCTATCTCAATCGTACAATAGATGCCAATATATTGGGTGGAAATTCCGATCAGTTAAAAAAAAAACTGACAGCTTAACCAGCTCATCCGTATCAACACCTGTACCATCACCAATAGTTACATCGGATACCAAACAAGTCGTCACACCAGAAAAACCAACCAATACTCCGGTTACATCAAGTACTCCTGTCGTACCCGAGCCTAAAACGCCAATCAATCCTAAAATAGGATCATTTGGTAAATCAAGTATTGACGCAATAAGGGAAAATATCCGCAAACAAGAAAAAACAAGAGCCGAAAGCCGAAAGGCGTTAACCACAGATAGCATACAGTCTGTTTGGGATGAATATACAGCAGCATGTACATCCAAAAGTGTGCAATTAGCACTCCAACAAGCCAAATTTGAAGTTAATAACACGACGATTCAGATATTTGTACCCAACCAAGTAACGAAGGATATGGTCATGCAGGAAACGAACTTGTTAGACAGATTACGTGAGGAATTGGTTGTGCCTGGACTGACTTTTGTTGCTGAAATTGATTTAGGCAGGTTTCCGGATTATGAGGATAATAAATTTGTACCCGTACTTTCTCAAAGAGATAGATATTTAGTAATGACCCAAAATAACCCGCAATTTGAACATTTGATTCAAAAATTTGCTTTAAAATTAGATACAGGAAATTGATTTAATAGCTTCGTTCTTAAACAATAGGATCAAATAATCGCTTTTATATAGTATTTTAAATAGAATATCATCTTATGTCGGGCTGGAACACGGATAAAAATGACTTGCTTGCCCTACTTGAAACGCATCAGGAAC
Organism: uncultured Aureispira sp.; assembly: GCA_964399855.1. Taxonomy (GTDB): domain Bacteria; phylum Bacteroidota; class Bacteroidia; order Chitinophagales; family Saprospiraceae; genus OLB9. The sequence goes on along the minus strand of CAYNSF010000011.1, from coordinate 71,730 downwards.
TAAACCGAATGATAGCGTCAAGTACATCATCTTTAGAAAAAGGTGCTTATATCTATATGCCTGAAGATTTACCAACTAATATATATTTTATATTGAAAGGAAAGGTTAGGTTGGGTGCTTTCATGGGTGAAGACAAAGATGTGATTCACGATATTTTGACAGAAGGTGATATGTTTAATGAATCAGCATTGACCAACATATCCTCCAAAAATGAATATGCAATGGCTATGGACGATGTCACATTGGCGGTCGTATCCAAAGATTTGATGGCGGATATCTACGCTAAGTATCCTGAATTTAACATGTTCATGATGAAAGCTATTAGCGAAAAGATAGACGAAAAGCAAGCCCGATTGGAGTCCCTCGTTTTTAAAAATTCCCGTACACGGATTATAGAATTTTTAATCAATCATGTCCATAAAAAAGGTCAACGTGTCGGCTATGAATGGGTATTGAGAAATTTTTATACACACCAAGACATTGCTAATCTGACATCGACATCAAGACAATCCGTTACGACGATACTCAACGAACTCCGGGATAAAAATATCATCCAATTTGACAGAAAACGCATGTTGATACGTGATTTAAACCTTTTATTAGCCCAGATTAATATCTAAATATTTGAAACTATGTTAATAATTCAAGATACATTGATAAGCGAAGACATCATTGAAGAAAAGTTTGCTTGTAACTTGTATGCATGTAAAGGAGCGTGTTGCATAGAAGGAGACTATGGAGCACCATTAGAGCCGGAAGAACTGGAATATATAGAGCAATATAAGGATATCATTCTAAGCAACCTACCAGAAAAATCTAAAACATATCTACACGAAAATCCCGGTTTTGAGTTTTATAAAGAATATAAGATTTGGGGTACATCCTGCCATGAAGACGGTGCTTGTGTCTTTATGACAAGAGATGAACTTGGTATAGCCATGTGTGGCATCGAAAAGACGTGGCGTGAAGGAAAAATACCTTTTCAAAAACCAATATCATGTCATCTCTACCCAATTAGAATATCCTCCAACGAGATAAGTGGTTTTGAAGCATGGAACTACGACCAATGGGATATATGCTCAAACGCCTGTGATCGAGGACAAAAGGAAAATATTCCGTTATACAAGTTTGTCAAAGAAGCTATCATCAGGATCAAAGGAGTAGCCTTTTACGAGGATCTTGATGCAGCTGCTGAGGCGATGCGAGGAGGAGAGATAGGATAGCGTAAGGTTGCAAATTTAGTAAATAACGTCAGATAATGTAACCTATTCAGGTACAATCATTTTCAATCAAAAAAAGTGAATTTTCTATGACATTTCAACTCTTTTTGCGTCAATTGCTCATCTATAAACTCAAAAAGTAGCTTAGCCTGACGAAAAATGCTTTTATTTTTATGATTTGAATGCATATACCTGAATAGTTACAAAAATTACTAATCGCTTATGGTATCATTACTTTTTACCAAAATCCTTACTCCACTCGTTGATTTTATTGCCAAAATCCGTGATTTCCTCTTCAACCATCTTTGCAATATTAGAAACGGTGGTAGGTTCACCACGCATCGTCAGTTTGTCACTGGCTGTCTTAGCTTCCGGCATCATGATCCATAGAATAGCATAAACCAAACCTCCAGATCCTATTGTGAAAAACAACAAAACAAAAACCAACCTAACCCAAAGTGGGTCTTCTATACCAAAATATGCAGCTATACCCGAACAAACACCTGCAATTTTCTTGTCATCAGGATTTCTAAATAATCGCTTTGCCGTGCCTAATCCAGGGTTAGTATGTGAAGATTTCTCTTCAAAAGAATAAGGTTCATCTATTGGGTCAGCTCCGAAATCCTCTGGTTTACCCATAATAGCAATTACTTCATCCACTTCTTTCATGCTGATGATTAATCTACCTTTCAAATGCTCTTGAAACAGTTCTGCCATACGCATTTCTATGTCATATAGGATTTCTTCACAACCTTTCGATGTACTGAAATGATGCTCTATTGTTTCTAAATATTGCTGTATATACGCATAAGCATCATCATTAACAGAAAATGGATATCCGCCTAAATTGATATTAAATACTTTCTTCATTTTTCGATTTGATTTTAAGATTATATAATTGGTTAATGGATTGATTTAATTTATTCCAGGTTTCAAAAAGACTGTCTAAAAATATACTGCCCAATGGCGTTATTTTATAATATTTGCGCGGTGGTCCTTGCAAAGATTCCTGCCATGTGTATTCCAATAGACCAGCATCTTTAAGCCTATTAAGCAATGGATACAGTGTACCTTCGACGATGATCAACTCTGAGGCTTTGAGCTTACTGATGATATCTGCTGGATAAGCTTCTCCCTCGGCTATAATCGAGAGCACACACAATTCAAGTATGCCTTTTCTCATCTGTGCCTTCGTATTTTCTAATTTAACTTCCATACTATTTCATATTTGATGACGCAAAGATACGACAACATACAATACCATGCAATACATAGTACCATATTTTAGACAGTACTATATACAAACATACATTATTTATCGACGAATGGAAATTTTAGTGCGAAAAACAACCTATCTTACTGAAATTTTAGCAAACTAAAATCACAGAAATCTATAGAAATTTGGTCAGAACGATACCAAGATTTACACTTTACCTAAAGTGCATATTTGGGATGGTAAGATAGAATTATGCATTCAAAAATGTGCTGATAGCATTCCTGGCAAAATCAGACAATATCAGTTGTCCACTCATACCTGCGCGCTCTTCAAGTAGCGTATCCCAATGTTCGGTATCACTCCAAAATACCTTTTTAAGAAGCATAAGTGCTTGTGGGTTTTTTGTAATCAATTCTGTGCAGAAATGTTCAATATAAGCATCAAGCTGCTCAACACTATCAAAGACTTCCATAAAAAGTCCTTTTTCCTTAGCCCAAGCGGCAGTTTGCCATTCTGTCGCATTGATAGCCATTTGGCTGAAAGCCGAAACACCCATTTTTCTTTCTACTGCCGGTCCTATCACAAACGGACCAATCCCTACTGCCAACTCAGAGAGTCGTACAGATGCATATTTGGTAGCCATACTGTAGTCACATGCTGCTGCCAGACCGACTCCTCCTCCGACTGCTTTACCTTGTATGCGACCTATGACGATTTTTGGACATTTTCGTATAGCATTGACTACATTGGCAAAGCCCATAAAGAATTTTTTGCCTGTGTTGTAATCTGCAATCTGAACCAATTCTGTAAAACTGGCTCCTGCACAAAAAGAACGATCTCCACCACTTTTAAGCACGATGAGTAATGTATTAGGATCTTGGCCTGCTTGCTCGATATGCGAAACAAGTTCACTCAAAAGCGTCCTGGGCAACGAATTGTGTGACGGATGAAAAAATTCAATCGTAGTAACTTGATTATGATTATTTGATTTTACGTAACCGTTTGACATTGGTGCAAATACTTTATTTTTTTAAATAGAAAATTTTAAATACCGCCATTTTCATCACTCTGGATACCTCGATTGATAAAAGTGACCATAGGTTGAAGCACTCGAAATACCCGTACCACTTCATCAACAAGCTTTGTAGAAGTAATTAGATCATCACTTATAGGTCTGGAAGTAATCAGGCTTTTTAATTTAAGATATTCAATGGCAGGGTCATCGGCATTATATCCTTTCGGTGGTCTCGACAACTTATGACCGTCCATTATCTCCAATGATCCAAAAGTCTTTTTAAAATCTGATGATTCAACGATATCCTTAAACTCATCAAAAAAATAGTGGATTTCCTTGCGCACCTTACTTAATATTCCACTTTCTGGCATCCACAATCCACCTCCAACATGACATTGTCCTGGTTCGATATGTAGATAATAAGCGCAGTAAGGTTGCCTTTTGCCACCCGTTTGGAGTACGACACCCAAATGCGTTTTATAAGGTGTTTTATCCTTAGAAAATCTCACATCGCGGTAAATCCTATAGGTTGTGTCTCTTGCGGTAAGGCCATTCAACGTAGCATCGTGAGGTATCATCGCTGCAATCAATGTATCAGCGAGTTGGTGGTAATCTGTACGTAATCGTTCATATCTATCCTTATACTGATCAAACCAGGCTTTATGATTATTTTCCTTTAAATCCCTGAGAAACTGTAATGTGTCAGCCTGCAACATAATCCGTGTATTCCTTATTAAAATCTGAATCCTAAAGAAAATTCATAACCGATATTTCTGTCAAAGTGATTGGAGCGGATATCTAAGTTATTTTCTTCGTCATACGTTTTACGCAGAAAGTCCATTTCGTTATTGGTTACATCTCTCAGACCGTAAATTACTCTGAAACCGCCATAAAACCCTTTGTTGAAAAAGTAATTAACTCCACCTGTTAAACCAATATCAAATCCTCTGTATAAATTGCCAACTTTTTCGCTATTTTGCAGATTATAATAAGCACCTACATCCCTTGCAAGTTGTACGACTTTACCATCCACCCAAACAGATGGACCAAGATTGGATGTAGCAATGCCGCCAGCTAAGTCCTTATTGTAATTATGAATCAAAGATTGGCGGAAAAATAAGCTATCCGGATCATTTAAAAATTCAATTGTTCCATTGCCTCTCGGTCCTACAAGTAAAGAAAGATATCCTCCTGCAAACAACTCGACTTTTTTGGTAGTTTGCCATTGAAACGTAATCGGAATAGAAATATATGCGTTGGAGATTTTCATATCAATCGTACTTATTCCTTTTTTAAATACGAAAGCATTAGATATCGGAAATTTATAGTAAGACTCTCCATCATAGTTATATTTACCACCTATCTGAGTATAAAGTAACTCGCCTTTCAGTGCCAGTTTATTCGTAAATTTATAAGCATAGTTCACACCAAAATGAAATCCACCTGACAAGCCAAATTGCTCATTAACACCGGACTCACGTGGTCCATAAATTGAGGTAGCATTGAGTCCTGCACGAATTCCAAAACTCTGGGCAATAGACATATTTAACCCAGCTATGAAGGCCACTGCAATCAATAAATATTTAGGCATTTCTTCCGATTTTTTAAAAAGTGATGCAAATATACGTGGTTTTGAGCATAAATAATGCGACTGACCACTTTTCATTAACATTAAACATAAGTTAACTACGAAATTTAGTCCAAATTATTACTTGATTATATTAGTTTTGCGATTCAATTTACAAAAGCAAGAGCATGGGTAAAAAAAACAAACTTAAAAAGTTCAGTGAGGTATTGACTTATCCCAATGTATATCAAAATTTTGATCCTAAATATCCACGTTTAGTAATTGGCGAAAATACTGAAGTGGACCTTAAAGGAAAGTGGACAGAACAGCATTTTAAAAATAATCATCCCTTAACCCTCGAACTTGCTTGTGGTCGTGGTGAATATACCGTAGCATTAGCGAAAGCTTATCCCGAACAAAACTTTATAGGTATCGATGTCAAAGGTGCTCGTATCTGGCAAGGTGCATCCCAAGCATTAGAACAAAATCTGAGTAACGCAGCTTTTTTACGAACACGTATTGAGCAGATTAATCTTTTTGTCGGAGCAGATGAAGTCGATGAAATATGGATAACTTTTCCAGATCCATTTCTCCGCGAAAGTAAAGATAGAAAGCGACTCACCTCATCAAGATTTCTCGATTTATACAAGAAAATCATTAAAAAAGGAGGTATTTTGCATTTAAAAACAGATAGTCCGGTTTTATACGATTTTACGCTTGAAACGCTTGGGCAGTACGATGGTGCTCGCATCCTTTATAATAATAATGATATATATTCATCCCCATTGGCGTTTCCTGAATTAGAATTTAAAACCTATTATGAACGCGCACATCTCGAAGCAGCAAAAACGATTAAATATATCCGGTTTACTTTACATTAATTATTTGTTACATCTTCAACACTATGATGATCTTTTTGAACCAAATGGTTGATGTTTCCGTTTTTTAATAAATGTACACACAATATTGCTAATTTTAAACTTATAAATTTCATGAGATATATACTTCAGCGTTTCCTTTTTATAGCATTGACTTTTGGCTTTTTTAGTGCTACAGCACAATATAAGAATAATAATGCTCGACCAAAACTTGTCGTAGGCGTAGTGGTAGATCAGATGAGGTGGGACTATCTATACAAGTATTATGATCGCTATGGAAATGACGGATTCAGAAGGTTGCTGAACGAAGGATTTACGGTTGAAAACACTCAAATTCCTTATATTCCTACTTATACAGCGATAGGTCATACTACCATTTATACAGGAAGTGTTCCTGCCATTCACGGGATAGCAGGCAATAATTTCTATGACAGGAAGACACAAACACGGATGTATTGTACGCAGGATGATAACGCTTATGGTATAGGAATAGACCCCGATCATAAAGACGGGAAAATGTCTCCAAGAAACAATCTGGCAACAACGATAACAGATGAACTCAAGCTGGCTACGGATTTTAAATCCAAAGTTTATGGCGTTTCAATCAAAGATCGTGGTGGAATACTACCGGCTGGACACTTCGCAGACGCAGCATACTGGATGTCTGATGGCAACTGGATCACGAGTACATTTTATATGAATGAATTGCCTAAATACATCCATGATTTCAACAAAGCAGACCATACTGCCCGCTATCTAAATCAGGGATGGTCTCCTATGTACAATCTAAAAACTTATATGTCCCACATACCGGATGACAATCCGTATGAAGGGAGATATTTTGACGAAGGCAGCATCACATTTCCTATCAATCTCAAGGAAGCAGCCGATAAAAAGGGACGTGATGTCATCAAATCCACACCTTTCGGTAATACGGTTACATTAGAACTTTCCAAGTTGATCATAGATAAGGAAAAATTAGGTCATAATCCCAACAATGTACCCGACTTTATCGCCATCAGCCTTTCATCAACAGATTATATTGGTCATCAATTCGCTATCAACTCGCCCAAAATAGAAGATACCTATATCAGACTTGATGCCGATTTGGCTGATTTTTTCAGTTACCTTGATAAAATGGTTGGAAAGGGCAATTATACTTTATTCCTAACGGCCGATCACGGTGCAGCACACAACCCGCAGTTTATAGTCGATCAGCGAGGTAATGGTGGCTTCAACGACAAAAATGCTATGCAAAACGAGTTAAATAAACTCATAGAAACAGCATTTGGTGTCGAAAAAATCATCTACACTATTAGCAATAATCAAATTCATCTCAATCACAGACTGATAGAAAACAACAAGTTAGATGAAGATCAAATCAAAACTCTAATCATCCGACACCTTAAAAAGCAAGATGGTGTTGCATTCGCAGCTGATATGGAAAAACTCAGCGAAACGACGATACCGGAATGGTTAAAAATCATGACTGTAAATGGGTACAACTATAAGCGAAGTGGTGATATTCAGATCATATTCGAGCCTCAATGGTACGACAAATACAAGCTTCCTACCGGTACTACGCACGGAGCTTGGAATCCTTATGACAGCCATATTCCGTTGGTATTCATGGGTTGGGGTATCAAGCAAGGAAAAACAAATGCACCAACATATATGACCGATATTGCACCCACGCTTGCTGCTTTATTGCATATACAAGCGCCCAATGGAAATATTGGACATCCGATAGTGCAATTGTTGGGTGAGTGATAAGGAGTTGGTGTCTGCTTAATACAACAAGCTGATTATCCATATTGCTTACAGTTCAATGAAAATTTTATTGCTTATTCTCAAAAAATAAATCATGTCGCTGAACATACTTCAAAAATATGCTCATCTCCTTGTTCATTATTGTCTGGAGCTTAAAAAAGGAGAGAAACTATATGTTGTTACTTCAATATTGGCAGAACCACTATTGAAAGAAGTATATCGTGAAGCTATCCGTTGTGGTGCACATGTAGAATACCAACTGACTTTTAGCGAGCAAAACAAGATATTCATTACAGAGTCTGACAGTGACCAACTTGATTATGTCAATCCTTTTCAAAAGGAAATAATGGCTACCTATGATGCTTATTTGGTCATACGAGCACCTTACAATCTCCGCGAAGATCAAAATAATGATGCCGCCAAAACGGCTCGTCGTTTGCAAGCAACACAAGCTATAAATCAAATATATTCCGAAAGGATAGCCGATCGTAGTCTGAAACGTTGCTTATGTCAGTACCCTACTCATGCTTCAGCTCAGGAAGCAGGTATGAGTATGGAAGAATACGAACATTTTGTTTTTGGTGCTTGTAAACTCTATGACGAAAACCCGGCTCAAAGCTGGATTGAAGTCCGTAAAGCTCAGCAAAAAATAGTCGATTATCTGAATACTTGTGATCAGATTCAATATAAAAATCAACATACTGATATTCGATTTAGTGTTAAGGATAGGATTTGGATTAATTCTGATGGCAGGAGCAATATGCCAAGCGGAGAAGTGTTCACGGGTCCGATAGAAGATACTGTTCAGGGACATATCTATTTTGATTATCCGTCGATTTACTTTGGAACAGAAGTTGCAGGTATCCGATTAGAAGTAGAAAATGGACAAGTAGTAAATTGGACTGCTGAGAAAGGGAAAGAAGTTTTGGATAAGGTTTTTGCCATGGAAGGTGCAAGGTATTTTGGCGAAGTCGCTATCGGAACCAATTACAATATACAGCGCATTACAAAAAACATCCTATTTGACGAAAAAATTGGTGGATCTGTTCACATGGCCGTAGGTCAGTCATACAAACAAACCGGTGGTACAAACAATTCTTCAGTACATTGGGATATGATCGCTGATATGAAAGAAGGTGGCGAAATTTTAGCAGACGGAATACTTATCTACAAGGACGGTCATTTTTTGATTTAATCCATCGAGTAACTTAAATTCAGGCTATCATTCCCGATATAAATTGGGCAGCAACATTATAAACTTGGTCTATATCACCATAAGTACCAGCAAATCGTGCTAATTCGGCTTGCTTGTGTATCCACTCATACTGGCTGATTAATCCAGATTCAATACCTTTTTCTTTAAGTAATTCCACGATATTACTGACTGAAGCTTCACTGTGTGGAATTGCATATTTTTTAATGACATATCCTGTCGTGGCTGATGCGATTTCTTCGTAAAAGGCACTAAATTCCTGATTATTTTTGAATGCTGCCGCTTTCGCTAAATGTCTTTGAGCAACTGATTCAGCTTTATTGTAATTGGCTACTTGGGTATCAAGATGCTTTTCTTTTTTCTTTTTATAAAAAATCGCTATTGTTGTTAGCATAATAATACCAAAAACAGCAAGAAGCCAGATTGGATAATTCCACCGTTGCTGATTGAGATTATATACCTTGTAGTTTTCCTGCATTTCATACAAATCTTTGTTGGTATTGGTGTCAGATTGGGATACTGATATATTACTTTCAACCACAATGACAGTAAATTTACCTCCTGAAACCGTTTTATATGTCTTTGTTTCAGGATCGAAATAGCTCAATTCCGGTTCTATGGTATATATTTTAGCTTCTTTAGGGATGAAGATATATTCATAACTTTTACTTACACTTATTTTGTTGCTTTGATGCTTGCTGTCGTCTGAGATGAGCGATGGTTCATACGCTTCAAGACCGTCAGGAATATTGAATATAGGTGCTTTTGTAGTTTTGGGATCGCCACTACCGTCAAGTTGCATATTTAAAACGATGGCCTCTCCAATATTGACCGTCCCTTTTTGTAAACTGACTTGAATGTTCGTTTCGCCAACTGATCCACAATAATGTTGCGGTTGTGGTTGTGGTAGGTCATCAACCTGAATTTTGATCGTGTTAGAATTAATCGTTACGGGTCTTGTTTCCCTATAAAAAAATGATGAACGACCGTTTTCCACTGGAATATCAGCACGTAAATTGATAGGACCAATAGTAAAATCTCCCGTTTTTTGTGGAAAAAGTACTTGCCGGGCTATTACCTGAGTATAGTATTCTTTCCCATTAATTGTCTTTTTCTGTGCACGATCCTTAATATTGTTTAATGGCTGTATGAAAAAACCTTCATTATCTACTTGATTTAGAAAATTATATGACGCAATGTCTTCACGAGTATAAATCACATAATCCAATATCAACTGTTGTCCTATGTAGGCTTTAGACGCAGAAATCTCCAATCTGAGACTGACATCTCCTTTTACATCATTTGCAAATGCCGCCTGTGTATTTCCACTAGATACTTCTATAGTTAGTTCATTCGTATATATGTCTTTAGATCCTATTTTTGCTGAGGCTGGGCTGATTTTCAATTTACCCTTTTCCATCGCCATAAGTATATATTGATATGATACAGAGCTTGTCTTTTTGCCATTGATAAAGGAAAATGATGAAGATTTATTCGGGCCGCTTACCACTTTAAAAGGCTTAAAGTCGGGTATAGCAACGGCATCTGTCTTGATATTTTCCAATACGACTGTTACGACGACTGTTTCTCCTTCGCTGATCTTACTACGGTCACTTTCCATATAAAACCTGGCATTCTGTCCCGACAAAAATACCGGAATGATGAACAGAACCAGCCACAAGATCGAGTTACGATTCATAAACGATGTAGTCATATCAGAACTTTTTTAACACCCTTTTAGGCTTAGCTGTCGGAGAAGACTTTTCATCAGAGCCATAAGTGAATGTCTTTGGCGTAGCATTGGCTCGACCTGCGTTGACATTTGGGTCTAAAACAACAATAGGTAACGGTGTGGATGACAGTACTTCATTTTCGCTTCTTATAGTTATTTGTTCTAAAAACTGAATACCTGTATGTTTTGGTTGTAAGAGATAGGTGTATGATTTTTTCTGATTCACTACTCCATTGATTATCGAAAAATTTGAAGAAACATTTGGTCCGGATATTAGCTTCCATTCGCTAAAAATTGGTGTTTCAAAATTTCCAGATAAGTTATTGAGTGTTATTTCAACTTTTAAATATTCATTGACAGTCATCGTATCCTTATCTACATGGATGGAAAGCTGCTGACTACTTGCAGACATGTACAAAAAAATCAAATTTAAAACGACAAACCAACATTTATACATATAAATATATAATTTTTAATCTTTACCTTGTGAATTGTTTACTATCCCATAGAGTGAATCGTTAATAGATATCTTCATCCATCACCTTACTATAAACACAATCTTTCAGCTTTAGATTAATCCAAAATCAAGCTGGTAACTTAATATTCCGTTAAATGTGAATGGCTCTGTTGCCCGTAGCGGCTAAGGCTGCTTCTTTTAATGCTTCTGTATAGGTCGGATGTGGATGGCAGATGCGTGCCAGGTCTTCAGCGCTTGCTCTAAATTCCATTAATGCGACTGCTTCCATGATAACATCGGCAACTCTTGGCCCAACCATGTGTACGCCCAAGATCTCATCAGTATCTTTATGTGCCAATACTTTAACGAGGCCGTCCGTATCCATGCTGGCTCTGGCTCTTCCCAATGCTTTAAACGGAAATTTCCCTACTTTGTATGGAATATTTGCTGCCTTTAGCTCGTCCTCTGTTTTGCCTACGGATGATAATTCTGGCCAGGTATAAACGACACCCGGTATGAGATTGTAATTGATATGTGGTTTCTCTCCTGCAATATATTCGGCTACAAATACGCCTTCTTCTTCTGCTTTGTGCGCAAGCATGGCACCTCTTACTACATCTCCGATAGCATAAACGCCCGGAACAGCTGTTTCTAAATGATCATTGACGGAGATAGTTCCTCTTTCGTCCAATCCAAGCCCGATCGCTTCAAGATTGAGTCCATCAGTATATGGTTTTCGACCGATAGCCACCAAACAATAATCCGCTTCGATATCAAAGGTGGTATCGCTGTCCTTTTTCTTAACGGATACAACACATGATTTTTTAGTACTTTTCACGCCGGTCACACCGTGTCCAAGATGAAATTTAACACCTAACTTTTTTAAGGAACGTGTAAGCTCTTTGGTACAGTCAACATCCATAGTAGGCAATATTTTGTCCATGAATTCCACGACTTCGACAGTTGTACCTAAACGCGCAAAAACAGACCCTAATTCCAACCCAATCACACCACCACCTACTACGACCATTTTAGATGGAATAGTACGAATATTTAAGGCTTCTGTAGATGTGATCACCCGCTGTTTGTCATAGTTGAATATAGCTGGCGTTACGGGTTTTGAACCTGTGGCTATAATAACTTTATCTGTTTCTATTTCTTTATTGCCATCAGCACCTTGGATAAGTATGCGGTTCTTATTGATGAATGAGCCGTGACCTGTATAAATGTCCACTTTATTTTTCTTCATCAAAAACTCTACACCTTTGCATGTTTGGTTTACCACCTCATTTTTGCGGTTAATCATCGTATCGAGATTGGCTTTTATCTTACTGATTTCTATACCATGCTCTCCAAATTGATGTACCGCATTGTGATAATGCTCTGAACTGTCTAAAAGTGCCTTTGACGGAATACAACCTACATTCAGGCAAGTACCGCCTAACGTAGCATATTTTTCTATCAAAGCTACTTTAAGACCAAGTTGTGCCGCTCTGATAGCACCAACATATCCTCCCGGGCCTGAACCGATTACTATAACATCATACTTCATATTCAATACAAATTACTGTTTATCTCCGTCTTTGGGTTTACGGTTTTTATTAAAAAAATTCCTTTTCTTATTTGGCGTTTTGGTTCCTTCGTTTCCTTGCTCCTGTCCAGTACTTTGATTGGTATTAGGTGAACTCGGTTGCTTAGGTTTTTGTACATTTTCAGCTTGTCGGCCGGGTTGTTGTTGTCTATCCGGCTGTTGCTTTGGTTGTTGTTTGCCTTGCTGCTTGGCTTGTGGGGCATTACCAGGGTTTGACTTTGGTTGTTGCGGCCTGTTTTTATCCGGAGCGGCCTGGTCAACAGCTTTTCTTGGTTGCTGTTGCATATTTGGATTGCTTGGCCTGTTGCCACCTTGCCCACCTTTATGTTTTTTCTTCTTCCTTTTAGGATCTGGGCGCAATTCTATCAAACCGGTCACGTCTTCGTAGCCGTGATCGATATTTTCATCATCCATATTTACTTGCGATGGATTGAATTGCTCCTCGCTGATAAGTTCGTCAGGAATGATACCCTTGTCATTTTGCGCTTTGAGCTCCTTGGCCCTTGACGTGCTGACCGAAATGATATTATTGCGCATCTTATCATTATTTTCGTAGGCATAGTACAAAAGCCCCTTGAAAATGTCGGTTTTTATCAGTACAAGTGTGCCTACTTTCGTTTTGAGTACATCGGCATCTTCAGGAAATCCTTGCAAAGCATCGAGATACACGTCTAGTTCATAATTCAGACAACATTTAAGTCTTCCGCATTGACCTGTAAGCTTGGATTGGTTAATGGCTATATTTTGATACCTTGCCGCTGACGTACTTACAGATTTAAAATCAGACAACCATGTCGAGCAACATAATTCACGACCACAAGAGCCAATGCCACCTATTCGTGCCGCTTCTTGACGGGCTCCAATCTGACGCATCTCAATTTTTACCTTGAATTCTCGTGCATATTCTTTGACAAGCTCCCGGAAATCTACTCGACCTTCTGCCGTATAATAAAATGTGGCTTTCTTTTTATCGCCTTGAAAGGTAACATCGCCGATTTTCATGTCCAAACCCAGTGTTCTTGCGATTACTCTGGATCTGACCATGGATTCTCTTTCCAACTCACGTGCCTCTTCTAATTTTTGCATATCCCTTTCGTTGGCTTTGCGAAGCACTTTATTGATGATGTTGTCTTGAGCGATAAATTTTTTCTTCATTTGAAGTCTAACTAAGTCACCCGATAAGGATATCTGGCCCACGTCATAACCATTGACTGCTTCCACGACGACCATATCTCCTGTCACGGAATAAGTCATCGGATCATTGATGAAAAAATCTTTATGTGATCCGTTTTTGAAACTTACTTCAACTATATTATAGGCTGACGGATCGTATATATCTCTTGCAGAAATCCAGTCATACGTGTTGTGTTTATTACATCCTCCTGACGAACAATGTCCTTTATCGCCGCAACCTTTAGGTGTTCCGTTTGCACCACTTCCGCAACTACTACATCCCATTTCTTTAAAGGTTTTTAAAATTAATCTGCAAAGTTAACACTTATAAAGCATTTATAAACATAAAATGTTGGATTGTACGTTTTAATTTAACATACATTTTGGGAATATATAGATAGATAGGTACGATTTTATTGGTTTTTTACCGCTAAACTCACTATAGTTTTCAGAAAGATACGGCATGGAAAATTTATTGAAAAACATATTCTATCAAATACACATTAGCTTTTTAGCGGCATAAATTTGTATCGATTATTTTGAATATAATATCAATGCCGTTTAGTTAAGCAATGCGTGTACGACTACGTTCTGGTCATTTTTTTAGAACCCGTTGTTTTTTCGTCTTTTTGCCCCGGCCTTAAGGGAGAAGCCGAAAAAATGCTTGTTCATCCTTTAGGATAAGAGGCAAACAACGAGCATTTTTAACGCAGAAATAGCACTTTTTACACAAAGATATGAATGTTTTGGATGAATAATTTTACATACACTGCCGTCCGCACAGGACAAAACATGGACATGAAAAGCAAGGATGTAAACTATTAAACCACTGCAAAACCCTTAGCTAAACGATATTGAAAGGAATGATACGTATTTTAGAACTACTCGACTGATTTTTATGTAAGCATATATTTTTTTCCCGGAAGGGTTTTGATGAGCCCTTTAAATTCTAAACCAAGTAGTATTGATGCTACCTCCGAAGGGTTCTTTTGCAGTTTATAACTTAATAAATCTATTGCTATCTCCGTATTGTCACGAATTATGCCAAGTGCTATCTGTTCCTGTTCATCTAACTCCACAAATAGTTGCTTTTGAACGGTTTTACCGGCATCGATTTCGTCCCAACGCATGATGTAAGTGATATCTTTTACGGATTCTATCAGGTGTGCTTTGTTTTGTTTGATGAGTTGATTACAACCCTGAGAAAATTCGTCAGAAATCCTACCGGGAACAGCAAATACATCTTTATTAAAATCGTTGGCAAACTCCGCTGTAATGATGGAACCACCTTTGGATTTGGACTCAATGACGATAACAGCATCACTTATACCCGCAATAATCCTATTGCGCATGGGAAAATTTTCTCTCGCCGGTTTGGCATTGTATGAAAATTCAGTCAACAAGCCTCCATTATCTATCATTTTAGTAGCTAAATGACGGTGTATCGTAGGATATACATTGGGCAGCCCATTGCCTAAAATACCGATAGTCGGGATGTTGTATTCAACGCTTTTGCGGTGCGCAATGCTATCAATTCCAAATGCCAGACCACTGATGACCGCCACATTATAAGGTAATAATTCTTCAATGATTTTTTCACAGATACTGATGCCATTGTGCGTGGGCGTTCTGGTACCTACGATAGCTATCGTTCTGTTGAAATTCAAATCGAAATTCCCCTTATAAAACAACATGATGGGAGCATCGTCGAAATGTAACAATCTTTTAGGATATGCCTTATCATGAAACGTCATGATATTTATGTCATGCTTTCTCAACAATTTGAGTTCTTTCGCTGCTTCATCCCGGTATTCCTTATCGTTCAGGCTGGAAACTACAGTCGGGCCAATACCCGGTATTTTTAAGAGCTCTTTCTTAGATTTACTGAACAGCTGTTCTATACCACCGCAGTATGAAATCAGGTTTTTGGCTATCACCGGACCTACATTGGGTGTTTTCGTCAGAGCGAGATAAAGCTCTAATTGTTCATCTGCCATCATTGCAAAGCATTGGCTCTATCCTGAAATTTTTGAGACTCCGCCGCATTACCTGCTAATCCATAAGCTGTAGCCAAAGCTTGGTTTACAGCTTTGTTGTTGGGATGAATTTCGTAGGCATAATTCAGATAATTGATCGCCCATGTACTTCGTTTGTCTCTGACTTTTATAAGCTCCTGGCCTGCTTCAAGATAAAGATTAAACAATGCGTCCTGATGTTCATGCCGACCTTTCAGATAATCACTAAATTCCTTGATAAACGGCGTATCCGGCCGTCTGATGATACACGGTTTCATGTTTTTTACATACGATTGGATATCGTTGCTTGATTTAAACCTTTCGGTTATGACACCCATGAGCATAAGATTGGCATTGGAATAGTCAGGAACGATTTCAAGTGATCTATTGGCATAAAATTCGGTCCATCCAAGTAAATTTCGCTGCTCTTCAGTTAGTGTTTTTACAGCATTGGGCATCAATGTTTCCTTGTATTTGTCAAATAATGCTGTTGCCATAAACGAATTGGCACGTGCACTATTGGAAGAAATTGCCACAGCAGCCTGATTGAGCGATAAAGCATCTTTCCATACTGGTACGCGCATATAGCTTTTGGCAGTATATCCGGTAAGCATGACACCTGCAAGCACCAGCGCTATCTGTCGTCCGTATTTAGTCAGTCTTGGTAGATGATCCACCATAAAGTAAGCTACAGCGATAGAAAAACCCGCAGAAGCCATAAAGACAAAACGCTCATTCATGAATGTACCTACATTTATGACGATGTTGGACACGATACTGAGTGAGATCAGATAGAATAGAATACTGTACGCATATATAGATTTTTTACCAATACCTTTCAGTCCAAAATAAGACATAAATGCATACGCTGCCAATGACAGAAGCGGAATGAATGCAATGACGGATATCTTAGGTATGGCGTAAGGATAATAATCATGTGACAACGGATGCGGCCAAAACAACAATGCAATGTATTTACCGAGACTATACATGATAGAACCCATTTTTTCTGGTGGTGTCATCCCTAAAAACGGATTGTTCATCAGGTCTTTTGACTGTTGCATCACGTTGACACCACCGGCAATATTGTTTCGCAATATGATATACAATACGGAAGTGATAACGAGCCAAAGCATGATTTTTTTCAACCTTGACCAATTGGTATTACTGAAGAAATATATAGATAGTGGTATAATCGCCAGAAAGGTTATTGCATTTTCTTTGGAAAGCAGACCCAATAGGTACAATACCGATGTACCCATCAACCAACCGATTTTTCCGGTGTCAATGTATCGCAAACTACTATACAAAGCCAGCAGAGAAAACAACATCGTCATGATTTCATCACGTCCTTTGATATTGGCAACGGCCTCAGTATGGATAGGATGTGCTATAAAGAGTATGGCAGCTACAAAAGGTATCGAGAACCACCAATGATTGGCTTTAAAATTTCTGAAAAGCATCGATAACACCAACATAAGCACGATACCTGTCAATCCATAAAGCAGGATATTGATAAAGTGGCTTACCGTTGGGTTCAATTTGCCCAATATCCCATATTCCACTGCAAAAGTCACTATAGATAACGGTCTATACCTATTACCCTGCACTAAGTTTTTCTTTTCGCCAAAGTATCCCTCAAAACTTTCGGTGGTCATAATCTTCCAGATGCCTTTAAAACCCTCTTTGGTATATTGATTTTCAGACACAACGATTTTGTCATCCAATACATAATCATAAGGAAGACAAGCGTAGTAAATACCAAAACTCAATAAAATCAGGATAGTAGAGGCCAGCCAATATTTCTTGAAAAAAGATTCGGTATAAAAGCTTCCAACAGTATGTTCTGGCTGCACTTGTACCGATGAAGTGGCTTGAATATTAGGTCTTTCGGATATTTTTCTTTTTGACATATCTTAATTAATCAGTATTTTAGTAAATCTATTTGACAAAATTCAGTTAGTTTTGCCGTAATTTGTATTTGAAAGGTCAAAGATAAAAGATGTTTTTAAAAAAAAGAATGCAATGGCTAATGGTTTTATCGATATTGATACCAATAACGGCTTATACTCAGTTTAATATCAAAATCGGTTACAATGGTGGACTTGTTCAGGCTACCGGTATGAATGAAGTTATTTCAAGGTTTAATCAGGATTTTGAATCGAAATACGGCGGCAAATTGGACGATCCATTGGATAATATCAAATTTTTGAATGGTATTGAAGTTGGTGCCAGATACCGATTAGGAAGCGTTGGCTTTGAATTGAGCTGGAACAGTATGAGTGACCGTAGTGATGCTTTTGGTAGTTTATCATCCGGTTCAAGACTGCAAACTAAATGGTTTACAAGCCTGACACAATATGCTTTAGGCATAGAAAATTATATTGGCAATTTTGGTTACGGTGCTTCATTTGGATACAGAACTGCAAGAATAAAAACGGCTATTGATGGGACTCAACGTAAAAAATCCGATATTTTATCAGAATCCGGCATGACAAGTAAATTTTATTTATTGTTTCAGTTTCCCGGACAAGTCGTAGCGTTAGCCTTTAAACCATATATAGAGATTCCGCTTAAAAACACGGATATTACCAAATTTGACAGGGAATTATTCTATCGTATGGATGCATCATATACGCCTACCCAACAGACTTTTGAACGCTTCATGGTATATGGTATTTCTGTATTACTTTATAATGGTCCGCAATAACATTAAGACTTTTGATTCATAGAAAATGGAATGGAATACAAAATTGATGATAAAGTAAATAAGCAGAAATTATGAAACACATCCATCTTGTAGAAACTATACTTTACGTAAACGACCAACAAACAAGTACAGACTTTTACACAAAACTATTAAGACAAAACCCTGACTTGAATGTTCCAGGAATGACTGAATTTAAAATTGCAGAAAACTGCAAGTTAGGCTTAATGCCTAATAAAGGAATTGCCAAAATACTTTCGGACAAAACACCACATCCAGACCAAGGGAATGGAATACCAAGATGTGAACTTTACTTTTATGTTGAAAACATCGAAATCGAATTTGACAACGCAACAAAAATTGGAGCGAAGCTGATAAGCAAAATTGAAGACCGAGATTGGGGTGACAAAGTTTGTTATTTTGCAGATATTGACGGACACATAATAGCATTTGCCGAAAAGAGGCATTAGGTTATTGATGAATAGTAGTTTAATTTACTTTCTGCATTAATCAAAAAATAGAAAGTAAAACGGAAAATAAATTAAAGTAAAAAGATGATATACAATTTATAGGTTTACAATCACTCCTGCACTTTCCGACCAAAAGCCAAATCTCCCGAATCGCCCAATCCAGGCACGATATAGGACTTTGCTGTTAGCTCGTCATCTTCGGCTGCCATCCAGAGATTAGCTTTGGGATAGTGTCTTTGTATCTGCTTGATACCGTAAGAAGAAGCGATGATAGACACTATATGTAATTCTTTATACTGACCATATTCTTGTAGTGCCTCAAGTGTTTGATGAATAGAAGCACCTGTAGCCAGCATCGGGTCTGAGAGTATCAATGTGGCACCAGTCAGATCGGGACAAGTGATATATTCGAGATTTATTTCAAAAGTACCGTCTTTATGGTTTTTGCGATACGCTGCGACAAATGCATTTCCAGCATCATCAAGATAATCCAATATCCCAAAATGAAGTGGCAAACCGGCTCTAAGTATCGTACATAATATCACTTTATCATCGGGTACCTGCGAATTGCATATACCCAAAGGCGTTTCTGTCTCTACTTCTTTGTAATGGAGATGTTTGCTGATTTCATAAGCCATGATATTGCCAATGCGTTCCATGTTTTTTCTAAAAAGCAGCCTATTGTTTTGGGTATTTACATCACGCATTTGCGCCAGATAAAGGTTGGCAATGCTGTTTTGTTTGGATAGATTATGAACCATAAAGCCGAATAAAATTTCCGTAAAGAAAGTCATATTTTTTCTAATATCCTAATATTTTGATATGATATTTTACTTCACGTATTCCAACAAGCTATAAGTCAGGATAGTATTGTACCTACAAACCATTGTTTTTGTTTGAATTTTAAAGATGATACTTCTATCAATACTCATCAAATAAAGTATTATTCCTAACAATATATTATCTTTGCTCAAACATTTGTCATCATCAAAAAAATATTAATCATCCGGTTTTCTTCCATTGGCGATATCGTCATGACTACTCCGATCGTCAGATGCCTGAAGCAACAGACTAACGCAGAAATTCATTTTTTGGTAAAGCCTGGATTTGCTCATGTCATTCATTCCAATCCTTACATCGACAAGACGAAAACATTGCATGAAGACATCAATGAAACTATACGTGACCTGAAGCATGAAAAGTATGATCTTATCGTTGACCTGCACAAAAACCTACGTTCATACCGTATTTCTATGGCATTACGTGTAAATTCAGTTCGATACGATAAACTCAATTTTAAAAAATGGCTTTTTGTAACGTTTAAGAAAGATATTTTACCTAAAGACAAACATCTGATAGATCGGTATTTTGAAGCATTAAAGCCTTATGGTATCTATGATGACGGGTATGGTATGGATTTTTCTATCTCGCAAGAAGATGATAAAAAAGCTATGGAAATTGCCAATGGAACATCCTATCAAATATTGGTATTGGGTGCAACTTACTATACCAAACGCATTCCTGAAGAAAAATGTGCTGAGATAATAGAACACTATTCAGGATTGACGATACTGACTGGTGGCAAAGATGTCTCAGAAATGGCTGGAAGGTTAGCTGAGAGATATCCCGAAAAAACATTAAATACAGCAGGAAGTGTAAGCCTTGGTGTGAGTGCTGCACTGATCAGTCATAGTCAACGTGTAGTAACCGGTGATACAGGACTGATGCATATAGCGGCAGCACTCCAAAAAGAAATCATCGTAATCTGGGGCAATACTGTCCCACAGTTTGGCATGTATCCCTACTACGGACATAAAAATACACCCAAACATATCCATAAACAAGTATTGAATTTACAATGTCGTCCATGCTCCAAATTAGGGTTTAATCACTGCCCGAAAGGTCATTTCAAATGTATGAACGACATAGAATATAGAGAATAAAACAAACGTGTTTCAATAAATAATGATTAATGTCATTTAGATAAAGTACATGTTGCTTATATACAAAATTTTATATCAAAGTAAAAAGAAATATAATCAACCTAAAATTGAAACCCGTTCAAAAACCAGCGATAGTGAACGAAGAATCGGAATTGCGTCTATCGACCGGTAGGATTAAATTCAGATAAGATTGGACTATTGTCGATAGAAAAAGCATGTAGATTCGAGAGAGAACGGTGCTTTAGCAATCGCCTTTTTTTGAACTAGACTTTTTTGGTTACTTTTTTTGGCAATGAAAAAAAGTAACTGCCGTCCGCACAGGACAAATCTTCGACATGAAAAGAACAGATAAAAATAAGCTTAAAATTCCAAGGTTTCATCCTGTAAATCAGCGTTATACAAGATGTAAATCACTTTAATATCCTTAATTAAACGACATTGATATAAAAATATAATTCAATACATATTTCAATACCAAAGTGATGTTCAATTCTACCCAATTGTATAGATAAATCCATCAGCAAAAAACTGTCCGTGGAGACACTTTTATCACTATATAAAAAAATATTTCCATACAAATGACTTGCTATTTTGTAAAAGTTGCTATTTTGCATCTAATATGACTAAATGGATACTTTCTATATCATTTTTCTTGGTTGCTGCATCGCTATGCGGTCAGAGTATCAATACGCAATTTGGTAAAAATAGGGTTCAATATCATGATGATTTTAAGAACTGGTGGCAATACGAATCTAACAATTTTGTAACTTACTGGTACGGTAAAGCGCGCAATGTCGCACAACCGGTCATCCTTATGGCCGAAATGGATCATGATGAGATACAGCGAGTATTGGAACATCGTATCAATGACAAAATAGAGATCATCGTTTATCTTGATATTTCGGATCTCAAGCAAAGCAATATCGGAACGGAAGATACTTTTACAAGCAACACAGGAGAAACAAAAATCGTCGGAAATAAAATGTTCGTTTATTTTGACGGCAATCATCTCAACCTCCGTCAAAAAATACGGGAAGGCCTCGCCACAGTTTATTTCAACAATATGCTTTTCGGCTCCAATATCCAGGAAATCATCCAAAATGCCCTTTTGCTCAATCTTCCTGAATGGTATAAATCGGGTATCGTAGCCTATGCTGCATCAGCATGGAATGCTCAAAACGAAGGAGAACTCCGCGACCTATGGTATCTTTTTCCTGACAATAATAAGTTTGAGAAGCTTGCGGCAGAATATCCCAAAATAGCCGGTCAGTCATTCTGGTTTTTTATAGAACAACAATACGGCAAATCCACGATTTCCAATTTGCTCTACCTGACAAAGATAAGCCGTAGCATCACCAATAGTTTCCAATACATCCTCAATGCCACACCAGAAGCATTGGAACTCGAATGGGCAGATTTTTATACTTCCTATTTTGCAGCAGAAAAAGATGCATTTACCAAGAATCCCAACGAAAAACCCATAACTTTACTTGATAAATCTATCAAAAAAGGTATTCCTGTCAGCCAGATAAGCATCAATCCACAAGGCAATATGCTCATGTATGTGGTCAATGACTTAGGAAAATTTAAAATCATCGTCAAAGACCTGAAATCCGATACCGAGCAAACCATTTTTAAATATGGATTTAAGAATATTTTTCAAGAGACCGACTACAATTACCCTTTGATAGCTTGGCATCCGGATAAGCCAGAATTGACTTATGTCTATGAGCATAAAGATAAGATATACTTAGTTCGACATAATACTGCCACTGGAGAAAGCATTTCACAGCTCATACCCGAAGAGTTTCAGCGGATTTACAGCCTCGACTATATTGATGATACCGATTATGTATTTTCAGCATCAACAGAAGGGTGGTCAGATCTATATAGATATTTATCCAAACGGCGAAACACAATTCGACTTACCGAAGATTTTTATGATGATTTAGATGCAAAATACACAATTTGGCAAGGTCAAAAAGGGATTCTCTTTAGTTCCAACAGACAGACAGATAGCATATATACGCTCAGGTTTGACACGATCTTACCTTTGAATACATTTGACATTTTCTTTTTGCCTGATGACTCCAAAAAAGCCATTCGGATCACAGATACACCTTATTCCAACGAACGACAACCCGGCATGTATCATGGCGATCATGTACTCTTTTTGGGAGATCAATCCGGTATCATCAATACATATACCATCCAACAAGGTCAGCTACATCCGACACCGTTAAGCAATCATGACAGAAATATAAAGTGCCATACCTTTAACGAACATGCTGACCACTATGTCCGATCTTTTTATAAAGACGGTTTATATCATATCTATAAGGATCGTGTGGACATAAAAAGGCATATAATTCCTGCTGTTACATTGGTCAATAAAGCCTATTACAGCCCTACTATTCCATTAGAAATACCCGATACAGCCGAAAAACAAGATACTAACGAAATTATAAAAGAGGAATTTAAGTTTCAGTCAAGATTTGACGATCCGACCATATTGGAACCGCTTCATATACGGCAACCTGATAGAAATGCGAAAGTATCGGATTTCAAACTACAAGTGAACAAAAGCCAGGCATTGACGACCTCTCCAGAAAAATACAACAATGTACGTGCCATTGCTGCCAACAATAAGTTTGCTCTGGCAGATATAACCACCAAACTCGACAATGAATTATTATTTGAAGGTTTAGAATCCTATACCGGCGATATACAACAGCTCCTGACTACACCCATGGGTTTTCTTCTAAAAGCCAATATGAAAGATATCTTTGAAGATCATGACCTGGAAGCTGGAGTTAGAATACCTACATCATTTAACGGTACTGAATTTTTCATCGTTTATGACAACAGAAAAGGACGTATTGATAAAAAATACGCTTTGTACCGTAAATCTGTTGCTTATAACAACGACATTCCCGTCGTCGGCAATCTCTTATCCAGATCCAGAAAGACATCGCTACTTGGATTATACCAACTAAAATATCCCTTTGATATCTATCGTTCCGTCAGGGCAACAGGTACATTGCGGTTTGATGATTACTTGCAATTAAGTACAGCACGTACATCTTTTGAAGCACCCGCTACACACGAAAAGCGATTGGGCCTTAAACTTGAGTATGTTTATGACAATACCTACGATGTATCCGTCAACATTAAAAACGGAACCAGATATAAATTTTATACCGAAGTCATCAATAGTTTCGACTTTAAGCTTACAGATGGGTTTGATTTCAATCTTTCCAAAGGATTTACAACCATTATCGGATTTGATGCCCGCTATTATCAGCCAGTACTTTCTAAATCCATACTTGCATTGCGCATGGCTGGAGCGACATCATTTGGCTCGCAGAAAATGCTCTACTACTTAGGTGGCATGGAAAACTGGCTTTTCCCGGCTTTCAACGACCAGATACAAGTACCGGATCATACGGATTACGCTTATAAGGCCAATGTATTTCAGATGCGTGGTTTTAGCAACAATATCCGCAACGGAGCAACTTTTTTAGTCGCCAATGCCGAATTGAGAATACCATTCATGCAGTATATATTGGGTAAAAACAAGGGTAATGCCTTTTTTAGAAATATCCAGCTTACCGGATTTGCCGATGCAGGGCTGGCGTGGCATGGCATCAGTCCATTTAGCGATAAAAACACACTCAATGTCGTCAGGCTATCCAGTCCGCCATTGATAGAAATGGAAGTAGAATACGCCAGAGATCCTTTGGTAATGGGCTTCGGAACAGGACTTAGGACACAGATACTGGGCTATTTCATCAAAGCGGATTATGGTTGGGGCATCGAATCCCGTGTCATCCAAAAGCCTAAATTTTACCTGAGTTTAGGTATGGATTTTTAATTTTTTTCAAAATAAAACTTGTTTCCCGTGAAGAATTATTTAATACTGATTTTGTGTTTCTTTTATATTTCAGGATATAGCCAGGAAAACAGGAATCACGCCAACAAATTTGAACAATTAGGTACTGTACTTCGTTCGCCCAATGAATATCGCAGTGCTGACGGAGCGCCTGGCCCGAAATACTGGCAGCAACGTGCTGATTATAAAATCAAATGTGCGTTAGACACCAAAGAACAACGCATTGACGGTACGGAGACTATAACATACTATAACAATGCTCCGATAGAAATGCGCTATTTATGGTTGCAATTGGACGAAAACGAACACGCTGCCGATGCTTTAAAACACCATATCAGTGGCTCTGAAATGTTCGACATCATGGACGAAAGAAGTATCGATCGATTAGAAGCCACAAAATCATTGAAGCAATACGGTGTAAATATCAAGACCGTAACATCAGACAAAGGACAACCACTAAAATATAATATCAACGGTACGATGATGCGCATCGACCTGCCAAAACCATTAAAATCAGGTGAAAAAGTGGTATTTAATGTGGACTGGTACTACTATATGATCAATCGCATGGAAACACCAAGTTGGGGTCGTGGTGGTTACGAATATTTTAAAGATCATGGCAATTATCTCTATACCGTCGTACAATGGTTTCCACGCATGTGCGTGTATAGCGACTTTGAAGGTTGGCAAAATAAGCAGTTTGTCGGACGTGGCGAGTTTGCACTGACTTTTGGAGATTACGACGTAGAAATCACGCTGCCGGATGACCATATCGTCGCCGCAACGGGTGAATGCCAAAACCTTAAAGCTATGCTGACACCGGCACAATATAAGCGATGGCAACAAGCTCAAAGTGTAAAAGCACCATTGGAAATCGTAACCTATCAGGAAGCATTGGAAAATGAACAGCGACCAAACGCACAAAAGACCAAAACCTGGAAATACAAAGCTAAAAACGTGAGAGACTTTGCGTGGACAGCCAGTAAAAAGTTTGTTTGGGACGCCATGCCACACTATAATGATTTAGGTCAAAAAGTAATGTGCATGAGCCTTTACGGCAAGGAAGCATATCCTATATATAATAAATATTCCACTAAAGCAGTAGATCATACCTTGCGCATTTATTCAAATTATAGCATACCATATCCATATCCCGTAGCTATCTCTGTAGAAGCAGCCAATGGTATGGAATATCCGATGATCGCTTTCAATCCTGGAAGAGCAGAAGCTGACGGCACCTACACAGAACAAGCTAAAAACGCTTGCATCTCCGTAGTCATCCATGAAGTCGGTCACAATTATTTCCCGATGATCATCAATAGTGACGAACGGCAATGGGCTTGGCTTGATGAGGGTATCAACAGCTTTGTACAGTTTTTAGCTGAGCAGGAATGGGACAATAAATACCCGTCTGACGGTGGCGTTCCCGCCAAAATCACCAACTACATGAAACGTCCAAAAGATAGGCTCGAACCAATCATGACCAACTCGGAAAATATAGCAGATTACGGCAATAATGCCTATCGAAAGCCGGCAGCCGCATTGAATATCCTACGCGAAACAATCATGGGAAGAGAACTATTTGACTACGCTTTTAAAGAATATTGCCGACGTTGGGCTTTCAAACATCCTACTCCTGAAGACTTTTTCAGAACGATGGAAGATGCCAGTGCCGTTGATCTGGATTGGTTTTGGAAAGGCTGGTTTTACGGTACGGATGCCGTTGACATTGCCATAGATACCGTCATCTGGTACAAAGTGGATATCGACAACGATCCCGTACAAAGAACCGACACATTAACAAGGATGATCAAAAAGCCGCAAGATTTTCTAACAAAAACCCTGAACAGAACACAGATAGAAACGTTTCCGGTAGAGCGCGACAGTACGATTACAGATTTTTACAATAGCTATAAACCTTGGGAGACGGATTCTATAGACGTGACGGTAATCCACCGATATAACGAAACCACGCCAAAAGAAGAGAAAATCAGTAAATACGGCGACAAAAATTACTACGAATTGCAATTTAGTAATATTGGTGGTCTCGTCATGCCTCTCATCATCGAATGGACTTACGAAGATGGTACTAAAGAAATCGAGCGGATTCCTGTAGAAATCTGGCATAAAAACGAGAAAAAGATAACAAAAGTGTTTGTCAAAGACAAAGTTGTCACGACCATAGAACTCGATCCATACAAGGAAACCGCCGATATAGACGAATCCAACAACAGCTTTCCAGTCCGGGAGATGCCAAGCCGTTTTCAAATATTCAAAAAGCATCAAAACGACAAGAAGCTCAACCCGATGCAAAAAGCTATGCAAAAGGAAATTAGGCCTTAAAGACCGATTATAATAAAACAAAAATCAAATTAAAAATGAAAAACCAAGTACTTTATCTTTGCTTAGCGATGTTATTGATGTCCACAATAGTGTCAGCACAAGAACGAGAAAGGAAAACCCAATTTTATGTTCAATATGGATTTATGTCTGTGGGAAACCAATCCCGGGAATATATTGAAGATTATGATTTTTATATTCCTTTTTTTAATAATCAACCCTATGTTGATGTTTATCAGGGGAGTTACAGAAAGGAATTAAACTTCTATAATACACGAAGTCTGGGTTTTGGTATTTTGAAACGGATGGAGCTGAAACCCAATTTATATCTTAAGTATGGCGCAGGAGTAGATTTATTAGGATTTTCGCTTTGGAGAGATTCAAGGTATAAAGAATATAGATTAATAGACAGGGTTACGTTAATAGAACCGGGTGTGAGTCCAGTATATAGTGTTGAGCGTATAAACGAACCCTTTGAAATACCTGGTTCAACTGAAAATAGATTTTATTGGATAGGATTTGAAGAGCAAATTTCTACTATTTCATTAAATCTTCCTTTGGAAATACAGTATTCTATTTTAGATGTATTGAGTGTCTCAGGTGGACTCAATATAGATATACCTCTCTTCGTGTCTCATAGTATGGATGCTTCCTTCCAGGGAAATCGAACGCTTATTCGAAGAGCCAGTTCTTCCTTAGAGCGGACATTAGCATTTGCATCATTGGGAACTCAGTTTAATTTGTCTAAGAAGTATTCCGTACAATTAAAATATAACCGTCTATTGAATAATCTATTCAAATGGGGACCTTCTGATGACAATTATAATTTAGAACACAAAAAACTAAAGGTCAATCATATAATAGTGGGATTGAATTATCATTTTTGAGGTCGAAATGAAATAATTCTGACCAATAAGTAACTATTTATTGCAATTTAAGTCTTAATATTGTTGTTATTTTACGTGATAAAATTTAAAACGGACAAAATATGAAATGGGAAGGCCGCCGAAAAAGCAGTAATCTTGAAGATAGAAGAGGTATGAGCACTACCGGTAAAGTAGTAGCCGGAGGAGGAGCGCTTGGTTTGATTTTTTTATTGATACAGGTGTTTTTAGGTGGAGATAGTCAGGATCTCGCCAATGCGCTTGTACAGCAAATGCAGCAACCTACTCAGGTACAACAACAAGATCGGGAATTGACACCTGAGGAAAGGAAAGTAGGCGATTTCGTTTCTACCGTGCTTGCTTCAACAGAGGATACATGGCATCAGGTTTTCAGAAAAAATGGTCTGCAATATCAAGAGCCCAAAATGGTGCTATTTACCGATGCGACTACATCCGGTTGTGGGGGTGCGAATGCCAATACAGGGCCATTCTATTGTCCGGCTGACCAGACAGTATATATGGATTTGGCATTTTTGAATGTCCTGAGAAATAAGTTTGGTGCCAAAGGAGGAGACTTTGCAATAGCTTATATCATAGCACATGAAGTGGGACATCACGTACAAAATTTACTTGGTATCCTGCAACAAACACACAAATTACAAAGAGAAAGCAGTCAGGCTCAAGGCAACAAAATCCAAGTAGCCACAGAGCTTCAGGCGGATTATCTCGCAGGTGTATGGGCACACTATGAACAGCGATATATCGATCAAGCGGATGTCGAAGATGCTATGAATGCGGCAGCTTCTGTCGGTGATGATCATATCCAAAAGTCAACACAAGGTTATACCCAACCAGAAACCTATACACATGGTACTTCTAAACAACGTGTAGAATGGTTTACTCGAGGCTTCAAATCCGGAGATATCAATCAAGCGGATACATTTGGAGAGTTGTTGAGGTAAAAAACACTAAATTTTGACATTTCTGTGATAACTCAATACGCTGAGTTACACCAAAAATATGATTTTATAAGGTATCTTTGCGGTTCTTTATAAAAAAAGTATTATGAATATTAAACAAATTTTTACGCTGATACTTATCGGTGTCTCAACGTGGTCTGTTGCTCAGGAAACAAACCTTAAGAACATTACCAAACTTACTTACGGCGGAGATAATGCTGAAGCATATTTCTCTCCAGATGGTACGAAATTAACCATGCAGGTTACTAATCCATCCATAGGTGCACATTGTGATCAGATTTATATGCTCGAACTCAACAAATCGAAGTATAAGACATCGGATCTAAAACTGATATCTACCGGTTTGGGACGTACTACTTGTTCGTTTTTTATGCCGGACGGCAAGCACATCCTTTACGCTTCTACACATAAGAGCAGCAAGCAGTGTCCGCCAAAACCAGAACCAAGAAAAGACGGTAAATATCTTTGGCCGCTATATCCGGAATTTGATATTTTTGTAGCGAATCTAAAAGGTAAAATCGTCAAGCAGTTGACTAATACGCCTCACTATAATGCCGAAGCGGTACTTTCTCCAGATGGAAAATATATCGTTTTTACTTCGACAAGAAGTGGCGATTTAGAATTATGGAGAATGGATGTCGATGGAAAAAACCTAATACAACTAACCTCAGAATTAGGATATGATGGTGGTGCTTTCTTTTCACATGATTCCAAAAAATTGGTTTTCCGATCATCCAGACCAAAAACAGCTGAAGAAATCAAAGAATATAAAGATTTATTGGCACAAAATCTTGTCGCACCGACAAATATGGAGATATATACAATGAATATTGACGGTACTGATTTGAAAAAAATCACCAATCTTGGTAAAGCCAATTGGTCTCCATACTTTCATCCATCTGATAAAAAGATATTGTTTTCTTCCAATCATCATTCTACACGTGGATACGATTTCCAGATATACTCTATAGATATTGACGGTAAGAATCTAAAGCAGATCACTTATGAAAGCGAATTTAATGCATTTCCAATGTTTTCTCCAGACGGTAAGAAGCTTACATTTTCAAGTAATAGAGATGGAGACATAGCACATGAGACCAATGTATTTATTGCAGATTGGATTGATTCAGATGAAGCAGAATTTATAAATCAAGATTATTTAAAGAAGTCCATATCCTATCTTGCATCTGATGAACTGATGGGAAGACTTACAGGTAGTAAAGGAGAAACAAAAGCTGCCATATATCTTTATGAGAACTTGGTGGACTTAGGATTAAAAGCGTCAATCGCCCCTTTTGAGTATCAATATAGACTCAACCCACATGATGAAAACGGACCAAAGGAGCGTATCATAGGTAAAAATGTCATAGGTTATTTGGATAACAATGCCAATAAAACGGTGATCATTGGTGCACACTATGACCACCTTGGACTCAATGAGCATAACAACTCAACACTGATGAATTCACATGGACAAATCCATAACGGTGCCGATGACAATGCTTCCGGTACAGCTACTGTTCTTGAACTAGCACGAATACTTGCAACCAATAGCACTAAAGAAAATGCCAACTATATTTTCGCATTCTTTTCGGGAGAAGAGGATGGGCTCATGGGTTCAAAAGACTTTGCAGAAACAGTAAAGCAAAACTACCCTAATCCGGTAGCTATGATTAATTTGGATATGGTAGGACGACTCAATAAAGATAAAGAATTGACCATAGGTGGCATTGGATCATCTCCAATATTCGGCAAACTCATAGAGCAAACTAAACCTGCCGGATTTAATATCGCTATTGACAGTAGTGGTGTAGGGCCATCTGATCATACTTCATTTTACTTGAAAGATATTCCGGTGCTTTTCATGTTTACAGGAACACATCAAGACTATCACAAGCCAAGTGATGATGAAGACAAAATCAATTATTACGGTGTGAAGCTGATAACACAATATGTTTTCAATATCACTAAAGCATTAGAACAACAAAAAGAAATACCGTTTGCCAAAACGAAGTTACAACAAGGTAAGGCCGTTCCTAAATATAAAGTAACTCTTGGTGTAATGCCAAGTTATGCCGATTCGAACAATGGTTTACAAATAGATGGTGTCGTCGATGATCGACCAGCTTCAAGAGCGGGCATTCAAGCAGGAGACATCCTTACACAAATAGGCGACTGCAAAATAAAAGAAGTGTATTCATACATGGAATGCCTTTCAAAAATCAACGCAGGCGACGAACTACCCGCGATTATCATAAGAGAAGGAAAAGAAATTAAAGTGATGGTTAAGTTTTAGGAAAATATCAACAAAAGTTTATTGATATAAAAACCATTCCCGTAGTTCGATGATGTAGTTCATACATTATAGGTTCTTATAAAAAAAAAGCAGAAAATACGACTTGTATTTTCTGCTTTTTTTATTTCGTTGAAAATTACCACACCATTTCTCTACTCTTTACTAAATTTTAATTGATACCTCAATCCCAATTTTACACCGAAAGAGCTAAACTTTTTGTTCTGTTCAAACATCTCATTTTTGTTATTTTCTTCATATAACGTATCTTCAATCGTTTCATAGTAATAATATTTAAACGAGCCACTTCTAAGGTCTGTTCCAATAGAAACATGAAATCCTTTCCATATTCTTTTTACGATATTGATTCCGAAATCAAAGTAACTGCCTTTATCATAATAAGCTATATGCTTTCTTGTAAAACCGTCTCTGGAATAATAGTCATGGTAGAATAATCTACTTGTTTTGTGAAAACTATTTAAATTTACGTTCATTAATGCATAATTTCCTTCTAATTCAACATCAAAAGATGGAGTTTGAAAAGTTTTAAAAACACCAAAAGAACCTCCTTCAAATGAGTAGCCATATCTATAAGCGCCTCCACCTTGATAAAAACTTTGTCTTGGAAAGTTATCATACGATGATTCAATTAAATTGTAAGGTTTACTGAATCCAGGACCATTCAAATCCAAACCAAAATAATTCAATCTCAATCCTACGGTTTTATACTGAAATGAAACTCCAACCGTTTTACCAAGACTACTTGAAGAATATCCGTCCGTTATATATTTATATGTATCAATAGAACCAAAATTTTTGTGCAAATCAGCTGCTAATTCAAAGTTAATTTTAAAATCACTCTGCCCAAATATACTTATCGAACAGCATAACAGAAATCCCAATATGGTTAATGCTCTCATTTTTTAATTTTTTTACAAAGGTATTTATTTTAAGGTAAGCTGAGTTAGTTATTGCGTGAAAAAAATCAATTTGTTTTAATTCCTACGGTTTCTTTATTTCATGCTTACTCACACCTTTGAATATCGTCTCAATACCTTTTCCTATGGTTTCGATACCTTTAGCGATTGGACCTGCTGCTAAGTCTTCATAATCTTCAGAAGCGTTATAGCTATCTTGCTGCTTAGGATAGATGATGATTTTACTGTTATTTTGGAAATATTTTTCCAACTTGCCTGGTATAGATTCCAATATGGATTGATAGGACAAAGTTCCCTTTCTTGCGGATATAAAAACAATGATATCATTCTCTTTGATTTCCCTGGATAGCACCAAGATATCTTCCCATGTGTCAAACTCTATATAGGTATTGTTAGAAACTCCAAGATTTTCAGCATAAAATAATCGAATGGCTTCAAGTGTTTTGGTATTGCCATAGATAATCGTTTGTGCGCTCAGTTCTGTTACGAGCTTTGCAATTTTTGAAAGCCAAATACTAAATCCTTTTTCTAATTCCGCAAAGGCAGGCACGAACAGTACGACACGTTTATGAGCGACGATATTTTTAGCGGAGTTGCCAATCATGATCGTTTTGTCTCCATTAGCAAATAAGATATCCATTTTCTCACCCAATATTTTTTGGATAAAACCAAGTTCTTTAGGCCAGCCTATGATGATGATGTCTGATAAAATCTCCCTCGCAGTACGTGAAATACCGCTCATCACATTGTGGTCAATCGTGGTAATGATATTAATATTGGTTTCGGCAGCAGAACCCTGTTTGACATATTCTTCAAGTCTCATTTTAGCTTTGATGAGATTTTTTTCTGCATCCAAATCATTGGGTACAATGGTAAGGATTGATATCGGGTTGGCAGCTTTTTTATCTTTAATGAGCATCGCCAATTCAAGATTTTTATCTATCTGCCCAACATCGGCCACCGGCAATAGTATGTGTTCGCTATTATTCATGTGGATACTATCCATGTCGATATGATCACTTTCTCCACTCAATATCATGTTCTTAGCCGCTTTTTCGGTAGCAAAGGATGCAACGACACACGTGATTAATATAAGTATAATCGTTCCGTTTAGTATATTGTCATCTATTATACCGGCATTATGTCCTACGAGTATAACGGCCAGCGTTGCAGCAGCGTGGGAACTACTCAAACCAAATATAAGCAATTCTTGATCCTTGCTGAATCCGAATACAAGACGTGTAATATATGCGGCAATCCATTTTCCAAAAAGTGCAACTACGGTAAGTGTTCCTGCGACAATCAGAGCAGTATTTCCCGATAATAATACGGATACATCCACGATCATACCTACCGAAATCAGGAAAAAAGGTATAAATAATGCATTTCCGATAAATTCTATTCTATTCATCAATGCCGAAGAGTGTGGAATCAGCTTATTGAGTGCAAGACCAGCTACGAATGCTCCGATGATGATTTCTACTCCAGCAACTTCTGCTAAGAATGAAGCAAAAAATACGACGGCAAGCACAAAAATATAATGAGCATGTTTATCGCTTTCGAGTTTGCTAAAAAACCACTTGGCTATGCGTGGGACAATAATAAACATAATCGCCGAAAATATCGCCAGCGAAATAATCAGCTTGTACCAAAACTCCATAGTAAGACCACCTTCAGCATTTTTCATGATCACAGCAAGGATGATCAATACGCCGGTATCGGTCAGTATGGTACCGCCGACAGTGACGGCAACAGCCAGATTTTTGGAAATACCAAATCTACTTACTATCGGATATGCCACTAGCGTATGCGTGGCAAACATACTGGCCGTAAGAAATGCGGCATTAAAGTCGTAACCCAACACGTAGTAAACGACAGGAAATCCTATCGCCAGCGGAAATATGAACGTAAGAAATCCAAATAGGATACTCTTGTTTTTATTCGATTTAAACTCTACCAGATCCAGTTCTAATCCGGCAATAAACATGATATAAAGCAAACCTATCGTTGAAAATAAATCAACAGCGGAGTTTTTCGCAAGAATGTTAAAACCATTCGGACCTATGATAACACCGGAGATTATCAAACCTATGATGCCCGGGATATTGAGCCTTTTCAGCAATATCGGCGACAAAAGAATGATAAGGAGTATTAATGAAAAAATTAATACAGGATTATGTAAGGGCAATTGGAATTCCCTTGACAGATGATTAAAAAATTCATTCATATTATTGAAATTTTATACTCGAAGCGCTGCAAATATATAAAAATTTCTATAATCTGTCTAAAAACTGGTTTCAAAGTTTAGCAGAATACTATAATATTCGGTTTATTTCTAAGTAACAACTTAGGTTGTATTAGACTGTATTTCCTGTAACTGCCTTATTCTTTCAGCTTCGAGATATTCATAGTAGCGTTGCATTTTCGTTTTTTCAAAGGCATCTCTTGGTAGGAAATATTGCTTGATATCGGGTTCATTGGCCCATGACGGTGGAATAGAATATTGCTGCTCGTCTTCTTCGACTGTTTTTCTGAAAGCAAAAGCGACCAATATACCAAAAATACCACCAAAAAGATGACTTTCCCAAGAGATATTTTCCTCTACATTGGGAAATATACTGGCTACACTACCCGAATAAAGTATCAGTACGACGAATGCAAGTACAATCGTTTTGAGGTTTTTGCGGAAGATGCCAATCCAAAATATAAAAGCGATCAATCCGTAAATGACACCACTAATACCGACATGATAAGACGGTCGTGCCCACAGCCACACCATAAGTCCAGTACCAATCGTGATGCTGATAAAGACTTTAAAAGCTACTTTTGGATAAAACAGCACTAAAATAGATGTCAATGTCAGGATCGGGAGCGAGTTGGAAGCAAGGTGTCCCAAAGACCCATGTATCAGCGGTCCAGTAAAAACAGCTAACAAATACACAGGATCACGTGGAAATATCCCCAATTTAGTAAGCCCTAAATCAAATATTAGGTTTAAGGGTGTGATAATCCAAATGATCGCCAAAAGCAACAATGGGTAACGGATTTTATAGATTAACTGTTTAAAATCTTTACCCATTGCTTGTATATAATTTTATAAATATTTTCTTTTGACTAATTTGATGAATGTAGATGCTTTTTTGATTTTACTTTCATCTGTCCACCCATGCTCAGGTATAACGGTATTTATGAGATATTGTTTAGCTTCATCAAACGATTGAAACCCATTTAATACCGTCAATACTTCAGTAAACTTTGCCGGATTGTTAGCAAATAATTCTTGTTGAGTGAAAATACGCTCATTGATACCCATAGATTTCGTTAAATCCTGAACAGGTGTTAAGCCCAATTTGTCGGACAAGTCATTGACTATTCCTTCACTGAATAATGCTTCCATGACTTCGTTTTCATTCAAATGTTGTGCAGGCACGGCCACTTTTATTTTTTCAACCAATGGTACTGCTTTTACCGGAACTTCTGCAACGGCCACAGCCGGTACTTCTATAGCTATTGGTGCACTTTTAACCTGAATTTCTGGTTCTGTCATCGTCACAACGGGCGTACTTTTAACCGGAACTTCTGGTATGTGCGTTTCAACGGCAACCTTAACGGTTTCTTGTATTTCATTATTGATAGTGACCGGTTTTTCTATAAAGACAGGCGTTGACATTTCTACAGAAGTCGCTGCTTGTATCTCTGTTCTTTTAATGACAATCGGTTCGTCACCCATAGCGATATCATATAAATCTCTGACATAAGTAAGTAAAAGATCTCTTTCCAAAGCGGAAAAAGAACCATTTTCAATAGAATCAGTCAGAATTGAAATTTTATTAATCTTCTTTTTAAAATTTAGGATATCCATATACGATTAAGCGGGTTTATGTATTATATTAATATTTAATATGTGCAAAAATTATACCAATTGGGTTTAAAGCGGATGAAAATTTAGTAGCATTTTAAGA
The DNA here is from genome assembly GCA_964399855.1 of uncultured Aureispira sp. Lineage (GTDB taxonomy): Bacteria > Bacteroidota > Bacteroidia > Chitinophagales > Saprospiraceae > OLB9. The sequence goes on along the minus strand of CAYNSF010000011.1, from coordinate 35,474 downwards.
AAGTGCTTTTTCGATTTGGCTAAAGATTCCTATTAAAATGGCTGAGTTCAGAGCAAAAAACACAATGATAGCTTAGCTATGGAGCGTATTTCTTACGAAGAATACAGGTGTTTTTGATGAATATTAGGTGTAATTGAATATCACTTTCGTATCATAAAACGTAAAAAATACGATTGTAGTATAATTGGAATAAGTGAAACTGTAAATTGGCGTGTATTTTTGAAGCTATAGATCTCATTCCTACACATCCTTATGCCTTTCCCAATAGTTTTGGTCTTCTACTTCTTCTACTAAGGAGAGATAGTTTTGGTAGCGGATAAAACTGATTTGATCTTCTTCTACTGCTTGTTTTACTGCGCATTGTGGTTCATTGCGGTGGGTACAATTGGCGTATTTACACTGGTCTGAGATAGCAAAAAACTCTTTAAAATTATGCGCAATATCCATAATCTCAAGATGCGTGAATGCCAGCGACTTGATACCCGGAGTATCTATAATACTACCACCAAATGACAAATCAAACATCTCTGCAAAGGTTGTGGTATGTTGTCCTTTGCCAGAATATTCAGAAATGGAATCAGTGCGTAGCTGCAACCGAGATTCAATTGCGTTTATCAATGTGGATTTGCCAACTCCGGATTGTCCTGCGACCAAGGTTATCTTGTCTTTTAGCTCCATGCGTACCATTTCTATACCCGTTTGATCGACCGATGAAGTGGTAAAGACTTTATAACCTATACGCTGATATATATCTCGAAGTGCATCTAATAAATCTTTATCTTCCTCCGTATAAATGTCATACTTATTGAATACGATAATCGCAGGGATAGAATAAGGCTCTGTCATGACCAAAAACCGATCTATAAAGCCTATTTTAAGATTTGGCTCGCGCAATGTGACGATGATCAAGACTTGGTCAACATTGCTGGCAAGGAAATGTAGTTGATGTTTTTTGCGTGGAGATTGGCGGACAACATAGTTTTTGCGTGGCATTATCGCTTTGATGATACCCTTGGATTCCTGTAGATTTTCCATTTCAATCCTGACTAAATCTCCCACAGCTATGGGATTGGTCAGTTTCAAATTGTCTTGCTTGAATTTGCCAATAATCCGACACGGGACTACTGTTCCGTTATCCAACCGTACATTATACCAGCTTCCTGTAGATTTTGTTACAGTTCCTGTCATCGCAATAAGTTGGTTGCTTGTGTTTTGGATTGTTCATGAATGGCAACAGAAAATTCTCTAATCAGCGAAGATTCTTTTTCCAACGCATTTCCGACAACTATGATATCGGCTCCCGCAGCTGCTCGTTCGGCAGCTTTTTGTGGTGTATTGATACCTCCACCGACGATCAATGGTATTTCAATATGTCTATTTACATCTTGTATCATAGACAGCGGTACTGGGTTCGTAGCGCCACTTCCGGCATCCATAAATATCTGTTTCATTCCCAACATCGCTCCTGCTAATGCTGTGCAAAGTGCTATATCGTTCTTATTAGCTGGTATCGGCATCGTATTGCTCATGTATTGTACGCTTGTAGGAGCGCCACCGTCTATCAGCATATATCCAGTTGATAGTGTTTCCAAACCACTATTCTTTATCTCTGGTGCCGCAATCACATGATTACCGATCAGTAAATCTGGATTCCTACCCGAAATCAAGGATAAAAACAGAACAGCATCTGCTTTTCTTGATATTTGGTTCGGGTTGCCTGGAAACAAAACGACTGGTATTTCACAAGTGGCTCGAATCGATTGTATCACTTGATCCAATATATTTTTAACGATCAAACTACCGCCGATAAAAAAATAATCAACACCAACATCTACAGCGTTAGCTACTAATATTCCTAACTTTTCAAGCGAGATTTTATCAGGATCTATCAATACTACGAACTTTTTCTGACCCTGTGCCCTTGACTCAGTAAACTGTGAATAAATAGTTTGATGCATCTGCAAATATTTTCAATTTGGGATAAAGGTATAATATATTTTTTGTAACTACTCAGATATATGCTTTCAAAACATAAAAATAAGCGCATTTTTCGTCAGAAAAAGCTACTTTTTGAGCTAAAAGCAGTGCTATTAAGGTAAAAAAGAGCTGAAGTATCACGGAAAATTGACATTTTTTGATAGAAATTGATCATACCTGAATAGTTACTTTTTTTAAATTATTATAAATGTTGGCGAAAATAGGATTTAATATTTGATGAATAGCCAGATTATTTGTTATTTTGTACAATATTAATTAAAAATCATATAAGCGCATGTCATCTCCTATACGTCAATTAGAGCCTAAAAACCTTTGGAATTATTTTGCTGATATCAATGCTGTTCCAAGAGCATCCAAGAAAGAAGAGCGGATCATACAACACATGGTGGACTTTGGCAATAGCCTTGGATTAGAAACCATAACTGATGAAACGGGCAATGTTATCATCCGTAAACCGGCAAGTCCTGGTATGGAAAACCGAAAGCCAATCATCTTGCAATCGCATCTGGATATGGTACATCAGAAAAACAATGATACGGACTTTGATTTCGATACACAAGGCATAGATATGTACATCGACGGCGATTGGGTAAAAGCAAAAGGTACGACCTTAGGTGCTGACAATGGAATAGGTGTGGCAACAATTATGGCGATATTAAGTGCCAATGATATAGCACATCCTGCTATAGAAGCCTTATTTACGATTGATGAAGAAACGGGTATGACTGGAGCGCTCGGACTTCAAGGCAATCTACTTCAAGGTCAGATATTGCTCAATCTTGATACCGAAGAAGATGATGAAATTGACATAGGTTGCGCCGGTGGTCTTGATGTAACGGCAACGAGAAATTACAACACCGAAAAAATCAATGTTGCAGCATATCAAGGATTACAGATCACAGTTAAAGGGCTTCAAGGCGGTCATTCAGGTATAGAAATCCATTTGGGACGCGGCAATGCCAATAAAATCATGAACCGTTTACTATTTGGACATGAAGATACAGGAATGAGATTGGCCTCTTTTGTTGGTGGAAGCTTGCGCAATGCCATTCCAAGAGAAAGTAGTGCCGTTGTAGCAATACCAAAAGAAAATTTTAATGCTTTTCAAAAGAAATTAGAAGCCTTAATTTATGATATTAAATCAGAATACAAGTCTTTAGAATCCCAACTCAACATAGAAGTTAAAGAAATCGACACACCAGATACCATTGCAACTAAAGAGGATCAAAAAGCGATCATCCTCGCTATTTATACGGCTATCAATGGCGTATTTCGGATGAGTCCAGACATAGAAGACTTAGTAGAGGCATCCAATAATGTGGCACGTGTCGAAATACAAGATGGCGAAGCTAAAGTTCTTTGTCTTACACGCTCATCCGTAGAATCATCCAAAACAGATGTAGCGCAAAGTTTACAAGCAGCATTTAGTCTTGGTGGTTTTGAAGTGGCATTTAGTGGCGCATATCCAGGTTGGACACCCAATATTGACTCGCCAATATTGAAAGTACTGACCGCCATATATGAACAACTTCACGGAGAAAAAGCTAAAGTGGTCGCTTGTCACGCTGGATTAGAATGTGGTATATTGGGTAGAAACTATCCCGGAATGGACATGATATCTTATGGTCCGACCATTAAAGGAGCACACTCTCCAGACGAAAGGGTCAGCATCTCATCGGTACAGAAATTTTGGAATTATACGTTGGAAATATTGAAGCAGATACCGGTGAGGTAATAGGTTTTAATTTATTCGAAGACAGAAAAAGACGAAATGGTATTAAGTTGGAATGAAATAAAAGACCGAGCATTAAAATTTTCAAAAGAATGGGCTGGCACTTCAAACGAAGAAGCAGATGCAAAGCCTTTTTTGGTTGAGTTTGTAACTACTCAGGTTGAGTAAGGTAAAAATAGATGATTATTTTAAAAAAGTAATAAATTTGCGTAACCTAACCAGAGAATAGATATAGAACTTGAGCTAAAATCAAGAAAATATCGAACATTCAAACGCCATATTATTAAAGATAATTGAGGAACTTCGTAAAGAGATAGCCGAAGTGAGAGAGGAATTGCGTTTATGCAAAGAAGAATTACGAATTACTAAAGAGGAGAATTTAAGGCTACAAGAAGAGAATGCGAAGTTAAAAGATATAATAGCCGAACTAAAGCATAAGAAAGACAGTAACAACAGTTCATTGCCACCGTCATCAGACATACATAGAAAGACCAAAAGTCTAAGGCAAAAAAGCGGTAAAAAATCAGGAGGACAACCTGGTCATAAAGGAAATACCTTAGCATTTAATAGTAACCCAGTTATAATCGACCATATAGAATCAACCTGCCCATCGTGTGGTAAAGATTACATAGACGAGCCCATAATGAATATTGGATATACCACCCATAGTTATAGAAGCCGTAGAACACAGGATATATGAAAGAAGATGTAGTTGTGGCGTTTGTAAAGTAAGTTCCTTTCCTGAACATGTAAAAAGTCCTATAAGTTATGGTCAGAATATTAGAACCCTATGTGGCTACCTATCGGTAAGACAATATATGAGTATATCAAGGATTAAGGAGCTGTTTGAGTCCGTATTCAAGCTATCGATCAGTGAAGGAACGATAATCAACAAGATAAACACCTTGGCACAAAGATGTAATAAACAATACGAGGAAATCAGAAAAGAAATAGAGCAAAGCGTATGCGTAGGAACAGATGAAACGGGCAGTAAAGTAAATGGTAAATTACACTGGATATGGACATGGCAATCAAGAATGGCCACTTATATATCGGTATCTTGCAATAGAGGATTTGAGACAATAGCCAACCACTTTCCCGACGGATTAAAACAATGTGTATTGGTACATGATTGCTGGCGAGCACACTTCAAAACAAAAGTCAAAGTTCATCAGATATGCTTAGCACATATCCTAAGAGAGCTCAATTATTTTATAGAAAGGAAAAATAAATGGGCCTATCAAATGGCAAGATTGATACGTAAATCAATAGACTTAAAAAGAAAAATAGTAGAAAATACCAAGGTCAGCTATGAAGTACAAATCAAACAAATAGAATGCACACTACATGATATATTGAAAAGAGCAATACCTGAAAAAGAAAAAAAACTAATAGCCTTCAAGCAAAGACTGAACAGATACGAAGGGTACATTTTAACCTTTTTAAAAGTATTGGAAGTACCACCAGACAACAACTTTAGTGAACAAGCAATACGAAATATAAAGGTAAAAGACAAAGTGAGTGGACGGTAAAGATCCTATCAAGGAGCAACAAATTATGCAATACTAAGATCCATCATTGATACTTCTAAAAAAAGAAATGCAAACGTATTCCATACGTTAAATAATGCTTATATTTGTACCTGAGTAGTTACAAATTTATTTACAACAATCAGCTACGATTATTGTATGTGAACGGATTAATGAACTATACTTATTTTTTTAACGCTGATGATATCTTGCCCATCTCTCAGTACTGCTTGATATAATCCAACTTGCCATCTGTTTACTGGCAAAGTTATTGGTTGTACCGTACTAAACGTCGATGTATATATGATCTGTCCTACGTGATTGCTTATCTCAAGCGTCATCAAGCCATCATGCTGTAATGATGTAGCATCTGGAAATGAAAATGTCATATACTGGTTTGCAGGGTTGGGCTGAACATGAAATGTGTTGTCTTCTCTGCGTACTACATATACAATATCACTGACAGATACCTTACCATCAAGATCTACCGATTGAACTCTGTAGTAAGTTAATGTAGCATCAATCCTGAAATCTAAAATTTCGTAATTATGAATATTTGTACGCTCAACAGCCGTTGCCGCAGTTTTGTCGATGACATTCCATGTTTTTCCATCTAATGATTTCATCACAAGGTAATGGCTCACATTCTGTTCTTTAGCGATTTTCCAATTTACCTTATTATATGTAGCATGCATTTCAGCATAAATACCAATCCATTCTACTGGAAATGGCTTTAGAACAATACCGGCACCTATATTTAATATGTCTATACAATTATCTACCATAATCCATGGTGTCGATCCATAGCCAAAACTTCCATCCACTTTAGATTCCAAAATAGGATCTCCTGCAAAAGGTACGGTAAACGTATATTCGTCATCTATATCGAACACGATAAAGTAAGTGCCATTTTTCAACCTATTGAAAATAATTTTGCCATTTTCATCACTTACACTCGTGTTGATAAGCGTGTTGAACCTGTCATATAACTTCGCTGTAACATCCTGAACACCATGTTCATCCTCATCTCTCAATCCATTTTGATTTTCATCCAACCAAACGACAGACTCCATTTTACTGAGGCAATAAAATCCTTGGTTAATATCACAATTTGTATCTCCACTATTCACTGTGATCGTATGTGAATACAATACACCGTCAAGTGCTGTAAAATGATTGTATGTTAAAGGATTATCTGTCGCAAATGGTTGACCAGGATAGTATTTTGTTAAAGTATCCCACACGATTTCGACGATATAAGATCCTGGTCTTACACAAAACTCATAGTATCCGTCATCACTCGGGCTTCCTGGTTTAGCTCCTGTAGGTGTATATGCATAAAAAATAGTGTCTCCATCAATCAACTCATAGAGATTGATACCAAGTCCGTTGATACCATTTTCATTGGTATTTAATGAGTCACTGTAATTGATGTCATTGTAAACGATGCCGCAAAACTTCGCACATCTATAGAATCCTCCGTCAAGTGAAAAATTGGATACCTGTGGTGTCACTTCAAAATAATCTGTCGTATTGTTTCCGTTGTTATTGGTAATGGCGCTGTTATTAGTTGCACCAGAAATGTGTTTTGTCGGCAGATATTCGCCATCCGTATTAAACTTGATGTAGTATTGACCCGGAAACAGGGAATTAAAAACGTAACTACCTAAGTTATTAGTCGTGACCGCCGTTACCAATCCCGAAGCATCATACACTTCTACACCGACATTTGCTATACCTGGCTCTCCTAAATCTTGGATTCCATTTCCATTTAAATCTTCCCATACTTTATCGCCAAAATGAGAGAATATAGTAATGCCACCGTCAAAAGTATAGAAACTATCCTCATTAGCACTGAAACACGTTGATTGTCCATTGCTTTGTATTTGATTGTCAGTTGTGCCATCGTATAAAGTAAAGCCGTAACCATCACCCAATCCTGATATAGAAACAACAATTTTATATGTTTCGTCCGGGATATCAGTAAAAACGTAGCTTCCGTCTGCCTGACTGACAGTAGAGGTTATAAATATACCATTACATCTGTATAACATGACAGGAATATTGGGCATGCCGTCTTCACTGCCGTCACGAATCCCGTCCATATTTAGATCCAACCAGATCGTACCTGATATTTCAGCACCTGCCAAAATGCGCTCTGGCTCAGATGATTCAGTCAAAATCAACGCAGCCTTACTTTCTATGCTAAAAAGCAAAATAAGAAGAAAAATATTAAAAATCTTCATGTCTAATCAGTTTTGAGTATTAAATTTTCAAAAGCAAAAATAATAAACTTAGGTCAATTCATCACCCTATAATATAAACAAAAATGGGTCTAAATATAAATATAATTTCATATAATATATTATATACTAATTAGTTATAATCTCCTAATTCTTGATTCCCTGAAATTAAGTGCTGATTTGATAATCAATAATAGTTTATAATTTATTATAATGTATCTATTATAATCTGTGCATTTACATATATAATATTTTTAGAAACTAAATTGTCTAAGAGGTGATTTTTAAAAATTTGGATACAAATTAAAGACTTTGGTATGAAAACCACAAAACAGAATGTGCTTGAATTATTTACATAAAAACAATTTTGCTGCCATTAAAGTAGCTGAAAAATATACCAGACAATGTAAATTTGCGCTTCATTCGAATTTATGAACTCGACGACCAAAATTGACAGCCAGTCTTGGATCATTATGTTGTTTCTCAGCTTAGTTTGGGGGTGCTCTTTTATCCTTATCAAAAAAGCATTGATCGCATTTGCTCCGATACAGGTTGCCGGACTTAGAGTGTTTATTTCTGCTATGGCTTTTATACCTTTTGTATGGATCAACCGCAATGATATTGATTGGTCAAGGTGGAAGACATTTTTAGCGATTGGACTGGCAGGAACTGGTATTCCAGCTTTTCTATTTCCATTTGCAGAAACGCAGATCAGTAGCGCCATGGCGGGCTTGCTCAATAGCCTTTCGCCTATCTGGACGCTCATTATTGGTGTTATCGTATTCAGATTGCATTTTAAAGCAGCAAAAATTTTAGGTATAACAATTGGTTTTTTCGGTGCAGCCTTGCTGATTCTATTTGGAGATTCTGGTGGTTTGGGTATAAATATTTCTTATGGTTTACTTATCGTTTTGGCTACGTTATTATATGGATTAAGTGCCAATCTCGTGCAGGCATATATGCAAGACGTGAAACCTATCATCATCGGTAGTGTTTCTTTTTTTACGATAAGTATTCCAGCGTTGATTTTACTGGTGGCTACTGATGTTACTGGTGTTGTAGTTTCGCATCCCGAAGCATGGTATTCGTTAGGTGCTGCCGCTATATTAGCCATTTTTGGCACGGTAATTTCAACAGTTTTATTTTATAAGTTAATACAGCGTACAAATGCAGTCTTTGGCAGTACTGTAACGTACTTGATGCCTGTGTTCGCTTTGATGTGGGGCTTTGCAGACGGAGAACATATAGGTATTGTCCATTTTATTGGACTATTTTTGATATTAACAGGTGTTTACTTCACAAAATCTGACTAATCATGCACCAAGTACCGGGTTTATATATTACTGAGTTGGCAGATAAAGGTAGAGGTGTTTTCACCGCAAATGACATAGCATCTGGAGATTTGATCGAGATATGTCCTGTTATTGTCATTCCAAAATCAGAATTACCCATAATTCATAAAACTTGTCTGCACGATTATTATTTTCTTTGGGGCGAGCAGTGTGTAATAGCCTTAGGCTTTGGAAGTTTGTACAATCATGCTATCCACCCAAATGCCGATTTCATCCTAGACATTGATGCCAATACCATCGATATTGTTGCTATTAAAGACATACCTGCGGGTAGTGAAATTACATTGAATTATCACGGAGAAGCTGGAGACGACAGCCCATTGTGGTTTTAAGTTTGTTGTGATTTGTGGAGTTATTGGATTATTGAACACTTCCCTTACTATAGGTTTTATATCGTCAAAATATAAGCCAAAATAAAACATAGCAAATCTAACTAATTCGCAAATCATCATTAAAAATTAAACCCTTACACCTATAAACTTTTAAACCAATCTATCCATTCATCTGATGAAAATTGGCTTTAATCTAATAATTGAATAACCTCTACAACAATTGTCATAGTTTTGTCATTTCAAATTGTATTGATAATAGATTTATAATAAAATTACATTCAGATGAAATATCACATCAGCTTTTTTATCCTGCTTTTTACTTTACAGGTACAGGCACAGTTTCCGTTTGGTGGTGGCAACAAAGGTCCAACTATCAAGGGTAAAATTGAAGGTCAGATTCTGGATTCACTTACCAATGAAGCGCTTAGCTATTCGAGTATAGCACTCAAGAAAAAAGGTAGTACAATCACTTTGGACGGTGTATTAGCTGATGACAATGGTTATTTCAGATTCAGTGATGTCAATAATGGAAATTACGACATTTACATATCTTTTGTGGGCTATCCCGACAAAAAAGTTACGCTGGAGACGACTTTAAAAGCACCTGATATGCAGTTGGGAAAGATATTGATTGCTCCGTCAGCCAATATACTTAACGAAGTAGTAATTGCTGAAGAACGCGTACTTATCGAAAATAAAGCGGATAAACTCGTCTTCAATGCCGAAAATGACGCTTCAATAGCTGGTGGAGATGCTACGGATGTACTCCGAAAGGTGCCGATGCTTTCCGTTGACCTCAATGGCAATGTTTCCCTGCGTGGATCGCAAAATGTTCGTATCCTGATCAATGGAAAACCTTCTGGAATGTTTTCGAGCAATGTGGCGGATGCGTTGAAAATGTTTCCGGCAGACCAGATAAAAAAAGTAGAAGTCATCACTTCTCCTTCTGCCAAATACGATGCAGAAGGTAGTGCGGGTATTATCAACATCATCACCAAAAAACAAAATGTGGAAGGTGTTGCCGGCAGTATCAATACATCTGTCGGAAATCGTCAAAATAGCCTGTTTGCCAATCTCAATGTCGGTAAAGGACGTTTTGGATTGAGCTCAGGAGCTGCTGTTTTTTATTCCGTACCCGCATCGGGTTCTTTTGACTTCACCAGATTGGACAAACTTACTGGTGGTACTATAACTCAAATTGGTACACAAAAATCATCACGGTTAGGTGGTAATGGTTCTGTTAGTGCTTTTTATGATTTTAATGGTTATAATAGTATCAACAGTACATTTAATTATCGTGGCTTTGGCTTTGATATGGAAGGTACGACACGTGGTCATATCAGCCAATCAATATTCGTTGACAATTTTGAACGAGTTAGTTCAGGTGATAACTATTTTGGTGGATTCGATTGGAATACGGACTATACCCATAAATTTGCAAAAAAGGAAGGTCAGGAACTCAATCTCGGTATTCAATACTCAAAACAAAACAACAACCAGGATTTTTCCCTTACGGAAACGCATGATCTCAGCCTACTCGATAGAGATACCGATTTGAATAATGCAGGTATCAATCATGAGGTGACAGTTCAGGCCGATTACGAACATCCTTTCACTAAAACTATCAAACTCGAAACCGGAGCAAAGGCGATACTCCGGAATATCATAAGTGACTATAATTCACAGGAATTCGACTTCAATAATGGCGGCTACTTGCCACTGATAGAAAAATTCAATTATGATCAACATGTCTATGCAGGATATGCTTCACTCAATTTTGTAATAGCCCGGAAATATTCGCTTATCACAGGTTTGAGATTTGAGCAGACAGATATCAAAGGTTCATTTGATCAGGCTAAAGAACTGGATTTTGACAATATAAAGTATAGTAATTTTTTACCCAATCTGACGATCAGCCGCACATTCACTGGTTTCCGTACCCTGAAATTTGGATATAGCCAACGCATTCAGCGTCCGAGCCTACAATATATCAATCCATTTAGCAACAATTCAGATTTTATCAATCGTACCGTCGGCAATCCACTATTGAATCCAGAATTGGTCAAACAATTGGAGTTGGGATATAATTTTACGTACAAAGGATTTTCTACTTTTTCATCCCTGTTTTATAAACATACTGACGGTATCATCGAGCAGATTCTGTCCTTAGATGAAAATCAATTATCCGTCAATACATACGAAAATATAGGAACGAATAACTCTGTTGGACTCAATACCTTTGTCTCAAAGACGATTAGTTTGTTTACGCTTCGTACAGGTGGAAATATAGCCACTTACCATGCGCAGGGTTTTGTCAACGGAGAAGCCGCTGAGCGCAAAAGCTACGAATACAATATCTTCCTCAATGGCGAAATGAAAATCAGTGGTACATTTAAAGCGGATTTCTTCGGTTTTTTCCGTTCACCGGTCAGAACTATTCAGGGTGATAATCCGGCATTTACCATCTATGGGATAGGTTTCCGTAAAGAATTTAAAGACTGGAGTGTTGGCATTACATTGATAGAGCCATTCGTAGCCAATAAATATTTTAAATCTGATATCGATACGGACGCTGTAAAGCAATCATCATCCATTGGCGTTCCATTCCGTTCGTTTGGAGCCAATTTCAGGTATAAATTCGGTAATGTAAACTTTAAAGAACGCAAGTCAAAAGTCAAAAATTCCGACTTGAAACAAGGTGGAGATATACAAAATCAAGGTGGATCAGGCTCCAATAATGGAGGACTTTAAAACCAGGATTATATGTTATTGATCGCAGCTAAAAAAATATTTTATTACAAAACATCAATAATTTCAACTTGTAATAATATCTTGCACGATATTTGTATAAACAATCTGTATAAATCATACAATTTATCATGGGAGAACAAAAGGTATCGTTGGTCGAAGACCAGAAGCAAATGCAGAAATTTGTAAAATCACTGCTCAATGACGTTGAAGCGCTGGATTACATGTTGAAAAATGATCTCTTCGAGAGCGGCATCAATCGGATCGGTGCGGAACAGGAGATGGTCTTGGTGGATAAAAGCAATTTCAAACCTTCCTTAGTAGCTATGGAAGCATTGGAAAAAATGGAGCATTATCCATGGGTAGAAACGGAATTAGCAAAATTTAATCTCGAAACCAATCTCGACCCACGTGTATTTGAGAAAGATTGCTTTAGCGAACTTGAAAATGAGAACAGCGAAAAGCTTGAAAAAATACAGGAAGTATTAGATGAGTTAGACACTTCGATCGTGCTTACCGGTATTTTGCCTACGTTAAGAAAATATCACCTCGAAATGGAGAATCTTACGCCCAAGAAACGATATTTTGCCTTGATGGAAGCCTTAAATAAACAGCGTATTGGAGAGTCTTATGAATTGCGTATCATGGGTATAGATGAGCTTCTCGTCAAACACAGTTCGCCGTTGTTGGAAGCATCCAATACGAGTTTTCAAGTGCATCTTCAGGTTTCTCCCGATGATTTTGTAAAGATGTACAATATTGCCCAGGCATTGGCAGGACCGATGATGGCCATTGCAGCAAATAGTTCCGTCGTTTTCGGAAAACGATTGTGGCATGAAACGCGAATAGCGCTCTTCCAACAATCGCTCGATACACGTACAAGCCACGATCACATGCGTGAGCGAAGTCCAAGAGTGATTTTCGGACGTGACTGGCTGAAAGAATCCATACTTGAAATTTATAAAGAAGATATCGCTCGGTTTAGAGTGTTGCTTAGTAGTGATGTGGAAGAAGACAGTTTGGCAATGCTTAAAAACAACCAGATACCTAAATTAAGGTCACTACAGGTACACAATAGTACCGTATATCGCTGGAATCGTCCATGTTATGGAATCAGTGAAAACGGTAAACCACATTTGCGGATAGAAAACAGAATCCTTCCATCCGGACCAACCGTCATTGATGAAGTAGCAAATGCTTGTTTCTGGTTGGGATGTATGATAGGTATGAGCATGGAAGTGGATGATATACGCAATAAAATGTCTTTTGTCGATGCCCGTGACAATTTTAGCAAGGCAGCGAGATTTGGAATTGATACGAAATTCACATGGTTTCACGACCGCAAGGTGACGGCAGAAAACCTTATTTTTGAATTGTTGCCGATAGCTCGTAAAGGTCTTGAAGCTCGCAATATAAATCCTGATGATATAGACAAATATTTGAATATCATCCAAGCAAGAGCTGAAAAAAATATGACCGGTGCCAGATGGTTGTTACGTTCATTTACTAAGCTCTCAGAGCGTGTCAATACGGATGAGGCACTTAGTGTGCTTACTGCAACTATGATTCAGAATCAAAAGACCAATATGCCCGTACACGAATGGGAATTGCCCAATTATAATGATCTGAGAATGTATCGCCCATCACATCTCAAAGTGTCTGATTTTATGCTTACAGACTTAACTACTGTCCAAAAAGATGACATCGTGGATCTTGTAGCTGAATTGATGGATTGGAATACAATACGCTATACACCGGTCGAAGATACCAAAGGAAAACTCATTGGTCTGATAACTGCAAGATTGCTATTAAGACATTATATGCGTTGTAAAAACAGCAACAGTAAAAAAGCAACTTTAGTTTCTGATATCATGATATCGAATCCAATTACTGTCACACAGGAAACCAACATCATGGATGCTATGAAGCTGATGACAGATAATAAAATCGGTTGTTTACCCGTAGTGCAAGGTGACGAACTTGTCGGCTTAATCTCAGAGAAAGAGTTTTTGAATATCTCAGCAAGTCTTTGGGAGCGAATGTGAATTAGCGATAGGAAGTAGTGTTTAGTCCACAAAAAGATCTTAATAAAACCGTATCTTAACCACTAAGGACACTCAACGTTTCACTAAGATACACTAAGGTATTCTGTGTGTTTCTTAGTGTTTTACTAAGTGATCTTAGTGGTTGATAATTTTCTGGTCAATCATCTTTTTACCACTAAAAGACCATATCAAAGAGGTAAATGTTGTATTTGTCGTATATTTTTAGTCCTTTGTGGTAAATCCATCAATAATGCTCCACAACATAATTAAGGATTTTGTAAACTGACTGGCGTACATCACGTATCGGTTTATCAAAATTATTATTCATGAAGCTATAGGCTAAGGTGTGTCCACTTTTTGTCACGATATATCCACTCAGATTATAAACGCCCGACATGGTACCAGATTTTCCGAGTAGTATGGGTTTTGTGGCAAGTTTACTTTTTTCTGGAAGCTGGTTGTTCTTGATTTCATTAAAATATGCAAACAATTTATCTCTTTTTTCTTCTTTGTACAGTTTACTCAATACATGTACAAGGTTATTGGGTGTACATTGATTGTATCGAGACAATCCTGAACCATCAACCCAATGTATCCGCTGCGGCATATCTGCAAGATAGGTGTCTTTTATCCATTTGATAAATGTAGCAACATGCAATGTTTCAATAGCCTGCATAGACGCATTGAGCAGAAGATGCTCCGCAAGCATATTATCACTTTTGTGCATCATTCGTTTCAATACCGTGTCTTTGGGTAAAGAATATTTAGTGTGATGTACGATAGGCAGTGAAATCTTTAATGTGTCCATACTTGTTTCTATGAAACCTTCCAAAAATCTCTTATTGACACGTTCAGCAAATTTATAAGGTACTCTTTGATTAAAAAAAGCATTTTCCGCTATATTGGAAGGGAGCTCAAAACGATTTTGATCCAGCACTCTTCGTACATAGGGAACCTCTGACTGAAAATCTATATCAAACATAGGAGATATGGGTTCAATCAACATGCTGCTTTTCTCTTGTTTTATTGTTATTACATTCCCAAACAGCGGTATCGCCGTGATTTCAGCTTGATAAGCGTCATTATAATCATCCCACATCCAACCTTTACCGTAAGGTGGTATGATGTCATAATTTGCAAAATTTACTTGTTTTTTCGCTGCCTTCTGCTTCATAAACATAATCACTCCTGCATCCGTAAAGTCTGGGTGTAATAAAGTAGGATCTCCCGTTCCCCAAATCGTCAATGTAGTATCTGTCTCTACGTATTTGAATGCAGCCAAAGAGTCTTTCATTGTTTTTAAACACGCATACAATGTGAAAATCTTTGTGTTCGATGCTGAAACAAAATATTTATGTTCATGCAAATTGAAAACGACTGTATCTGCTTCCAAATCATGCAACAAAAAACCGCTAAAGCCATGTTTTAAAGGTACAGAATTATTGATTTGATCTAATACTTCCGCTTGAAACCTACCAGTTTTTTCGGGCATTTCTACCCAAACTTCCTCTTCTGGTAATGTATCCATTACGATTACAACCGTTGTATCCACTACAGGTTGCTCAACAATCTCAATAATCGTAGATTGTAAAGGTTGTTTCGTTTTGCACGAATACATGACTGTAATCCATAAGAAAACAACAAGCCAACTGATGGTATTCGATTTCATATAAGATGCCTTATCTGCGCTAAACACTTACATTGTAATCCCTCAAAGCATCATTCAGAGATACTTTTGTATCTGTAGAAGCTTTTCGTTTTCCTATTATCAAAGCACATGATACCTGATAAGCTCCTGCTGGAAATTGTTTGGTATAACTTCCTGGTATTACGACTGATCGTTCTGGCACTTCTCCTTTAAAGGTAACGGGTTCATTTCCTGTCACGTCAATAATATGTGTGGATTGTGTTAATACAACATTAGCTCCTAAAACGGCTTCTTTTCTCACACGAACACCTTCAACGACGATACACCTGCTTCCGATAAAGCAATTATCTTCGATAATCGTTGGACTTGCTTGAGGTGGTTCAAGTACGCCTCCTATACCAACTCCACCTGAAAGGTGCACATGACGACCAATCTGTGCACATGATCCAACAGTAGCCCAAGTATCTACCATGCTACCACTTCCTACCCAAGCACCGATATTAACATAAGACGGCATCAATATAGCACCGGACTCTATAAAACTTCCATATCGTGCTATGGCATGTGGCACTACGCGTACTCCTTGAGATTTGTAATCCTTTTTGAGTGGTATCTTATCATGAAACTCAAATGGTCCTACTTCTATTGTTTCCATTTGTTGAATAGGAAAATACAAAACAATAGCCTTCTTAACCCAATCATTGACCTTCCACTGTTCGCCATCTGGCGTAGCCACGCGCAAGATACCGCTATCGACAAGCCGTACTACTTCTCTGATCGCATCTATAGTTTGTGTTGTATTGAGTTGACTTCTATCATTCCATGCGGTTTCTATTATTCCTTTTAATGCCTCCATTTCTATATATTAATCTTTTAAAAAACAACCACAACTAAAAAATGACCATATAGGCTATCATTTGTGACAAAACACCTACTATATAACCTCCATACACCTCTTCCTCTTTATGCGCTTTGAGATACAAACGGGCAGTTCCTACCGCTCCAGCCAATATAACAACGATCATCAGCACAAATCGATCACTCAGCCTGAGCTCCATACCTGTAAATGGTATAACCAAATCAGCAAATCCATAAGTCCAATTAAAAACAACGACCATCATGGCTGCTGCCAAACCACCAGCACCTATGGTGTGGAGGCTTATTTTAGAAAAATTATTGATAATCAATGCTAGAAATATCGCTATCGTACTCCCCAAAACAAAAAAGGTAAATACACCAGGAATACTGTCATTTTTACGGATATTAACGTAGAGCCACAGGTAAAATAAACCTGTAATAATCAATGGAAGTATTCTATCAAGCTTATCTTCCATCTCAAAAGATTTTATTAAGCCTAATGCTTTCATCATCAAAATAGAAATCAATGGAAACATGACCGCAATAACCAAAATGGTTATTAAAACCAATCCTTTAGCTTTGTCATCTGGAAAACTAAACAAATATTTGTTGGCTTGTATCAAAAACATAAGTACATACCCCAAAAGAAACAATGGGTGCATGATATATGATAAAACCTTAGCTGATAATTTAAACATCTTAGTCTTTAAAGTGCAAATATGAGAATATTTAACCAATTATTGCGAATCCTCTCCATGTATTTAATTTGACGATAGCAGATTAACGAAATTGGGATAACAGCTAAATGAAAAATTGTTCGCTTCGTGTTCCATATTGGAAGTTTCTCCATATACAGTAACATGGACTTTACGAGTGAACCGAGGAATCCCAATAGGGAACACTTCAAGTCTTTCTACCACAAAAAGCAAATCAACAGAGCACTATCCTTCGCTTTCTATTACCATTAAAGTTCTGAAAGCTACGTATCTTCCCTGATATCTGTCTAAATGTTCCTTTTGCAATTTTCCAGCGTAAGTATCTTGGTACAGTTGAAATGCTTCTTGGTTGGGAGAAACATACTGTACTGCAAATCCGACACCATGTTCGTCTTCGTCATCAAGTATTCGGGTTAGCTTGTAGGTCTCAAAACAACCTGTAGCCATGACATCAGGTATATGTACATTACACATCCAGTCCATCCATGATTGGTATATTTCTGTGTCTATTTTGACAGTAACATTGTATAATAATTTCATAAAGCTGATTAAGAAGCCTAAGTAGAAAAAAGGACTCGCATTATTGCAAGCCCTTTTTGTTTATATATATTATCACTTTCTTGACATAATTGCCCTGTTTTCGGACAAACTACATCTTAGAAACTCTAAATAACTATCTACACCCTCTACAAATGGTCTTGGTTTGGTAATGACTTCCTGATTATTTGTTGTCATAACATATAAAGGCTGAGAGTTCTGTTGAAAGTTCACGATTTGGAAATCTGCCCATTTATTACCAACATTTCTGATCTTTTTATTGCTATGTTCAGAGGTATAAACTTCATCCAATTTCTTATCATCATCCACATATAGAGATATCAAGACGATAGAGTCATTTAGTAAAGTACGGATACGTTCGTCCACCCATATATGTTCTTCTGTTTTTCGGCAGTTCACACATCCATAACCGGTAAAGTCTAACATCACGGGCTTATTATTTTCCTTGGCATACGCCATACCTTCGAAGTAATCTTTGAAGCAGTCGATATTGTTAGCACACTTGGAGAAAGACGGATATTTTGCCTTTATAGAAGCGTCCAATGTTACCGGTTTGATAAAGAAATTGTAATGTGCCGGTGGCGCAAGTCCACTCATCAATACCAAAGCATTATAGTCGCCTGTCCTTTCATTGATTCTAAATCCACTGATCAGATAAATAACTAATAGAACGATTAACGAAGCAAGGGTTAATCTGGTTTTTGATAACTTTTTAATCGGGCTATCATGTGGAAATTTGATCAATCCAAATAAGTACAATGCCATGGCGATAAAGATGATAACCCAAATAGCCATAAATAATTCATACTTCAAGATGCCCCATCCATTGGTCATATCGGCAATAGACAAAAACTTAAATGCAAGTGCTAATTCCAGAAATCCGAGTACTACTTTCACAGAGTTCATCCAGCTACCAGATTTTGGCAAGGAATTAAGCCACGCCGGAAAAGCAGCAAACAACCCAAAAGGTAATGCCAACCCTAATGAAAAACCTAACATTACTAAAAATGGACCAAATATTTCGCCCTTAGTGGCTGCCTGTACGATCGCTGTTCCAATAATCGGACCTGTACAAGAGAAGGACACTAATGCCAATGTAAATGCCATAAAGAAGATGCCTATTAGTCCACCTTTATCTGCCATACTGTCGCTTTTAGTACTCCAACTACTTGGAAGGGTTATCTCATAATACCCGAAAAATGAAAGTGCAAAAGCAACGAATATAAGGAAAAATAACGTATTGGCTATCCAATTGGTCGAAAGTCTATTTAATGCTTCAGGGCCGACAAACGTGGTTATCAACAAACCTATGAGTACATATATTACAATGATGGATACGCCGTAAATCAATCCATTGACCCAACCTTTACGCTTAGTATCTTTGGTAAAGAAACTCACCGTGATGGGCAACATCGGGAATACGCATGGTGTAAGCAATGCGATAAAACCACCCAACATGCCAAATATAAATGTCCAAAAAAGCCCTTCTTTCTGTACTTTAGTGCCACCACATTCCGAAAGTGGTTTTTCATACGTACTTGACAGCGATGCTACCTTTTGATCTATTTTGTCACCATTGATTTTAGCTCCAATCATCGACCCTTCATTGACTGTCGTCAATAAAAGTGAATCTTTAATAGGAGTATCCTCGCTGATTGCTTCTGCGATTTCTGTACTTTCAACAGTTGCACTTTCATCTTTATCCGCGGTACTATCCTTTTCTACAGGTATTTTAAATGAGAAGTCTTCATCTGTAGGTGGTAAACACTTTTCGTCGTCACAACTCATGTAGGTTATATATCCAGATATGGGCTTAGAAGCATCTTTTACCCGTATTTTTTGTTCGATGATAAACGACTTTCCTGATAGATATTTGATCACATGAACATCAAAATAAGGATCTATACCTTCCTTTTTAGCACCGGATTCTATTGATTTACCAATTAGTTCGATGCCGGATTTCTCTTCGTAAGTGATTTCTGTAGGTACAGGTCCGTCGTCCGATGTATATTGAGAATATATTGTCCAGCCTTTATCAATCTTGGCTATATATCGGAGTTTATATTCGTTTGTTCCTGTTTTTTCAATTTCGAATGCCCACTTAACTGGTGTAAATACCTGAGCCTGAGCTGCTATTGAAAATAAAAATAAAATGGCAAATATTAATTTCTGTTTCATACAATCCTATATTGAGCTGTAATGTTTATATAAATAATTAGAATTTCAAATCAAATGGAACTTTGGCAGGTGGAAGACATTTCAAACCATCACAAGTCATGAACTCGACACTACCTTTTAAGGAATCACTTTTTCTAACCAAAGTACTGAAAACAGCGTTATTCTTGAAATGTTTTACTTCTACTTCAAAGATATTATCTATTTCCTTGATCACTTTACCTTCTTCTTTAAAACGAACTTCTTGACCATTAATCATAAAAGTAGTTGGAACAGGACCATCTGGATCGGTAAATTGGGAATATAACGACCACATCGGTGCTATAGTTGCAGTAGCGACTAATTTGTACTCATCACTGTTGATCTTTTCGAGCTTGAAATCCCACGTTATGGGATTGATTTTTTGTGCGGTCAGACTAAGACCTGTAAACAAGCAAAACATCAATACGAATATACTATTGTTCATGTTTTAAGAATTGTGCTGCATAAAAAACCACAAAGTTAAGCATATTTTTACCCTGAAAAGTGACTAAAGTTACCTTTAATAAATGTTTAACTGAAACAGATTTAAAAGTTAATAAGCTTAAATTGGCCGACAAATACGATTATAATCAACAGTAAATGCACAAGCTCATAAAATATTTTATTTTTTGATTCACTGGACAATATGCCGACCAGCAACGAAACAGATATCGCCAACGAAAGTAAATGTTCGGATAAATCCGTATTAAAAATCAAGTATGCTGTCAAGCAGAATACCATAAACCAATATAAGATTTCGATTTTCTTTTTTAATTGAACCGCTTTTTTACCCACAACCGTTCCGTAAAATGCGACACTGGCCATTGCTGTTAAGAGTATAACTGCAATCGCTATATAAACAATTAAGGGTTGATCCATTGAGATTTCAGGCAATCTAAAAAAGATATCTCCTATAAATTGGATCTCTATAAAGGTTAGATCGTACCAATATTTCCATGTGAATATCAGAAAATAAGGCGTTATCACACCAGTTATAAATTGTAGTTTTTCAACCAATTTGAATGACCTGAGCTGGAGTAAAGCAACAATACCAAAAAGAATAAAAACGGAATAAGGTATATAGAAAAATGATGCCACCGCAATCATAAATCCAGCATTGAATATCTGTGGTGCAGCTTGTATGTTTTTATACGTATTTAATATATACATTAGTGCCACCAACATGAATGTATTGGCTATCAATATGGGCGTAAGTCCTGAAACGTCGGGAATAAGACTGACAAAAAGTACATAAAAAACACCCGAGAATAGGGAAGATTCTCGAGACAATTTATGTTGATTGAAAATATAATTGACGATAAGCGCTTGAATAAATATCAGTATATTAGCAAAAATATTCTGTGCCAAAGGATCGCCGACATATTCAAAAACGGCTGCTGACATAAAAGTATCTATTTCATCAATGCGATATCCATTAGGCATCAACAGTGTACCTATACGGATCAAAAATACGTAAGGTAACAACAGCACATTGCTGATAAATAAATTTCTTCTAAATATTTCTAACAAAACACCATCAAATTACTTTGTACGACAGTAAATAATTATTGCGCAAAGCAATATTCTTCATGCAAAAGTATGATTTTATTTGTTTTGTAAGCTAATTAAAAAATATAATTTTACTTGAATAAATATATATCATATTGGGCTATCTGTTCAAATTTAGTAAAAATAGGATTAATAATCCAATACGAATGGTAGGAATACCTTATCTTGCGCTGAATTTTGAGTACCGATTGTAGTCCATGGCATCTGATTTAGACATCATAAAAGCACCTGTCAGTAAAGAACTGAAAGATTTTGAAGCCCATTTTAAGGCTTTAATGAAAAGTTCTGTGCCATTGCTCAATAAAATCACATACTATATGGTACAACAAAAGGGAAAGCAAGTGCGTCCTATACTCGTTTTCCTTTGTGCCAAAGCATGTGGCGAGCTCAATCCGTCAACAGATATTGCGGCTTCACTGATAGAATTATCCCATACTGCCTCATTGGTACATGATGATGTTGTGGACAATGCTTATGAGCGACGTGGATTCTTTTCTATCAATGCATTATGGAAAAATAAAATAGCCGTTTTAGTAGGAGACTTTTTATTGACCAAAGGGCTTCAGGTTGCACTCGAAACCAATAATTATCGGCATCTACATACCGTTTCCATGGCAGTGCAGCAAATGGCTGAGGGCGAACTTCTACAAATGGAAAAAGCTCGAAGATTAGATATCGACGAGGCTGTATATTATGAGATTATCCGCCAAAAGACAGCATCGCTTATTGCTGCTGCATGTTCAGCGGGTGCATCTTCTACAACGGATGATGAAGAAATGATACAGGCTATGTGGCGATTTGGTGAAAAACTTGGTATCGCTTTCCAGATCAAGGATGATTTGTTTGACTATGGCGATGAAGCTATCGGCAAACCACGTGGAATTGACATCAAGGAAAAGAAAATGACATTACCACTCATTTATTCCCTCAATCACACGGATAAGGCTACCAAAAAGAAAATCATCAACTACATCAAAAACGATAGCGAAAACGAAATGAAGGTTCGTGAAGTAATCGCATTTGTGAAAGCCTCTGGCGGTATTGAATATGCAGAACAGATAATGAATAAATATCAAGACGAAGCTATAAAAATACTGAATACTTTTCCGGAAAGTCCTGCCCGAGATAGCCTTCATAAGCTCGTTTACTTCTTTACGAATAGAAAAAATTAATTACGTTGAGAATTGTTAATCAATGTCGTTTAGTTAAGAGATAAGCAGTAATGGATTGAGATTTAAACTATATATACTTTAAAAAAATCAAGGTATTATACTGAATATCAGCATTATAAATGCTGTAAAGTGCTTCAATATTCTTAACTTAACGACATCGTACATACTATGCAAAATTTTAATATTGGTTTGCTAAATCCGAGCATCATTCAATGTTATTTCAATACTTACGAAACTAAACAGTTGTTGCACTTTTTCGATGGATGTTTTTTTGTCAATAGTCACTTTTGTATGTATTTTGCTAAACGTTATGTAGCTTGACATTGTCGATATTCGTTTTTTAAAACTATATTTTTCACCATGCTTAGCTGATCCTAAGTGGTTTTTGCTCCAGAATAAGATAGGGTATTTATTGAGCAAGGATGATGGTTACTACCGTTTCAACTCAAAGACTTAGAAAACTGCATTTCGTATAGTTTTCGGTAATGACCATTTTCTCGCTCTAATAATTCATTGTGAGTGCCCTGTTCGATGATATGACCTTTGGACAATACCAATATCTGATCAGCGTGTTGAATGGTCGAAAGCCTATGCGCTACAATGATAGATGTGCGCTTGTCAATGAGTTTTTCTACCGCAAACTGTATCAATGCTTCACTTTCAGAATCGATGGATGATGTAGCTTCGTCCAATATCAATATATCCGGATTAAATACTAATGCACGAACGAAAGATATCAGTTGCCTTTGTCCGACAGATAGATTATTGCCACGTTCATCAATGTTAAAATTGTATTTACCTGGCAATGATTCGATGAAGTCATGCGCTCCAATCTGCTTTGCTGCTTCTACTACTCTATCCGGAGAAATGTATTCATCACGTAGAGTTATATTTTCTAATACAGATCCCTTAAATAAAAATACATCTTGCAGCACTACAGAAATGCGTTTCCGTAATGAAAACAACTCGTATTCCTTGATTTCGTGATCATCGATATAGATGTTTCCTTTTTGAATATCATAAAATCGGCTTAGGATATTGATAATCGAAGATTTGCCGGAACCGGTACTTCCTACGATAGCGAGCGTGTCCCCTGGATTTATGTTGAGATTAATATCATTTAGGACAAAATTTTCATCATCATAAGCGAAATGAACATTTTCAAAAACAATTTTTCCATCAAGTTTATCTTTTTTGAATGTGCCCTTATTGGGTATAAACTGATCGCTGTCAAGAATCTTAAACACACGCTCAGCAGCTACCAATCCCATTTGCAACGTATTGAATTTATCAGCCATAAATCGTATCGGGCGAAACATCAGATTCAAATATAACGGGAAAGCTACTAATGCTCCAAATGATACTTTATCCTGTAAAAAGCCTTGAGCTCCAAGCCAGATCATCAATGCCAATGATACAGCAGATATTAACTCGACTACTGGAAAAAAGACAGAATAATATAGGACAGAGTCTAAATTCGCACGTGTGTAAAGTTTATTGATGTCTTTAAATTTACTAAGCTCCTGGGCTTCTGCATTGAATACCTGAACAATCTTCATTCCCGTAATTCGTTCCTGCAAAAAGGCATTCATGGTAGCAATCTGCTGCCTAACCTTCTGATAGGAGACTTTTACTTTTTCTTTAAAAATATACACAGCCAGTATCAAAAAAGGCATGGTAATCAATATAATAAGCGTTAATCTCCAACTTGTATAAAACATCATACCCAGCACAGCTATCAATGTCAGAAAATCAGCTACAATCGTGATGATGCCTTGTGCAAATACGTCATTGATCGCTTCTATATCATTGACAGTACGGGTGGTAGATGTACCTATAGGCGTCTGGTCAAAATACCGAAGTTTCAAATGGGTAATCCGATTATATACCTTGATACGCAAATCTTTGACGACAGATTGACCCAACTTGGCGGTAAGGTAAATGAAATAATATCTCAGGATGACACTGATGATACTGATGATGACAAAAAGTATTGCCATCGGTATTAGCCCTTCCTTATGGCCACCGACAATATTGTCATCGACCATGCGCTGCACTATAAAAGGTTGTATAATGGAAAAAGGCGTAACTATAATAGCCAGAACTATAGATTTGATAAACAATGACTTATAAGGCTTGGTCATACCCAATACCCGACGCAATAAATCACTATCTGAAATTACTCCTTTGCTCATTCAAATTATCTAAACTATTCAAACGCTTATATAATGTGCTTTGTTTTGATAGTGGCAAAAAGAAATATACTAATCTCTCGTTGCGAGTTGAAAAAAGGTGCTTTTTATGAGATTCAAAGGTTAGTTGTTGATATGGCAAAGAGTAATAAATTAAATAAAAGTAGTTATTTTAAGATAATAAAGCAATTTCTAAACCACTAAGGACACTCAGCGTTTCACTAAGATACACTAAGGTTTTCTGTGTGTTTCTTAGTGTTTTACTAAGTGTTCTTTGTGGTAGAGGATTTTCTAGTCAATCATCTTTTAACCTCTAAGGCTATCAAAGAGGTATATGTTGTATTTGTCGTTTATTATTATTCCTTTGTGGTAATTTTATCAGTTAAACATCACAATATAACTTCTATTATAATTTAGGTCTTTTTGTGATCATAGCACTAATATAACGGTTGACTTCAATTCTGAATGAATTCATTTTCCTTTTAAAATTTTGTTATAAGTTTGTCAAATTTTTAATATTATGCCAATCTTATATATCTTTGCGGCATATTTTTTATAAATAATTTTGGCAGCAACATTAGAGAAACATATTAGTCGTTATTTTAAGGGAAGCGAGAAGCTCTCCAAACAAAAACTTGTTGGTTCAATCAAAAAAGATTTTCCCGATTGGTCTGACAATACCATTAATATGTACCTATCCAAATTGAAAAAAGAGGGAGCTATCAATGCCCCCTCCAGAGGAATTTATGAATTGGATAGTCACGCTCCTTTTCAGCCTCATATTTCAATCACACTAAAACGGATATTCAATAAGATAAAGAGAGAATTCCCCTATATCTCTTTCTGTATTTGGGATAGTGTATGGTTGAACGATTTTATGCGTCATCAGCCTTTCAAACATTATATCGTTGTAGAGGTAGAAAAAGATGCTGCCGAATCAGTATTCACGTTTTTGACAGAAACGATTAAAAACGTTTTCTTTAATCCTAATGAAGAAATATTTGACCGTTATATTCATAATCAAGATGAAGTTATCATTGTGAAAAATATGATTTCAGAGTCTCCTTTGGTAGAAAAAGACAAAATTGTGATACCCACATTGGAAAAGTTATTGGTAGATATGTTGATTGATACAGCTCTTTTTTCGGCACAGCAAAATGAAAAGGAGTTTATCATGCGAAGCGTAATGCAGAAATACACTTTAAATGAATTAAAGATGTGTAGGTATGCTGCCCGAAGAAACCGAGAAGAAGAAATAGAAAATCTAATCAATATAACTTTGGCAAAATAAGCAAATATATGCCAATAATATATAAGTTGTGATAAATGTAAAATCATATACAATCGAGTGGATTACTGACTTGCGAAACAAGTTAGGCAATCGCATTGATCCCAAACTGATTGAAAAGGTAATATACGCTTTGACACTATTGGAGCAACTTCGATTGAATAATCTGAATTTTGTATTCAAAGGAGGCACAGCACTACTTTTAGCAACAGAAATACCTAAGCGATTTTCGATAGATATTGATATTATTACTGAAGAACAAGAAGAGAAAATCAAAGCGGTTTTAGAAAAGATAAGCCACTTAGAAATATTTATCCGTTGGGAAGATGATAACAAACGGAAACATACGGCTGATGCACCCATCGGACATTTTAAACTATTTTATAAAAGTGCCGTGGACGGTCACGAAGAACCGATATTGTTGGATTTGCTATATACCTCAAATCCTTATCCTGAAACAAAAGAATATCCGATAAACCACAATTGGTTAGTAACATCGGGCAAAGACACGATGGTTGTATTACCAACATTTGAGGCTATTTTGGGAGATAAGTTAACGGCTTTTGCTCCAAAAACTACAGGGATATTGTATTCAAAAAATCGTCCTGTCGAAATCATCAAACAGTTGTATGATATTGGCTTTTTGTTTGACCGAATAACGAATCTGAATGTAGTAAAAGACAGCTATACAAGAGTGGTAAATGAAGAAATCGGCTATCGAAATTTAAACATTAATGCAGATGAAGTGCTGAAAGACACTTGGCAAACTTGCTATGCCTTAGCTGAACGAGATATGAAATCTGACGAGTTCAAACACTTGCAATTAGGCATTAAGAACTTCACAAACTTTACTATAGACCGCTTTTCAATTGAGGAAGCCATAACAGCATCGTCTAAAGTTGCCTATCTGACTTCATTGCTAAATAAAGAAAATCAGGAAATAGAACGGTTTAAAAATCCATTGGAGATTAAGGATTGGCTGATTGAAGACCCAACCTGCAATAAACTAAACAAATTAAAAAGGACCAATCCGGAAGCGTTTTTCTATTGGTATAAGAGTATGAAGTTTTTATGAAATCAAATCAGGCTTGAGTTAGATAAAGGAAAGATCAAATCTCTATTGAAAACGCACCTCTCACTAATTTCTTTACCCTATATTAACCCTAATGTCATATATATTGCCATATTTGCACTGCTATCCCGTGATATGTCTGACAAAATGGCTTGTTTGTTCGGGTGGCAATAAAATTGATAATACTATATATGTTTAATAAAATCAAAAAATTTATGTCAAATACCGTTGAAGAAAAAGAGCATAAAAAGGGTAATAGCAAGAAAACCGTAAAACAGGATGATATGGTGCAGGATGATGCTCTAACGCTTGAAATAAAAGAACTCACTCAAGCGCTTGATGAATCAAAAGATAAATATCTGCGACTTTTTGCTGAATTCGATAATTACAAAAAGAGAAATACGAAGGAACGCTTTGACCTGATCAAGACGGCTGCACAAGAAACCATTATCGCACTGCTTCCTGTCTTGGATGACTTTGACAGAGCTAAAAAAAATTCGGAAGCCGGTAATGAGGTTTTTAGCGAAGGTGTCCAATTGGTTTATAATAAATTGCATACAATCCTTAACAATCTTGGATTGACTGCTATGGAAACTGAACATGTAGAATTTGATACGGAACTACATGATGCGATCACTGATATCCCATCGCCTACAGAAGATATGAAAGGGAAGATCATTGACACGATAGAAAAGGGATATCTGCTACATGATAAGATCATCAGACATGCAAAAGTCGTAGTAGGCAAATAGCCTTGATACCGTTTTTTTTAACAAAACCATACAAAATAGTATATACATTTGATGAAGAGGGATTATTATGAAATATTGGGCGTGGATAAAAATGCTGACGAAGCTACGATAAAGAAAGCTTACAGAAAAGTAGCAATGCAATATCACCCCGACAGAAACCCAGGAGATAAAGGCGCAGAAGATAAATTTAAAGAAGCTGCTGAAGCTTATGAAGTACTGAGCGATGCCAATAAAAAAGCAAAGTATGACCGATTTGGTCATGCCGGCATGGATCAAATGGGTGGTGGATACTCAGGCGGAGGCATGAATATGGATGATATTTTCCGTACATTTGGAGATGTCTTTGGAGACGGAGGCAGTCCATTTGACCAGTTTTTTGGAGGTGGCGGTTTTAGACAAAGCGCGCCAAAAGGGCAAAAAGGCAGTAACCTTAGGATTAAACTCGCGCTTACCTTGGAAGAAATCCATTCAGGTGTAACCAAAAAAATCAAAGTTAAAAAGCATGGAACCTGCAAAACGTGTCAAGGTTCAGGTGCAAAAGATCAAAATAGCGTTACTACTTGCTCGACGTGTAAAGGATCGGGATACGTACACCAGATAAAGAATACTTTTCTTGGTCAGATGCAATCCACATCCGTATGTCCTAAGTGTAATGGCAGTGGGAAAACCGTGACAGCTTCATGTCCAACGTGTAAAGGTCAGGGACGTAACCTTGAAGAGGAAACAATCGAAATAGAAATCCCGGCAGGCGTACAGGAAGGCATGCAGCTTTCTATGCGTGGCAAAGGAAATGCAGGTCAACAAGGCGGACAAAATGGAGACCTATTGATCACGATAGAGGAGAAGCAGCATGAGCTTTTCAGCAGGGATGAAAACAATATTATTTATGACTTATTTCTCAATTTTGCTGATGTAGCGTTGGGTACGCAAGCGGAGGTACCAACTTTGACAGGTAATGTGAAAATAAAAATTCCGGCAGGTACACAAGCAGGGAAAATATTCAGGCTTAAAGGTAAGGGATTGCCTTCATTGCAAGCTTATGAAAAGGGAGACCAACTCATCAATATCAATATCTGGACTCCAAAGAATCTGACTTCTGAAGAATCCGCCATGCTCGAAAAAATGCGTGGAATGTCCAACTTCCAACCGAAACCCAATAGCGGCGAAAAGGGCTTTTTCGAGCGTATGAAAGAATATTTTAATTAATAGAATAAGGGAAGCGAACTTTTGGCAAGAAGAAAGAGAAATAATCAGATAATAAGTGATTTGCTTATCACCGGCATAGCGGATAAAGGCAAGGCGGTAGGTCGTACTCCTGAGGGTCATGTCGTTTTTGTAGATGAAGGTGCTGTTCCGGGTGATGTCGTAGATGTCAGGGTCATCCGCAAGAAAAAGTCAATGCTTCAAGCTGTCATTCAAGATGTAAAGTCGCTTTCATCAGACCGTGTAAAAGCGCCCTGCAATCATTTTGGGATATGTGGTGGATGCAAGTGGCAAAATCTGAGTTACGAAGCTCAACTAAACCAGAAATCTCAAAATGTAAGAGATGCTATCCAACGTATCGCCAAACTCAATCCAGATATCGTATCACCTATCCGTGGTTGTGACGATCAGTATCAATATCGCAATAAATTGGAATATAGTTTTTCGACCAAACGCTGGTTGACAAAAGAAGAAGTAGCTACAGAGCAGGAGATCATCAATCACGGTGCATTGGGTTTTCATAAATCTGGTTTCTTTGATAAAATCATAGATATACAGAAATGCCTATTGCAAGATGATTTATCCAACCAAATCCGTAATTTCGTCCGGGATTATGCGCTTCAACATCAATACTCATATTACGATATCAATCAACATACAGGACTTTTGCGCAATCTTATCGTTCGCAATACCACACAAGGAGATTGGATGCTTATTGTCGTATTTGCAGCGCATGATATGGAGAAGATAGAACCATTGATGCACGCTCTGCAGCAAACATTTCCGCAGATTACATCGCTCAATTATGTCATCAACCAAAAGTTTAATGATACGATCTATGACCAAGATGTCGTTACTTTTCATGGTTTGCCTTACATCGTAGAGCGCCTCAAAGACGTAAACTATAAAATAGGTACGAAATCATTTTTTCAAACAAATCCAAAGCAGGCAGAAGTGCTTTTTGACATAGCTTTGCAATATGCAGGCCTGAAGCCAACGGATAATGTTTACGATTTATATACAGGTCTGGGTAGCATTGCACTCTATATGGCTGGTAAAGTCAAGCATGTGACAGGGATAGAAGAGATACCTGAAGCCATTGAAGATGCCAAGGTAAATATGGTTTTTAATGATATCAAGAATGCCACTTTTTATGCAGGAGACGTAAAAGATATACTGAATCAGGAATTTATAGACCAACATGGTAAGCCGGATGTAGTGATGACCGATCCACCAAGGCAAGGTATGCACGAAAACGTCGTACAGACATTGCTACAGCTCAAAGCACCAAAAATTGTTTATATCAGTTGCAATCCCGCTACACAAGCACGGGATTTGGCAATGCTTACTGATATGTATGAAGTACTTCAAGTGCAACCAGTAGATATGTTTCCACATACGCACCACATAGAAAGTGTCGCTTTATTAAAATTAAAAGATTAATTATGAGCGAATTAGATCAATTTATGGCTTTGGAGCACCAATTGCGACCTTATAAAAACGTATTAGCGCAGGCGGCCGATGTTATTTTGGATCAGCATGTTTCCAAATATCCTATATTCGTAGTACACCAACAGGAAGTAGCTATTGGCATCGAGTTGATAGCGGCAGGAAAAGCTATGCCGTGGGCAGTTAATGCTTCTACTTTGGAAGAGTTTGTGACCAAAAATATCATCTTTATGGAAAAGAGCCAAGAGTTTATTGCTTCCTACAAAAATCCCGAAGAGAACCTGTGCCTTTTTGTATTGAGTGAATTAGGCGCACAGTTTATTTATCTTCCTCGATAATAGTGCCATAGGTATTTTTGTTCAAGAGCGACAGTTTGTTTAATCCTGAATTTTTATTTTTCTAAATTACAATTTGTATTATTTATATTTTGTCTAAATAATAAAATACTGATAATGAATGAGTTTGAAAATGTTAGTAATTATTTAGGTTATTTTTAACATTAAAAGAGTGACATATATTTTTTTATTGATTAAGACCATCGTATATTTGTTGCAACAAAATATTAATCATGTCAACATTAGAATTTGATGAAAAATTTGAAGTCCTGACAGATTCACTCAATGCTTTTGCATATAACTTAACCAAGAATACAGAAGACGCAAGAGATCTATATCAGGAAACAGCAATAAGAGCCATTACAAATAGAGATAAATTCAGACCGGATACAAATTTCAAGGCTTGGATATTCACGATAATGAAGAATATCTTTATCAATAATTATCGTAAAAAAGCCAAATCTAACACCATTATTGATTCAACGGACAATCTGTACTTTATCAATTCGGGTAGTACACTTATTGAAAATGATGCCAATAGAAATATCCTCATGACAGAGCTCAATGAAATGATTGAATCTTTGGAGGATAATATCCGTGTACCATTTGTAATGCACTACGAGGGCTTTAAATACCAAGAAATAGCAGATCAGTTTAATCTTCCATTAGGAACGGTTAAAAGCAGGATATTTTTTGCAAGAAAAGCCTTGAAAAACATGATCAAGGAAAGTTACGGTGGCTTTTCTTTAATCAGGTCGCTTTCAGCATAAAAAATTTGTAACTATTCAGGTACAATCAATTTAATGAAGCTGTTCGGAATCGAGCAGCTTTTTTTATGTGGAGTTGTTTGAATTGGTTTTGATAGATATAAAAGATTTTTTGTACTGGTGCGAGGAACTTTCCAAAAATTCATTTATTTTGTGAAAAATTATTAAATATGTTTCTTGAACCTGGCTTTAGAAGTCAACGGAGTGGATGGATTGAAGTCATTTGCGGATCGATGTTTTCAGGCAAAACCGAAGAATTAATACGAAGACTCAAAAGAGCAAAATTTGCTAATCAAAAAGTTCAAATTTTCAAACCTGCCAAGGACACACGCTATCATGATATCAAGGTCATATCGCATGACGAAAACGAAATAGACTCCATTCCAATCCAGAAAAGTGCTGATATTTTGAATTTTGTTCAGGATATTAACGTTATAGGTATAGATGAAGCGCAATTTTTTGATGAGCGGCTGCCAGAAGTGTGTCAAAAGCTTGCATTACGTGGGATTAGAATTATCGTGGCGGGTTTAGATATGGACTTTAAAGGCAGACCATTTGGACCAATTCCACATTTGTTAGCGGTATCTGAGTATATCACAAAAGTGCACGCTATCTGTCCGCATTGTGGCAATCTTGCGACGCATTCGTATCGTTTGAGTCAAGAGCAGGATACCGTCGTATTAGGCGAAAAAGACAAATACGAACCCCGATGCAGGATTTGTTATGAAATGGGTAATATTTTAGATTTGCGGATTCAGGATTAATCAGTTAGCTTAATTGCAAACATGAAAAAATTATTAAACACAGGGATTCTATTCATAATCATAGTGAGTACGGCTTTGCTCATGCTAAGTGCGGCTACAAACAAAAACCATGTCTTGGATGATGATTGTACCATTGTAAATACTGCGATCAAAGGTGGAGAGCGTATGGTATATAAAGCGTATTACAACTGGAAATTTGTATGGATTCCGGCAGGAGAAGCCGAATTTCACATCAAAGAAAACAATGAAACGTTTGAAATAACGGTAAAAGGAAAGACCTATAAAGCTTATGATTCTTTTTTTCGAGTTCGGGATTATTTCCATAGCGTGATTGACAAAAATACGATGTATCCACGTTACTTCGTAAGGATAGTAGAAGAAGGCGATTACAGAAAATTTGATAGTATCGTATTTAACCAGGATCAACAATATGCCATTAGTTTTAATGGTAAATACCGAGAATCTGCGGTCAGAAAAAGGATTCCATTAAATCAATGTTCACACGATTTGCTGTCAGTACTGTACTTTATGCGCAATACAGATATCAAAAAAAACAAAGTAGGCAATAGAATTCCAACGAGGATATTATTTGACGAAACCATTTATCCCATCAGTGTAAAATATGATGAAAAATTGGATAATTTCAAAATAAAAGAATTGGGTACTTATGATGTCATTCGTGTTATTCCAGATTTGATCGCAGGCAATGTGTTTAAAGAAGGTAATCTTATGCAAATATATGTTTCCAATGACGAAAACAAATTACCGCTTCTAATCGAATCACCTTTGTCAGTAGGTAGTGCAAAAGCTGTTTTGAAAAGCTATTCAGGATTGCGATATCCCTTAGTTAAGAAATAAGGTGTGATGTCGTAAAGTTAACAGGTAAGCAATAATTGATAGGGTTTTAAACATGTGGTAGGCATCCCTTAAGTGATGAAGTATCATAGAAAATTCATATTTTTTGATTGAAATTGATTGTACCTGAGTAGTTACAGCTTACGACATCGATTCTTCATTAATTTCGTTTTCCTCACAAGATAAAATGTACCGTTCCTACGGAACCCAATTCGCAGACTTGATCTTTTACAATGGGTTGAAACCCATTGTTACAACATGATACGACCCTACGGGTCTCGATAGAACAATCAAAAAGCACCACAAATACAAGTATAAAATAGTGCCGTAGGCACGATATATTTTGTAGTGCTGGGTTTTAACCCGGCACAAACACACAAACGACCCAACACGAACAAATTAACATTTTTAAAAAAATGCAAACATACAAGGGCAGAGGCAAAAAGCCGAAAAACAACGGGTTCTAAAATTATCTTACCACAACTTGGTCATATACTTGTTTCTTAACTAAACGGCAGTGAAATAAGGTGTTTGGATGTATTATAAGTCACTTTATTGCACTGAACTGTTCGCTAACTACATACCCACAACTCCAAGCATTTTGGAAATTAAACCCGCCTGTTATCGCATCTATGTTTAGAATTTCTCCTGCAAAATAGAGATTTTTATGGAGTTTGCTTTCCATCGTTTTGAAATTGACTTCTTTGAGGTCGATGCCACCAGCGGTTACAAATTCTTCTTTGAAAGTGCTTTTTCCGTTCACTTCAAATTGGCAATTCGTAAACTGATTTGATAGTTTGTTGAGCTGTTTTTTACTCAAATCTGCCCATTTCAAATCATCAGGAATTTCGGAAGCTGCAACGAGATTTTCCCAAATCCTTGTCGGGATATTAAAGGCTTTTCGTTTTCGGACTAATTTTTTGGGATCTGATGATTTGATCATATTGAGTTCTTGGATACAATCTTCATAAGATAGATTATCGAGCCAATTTACGGAAATTGAAAACTGATAATTTCTTTCGAACAATGTTCTTGCACCCCAAGCCGAGAGTTTTAGAATGGCAGGACCACTCAATCCCCAATGTGTAATAAGTAGCGCTCCCGATGCTTGTAATTTAGATTGGTTGATTTTAACCGTAGCTGGTAGAGACAAACCCATGAGATCTTTGATACGATTATCTTGGATATTGAATGTAAACAATGACGGAACAGGAGGAATGATATTATGACCTAAACTTGCTAATAATTCCCACATTTTTGGATTGCTTCCTGTGGCAAAAATCAAATCATTACAGGCATATTGTTCGCTTTGGGTTGCAACTGTCCACTGATTTTCTGTCTTTGCAACTGATTTTACACTTTGGGAAGTCAAAACATCAATCTTTAATTTTCGGGCATTTTCCAAAAAGCAATCAATAATGGTTTGGGACGAATCCGTAATGGGAAACATCCGGTTATCGTCTTCAGTTTTGAGCTTTACATGGTGCTTTTCAAACCAAGCAACCGTATCTTTTGGAGAAAAAACAGAAAATGGACTTCGCAATTCTTTTTCTCCTCTCGGATAGAACTTTACAAGCTCGGAAACCTCAAAACAATGATGCGTAACATTACATCGTCCTCCACCGGAAATACGGACTTTCGTCAGCGTTTCTTTTCCTCGTTCGAGGATAGCGATTTTGAGTTTGCTGTTTTTCTCAGCAATATTGATAGCGGAAAAAAATCCTGCTGCGCCACCTCCGACAATAAGAATATCATAGTGCTTCATTACGGCAAAAGTAGGAAATATTTTAACCCAAGTTGCAGTTTACCTTCAACAAAATCACATGAATATGCTATTATCTTCTTTTTGAGTTCCGATTTGTGCACTACAGATTTACTTTTTGTAAGGGGATAATTTCGATATCTACCGCTCATTTTGATTTTGCAAATGCTTGGTCTGAAGCATCTATTTTCTTTCCTTTTGCCATTCTATTCCAATAATCATCGGCGATATTGATGGCTTCTTGATCCGCATCTTCAAACATTGGAGTTTTACGCTCCATACGATTCCTGACTTGTAACATTTAGTGCGGTGGGAATAATTTGGCTATCAGCCGCCTCA
>CAYNSF010000010.1:0-92116 GCA_964399855.1 uncultured Aureispira sp. | reverse complement strand
GAGCTATCCTCATTGGATAGCTCCCTAATTTTTAAAATTTAGTCGGTTAGTAGTGGTTATTTATGTACAATCAAGAATTTAGCTTTTCAATTGAATAAATATTATTTTTTAAAATAAGAATACGACTAATATGTCATCAAAATTTTTGAATATTTTTATTGTAGCTTGTTTGATCGCCTTATTTTCTTGTGGTCAAATAGAACAAGATGAATGTTCAACATCGAAACCTTATAGATTTACCGTTCCGGTACATACTTATACTACACGAAGCCCATTGCTGATTGGAGATACAGTGCATGTTTCATTTGCATACAGCAGTAAAATGATAGATGAAACTGACGGAAAAGAGTATGATTTGAAAGATTATGATGATTTTTTTACCTCAATTCAATTATACCGCCTTGAAGAAGTAAGGAATAATCCATATTTTTTTGATTTCAGTGATACATGTTGTATTAATGCTAATATCCGGTCAACTTATAAGCATTTCGTTGATTGGGAAAATCACTATTATGGTAGTATTACATTTGATTTAATCTATGACATACAAACTGATCAATTTGTAGGAAATGTATCCTTTATTATGAAAATGAATGGTTTTTACTTTTTTAAGGTTACAAATCATGACAACTCTTTCGTTTCAGGCACTTTTCCTGAGAAATGTAATAACAGACCAGTAAAACTTTTTGTCAAGCAACAAGGAGAGGGTAATTTTGACTTGCTTAGAAATACATTATATAGGAATTTTGGTGATAATGGTTTGGAGTCCGTTAAGTATATATTTGATAATCAGGAAGGCGGCTTTGCATTTGAAGTTAAGTAGAGGTAAAGGAGGAATCTTTATGATTCATTTGGTTGTTGAAATTGTTATAATAAATATCAGTTATGAAATTGGAAGATTTAAGGCAGGAATATAAGAAGCATGAATTGTTGGAGTCATCGGTTCATTCGGATGCTATACAGCAATTTGAGTTATGGTTTGATGAAGCTCAAAAGGCTGAGATACCGGAGCCCAATGCTTTGACCCTATCTACGGTAAATGAGGCAGGAAAACCAGCTTCGAGAGTTGTTTTGCTTAAAAATGTCAGTGAAAACGGTTTTACTTTCTTTACAAATTATCACAGCCGCAAAGGAAAAGACTTGGCGAATAATCCAAATGGATATATGAATTTTCTATGGCTTGAATTGGAAAGACAGGTGCGTATCAGTGGCATGATAACGAAAGTAAGCAAGGCAGAAACGGAAGACTATTTTCAATCTCGACCACGTGGCAGTCAGATAGGAGCGTGGGTATCACATCAAAGTGAAATCATAGCGTCAAGGGAAGTATTGGAGCAAAATTTGATGGCTATAGAAGAAAAGTACAGAGATGTGGACGTGATTCCAGTTCCGGACTATTGGGGTGGTTATAGGCTGATACCTGAAACGATTGAGTTCTGGCAGGGCAGACCCAGCCGGCTTCATGACCGCATTCTATATACGAAGCTACCCGATAATAGTTGGGAAATCGTGAGGTTGTCACCATAATAATGACATAAAGTTTTGTCGTTTTGCAACAGTATTTGTTACATTTTAAGTATGGACTTGGTAGGTATTTTGATCAACCATTAATCATTATGAACTTTTCATATTGAGAAAAGTATCACAGCATTGTAAGTCAAAACTATCATTGGAAGCGATGATGACCAAGCGATTCCGACGGTTTTCAATTAACAGTTCCTGGAACCATTGACGAGCATCTGCATCAAGGAATGAAGTGGGTTCGTCCAATAAAAGTATAGGAGTATCGCTCAATACAGCTAACGCTAATTGAATCTTCTGCTTCATACCTGACGAATAGTGATTTAAGGGTTTGTTCTTCTGCACTTTGAGCCTGATGATATCCTCAAATGCTTTAAATGTTATATTTGTAGAAAATGGTTTGAATTTCGTATGAAAAGCGACCATTTCTTCCAGCGTATATTCGTTGATTAAATCTGTATAAGGTGCGGCTAAAGATACGTGCCGAAATATTTTTTCTAAGGGTATGCGTTTATCATCTATGGTATAAAGAATAGTACCAGTTGTCGGACTTAAATAGCCTGAAAGGATTTTAATGAGGGTCGATTTTCCACTACCGTTATTCCCGGTTATACCATGTATCGCATCGTTAGTGAATTCTGCGGATAAAGAACGGATAATCCATTGAAATCCGTATCGTTTGCTAAGATTTTCAAAGTTGATTTTAGTCATTACTATTTAAAACCTTTCATCAGTCCGCGATCTGCCTGATTCAAAAATCCAAGGATTTGCTGTTTCTCTGCGGATTCCTGAATGGTAGCCTCAATGGTATCTAAAGACTTTTTTACATTCGTGCCTTTAACAAAAAGAATGCGATAAATATCCTGAATGTGATTGATCTGTTCTGTAGTAAATCCACGCCTTTTCAGTCCGATAGAGTTCACACCTGCATAAGATAGCGGTTCTCTGGCAGCTTTTACGAATGGAGGAACATCTTTCCTGACCAATGATCCACCACCAATCATGGCATGATCGCCGATTTTTACAAATTGATGTACTGCTGTTAAGCCGCCGAGGATGACGTAATCGCCGATTTCGATATGACCAGCTAAGTTGACATTATTAGCTAAGATACAGTTATTTCCGACAAAAGAATCATGCGCTACATGAACGTAAGCCATGAGTAGGGAATTGTTGCCGATTTTAGTCGTCATACTTGCTTCTGTACCACGATTGAGCGTACAGCATTCCCGTATGATGACATTGTCTCCAACGATAACTGTCGAATTTTCACCTTTATATTTAAGATCCTGAGGAATCGCTCCTACAACGGCTCCCGGGAATATTTTACAATTTTTCCCAATTATAGATCCCGTAAGCACAACAGCTTGAGGCCCAACCCAAGTTCCTTCGTCGATCTTAACACCTTCTCCAATATATGCAAATGGCTCTATAGTTACATTCGAGCCGATATTTGCTGATTCATGTACAAAACTCAATGGACTAATCATCGCTTCTTTTTACTATTTGTGCTGTCAATTCTCCTTCAGAAACCAACTTATTGCCAACATAAGCGGTACCTCGCATTTGAATAATACCTCGTCTGATTGGTGACATCAATTCCATTTTTAATAATAAAGTGTCTCCTGGTTCAACTTTAATTTTAAATTTGACATTTTCGATTTTTAAAAAATAGGTATCCCATTTTTCATTTCCAGAGCTAACCGTTTTAAGAGCCAAAAGCCCGCCCGTCTGTGCTAAAGCTTCTATTTGAAGCACTCCAGGAAACACAGGATTATCAGGGAAATGACCCATAAATAGGCTCTCATTGAAAGTGATGTTTTTGACACCTACAATATGTGTGTCGGACAGTTCAATGACTTTATCGACCAATAAAAACGGATACCTATGTGGTAAATATTTCTTGATTTCTTCAATATTCATAACCGGCTCTGAGGTAACGTTATAAACAGGAATTCCTTTGTTTTTACGATACTCGAGATATTTAGCTTTGAGTACTTTAGCGAAAGCTACATTAGAGGTATGTCCTGGTCTGGTTGCTATGATTTTTGCTTTGATATCTCTACCCAAAAGCGTAAGATCACCTATGACATCCAAGAGCTTATGTCTTGCTGGTTCATTGGCAAATCTCATCGGCGTACTACTGATAACGCCATTTTGCCATACAGCATCGGGTTTACCTATTTTTACTTTTAATTGCTCAAAAGCTTCCGAAGAAAATTGCTTATCAATGATGACTAACGCATTGTCTATATCTCCACCTTTGATGAGCCCAGCGTCAAATAATTTTTCTATTTCTGATAGAAAAACAAAGGTTCGTGCGCTCGCAAAGTCTGATGCAAATGCGGATTTGTCTTTGAGTACAGCCACCATGTCTCCGAGTACATCATCTGGAAATTGAAGTATAGTATTCAATTCAAAACCATCATGAGGGAAAACAGCATATTCAGATCCTGTGTCATTATCCGTAAATGTAAAAGGCTCAGTGACGACAAAATCTTCACTTTGAGATGCTACTGATTCAAGCCCAGCTTCTGATATTTTCTGAATAAAGATCGTAGCACTTCCATCTAAAATCGGTATTTCTGGTCCATTGCATTCAATACATATATCTTCAATAGAAAGTGCATTGATAGCAGCAAGGAGATGTTCTATTGTCGAAATAGTAGCATCGTCAACTTTCAACGTCGTACCTCTATTGGTTGTATGAACGTAATTGAGATCTGCTTTAATCGTTACAGGTGGATTTAAGTCCGTCCTGATGAAATGTATGCCACTACCCTCAACACCGGGTACTAATTTTAATGTAACATTTGCACCGGTATGAAGTCCAATACCAGATATCTCAATTGCTTTTTTAAGAATATTCTTTACCTTCATTTTTATTTTGATTTATTTAGAAGATGAATATTATGATTTATCGTTTTTAAAATTGTCCAATTCTTTTTGAAGTAGTCGCAGTTGATTGGCTATCTCTGGCAATTTCTTGAACTGAACATAAGACTTTAAATAAGCGGCATAATTAATGGCTGGAGATCCGTATAATTTGCTGCCGATTTCGTTTACAGTAGATGCAATTCCTGATTGCGCCTGAACCATAGTGCCGTCAGCAATTTTGATATGACCTACTATGCCGACTTGTCCGCCGATGGTACAATCTTGACCTATTGATGCACTTCCAGCTATACCTGTCTGAGCGGCAACCACTGTACTTTGACCGATTTGTACGTTATGTGCTATCTGGATAAGATTGTCTAACTTTACACCTTTACCGATTATGGTAGATCCCATTGAAGCCCGATCAATTACGGTATTGCTTCCGATCTCTACATCGTCCTGAATAACTACATTTCCTGTCTGAGGGATTTTTTTATATTGCCCTTCATTTGTTTTGGCAAAGCCAAATCCATCACTTCCGATTACGGTATTAGCGTGTATGATGACACGGTCTCCGATCACACAATTGTGGTAAATCCTCACACCTGGATAGATAATGACATCGTTCCCGATAGTTACCCGATCACCAATGAATACATGTCCGTATAGCTTTGTGTTGTCGCCAATCGTGACATTGGGTTTGATGATGACATAATCGTCGATTTGAATGTGATTGCCCAATTTTACGGTATTGTCAACGACTGCCGTGGATGCTATGCCCGGTGGCAATGTGATACCTGAATTGAAATTTTCTAATAAAACAGTCAGAGCAGCATAGACATTTTCAACCTTGATAAGTGTTGGTTTTATTTCTTTTCCTGCTTCGAAATCTTTATCTACAAGCACTACAGAGGCTTCAGTAGTATAAATATACTCTTTGTATTTTGGATTCGCCAAAAATGAAATCGTACCGGGTTTCCCTTCTTCAATTTTAGAGGGACCGGTTATTTCCACTTCCGGATTTCCAATTATAGAACCGTTTAATATTGCCGCAATTTGTTTTGCTTTTATCTGCATAGGGCAAAGGTAATACAAATCTTTTTGAGAATGGGCTTTTATCCTCAATAAATGGAAAAATATTTTATTTTTGAATGATTAAAATCCTTTTGCATCATCGTCTCCTCTTCTGTCTGCTGCTCCATGCAATTTTCCATTCGAAATGACAAGGATGCCTTCAACACGTCCTATAGGTTCACGATCTTTGAATGTATGTCCAATGCTTTCTAAGATTTTTCTTTCTTTTAGCGGAATGGCATCTTTTTCGGTTTGTATCGCATCTGGAAGCCATTGGTGGTGAAATCTTGGAGATTGGATAGCTTCATTGATATCCATATCAAAATCTAAAACATTGACAATGGTTTGAAATACCGATGTAATAATAGTCGAACCGCCCGGCGTACCAACAACCATTTTCAATTGGCCGTCTTTGGTGACGATCGTCGGTGTCATAGACGAAAGCATACGCTTTTTAGGTTCTATTTTGTTGGCTTCTGCGCCGATAAGCCCGTACATATTTGGTGTGCCAGGTTTTACTGAGAAGTCGTCCATTTCATTATTGAGTAAAAATCCGGCTCCTTTTACTACTGTGAATGACCCATAGCTACCATTTAGCGTAGTTGTCATAGAAACAGCGTTTCCTTCTTGGTCGATGATGCTGTAGTGTGTAGTTTCCTCGCTTTCTGTTGTGCCATAAGTGATTTGACTACTTTTACTAGCCTGCCTTGTATTGAAGTCAGTCATTCGATTTTCAATATAATGACTGTCTAATAAAGTTTTCATTGGTACATTAACGAAATCAGGATCTCCAAGATAATGCGATCGATCAGCATAAACCCGGCGTGAAGCCTCAACGATAAGATGTACTGCGGCTGCGGATTGAAATTTTAATGTGCGCATATCATAGGGTTCGACCATTTTGAGTAATTGCCCCAGTGCAATACCGCCTGAAGACGGTGGTGGCATAGATATGATTTCGTAACCTCTGTAATCTATTTTTATAGGGTCACGCCACACAGATCTGTAATTTGTAAGGTCTTCATGTGAGATTATACCACCTTGTGCCTTCATTTCGTTGACGATCATATCAGCAATTTCGCCCTCATAAAATCCTGCTCTACCCAACGTTGCAATGCGATTGAGGGTCGTTGCTAATTCTTTTTGAATGAGCATGTCGCCTTGTTTCCAATTAGATTTTTGAAAGCTTGTTTTGTGACGATTGTTATTTTGGAAATGATCTTGGTTTTCGTTGAGATTTTTGGCTTCTTGATGCGTGATTTGGTAGCCTTCATCTGCCAATTTTATAGCGGGTAAGATGAGCTTTTTCCAATCTTTGAGCTTGCTAAACTTTTCAAAAGCTTGTATCATACCGTCAACTGTACCTGGTACACCTACGGATAATGCACCCAATTTACTAAGGCTGTCAATTGGTTTTTTGTTGTCGTCAAGATACATGTCATGGGTCGCTCCGTAAGGTGCTTTTTCGCGATAGTCCAATGTAGTAGTGTAGCCATTCGCATCTCGATATACCATAAATCCGCCTCCGCCAATATTGCCTGCACCCGGATAGCATACGGCTAAAGCAAATTGTATAGCAATAGCGGCATCAATAGCATTACCTCCTTCTTTAAGTATTTGAATACCAATATCCGTTGCCAATGGATGCGCTGTAATAACGACAGCGCTATCAGCAATGACGGATTTTGTAATGTTGTATGGATTTTCCTCCACATACGTATTTTTGCAGGAAAAATGAATAATTATTAAAAAAAGTAATAATATGTTATGTCTTGTATTAGAAAATAGATTTCTTTGCATTAAAATTGATTAATTTTTGTTAATAATATAATATTGTTGAATATTTGGCGTTGATTTTGATTGTCACATTAATATTATTACACAAAATAAAGTATTTTTAATTAATCGCAATTAAGAATAGATATAAAAAATCAAGGAAATCAGATGAAGTATAGAATTTGGATTGTATTTTTGGTAATATTGAGTAGCGGACATACTAGCTTTGGGCAGAAATTTGTCAATGAATTTTTGAACATTGGAGTAGGAGCGAGGGCACATGGTATGACTGGTTCTGTGGTGGCATCCGTTAGTGATGGTACGGCTGGATATTGGAATCCTGCGGCTTTGACTCGAGTGAAATCTGATTTGCAAATTAACGCTATGCACGCAAATTGGTTTGGCGGTATAGCTAATTACGACTATGTTTCATTGGTAAAGCCGATGTCAGGAGATTTGAATCATGTTGCTGCATTTTCATTTGTTAGGCTCGGCGTTGATAACATCCCGAACACCTTAAATCTGATAGGCCCAGACGGTACAATAGACTATGACAGAGTGACTAATTTCTCAGCTGCAGATTTTGCAGCGATTTTCTCTTATGCAAGAGAATTGGGAGCTGATAGTAAGTGGTCGCTTGGTGGTAATATAAAAGTAGTACATAGATCTATTGGTTCATTTGGTAAAGCTTGGGGATTTGGAGCGGATTTTAGTGCTTTGTACAATGTTACACCTGCATTGACACTTGGTTTCACAGGAAGAGATATAACCACCACTTTCAATGCTTGGTCATTCAACCTGAAAGAAGATGAAAAAAAGGTTTTTGAAGCTACAAATAATGATATTCCGGTAAGTAGCACAGAGATAACACTTCCAAGAGTAGTAGTTGGAGCAGCATATAAGATTTCCAAAGGCAATTTTTCTTATTTAGCGGAATTAGATTTGAATTTTTCTACCAATGGTACTAAAGCATCTATACTGTCAACCGATAAATTTAATATTGATCCAAGTCTTGGCTTAGAAGTAGGGTATGCAGATAAGGTTTTTGTAAGAGGAGGCTTAGGAAATATGCAGTCAGTAATCAATCCGATTAATACAGCTGAACGCAATTTTGAAATCCAGCCAAATGTAGGTTTAGGTGTTAAACTTGGACGATTAAAGGTCGATTATGCTTTAGCAAATATAGGTAGTGTAAGCGGAGTACTTGTTTCGCATATCTTTAGTCTTGGGTTAGATTTTTATGCACGAGAGTAAGTATGTAGTGGCTTAATATATATAGTCGTTTAACAAGTAAAATAGATACTATATTTTCGTCTTGGTTAGCCTTATAAATTATTGAATATTCATAGTAATATAAGGTCATTTTTTGTAAGGATTTATTTCTATAAAGATTCTTATTAACGATGCTTTTTCTGTTATGAAGTGCGTTAAGATCGACTTTTTGAGTTAATTTTTGGTGTAAAATTGAAATTTGAGTATTTTTTTTTTATTATTATATTATAAATTACTTTATTTGCATCGATTTTTTCATTTATTAATTTTATATCAATTTTTTATGGTTAATTTCTCTAAGTTTGTTTTCCTATTTTTATTCAGTATCGTATCCGTATATGGATCTGCACAAGCTGATATCCCTCTCAACGAAAAGTTTCGAAAATATGAGATTATCAAATTAGATTCGAGGAAGATTTATCAGGAAATGAATAGTAAGCGATATGGTGGTCA
Organism: uncultured Aureispira sp.; assembly: GCA_964399855.1. Classification (GTDB taxonomy): domain Bacteria; phylum Bacteroidota; class Bacteroidia; order Chitinophagales; family Saprospiraceae; genus OLB9. Next base: position 83,143 of record CAYNSF010000010.1, on the reverse strand, counting down.
GATGACTCTTATGCTTAATGATGAACTGAAGTGGGACTTAAATCTTACAAGTTCTAACCTTGTTGATGAAAACTATGTACTGAATGTCGGAACTGAAAGTGGCATTAAAACCTTTCGTGGAACAACGGCTTTACCTATGAATGGTTACATAGCCAATCATACAAACAGTAGAGTGAGCCTTACATTTAATAATGATTTCATTTTTGGATTTATACAAGATGGTGATGATAGATATTTTATTGAGCCACTTAGTCATTTTAAATCCAATACCAACGCAAACGAATTTATTTTTTATAACACAAACGACATTATAGTTAATAGAGAGCTAAAATGTGGATATGATGAGTATAAGGATGAAATGGATAGTCATCGACACGAAACTCATCATGGACATAATAACAACGTCAATCGAGCAGGTTTATGTCTTGAATTAGAAGTGAATCTCGCTGCGGATTACTCAATGGTACAGAAATATGGTTCTGTTTCTGGAGCTGAAAATCATAATTTGGGTGTTTTAAATAATGTTAAAACCAATTACGATGATGAATTTGCAGATGAATTAAAAATGATTTTAAGAGAACAATGGATTTCATCTTGTTCGAGTTGTGATCCATGGACATCAAGTACTGATTCTGGGGCATTACTTAATAGTTTTACAAGCTGGGCAGCAGGAGGTTTTAGTACTTCTCATGATGTAGCGTCTTTATGGTCTAATAGGAACTTTAATGGAAGTACGATTGGCTTAGCGTGGGTCGGAACGGCTTGTACATCATATAAATACAATGTATTACAAGATTTTTCAAGTGATGGTGAGCTAAAAAGGTGTTTGCAAGCACACGAAATAGGTCATAATTTCAATGCGGATCACACAAGTACTGGGATCATGATGTCTTCAGTTAGTTATGCTAATTTTTGGAATAGTATTTCTATAAATGAGATACAAGATTTCTATGACGGTAAATCTTGTTTTTCAATGTGTGTTCCAAGTAATCCACCTGTTGCAGACTTTTCTTTTCAGATAATAGATAACTGTATTCCAGTATATGTACAGTTTAATAACGAATCTACATTTGCTACTTCTTATCAATGGACTTTTGAAGGAGGTACACCTTCAACATCAACTTTACAAAATCCACTGATCACTTATCTACATTCAGGTACTTATTCAGTAACTTTGACAGCTTTTAATGGCTCACAACAGAATACAAAAGTTAAAACTATAACGATAAGTGGTATTGATCCTCCTACAGCAGATTTTAATTATAATATTTATGACTACCAAGTTGACTTTAACTATATTGGTGCTGGGGCTACTTACTTTGAATGGAATTTTGGAGATAACTCACCATATTCTTACTTGCAAAATCCATCTCATACTTATGCAAATAATGGTACTTATTTAGTAACCTTAACAGTATCAAATGATTGCGGCGTAAGTTCTATTTCTTATAATGTCGATATTTTTGTAGCACCGCAAGCAAACTTCACATCAAATGTAACGTCTGGATGTAATCCACTAACAGTTAATTTTATCAATCAGTCTAAAGATGGAGACACTTTCCTTTGGTCATTTCCTGGTGGAACTCCTTCAACTTCATCAGATCAAAATCCAACTGTAGTTTATAATATTCCTGGTGTTTTTGATGTTACATTGGAAGTGTCTAATTATGCTGGTACAGATATTAAAACTGAATTAGATTATATTAATGTTAGCGCATCACCTATAGCCGGTTTTACACATGTATTGAATGGTAGTCAGGTTACATTGACAGATACTTCTCACTTTGGTACTAGCTATTTATGGGATTTTGGAGATGGAACGACATCTACTTTACAAAATCCAGTTCATAATTATTTGGACAACGGCATCTATACTATTACTCAACTTGTTAGTAACAGTTGTAATGAAAATACATCTACTACAACTATTACAATAGCTGTTCCTCCTATACCATCATTTACATCAGATTATACAACTGCTATTTGTGTCGGAGAAAGTGTTCAGTTTACAAGTACTACATCTTATTCTCCTACTACTTATTTATGGGAATTTGAAGGAGGAACTCCTGCCACTTCAACAGATGAAAATCCATTGGTTCAATATAATACAGGTGGCACATTTAATGTAACATTAACTGTAACAAATGCTTATGGCAGTAATCAGGTTGTATTGGGTGATTATATCGTTGTTGAGGCGAAACCAGGAGTCTCTTTTACATATAGAGCGGATGGTCTAAAACTTGATTTTACTCAAAATATTACGAACGGAACAAATCCAATTTGGGATTTTGGTGATGGAAATACGTCTTCAGAAACGGATCCTACTCATATTTTTGCAAGTGAAGGAAACTATACGGTGACATTGTCAGCGGATAACAGATGTGGTACATCCGAATACTCATTGTTAATTAATGTATTGTTACTTCCTACTGCGGATTTTGATGCTGTGGAAACTGTAATTTGTCCTGGAGGAAGTGTGCAGTTTGAGAATCTTTCATCTCCATCAGCAACATCATGGGACTGGACATTTGAAGGTGGAATACCTGCAACTTCGACTGATGAAAATCCTGTTGTAGTTTATAGCAATCCAGGCAAATATTTTGTAACGCTTACAGTCGTTAATCAATCAGGACAGGGAACAATAACTAAAAATGAGTTTATAACCGTATTAGCACCTGTGACAGCTTCTTTTACTGGTCAAGTTAATAGCAATCAAATAGCGCTTACCAATACGGGAAGTGGTAGTATATCATCTTTATGGGATGTATTTAATGACGGGTTTTCAGAATCGTTGACAGGCAATAATCCTATTTTTACTGCTCCGAAGAATGGAACATATAATGTAGTGCTTACTAATTCCAATCAGTGTGGACAGGCAGTGTCTGATACGCTAAGCTTTACGATTAGTGCATATCCAAATGCATCCTATACAGCTAATGGAGGTGGTATCCTATGTGTTGATGCAACTATTCAATTTGAGGGTGAAGGAGGTCTAACATATCAATGGGAATTTGAAGGAGGATCACCTGCAACATCAACAGAAACAAATCCGGAAGTAAGGTATAATGCGTCTGGTACATATAATGTTACATTGATTGCAACTAACGATTTAGGCTCAGATACCATTCATTCGACAGTTCATGTTACAACTGGGCCTAAAGCAGACTTTGATTTTGTTGCGAATGACGGTACCGTTCAGTTTCTTTTGACGGGGTCAGGGCAATCAACTCAATTTTGGGATTTTGGTGACGGAAGTGTTAGTTTTGATATCAATCCTGAACATACTTATACGAATAGTGGTGAATATAGAGTAGAGCTCATTACTTCTAATGGATGTGGAAGTGACACCATTACTAAAGTTGTAGGTATTACTGTTGGTGTAGCAGACCTCTTAGCAGAATATGGTATTAAGGTATTTCCAAACCCAGCCAATGACATTGTGCAGATAGAAATGACAAAAAATATTGCCGATGATTTTGTAATACAACTGTTAAATACAACTGGACAACTTATTAAAGAACAACAATTCATCCATAGTGAAAGCAAAATTGTATCTTTTAATGTACAAGACGTTCAAAGTGGTTTGTATCTGTTAAATATTAAAACAAACAAAATTGTTGTCCCATATAAAATCTTCATATTGAGATAACATTAAAATAATTTGAATATTAAGCTCAATATTGTGACCTTTGCGATCAATATTGAGCTTTTTTTATTGTAATTGTTGGAATGTTGAAAGTTGAGAATTGAAAGTATTGAAGGCTAATAGCCAACAGTCAACAAAATTAACCATTTATCATTAACAATTAACCATTTTAAAAAATCCTATGATAAAACATTTAATAGCGCCGTCACTACTTGCCGCTGATTTTGGGAATCTTCAGCGAGATATAGAAATGATTAATAAGACTGATGCTGATTGGCTTCATGTGGACGTTATGGACGGTGTGTTTGTACCAAATATTTCTTTCGGTCAAGAGATCGTCAAAGTGGCAAAGCAATATAGCGAATTACCTTTGGATGTTCATCTGATGATTGAAAAGCCTGAAAGATACATTGAAACGTTTAGAAATGCTGGTGCGGATCATATTTCTGTGCATGTAGAAGCATGTCCACATCTTCATCGGGTTATCCAACAGATTAAGGATACTGGAGCAAAAGCAGGTGTTGCAGTCAATCCACATACTTCGATTCAGTTGCTCGAAGATATTATTGAAGATGTTGATATCGTCGTGTTGATGAGTGTTAATCCTGGATTTGGTGGACAGAAGTTTATTTACAATACGATTAATAAAATTAAGGTGCTGAAAGAGATGATCACAACCAAAAATGCACATGCTTTAATAGAAGTGGACGGTGGTATTGGCCAACAAAATGCAGAAGCCATACTTCAAGCTGGTGCGGATGTGCTCGTTGCGGGAAATAGTGTTTTTAGCGCCGAAAACCCTAATTTGGTGGTTTATGCCTTGAAAAATATCGGTATTAAAGGGTTGTATGCATGATACTTTTATACTAAGGATGTTTTCTATGAGTCAACTGCAAAATAATTAAAACATTCTTTCGTTACATTATGGTGATTTATTAAGAGATAGGAGTGAAAAGATTTACTTGGATTTTGTTTTTTTTGTTGAATGTGTATTGGGTTACAGCACAATCGCCAGTGGTGTTTGGTGTCGTCAGAGATTTAGATAGTGGTGAAGGTATAGAATATGCTTCTGTTGTTCAGGAAGGTACTACCAATACTGTGGAATCGGATTATCATGGTTTGTATAAAATTACGGTTCCAGTCAATCAAAAAGTCAAACTAAAAATCGTTCGTGTCGGATATGAAGATATGACTATATCCATTAATCCGATGCTATCCGGACAAAAACGAAATATTAATATTGACATGGTATCTAAATCTTCCGGTATGGAAATATATGTTCGTGCCGGAAAGATCGATGATATAGGAATGGTTCGGGAAGAAGTGACAGAATTAAAAATACTACCGTCAGCTTCAGGCAATTTTGAGAGTATATTGCCACACATCGCCTTGGGCTTGAATGCTGGTTCTGGTGGTGAGCTTACTTCTCAATATAGTGTGAGAGGTGGAAATTATGATGAAAATCTCATTTATGTCAATGACTTTGAAATATTCAGGCCACAATTGATTAGGAGTGGACAACAGGAAGGTCTTAGCTTTCCAAATATTGATTTGATAAGGGATTTGTCGTTTTCATCGGGAGGTTTTGAAAGTAAATATGGCGATAAGATGTCTTCAGTACTGGATATCCGATATAAAGTCCCAACAGAATTCAGAGGCAGTGCAACAGCAAGCTTATTAGGCACATCGCTTCATCTTGAAGGTAGTAAAAGATTGGGCGCTAATGCCTATAATAAGTTGAGATATTTAGTAGGTTGGCGATATAAATCAAACGCTAATTTACTGAGCTCATTAGACATAAAGGGAGAATATGTGCCGACATTCATGGATTTACAGGCTTTTGTGAGTTATGAGCTTTCAAAAGCATTTCAGGTAAGCGTGATGTCCAACTACAATACCAGCAATTACAATTTTAAACCTGCTTCTGGAAAAAGTAAAAAAGGTACCATAGATTTTCAGATTGAGCTCAATACCATATTTGAAGGTCAGGAGAATGACAATTTTAAGTATGCCATGACTGGTGCGGCGTTTACTTATGTACCTGAAAGGGAAAAGAATCCATTAGTAATGAAGTTATTGGTGTCCGGATACAGAGCTGCGGAGGAAGAAAAGTTTGATATTTTAGGGCATTATCGCTTAGTACAAATAGAGTCGGCTATTGGCTCTAATACAGGTAATGAAATTGCCGTACTTGGTACAGGAACGCAACATACATATAGCCGAAATTATCTATTCAATCAGATTTATAATATTGAATATAAAGGTGGTATTGAATTTCAAAATTCAACTAATAATACATCGCCCACCCATTTTTTACAATGGAGTGTTAAGTATCAGCACGAATACTTCGATGACAAGTTGAATGAATGGGAACGCTTAGATTCAGCAGGGTATTCTTTGCCATATAAAGGTACAGAAATAGCACTCTCAAAGCTATTGAAAACTCAAAATATCCTGAATAATGATAAATGGCAAGCCTATATTCAAGACGGAATCACATTTGCTGGAAACAAACATGAATTTAAGCTGATTGGTGGTATTAGGGCTACCTACCGCAGTATCAGCGATGAATTGCTTTTCAGCCCGAGAGTACAATTGTATTATAGACCATTGACTTGGGATAAAAAGATATCGTTTAAAGTATCTGGAGGTGTCTATAATCAAGCGCCAATTTATAGGGAAATGCGCAGGATTGACGGCACGGTCAACACGGATCTTCAATCGCAGAAGTCGATTCATATCGTTGGTGGATTGTCCTACGATTTTGATTGGCCAAGTATCAGCAAAAAACCATTTAGGATTATAAGCGAGTTGTATTACAAGAAACTCTCCGATATGGTTTCTTATGAAGTTGATAATGTGCGCATCCGATATGCAGGAGAAAATAATGCCACTGGCTATATTACCGGCTTAGATTTCAGGATTAATGGAGAGTTTGTTCCCGGAGCAGAGTCATGGATAAATCTTTCTTTTCTGAGAGCGCGTGAAGCATTGAATGGTGTCAATCATCTTCGATATACCGTGGAAGATTCGATGCGAGTACCTTATGTAGTAAATGACGTGCCAAGGCCAACAGACCAGTTGATGACCTTGAATATGTTTTTTCAAGATTATCTTCCAAAAAATGAGAATATCAAGGTCAATCTAAATTTTTCTGTTGGAACAGGATTGCCTTATGGAACACGTGAAAATAATGTAGAATTTAGAAACTTTTTCCGCTTGAAACCGTATAAAAGAGTGGATATTGGCTTCTCATTCCAATTGTGGAAAGCCGAATGGAAGTATTCTAAACCTAACAATATTATGTCTTTTGCACAAAACAGCTGGTTAAGTATCGAAGCATTCAACCTATTAGGTATTGCTAATCAGGCTTCGGTCAATTGGGTCAAAACAATCATTAACGATGAGTATGCCTTGCCCAATAACTTGACAGGAAGACGTATCAATGTCAAACTTAGGGTGGATTTTTAAACAAAGAGATTACAGAATATAAACATTTTTATGAGTAAAAAAATAAGTATCCAATCGCTATGTGTTAAAGAGTATAAAGAGTTGCAACAGACACATCCGCATCAGCTTCCGATATATGCGACTTCTTCATTTACTTTTGACAATATTGAAGATAGTGTCGAGATATTCAAAGGCGATAAAGAGGGATATGTATATAGCCGCTATGGCAATCCGACGGTTGATGTTGTAGCGCAAAAAATAGCAGATTTGGAAGCTTATGGTAGTGGGCTGAAAGCTTATGGCTTTTTGACAAGTTCAGGAATGGCAGCTATCTCTGTCTTGATGATGTCACTGCTGAAATCTGGCGATACGATTTTGACCCAAGAAGATTTATATGGTGGTACTACAGAATTATTTTTAAAAGTTTTGACCAATCTCGGGATTAAAATTCAGTTCTGTAATTTTGATGATTTGGCATCTGTCGAACATCATTTACAGACAAATAGGGATATTAAAATGGTATATTTTGAGACACCTTCCAATCCTGTGTTGCGATGTATTGATTTGTACGCTGTAGCGAAATTGACACGTAAATACGGTGTGTGGTCTTGTGTGGACAATACTTTTTGTACACCAGTCATACAACAACCACTTGGACAAGGTATTGACTTTGTCGTACATTCAACGACTAAATATCTGAATGGTCATGGCAATTCTATCGCAGGTATCATCGTGACACACCATGAAAAACAGCGAAACCAAATCGGGATGAATCTCAAACTCATTGGTTCAACCTGCAATCCATGGGATGCGTGGCTGATCAATAACGGCCTAAAAACATTGTACTTGCGTATGCAACAACACTGTGAAAATGCCGGTAAATTATCAACGTTTCTAAGTAGTCATCAACGGGTAAAAAAGGTGTATTATAACGGGCTGAAAGACAATGCCTATCACGATATCGCTTCTAAGCAAATGAAATATTTTGGTGGTGTTTTGAGTTTTGAAATAGACGGCAATGCACAGGCGGCGTTCGATGTTATCAATAAATTTAAGCATTGTACGATAGCACCAACACTTGGAGATGTGGATACATTGATTTTGCATCCTGCCTCAAGTTCACATTTACGTATAGATAGATCTGTCCGTGAAGCCAATGGTATTACAGACGGGTTGATTAGAGTGTCTGTAGGTATCGAAGCTATCGAAGATATAATGCAGGATTTTGAAAATGCTTTGAGATAGTTCGTAGTATTAATAAGTAATGATAGAAAAAAATAATTGAAAGATGAGTAGCGAATCAACAACAAAGTCAAAGATTGAATTGGAAATTGAACTGGATGATGCCAAGCTTCCAATATCCATTCGGTGGAAGTCAGATGCCAATCCACAAGGTCCTAATTATACAGAATGTAAGGCATTTTCATTAGCACTTTTCGACAAAGAATATAAAGATACATTCAAAATAGATCTTTGGACTAAAGAAATGCAGGTGGTAGAAATGGACAGGTTTATTTTTCAAACGTTGAGATCTTTGGGAGATACCTATTTCAGATCAACGAATAACAGCGATCTTGCCAACGAAATGCAACGTTTTGTAGATTATTTTGGGCAAAAAACGGGTATTATTACCGAAGAGAATCAATAATTTCTGGTTTTTTAAAAATTTGATAATCGGATGAAAATCATTTGTGTCGGTCGTAATTACATCAATCATGCTAAGGAATTGAACAATCCTGTGCCAGAATCTCCACTGATATTTATGAAACCGTCAACTGCTTTACTGACGGATAGGAAGCCCTTTTATATACCATACTTTAGCAATGATATCCATTATGAGCTTGAAATCGTCATCAAGATTAAAAAGCCTGGAAAAGCAATTAAAGAACAGTTCGCAGCCGGATATTATGATGAAATCGGGTTGGGTATAGATTTTACAGCCCGTGATGTACAGGATCAGCTGAAAGCAAAAGGTCATCCGTGGGAGCTTGCCAAAGCATTTGATTTTTCGGCATGTATCGGAGATTTCCTACCTAAAAGCGAGCTTGATATGAATGCGTTACATTTTCAACTGCTTAAAGAGAATAGTATTGTACAGGACGGGAACTCGGCTGATATGATTTTTTCCATTGACTATCTGATACATTTTATCTCTCAATACATAACACTTCAAACCGGAGACCTTATTTTTACCGGCACGCCAGCTGGAGTAGGTAGGGTAGAAGTCGGCGATACATTCATAGGCGCGCTTGAAGGAAAGGCTTTGTTGGAATGTTGTATTAGATAATCGCACGACACATCATGGCCACACAATTTTGTTTAACTAAATGGTGTAAATAGCAATTTAGCATTTAAAGTGATTCCACAAATATAGAGTTTCTTCCAGTATTATAATTCAGACGACGTAAAGGCACAACTCAATAAATCAGGATTTAGGGAAATAGACACTTTTAGGGTTGTGTACAAAACTTCAGAAGCAGCTTTTGACATACATACTATATTGATAGCGAAGAAAAAGGCCTAAAAAGGGCTAAAAAAGTAAGCAATATGGGGACTAACCAGGAGAAAAATTGGACTTCCACTTTTTAGAAATAAGTTAAAAAATAAAGCACATTTAGCAATGAATCGGGTATTACGCTCATGTATTATATTATAAATATTCATATTTTATTTTGGTAATGAGTAATGCGAAGTTGTATTTTTGCGATTCAATATCATTTTTTATAAAAATCCATTAATTATGCCTTATTTATTTACATCAGAATCTGTTTCAGAAGGACATCCGGATAAGGTGGCCGACCAAATATCAGATGCATTAGTTGATCATTTTCTTGCATTTGATCCAGATTCTAAAGTAGCTTGCGAGACATTAGTTACTACTGGTCAGGTTATATTGGCAGGAGAAGTCAGATCTAAAACGTATCTCGATGTACAGCAAATAGCCAGAGATGTAATCCGTAGAATTGGTTACACGAAGTCAGAATATATGTTTGAAGCTAATTCCTGTGGTGTGTTATCCGCTATTCATGAGCAGTCTCCAGATATAAATCAGGGTGTAGATAAACAAAATAAGGAAGACCAAGGTGCTGGCGATCAAGGCATGATGTTTGGGTATGCAACCAACGAAACCGAGAGTTATATGCCGTTAGCACTTGAACTTTCACACTTGATATTAAGAGAATTAGCAGAAATCAGACGAGAGAATAGCGATATTACTTATTTGCGTCCAGATGCAAAATCACAAGTAACTATCGAATATTCGGACGACAATACACCGTTAAGGATAGATGCCATTGTAGTTTCTACACAACATGACGATTTTATTAAAACAGGTAATAAGCAAGCGGATGATGACGCTATGCTAACTAAAATAAAATCGGACATTATATCAATCTTAATACCAAGAGTAATTGCTAAATTGCCTGCGCACATTCAGGCATTATTTAACGATAATATTACCTATCATATCAATCCAACGGGAACATTTGTCATCGGTGGTCCACATGGAGATACAGGACTAACAGGTAGGAAGATCATCGTTGACACTTATGGCGGCAAAGGTGCTCATGGTGGTGGTGCATTTTCAGGAAAAGATCCGAGTAAAGTGGACAGGTCAAGTGCTTACGCTACACGACATATAGCCAAAAATCTCGTTGCCGCAGGTGTTTGTGACGAAGTGTTGGTTCAAGTATCGTATGCTATTGGCGTAGCTAAACCTACCAATATCTATGTGAACACTTATGGATCCTCTAAAGTCAATCAGTCAGATGCCGAGATCGCAGTTAAAGTTAGTGAAATATTCGATATGAGACCGTATTTTATAGAACAACGCTTAAAGCTCAGAAACCCTATTTATAGTGATAGCGCATCTTACGGACACATGGGTAGAAAGCCGGAGACGAAAGAAGTAACATTTAAGGACGGGTCTGGTAATTTTAAAACAATAACCGTAGAAACATTTACTTGGGAAAAATTGGATTACGTTGATCGGGTTAAAGCGAAGTTTAATCTCTGATTATATTTTGTAACTACTCAGGTGTGATCAATTTCAATCAAAAATGATGATTTTCCGTGATACTTCAGCTCTTTTTCGTCAATAGCACTGCTATTAACTAAAAAAGTAGCTTCGTCTGACGAAAAATGCTCTTATTTTTGTGATTTGAAAGCATAAACCTGATTAGTTACTATATTTTAAATGATTTAGCCACAAGGCAGAAGACAACATGATGTAAATTGATAGGTAGAAGCTAAAATTTGATTATCTTTGCCATTCCAAAATTTGATAAAAAAAGTATAACATATAATTTTATGTCCAGAATATTGACACTGAGAGAAGCATTGGGCGAGGCTATGTCCGAAGAAATGAGAAGAGATGAGTCCGTCTTTCTTATGGGAGAAGAAGTAGCAGAATACAACGGAGCCTATAAGGTAAGTAAAGGCATGCTCGATGAATTCGGTCCAAATCGGGTTATAGATACGCCTATTGCAGAACTTGGATTTACAGGTATCGGCGTTGGAGCAGCGATGAATGGTCTAAGACCGATCGTAGAGTTTATGACATGGAACTTCGCAGTGTTGGCATTCGACCAGATCGTCAATAATGCAGCTAAAACATTATCTCAGTCAGGTGGAGATTTTATGTGTCCGATCGTATTTCGTGGTCCGTCAGGATCGGCAGGGCAATTAGCACAACAACATTCACAGACATTCGAAAGCTGGATGGCCAATGTACCTGGCTTGAAAGTGATATCTTGTATAGACCCGGCAGATGCTAAAGGGCTGCTCAAATCCGCCATTCGCGACAATGACCCTGTATGTGTGATGGAATCCGAAATTATGTATGGCCTAAAAGGCGAAATTCCTGATGGCGATTACCTCGTTCCGATCGGTAAAGCAGCTATAAGAAGAGAAGGTACCGATGTTACGATCGTTTCTTACAATAAAATGATGGAAGTCGTAAAACAGGCAGCCGACGAATTAGCAAAAGAAGGTATCTCCGCAGAAGTGATAGATTTGAGGACGATCCGACCATTAGATTACAAAACATTGGTGGCATCCGTCAAAAAGACCAATAGAATGGTTGTCGTGGACGAAAGTTGGCCATTTGCTGGTGTTAGCTCGGAGATCGCTTATACTATGCAAAAATATGCTTTTGATTATCTCGATGCACCTATTACACGAGTGAATGCAGCGGATACATCATTACCTTATGCGGCATCTTTCTTAGATGAATACTTACCAACGCCTACAAAGGTGATCAAAGCCGTCAAGGAAGTGATGTATGTAAAAAGGTAATCAAGGAAGTTTGTAAGCATTAGTAACTCATGTTATGGGTTGTATTGTAAGCGCTTCATTTTGTCTAAATACTTTAATTCGTTTATGTAATTTCAGCTACACTTTTTAAATGCAAAAAAATAGAAAGCCTTCACAGTTATATGCTACCATTTCCACGTCTATTGTGTTGGTCTTGATATCATTGTTTTTGCTGATATTTTTTCATGCATCCAATATTGCCAATATTGTAAAGCAAAATGTCAATATTCTCGTCGAGTTGAAGAATGATCTACCAAAGGGAGATATAGAATATTTAAAACAGACGATCCTAAGTTATCAAGGTGTATTGCCGCAGTCTGTCGAATATCTTGATAAAGAATCCGCTTTAAACCTCATGGCAAAAGAACTTAATATCAGTGATGAAATAGATGGCAATCCTTTCAACGACCTGATAAAATTTAACTTGAGCTCGGAAGCATACTCAGAGAGTAGAATCAAAGAGATAAAAAAGGAAATTGAACTCGAAAAAGGAGTGCTATATCTCTACTATGAAAATGAAAGTTTAGATATGGTTCAGGCCAATTTAGAACGTGTATCAATGGGCATACTTATCTTAGCAATATGCTTTGTGATTCTCTCACTTTCTATTATTTACAATACGATACAACTGACATTGTACAGTGATATCAAGGAAATCAAAACGATGCAAATGGTAGGTGCGGAACGATCATTTATCAAGAAACCCTATTTCATGAATGCGTTTTGGATGTCGGTCAAGTCTGTCCTTGTCATGGTCGTCTTTGTGGCAAGTTTATGTTTTTATCTTATCTATTCAGATAGTATTATTGCCGAGATACTACAATGGTACTACATCCTGCTTACAATAATCATCTGTGTAGTCATGGCTTTTGTTATCCAATTTTCCACAACAAATAGGATGATAGAACGGTTTTTGAAGGTTGAGGGTAGGTAAATACATTGTACGAATATGAAGTGATGTTTTTGTGTGTTTGACTGTATATCTGTTGGATGATTATAATAATTCGAGATTGAATCTCCGAGCATAAAGTAACCACCCTCATAAATCGCCCTTTAAAACAGATAGCCGACAACCACTTAAACTTTCTTCTTCCACGTTCGATACCCCATATAAGCTAACACCAAAAATATTACATACATGACTGTGAAAAGCATAAATCCTTTATAGAAATTGAGCGGAATCGCTATGATATTGCTTACAATCCAGGCTATCCAATTTTCTATTTTCCTTTTGGCCATCCACCACATCGCTGTCATCGCCGTGGATGATACTAACGAATCTAATAGTGGCGTATTGGAATCTGTCATGTAGTGTAGTAGGAAGTATATAGCGATCCATGCTACTACGAAGCCGATGATACCGGTTGCCAATTCCTTAGTATTGCACCAACTGATAGGAAAGGTATCTTCGTCACTTTCTGTTTTCTTCAACCACTGATTCCAGCCATAAGCGCTCATGGCGAAGTAATACAGATTCAGTATTCCATCGGCATACAAAGGTGGCTGTGCTATGAAGAGATATACCCAGAATGCGAGCAAAACGCCAATAATCCCGGTAGGATAGACGAGGATATTGTTTTTGCGGGCATACCATACACTGGCTATTTGTGTGATCGTACTGACTAATTCCTGCCATCTTGTGGCAAGGATATCATTGATGAACTGCGTGTATATGTCGTGAATTGTCATGAGTTTTGCAATAAATTATTTATATATGCTGCTGCCTTATCAGAAGCGCCTGCATTGCCCAATAATTGTATGATAGCGTCATAATCGGATTGAACCCGAGATTCATGTAGCTTGAGCTGTTCTAATTCCAATCGAATGTTTTGGGCTGTGAGATCGTCTTGGATTAACTCCGTGACGACTTCTTTATCGGATATCAGATTGACCAATGATATATAAGGTATCTTGACAAGCCGCTTTGCTATGAGGTATGAAAAATAGTTTCCTTTGTAACAAACGACCTGCGGCACACGGAAAAGTGCTGTTTCCAATGTCGCTGTGCCACTACCGACAAGGGCATACTTCGCGATGGATAGTATGTCGTAAGCCTTATTTCGGATTAATTTGACTTTTTCGCTCATACCCGACTGCTGCAATATATTAAGGTACAGTTCGTCTTGAATAGCAGGAGCACCGGCCAAAAGTATTTCATGCTCAGACGATTTCAGTGCTTCCAACATAGGTGGTAATATCAACTGTATTTCTTGTTTTCGGCTACCTGGGAGCAACGCTATGACATTTTTAGCCTTAAACTGGTCTATAAAAGCCGCATCAGGCTGGAATTTTTGAATAGCATCTGTCAGCGGATGACCAACATAGTGAGCGGTATAGCCAAATTTATTAAAAAAAGCAGCCTCAAAAGGTAGAATGACTAACCGTAAATCCGTGTATTTAGCCAGATCGTGTACTCTGGATTGATGCCATGCCCATACTTGTGGTGTGATATAATATACGGTTTTTATACGCTGTTTTGCTGCCCATTTGGCTATACGCAGATTAAATCCGGGATAGTCGATGAGTATCAGTACATCAGGACGTTCTTTCAGGATACTTGCTTTACAAATGCGGATATAGTTGAGGATCTTACCGACATTCTTCACCACTTCGACAAAACCCATGAAAGCCGTATTGCGATAATGTTCGACTAATTGTCCACCAGCCGCCTGCATTTGGTCTCCACCTAAGCAAACAAAAGTTGCCTCAGCATCCATCTTTTTAAGGCTGAGCATGAGGTTGGAAGCGTGTAAATCTCCAGAAGCTTCTCCAGCTATGAGATAGTATTTCATTGCTTTATGCAAATAATTGATCGTAGAAAGTATATATCCAGGCACCAACATAGATGAGGGTAGGGAAGGCTATTCCACGCATGGTCTCATCCATTTTTTTTGATTTTGTAATGTTAAATGGAATGAGGTTGGTACAGATAGCAAGTAGCGCCATAGTTCGGAACCTTCTCGCTCCTGTTGACATAGAAACTTCTGCCATCCAACCCATATCAGTAGCCAAGTTAAACAAAATTTCTATGAGATAAAAACCAAGTACAGGAACAATAGCACCAATTACAAAACCCATTATTAAAGAATTCTTTTCCATGATGTCAATTTATATTTTCTAAATATTTAAAATGATTCAAACCGTTATAATGCGTCAGATCATGTCCCGAAGGCACAACTGATACATAGTGATTGTCTAACGCCCAAATGTCGTGATCCACTAAAGTAGGGTCTTCATCACAGACAAATTCACCAGTTAACCAATAATAATTATCGCCTCGAGGGTCTGTACCGATCTGAAAGTCTTCCTTCCAAAGTCCATTCGCCTGCCGGCAAACTTTGATGCCACGTATTTTATCTACAGGACATTTTGGGATATTAACATTGAGTAGTTTACAATTGGTCATTGGATTCTCTAAAACTTGTCTGATTATTTTTTCAACATATATTTTAGCACCTCCGAAATCCGCTTCAAAGCTAAAGTCCAATAACGAAAATCCTATCGAGGGAACGTCTTCAAGGCTGGCTTCCATGGCTGCGGACATCGTGCCACTATATATGATATTGATAGAAGCATTGGAACCGTGATTGATACCAGAAACGCACAAATCAATTTTTTTGTCCTTCGCAATAACGTGTTTGGCAAGTTTGACACAATCGACAGGCGTACCGGAACATTCATAAGCTTCGATGTTATCAAAAAGATGTACTTTTCGCAGTTTTAGAGGTTGATTGAGCGTGACGGCATGTCCTTTACCTGATTGAGGCGAGTCAGGAGCTACGACAAGGACTTCGTCAAGCATAGAAGCAACTTCTATAAGTGCTTTGATACCTGGAGCGGCTATACCGTCGTCATTTGTTATAAGTATCATAATTATTTTATTGAATCAAGAGGCAAATTATTAATTAAATGGTTAATTGTTAATGGTGAATTTTCAATATTCAACGCTTAATTTTCAATTTTCCATTCGCCATTAAATAAAACGAGCGTGCAAAGTAACAAATTTTGATAGAAATGAAATCATAACCACTTCTAAATTTTGATATTGGCATACAAGTTCGTTTTTGTTTCCTTATACAAAGCGATGTACGTCATAAGGTTATTTAAATAATTAAAAAAAATACTAATTAAAATTCGTTTATTTATAAAATATTATCTCGGATATTGCTAAATTTGTGTTTTAAATAACAATAATTAACAAATTACAAAATATCATGAGTGATTCAGTCTTTGTCTCTAACGATGCAAAAACAGGTAGAGACAACATCGATACGTGGGTAGAAAGTATGGCTACCTATTTTCAAGCCGATAGTGTCTATTGGTGTAATGGCTCTACAGAAGAGTATAATCGTTTATGTCAGTTACTGGTGGATAAAGGGACATTTATCAAACTTAACGAAAACATTCGACCTAATAGTTTTGCGTGTTTTAGCGATCCAAGTGATGTGGCAAGGGTAGAAGATAGAACTTTTATATGTAGCCGCACCAAAGACGATGCAGGTCCAACGAATAATTGGATGGAACCATCAAAAATGAAGGCTATCCTGAACGATCTAACCAAAGGTTGTATGAAAGGCAGGACGTTATATGTCATACCGTTTTGTATGGGACCTATTGGTTCGCCATATTCAAGGTATGGGATTCAAGTCACTGACTCTGAGTATGTGGTAGTCAGTATGAATATCATGACCCGTATGGGTGATCAGGCATTGCCATATATAGAAAATGGTGATTTCGTTAAGTGTGTTCATACGGTTGGAGCTCCACTCAATCCAGGAGATGAGGATGTGAAATGGCCATGTAATAAGGAGAAATATATCACTCACTTTCCAGATGAAAGACTGATTATTTCTTATGGTAGTGGATACGGTGGAAATGCACTATTAGGTAAAAAATGTTTTGCCCTTAGGATAGCATCTACGATGGCTCGTGAAGAAGGATGGATGGCTGAACACATGTTGATCATGGGTGTAGAATCTCCTGAAAAGAAAAAAGCGTATTTGGCGGCCTCATTTCCGAGTGCTTGTGGAAAGACGAATTTTTCCATGTTGATACCACCAGCTTCTTTCGACGGTTGGAAAATCACCACTGTTGGAGATGATATAGCTTGGATACACAGAGAAAAATCCGGTCGATTAGTGGCCATTAATCCTGAGAGCGGTTATTTTGGTGTGGTTCCAGGTACCAATTACGATACCAATCCAAATGCAATGGAAACCATTAAAGCCAATACCATTTTTACCAATGTAGCTGTGACGGCAGATGGAGATGTATGGTGGGAAGGCAAATCAAAGGAAATTCCTGACAATATGATCGACTGGCATGGTATGCCTTATGATAAAAACAGTGATAAACCAGCAGCACACCCTAACAGTCGTTTTACGGCAAGGGCTTCACAAAATCCAGCGGTTGACGAAAATTATGATAGTAAAGAAGGTGTACCTGTGGCCGCTTTTATATTTGGTGGAAGAAGAGCAACGGGAATACCTTTAGTATATCAATCATTTAACTGGAATTTCGGTGTTTATACAGCGGCTACTATGGGTAGCGAAACGACAGCAGCTGCTTTTGGTGCACAAGGCGTAGTGAGAAGAGACCCATTTGCCATGCTGCCATTTATGGGATACAATATTGGAGATTATATCAATCATTGGCTTCAATTTGGAAGGAATCTCCCTGATGCACCACGTATTTTTAACGTCAATTGGTTTAGAAAAGACGAAAACGGTAAATTTATATGGCCTGGTTTTGGAGAGAATATTCGTGTCCTGAAGTGGATTTTTGACCGTATTCATGGACAAGGTTCGGCTGTCGAAAGTCCAATCGGTTGGGTGCCAAGATACAAAGATGTTGATTGGAATGGCTTAGATTATCCACAGGATAAATTTGAAAAAATAATGACGATAGATAGAGAAGTTTGGAAAAAAGAATTGCTATCACATCAGGAGTTATTTTCAACATTTTATAATCGATTGCCAAAAGAATTTCTTTTCATGAGGGAATTATTGCTTTCGTCACTTTGGCGTTCGCCAGAGCAATGGGGACAGCAACCAGAGAGTTTTTGATGGAATTTGTTCAGGATAAATTAATGTGTGGTATTATACGTTTCTTTTAGAATGACATAAGTTGTTAAAATATGCTTTGAAAGGATAGTTGTTGAAGAACGAAAATGGCATCCAATTCGTTGAGAAAGGAATATTGACGAATTGGAAAAGAGATCCCTCGCTTCGTTCGGAAAGACGGTCACTATTTGGAGGAAGGAGGAGCGTGTCGGCATGCCGACACGCTCCTCCTTAATAATGACAATGCTGTCATTCCGCAGTGTAATGAGTAATCTTACAACTAAATGCATTGACAACCTGAATTAATTAATAATCAATAACATTCGATTTAAAATATAAAAGATGCAGCCATGAATTCAGTAGGCTATGTTTATATAATGACGAATTTGAATCGTACAACGTTGTATATTGGTGTTACTAATGACCTGGTTCGTAGAGTTCATGAACATAAAAACCACGTAATTAAAAACTCATTTACTGATAAATACAATCTTGAATACTGTATTTATTACTTAAGAGTTTCTATATTTTGAATTAGCAATTAAACGGGAAAAAGAACTGAAAAGGTGGAATAGACATAAGAAAAATGAACTCATAAACAGCATGAATCCAGAGTGGAATGAATTGGTAACTGACAAAGGGATTGTCAAAAATAAGAAGACCTTTACCCAACAAGTAAACGACCTGATGAATGACTTGCTGAATAAGAACACTTCCACACATGAAAACAATATCTCATAAATAGAGCGTGGTGGCAAAGCCGCCACGCTCTCCCTCTATCATAGTCGCAGTACTTCCGAACGAAGTGAGGAATCTGAATTCAGATAACTTCAATTGTAAAAAAGCTGGAAAGGAATCCATTTTTGAATATTTTATATGTAATGATGACGAAGTGAGGAATCTGAATTCAGATAACTTCATTTGTAATAATGACGAAGTGAGTAATCTTTAGGCTCTTTCCTATTATATTTTTATAAAAATGTATCGCATTGTATTTTAGTGAATTAAGTCTAACTCCAACACACTTATTACACAAAAGTGATGTTTAGACCAGAAATTGTGTTAATTTTGCACCCTTAATTTTTTTTATAGAATTTCACAACGTAAATCATGATATCTAAATCTGAGATTTTTGGTTATGAACCAGCAGAAGCTTTCAAAAAGCCTGTCGCCTATTTTTCTATGGAATTTGCTATAGATCAGGCATTAAAAATATATAGCGGAGGTCTTGGCTTCCTTGCAGGATCACACATGCGTAGCGCCTATACGTTAAAGCAAAATTTAGTTGGCATAGGTATGCTTTGGAAATTTGGATATTATGATCAGACTCGTGGATTAGACGGAGCGATGAAGGTCGATTATACCCTGAAAAGATATTCATTTCTAACTGATACGAAGATCGTATTTCCCGTTACAGTTCACAACGCAACAGTGTATGTTAAAGCATTTTTGCTAAAGCCTGATGTATTTGGTAGCGCGCCGATTTTTTTATTGACTACAGATATCGAACAAAATGATACATTATCGAGAACGATCACACACAATTTGTACGATGCAAATGAATCAACCAGAATCGCACAATCTATCGTTTTGGGCATTGGCGGTGCTAAATTGTTGGATATTCTGAACTTAAAGACGGAGATTTATCATTTGAATGAAGGACATGCATTGCCATTGTCGTTTTATTTGTATTCGAAATTTAAGGATATTGATGAGGTTCGTAAAAGATTGGTTTTTACAACTCATACACCTGAAGAAGCAGGTAATGAATCCCATGATTTTGATTTGCTAAGTAAAATGTCATTCTTTAACGGGCTTGAAGACGACGAGATTAAGTCTTTGATAACCATAGAGAGAGGTCGTCTTAATTATACCCTTGCTGCGTTACAATTTGCTAAAATAGCCAATGGTGTTTCCGAAATGCATGGAGCTGTGTCACGGCAGATGTGGTCTGGTTACGACAATATTTGTGAGATAACGCATATTACCAATAGTCAAAATAAAGCATACTGGAAAGATGAATGGCTTGAAAATGCATTGGCTGACAACGATGACACCGCATTAATTCATAGAAAACACGCCTTAAAACGTGAATTATTCAAGATTGTCGCTGACCAGACGGGTAAAATCTTTGATGAAAATATATTGACTATCGTTTGGGCGAGAAGATTTGCGGAATATAAGCGAGCAGACTTAATCATGAAGGATATGGAACGCTTTGAATCGTTGGTAACGAATAAAGAGATGCCGGTTCAAATCATCTGGGCAGGCAAACCCTATCCAAAGGACAACTGTGCGATTACGACTTTCAACCGAATACTTAAGGATACTTTAGATATGCCAAATGTGGCGGTACTGACTGGCTATGAACTGAATTTGTCAGCAATTTTGAAGCGTGGGTCTGACATCTGGCTCAATAATCCGAAACTATACAGAGAAGCTTCCGGAACGAGTGGCATGACGGCAGCCATGAATGCTTCGGTCAATTTTTCCATTCCAGACGGATGGATACCCGAGTTTGCAGTACATGGACACAATGCCTTTTTGATACCTGCGGCGGACAGAGCATTGACATTGGAAGAACAAGATGATTTAGAAGCAGCATCAATAATAGAGATACTAAACAAAGAAATCCTACCTCTGTATTACAAAGAGCCTCAAAAATGGCTATCCATAGTGAAGAATGCCATGAAGGAGATAGTACCGCAATTTTCATCGGATACTATGGCAGCAGCCTATTATGAACAATTGTTTACATTGGAAGTGGAAAGGGTAGAAGCGGTGTAAAATGTTTGAACTTTTTCATCAATTTGCGTGTTTTAATAGGTTAGATTTGAAAGTGTAATATGTAGTGTCATCAAACAACAACTGACATCTAACAATCATTAATAATTAACAATTAAATAAAATTATGTCTGATAGTATAGTAACAAATGTGGCTCCGGTAACATTGACAGATTCGGCAATCAGCCAGCTTATTCGGATTATTCAAGAAGAACAATTGAGTGCCGAGCATGGACTGCGTATTGGTGTAAAAGGCGGCGGCTGTTCTGGATTTAGCTATGTCATGGGTTTCGATGTGAAGCAAGAGAAAGATGAAGAATACGATATCAATGGTATCAAAGTATTTATGGAGAAATCCCATTCTATATACTTATCTGGTATGGAAATAGACTGGAAAGAAGACCTAAACAATCGTGGTTTTATCTTTACGAATCCCAATGCTACACAAACTTGTGGTTGCGGAACATCTTTCTCGGCCTAAGTAACTATCGATTGAATGAATGAACATTTAGATCCAAATCAGGCAAATTTCAAACCTGAAGATAAGCAGGTGGAGAAGGCTTTGCGTCCAAAGGAATTACTCGAATTTCACGGACAGCCTAAGATTGTGGAAAATCTGAGTATCTTCATTCAGGCTGCCAAGCTTAGAGATGAAGCGCTTGACCATGTGCTTTTACATGGTCCACCAGGTCTTGGAAAGACTACATTGTCCCATATCGTTGCGCACGAATTAGAGGCCAATATGAAGTTTACGTCTGGTCCAGTATTGGAAAAACCAGGCGATCTTGCTGGGTTGCTTACAAGCCTTGAAGAAGGAGATGTGCTGTTTATAGACGAAATACATAGGCTCAATAATGTTGTGGAAGAGTACCTGTATTCGGCTATGGAAGACTACAGAATTGACATTATGATTGATTCCGGTCCAAGTGCCAGAAGCATACAAATTAATCTAAATCCGTTCACATTAGTAGGAGCGACCACGAGAATGGGATTGCTTACTGCGCCTATGCGTGCAAGATTTGGTATTACTTTTCTCTTGGATTATTACGATGTAGATACCCTTAAAAAAATCCTTTTCAGAAGTGCCGAAATTTTAGGTATCGATATAACGGAAGACGGCGCTTATGAAATCGCCCGAAGAAGTCGAGGTACTCCTCGGATAGCCAATGCATTGCTCAGAAGGATTAGGGATTTTGCTCAGATAAAAGGCGATGGCAATATTGATAAGAAAATCGCTTCTTTTGGTCTCGATGCCTTAAATGTTGATGAAAGTGGTTTGGACGAAATGGACAATCGCATCTTGACCACGATTATTGAGAAATTTAAAGGAGGACCTGTTGGTATTTCTACGATTGCGACCGCAGTAGGAGAGGAAGCAGGTACGATTGAAGAGGTACATGAACCGTTCCTCATCATGGAGGGCTATATACAACGAACACCTCGTGGTCGTGAAGCAACTGCAAAAGCGTATAAACATATCGGCAAAGTACCACCAAGTGCGACAGGTACGTTGTTTTCTTGATTATTTTTAAATTGTTGTTAGTTGTCGGAGTGATTAACTATATTGGGTTTGTGGTTTAGGTTATTAGCAATTTGGCGTTTTAGGTAGTTAGGAGTTTATGTAATTGGTTTATTGTTTTATTGACTTTTGGTAGTTAAGACATATAAACCTAATACGCTAATACGCCAACAACTGAACTACCATATTCCAAAATCAGAAATCGTATATCGTCAATCAAAAATCAAATATCGTCAAGGTGTAAACTTATACCCAACACCTCGAATCGAATGAAAATATTTAGGTTTACGAGGGTTTTCTTCAAAGTATTTCCTGAGTAAAAGTATGAAATTATCAATCGTTCGTGTTGAAGGATACACGTCGTATCCCCATACTGCTTGAAGGATCTGGTTTCTTGAAACTACTTCATTTTGTCGCTCTATCAATAACTTGAGCAAAAGCGTTTCCTTTTTGGTCAGCCTGAAAGCACCTTTTGTACCTGTAGCATCATAAGTTACAAAATTTATTGCATTGTTGCCAAAAGTATATTTTTCAAGAACCTTGCTATCTTCTTCGATACTTCTCTTTAGGAGGTTTTGGATGCGGAGCAATAGCTCTTCGAGAATAAAGGGTTTAGATAGGTAGTCATCGGCACCGAGTTTTAGTCCGGTTATCCTATCTTCGGACGTGTCTTTTGCGGAAACGATGATGATACCTACTTTCGAGTTTCTTAATCTGACCTGCTCACAAATCTGAAAACCATTTACTTCGGGTAACATTACGTCGAGGATGATCAGGTCAAAATGCTGACTTTGTACGATTTCAAGCGCTTTAAGTCCATTATCTGCTGTGATGACTTCATAGCCTTCAAGCACAAGATTCATCTTTATGATTTTTCTAATCTCCTCTTCGTCTTCAACTAATAAAATGCGCACGTATTATTATGAATTATGAATTATGAATTATGAGTTATGAATTGTCCACTGTCCATTGTCAACTGTTATCTGTCATCAACCGACAATCATCAACCATTAAGCCATAGGTAAAACCACATTAAAAATGCTGCCACCTGTTGGATTGTCTGTGACAATTATTTTTCCTTTATGAGCTTTAACTATTTTGCTCGTTATATATAACCCTAAGCCTGTTCCTTTTGTTTTTCTTGTATCTTCATTTCCCATGCGATAAAACTGGCTAAAAATCTTTTCTTTCTCATTATCAGGTATTCCGGAGCCATTGTCGCTGATCATAATAGATATATTTTTGTCAATAATTTTGTGAGCAATAGTTATTTCTGGTTTTTTCGCTCCGTACTTAATGCCATTTTCTATCAGATTTGTAAACACAGAAACTAAGGCTTCTTTATCGCCTTGAATGTATCGAGCTTCTGAGTCATTAAAGACGATTGTAGCGTTGGGATTGGGTAGAAATTGCCGGTCGATACATTGCCTGATGACCTGGTTAACATCGGTAACTTCAAAATTATACTGATAATTGGCATCTAACTTTGACGCCAGCAGCAGATTATTGATGAGCTTTTCTAATCGTTTATTTTCGTGCAAAATGCTTTGATACATATCCGCCTGATCTTCTTGGGAGACTTTACGCTTTTGAAGCGTTTCGGCTATCAGTTGCACGGATGCAATGGGCGATTTCAATTCATGCGTTATAGAAAGTAAAAAGTTTTTTTGATTTTTGTTCTGTTCGATTTCTTTGTTGTAAGCCTTTTGTATCATCCACATGCCTATGACCAAAGACAAACCAAAAATAATACCTTCTCCGATGATCATGTTTTTTTTACGTTCGTGAAGTGATTTCGTTTTATCTATTACAATTTGCAACTGTTCAGGATGTTGAATAAGTTCTTCGTTTTTTTGCAACAATTCGATATTATTAGTGTAAATTTCATTGTTGTTTTTAGACAGCAATATCGTCCACCATATCAACGCCAAAAGCATATAAGACATAACACCATAGGACAAAAACTTCATCAGCGATCGGATTTATTTAATCAATTACGAATTACGAATCAATGACGTTTAGTTAAGGATTTAAAATGGTTTTCAATGAAGATAGGAGGTTATATATCTCTCTTTTCATCTAAGTATAATGCTCGTTATTTGCCTCTTATTCTAAAGGATGAACGAGCATTTTTTTCGGCTTCTCCCTTTAGGGACGGGCAAATAGCCGAAAAATATCTAACCGAAATTTAATTGAACCTTCTTTGTTAACTGAACGACATCGAATTACGATTTTTTATTATACATTAATTATTCTCTATACATTTAAACATCAAAAATCAATTAGCAAATAACTACTAATGGTTTATAACTTTTGAAATGAAACTGTAAAATTATGGTTCTTAATTAAAATATCTGGAACATTATTGGAGAAATACGTATTTTTGGCACAATTATTTCATTAATATAAGGAATAGTTAGTTAGTATTAAATGCAAAATCAGGTTTACTCACGGTATTTATACCGGATGTTAATGGAGTATGGTGCGGTTTTCGTGCCGGAAGTCGGGCTTTTTAGCCTTGATTACTCAGGTGCTGCATTTCAAAGCTATATGACTGTCCTGCAACCACCGTCAACACATATCTTATACGACGGAAGTGCTACAAAACCTCAAGATTTTGCTGCTTTGTTGGAAGATTCGGGTATGGATGCTAATCTGGCGGCGCACACACAAGCAGCTGTAGCCGCTGATTATAAAGTTGCTTTACGCCAAAAAAAATCTTTTGCATTAGCACATTTTGGTAAAATAGAAAATGGTGTTTTTGCGGCGGATGATCCGGAAACATTCAATCTCTATCGAGGATTGAAAATGCTACAAGTTGAACCAGTATCGACAGGAATCAAGCATAATGAAGGTTTTTTATCGGATATAAATCGAAAAAGAGTCGTTGATAAACCTACTTCTTTCAATCAATATTTATTTCCTTTGCTGATATCCCTTATTGCATTGTTTTGCATTGGATATTGGTTTACGCAATCTAAACCGAATGCTCAAACGGCTGTGATAGCAAAGCAAGAAGCACCTCAAATACAAGAAAAACCAATTATTGACGAACTTGCTCCTGAAGATACGATAACAGACAAAGATATTGTAGAAGTATTCAAGCCAGAAGTTTCGGAAGCGCCTGTATCAGACCACGTCGTTCCTAAAAAGTCGGAAATTCCTGAAAAAGTTGTTGTACCTGTTAAAAAAGCGGAGACAAAACCTGTGACAGAACCAAGTAAAGCGCTAAAAGCATCGGATTGTGTTATCATAATAGGCTCATTTAAAAACAGCAAGAATGCTGCTGACCTGAATAATAAAATACAGAAGAAAGGGTATCAAACATATATCGAAACCCACGGAGGTTTCCGCAGAGTAGGTATCGTCTTTGACTGCAAGACCAATGATCCTGAAAAATACAAAGAAGATATTCGCCAGAAAATCAATAAAGACGCTTGGTTGCTGGATGAAAAATAATCGGGTGAGTGGTAGCTGAACCAACGGTATGGCAAAAAAAATAGACTACAAATTTTTATTAAAAACAAACTTTTATATCAATAGTAATAACCTGTTACCGTTATGAGAATATTTTTTGTAGTTTTGTGGTTGAATAACTTCGCCAATCTGTGAGTTGGCTGCAAGCTTAAGAAAATGACAACAGACGAAATAAAAACATTAGCAAAGAAGAAAAAACAGGAAGGCGACATTGACGAAGCCTTAAACCTGTATAAACAGCTTTGGGAATTGGAGAAAAACGAGTGG
Organism: uncultured Aureispira sp.; assembly: GCA_964399855.1. Classification (GTDB taxonomy): domain Bacteria; phylum Bacteroidota; class Bacteroidia; order Chitinophagales; family Saprospiraceae; genus OLB9. Next base: position 56,625 of record CAYNSF010000010.1, on the reverse strand, counting down.
AATGGTTATTTTCTTGCTCAATGCCTACGTAAATCTGACAATTATACTGAAGCAAGAGAACTTCACAATGAATTAGAAAAGGTATATACAAATTTTAAGCCTTTACAAAACGACAAATTGTGGCTAGACTATAGCGAAAAGATAAAGGATTGGCAAAATCCAGATTTAGTCAAAGACGCAGAAGACATTTTGTTAAGGGCTGATAAGTATGACCAGTACACTTCAAGCGTTTACACCAAAACCGTTTTGAATGTTGTTAAGCATTTGTGCTATGAAAACAATTATGACGATGCTTATAAATGGTTGTTAAAATTAGACCAATCTATTATAAGTAATTCTGTTTTCAATTATCAAGGCCAAACTTTCCCAGCCGACAGGAAAGTTTATTTTATAAGGTATGCAGATGTATTAATCCAACTTCATAAACATACAGATTACATTGAAGATTGTTTGAAATCACTGAATTTTAAGCCGTCAAAAATATCGGAGTTTAACAAACATATAATTGATGACATTACCTTTGATGACTATATTTCTAGAGTAAAATTAGCGAAACATATAAAGAACTTTCAAGAAGAGTTTCAGGTAAGACTTAAAAAAGCACCTAATAAAATTTTCAAAAAGGATAAAATAACTCTAGTAAGCGATTTAAGTCATTATTTATTTTGCCCTGTTTCCTTTGCAATAAATGAAACTTATCAAATTGAAGCAAATACTACTTGGGAGAAAGATGAATGGCTAGGAGAGAAAAAGCTTTTCATTGATAGACATACTATTTTTAAAAGAACGAAAAACTACGAAGAAACATTTAAAGACAGTGAAATCAGCGTTAATTCTGACTTAAAAACCAATTTTGATTATTTGTTTAACTCATTAATTAGGGTCAATAATGCCACAAATCCTAAGCCTACGATATATTCTAACAATACAAATGATTTGAAAGGTGCGCCTGATTATATAATGGAAGATGGCTCAGGGATTAAGTTTGCAATTACCGAAAAATTTTCAAGCATATATTCAGCGGATTCTCAGGCACCTTTTGAAAGTGACTTAGTAAAGCATTATGCATTTATTGACGAACTTAAAAACTCAAATGTCAAGTTCGGTTATTTGATTACTTGGTATTGGCAATTAACAGATATACAGACTGATAATGGAAGCATAAAAAAGAAAATTATTGTTAGTTCTTACAGGTTGACTAAAGTTGAAAGCAGTCAAATAAATTCAAATAAATTGAATCGTGCTATTTCTTTAGTCAATAACTTTAAGAAAACTAATCAGATTGAAATTGACGGTGATAGGATTTCCTTCCCAAATAAATGTCTTAGTTGTAGTGTGGTTTCATACTGTAACCATAAAACAGGTAATTTCAATAGTGTGAGTTTGCCGTATGATTTGAACTTAAATAAAATTGAATCTGAACCTAAAGTTGGGTTTATAGAAGAATCTGACTCAAAAATTATAGACGATAACGAAGATGATTTACCATTTTGAAACAAGAAAGCCAGCAGCCAACAGCGTGTATGTGGCAATAGCGGGTGAAGTGGTAAATCGAAGGTCTGTGCTTGTAAGAAACATTGTGCTAAGTGGAAAGGGAAGTGCTTCTAATCCGCTACTGCACATACACGCAAACCGTTAGCGGTCAGCATATGACAACAACATACAACGAAATATTTAAGCAGCTTTTGACAGAATACAATCTGCCAGACGACTTTTTATTTTCAATTGACTTGCCGACAGAAGTGCAAACTATACTTAATGACAAAATAATAGTTACGGACTTAGGAATTACCTTAAAATCGTTTGACAGACTTTACAAAGCAACGAAAGAATGGGAAAACCAATCAATAATTGAAGACAACGAAAACCATTTTCATGTTGATTGGTATTTTGACACTGCTGACAATAAAAAAGCGTTTATGCTTGGTATAAAGACTTTAACTTTACTTGCTGACAAATTTCAAAAAGAAAAATATAACGGCATTAGGTTTTGGTATTCATTTCAGACACCATAACTTGGACGACTTTGGGCGAAACACAACAACCTTGACGAAGAAAATGACGAACATTTTATCAGTGACAGACTAAGTTTTTATAAATTGCGTGACGGAGAAAGTGTTATTTCAACTAACGAAAATGAAAATAAATTTTGGGCAATATTGACAATAGACATTTAAAAAAATGCCGAACCGCCAACATCATAACATATAGAATAAAGCCCAAATAAATCAGAAAAGCCCAGAACTTTGACGAATCTGGGCTTTTTGCTATATATTGTATAAACAAGAATTTGGCTCGAACCCAATCCCAAAAATGACTTTGCACTGAATAGTATCAGTATTTTCATTTAATTATCATAGCTTTGCATTTCAAAATGATGAAGTGGTACTATTTAACAATATAGTCCATGTCATAGCCGTTTAATATCGTGTTTTGAATAATCTCAGATGAATAAAAATAAATCGACGTATATCTCGGGCTTACTTGTTATGGTTGTCATGTTGTTGTTCTCATGTCAACGAGAAGATTATTACGGAGGGGCTGATGTATCGCTTGTGTTTTCCCAAGATACTTTGCGCATAGATACCGTTTTCACTACGATTGGTTCTGCCACACGTTCAATGAAAGTATATAACCACCATAGTCAGCCTGTACTTGTCGATTTTGTTTTGGAAAATCAGCAAAATTCTTTTTTTAAGTTTAATGTTGACGGTCATCATGGGCCTATAGCTCGAAATGTAGAGATCGGTGGTAAGGATAGCATTTATATTTTTGTAGAAGTGACGATTGATCCCGATCAGCCACTAAGTTTGTCGCCATTCGTAGTAGAAGACAGAATCCAAGTATCCGTCAATGGTGTGCAATCCGTGATCGTATTGGAAGCTTGGGGTCAAAATGCCAATTATATCACACCCAGCAATGGGAAAGGGAAGTCTTTTTTGTATTCTTGCAATTTTGGAGAGCGCACATGGGATGACCCAAAACCGTATTTGATATATGGAATACTTTATATCGACAGCTGTAAGGTTGTACTGCCCGCAGGAACACGCATTTATGTACACGGAGGTATAGTGAGAGATGAAGATTTGATTTATAATGACGGATTAATTGTTTTTTTGAAAGACGGTGTTTTAGATGCAAGAGGTACACCCGAAAATCCGGTCATTATTCAGGGAGATCGGTTGGAAGAGTCTTTTAAAGATGTGAAATCTCAATGGGCAGGACTATTGTTTTGGCAGGAATCCAGCCGTAATAATATGGAATGGACAATCATAAAAAACGCTATTACCGGTGTTAGGACAGATTCGCTCGCTCAACTTACAATGAAAGGATGTAGCATATCCAATACGGGTGGACCCAATGTCATAGCCCGATATTCAGATATTTATGCCGAAAATAGTTTGTTTTATGGCAGTAGTTCGTATGGATTACAATTGATTTATGGTGGTAATTATACTTTCAATTTTTGTACTGTAGGTAGCTACGAGGGTAATAATGAAGCTGTGATATTGACTGATTATTACACAACTGATCCTTTCAATCCTGCGGCATATAGGACAAATCCACTCAATAGTGCATTTACCAATTGTATATTTGCTGGAAGTGACGATGATGAAATTGGTTTGATAAACTGGTCAAGAGATAAGAGTAAATTTAAATATTCTTTTACAAATTGCGCATTCAAGGTTAAAGATTTACTAAAACCCGAAAACGAACCCGATTTCTTTGAACATTGCACAGATTACATCAGTTTAACTGGAAGAGAAAAGTTGTTTCTTGACCATCGGAAATACGATTTTAGTCCGGATACTTCTTCTGTGATTTTGGGTAAAGGTATATCTATGTCACAGATACAAGTTGACATTCAAGGAAAAGCAAGAAAATCGCCGCCGGATATAGGCTGTTTTGAATTGTAAATATAGATTAATAATACAAACTTAACATAATGATGTACAGAATATTAGCATTCGTAATATTGAGTAGTTTTTACTTTACAGGTTTTAGCCAGGAGTATTTAAAGAACAACGCTTTTGACTTTGGTAAGATTGTTAGCCCGGAAAAATTGACGATACCGAATCCTACCGAAGTATTGGACAGATATTTTCTGGCAAAAACACTTCATGTCGAGCCTAACGCACTTTCTATTAAAGATTCAAAATCTTTAGGAAAGTCACAAAATTCTAAATCTACATTTTTTAAAATCATAGAAGGAGATGTAGTGTATGCCGGCTTGTTATTGCAAATCAGTACGAATCCTGTTTATGATGAAGCTCCGGCGTACATTACCAATGCGTTGAGAAACAAAATAGAGCAAGGAGAAGTCTTGCAAAGTACCAATAAAAGGTCATTGTATAGTGAAGATTATGCTGGAAAGATACGTTTTGTATATAATACGGAATTAGGCAATATTTACTGGAATATTGGCGATAACTACCTATTGATGATTAAATTTAACGGTATCATGGAGCGTGATGAGGAAATCACCAAGGCTGCCAAAGCATTGATTCCACACATTTCCAATAATCTTTTGGCTAAGTTGTTGGAATGATATTTTCAATTGGTTGTCGGTTGATAGTTGTCGGTTGATGGAAGTTTAAAGGTTTAATTTTTATTGTTGATTTGTGGATTTGTTAGATTTGTGGAGTTGGTTTAGGTCATTAGCACTTTGGCGTTTTAGGTAGTTAGGAATAATAGACCTAACAAGCTAATACGCCAACAACCTGACTTCTATAATCTATAATCAAAAATCAAAAAAAATCATTTTCAACTTTCAACTTTCAATTTTCCATTTAAACCATTAACAATTTAGCATTATCAATTGTCCATTCTCAATTGTCCATTGTCCACTTTCATCTGTCCATTGTCCATTGTCCATTGTCATCACTCCATTGTCATCTGTCCATTGTCCATTGTCCATTGTCATCACTCCATTGTCAACTGTCCATTGTCAACTTTCCATTCTCCATTCTCCATTCTCCATTCTCCATTCTCCATTGTATATCTAAACTTCAAGTATTCAGTCTCATATATATGATAAAATACAACACGCATGATTAAATAATATTTTTTTCAAAAATATTTAACATATTATTTTTATTTATAATATATAATCATCTATATTTGCAGCGTTTTTAAGACTATTTAGTATAGTTGTTTTTTATTTTGAGATCCTGGTACGGAGTACTGTGAGTCAAAAACCGAGTAAGATTAATCCCTAAATGAGGTCATCCCGATAACCGAAGATTGTGATACCCAGGATACTCTTTATCTGTTAGTCATCATAGTATGTACGAAACACTTTTAACTTGTGGTACTCCGTTTACTTTCTCAAGGGTAATTTTTCTTTCAACAAACACTTTTTTCATCGGATTTGCGCCTTTAAGCGTTTTGAATAGCTTAAATCTCCTTTAAATCCTTGTACTTTTTGCCTTATTGTGACCTTTTTCGTATCTTCGCACCATAAATCAAATCATGTTTTATGTTAAATGTACATTCTGAAGTAAGCGCATTAAAAAAAGTAATCATACACAGACCGGATGAAGGCATAGCAAGAATTTCACCTAAAAAGGCTGCCGAATTATTATTCGACGATATTGTTCATTTACCTCAAATGAAGGAAGAACATGATGTTTTTAGGCGTGTATTGCAGTATCTGATAGGCAAAGATAATGTGTTAGATACAGTAAAGCTGATAGAAGAAGGATTAGAGGAAAGTCCGGATGTGAAAGAAGAGTTGATAGATAAAATTGTGGATTATGAAGAATTGCCGATCACTACTAAGGACTTTATGCGTGCTTTGGATGCTAAAACACTTACCAAATTATTGATTACGGGGTACTATCAGGATGATGATCATATCTATTTTGATCCGATTCCAAATTTTATATTTACAAGAGATATAGCTGTTGTGATCAAAGGTCATATCGTCATCACCAAGGCAGCGAAATCGGCAAGATATCGTGAAAATCTGCTTACAAGATTTATATTTTATGCACATCCATTCTTTAAACATTTGAATAGTGAAGGCCGTATCATCAACTTGAATCATCTTGATAAATTTCCTCCGTCAAAGAAGGGTGAAGTGGTTTCTCTCGAAGGTGGAGATGTGATGATGCTCAATGATGATTATGTGCTTATAGGTTGTTCAGAACGTACTACGGATTATGCAATTAGAAGTCTGAGAGACGCTTTGTTTTTTAGAAATTTAACACAGAATGTCGTGCAAATAAACATACCTGATGACCGCTCTTGTATGCATATTGACACACTTTTTACTTTGATAGATCATGATGAAATGGTCTGTTATAAGCCAACTGTTTATGATGGGATTAGTTCCAATGTAATCGTATATAGAAAGGACGGAAGTGAAGTTGTCTATGATTCTGTAAAGAATTTCTTCACTAAAGAAATTAATGAAAACTTTAAATTCATTTTTTCTGGTCAGGGCATTTCGCCATATCAGGAGCGGGAACAATGGACAGACGGTTGCAATTTAGTAGCAGTACGACCAGGATTGGCTATAACTTACGATAGAAATCCTAAAACAGATTTGGCACTATTAGATGCCGGGTATGCGATCATTCATGCCGTTGACTTCATTGAGGGCGTTAAAAATGGCAGTATCGATCCAGATGGTGTCCAAAAAACAATCATTACCTTACCGTCCAATGAATTGTCACGAGCTCGAGGCGGTTCACATTGTATGACTTGTCCGATCATCCGCGAGTAACTATAAAATCAAGGATAAAGTGTATAGCTGGGATTGCAAATGGCGCGTCAGATACGCTGATACAGACAAGATGGGATACTTGTATTATGGCAATTACCCGGTATTGTATGAGATCGGTAGAGTAGAGCTGATGCGTAGCTTAGGGATCACTTATCGTGAAATGGAAGATGAATACCGCATCATGATGCCTGTCGCATCCGTTGAGTCTCGGTATATGCTTCCTGCCAAATACGATGAATTATTGACAATAAGAACAATATTGGCGGAGAAGCCCGGTCGCCTGATAACTTTTCTAAGTGAGGTATTTAATGAAAACCAGAATTTGATTCACAAAGGAACGGTCAAGTTAGTCTTTGTGAATATGGAAAATCAAAAAAGTATATCCTGTCCCGACTTTCTAATGAGTAAACTGTCACCTTATTTTGAAAAAGTCAGATAATAAATACAAAGAATATGTCCTGAATATACCCGTTGTAGCGTCTCTCATTCGCTGGTCAAAGGAGTATAGCCCTCCTGGTTTTGGAGGTGTTACGATATATCAATTTATATCCTTTGTGGTACAGGAGTTAAAGCAAGATAATATAACGACAAGAGCCAATTCTGTTGCATTTAGCCTTTTTATTTCAATATTTCCCGCTATAATCTTTTTGTTTACATTACTGCCATTATTCACGGTAGTACAAGACTATACCATGATGTTGAGTAAGCAACTTGAGGGTGTTATTCCAGAAAATGTACATCTATATATTTTTTCAATAATCAATGATATCACTTCTATCAAAAGGGACGGCTTGTTGTCCTTGGGAGCTGTTTTGGCATTGTATTTCTCATCCAATGGGATGTTGACCTTGATGAGTGGTTTTGATAAGTCCTACAACGATGTTTTTCGACGACGTCCACAATGGAAATCACGGTTGATAGCTTTAGGTTTGACGTTGGTTTTGCTGTTATTATTGATTGTATCGCTGATAATCACAGTTGTAGAGCGGAAGTTGATGCATTGGCTCAGTGTAGAATTTGCCATACCCGATAGCCTGCTTAGTATAACCAGTTTTATCAATTGGTTTATCTCAATAATGTTGATTTACACGGGAATTAGCTTGATATTTACTTTTGGACCGTCCATGTATCGCAGAATAAATTTTATTAATATTGGCGCTATTGTAGCCACAGTATTCACACTTTTGGCTTCTCTTGGGTTTAGCTATTTTATTAATAACTTTGGTCGGTACAATGAAATATATGGATCTATAGGAGCATTAATGGTCATGATGATATGGATTCAATTCAATTCATTGATTTTATTGATAGGTTTTGAGTTGAATGCATCATTAGTTGTTCAAATTTATAACAATCGTTCGGAGAAAAGGAATTTGATATGACATGGAGGAACTCTTTTTAGGATTAGGTTCTAATTGAAAAGATTTTAACTATCCCGTCACATCCACATCTACTTCCATATTATTGATCCGAATCAACATCTCTAACAAGTCATCGTGAAACTCAATGGACTCAATGCTAGTCTTATGTAGCTTGGGGATGAGTGCTATTCTGTTGTCAAAAACACGAATTGCCGGTATCTTTTTAGTGTAAGTATCCATGATTTGCCCTAAATCAAAAGGTAGGGACTCTTGAATCTTTTTTATTATGGTCTTTTCAATCATAGGAGAAGCCATTCTGTAGATGATATTTCCCGCACTTACTTGAATATCAAGGTATTTTAAATCAACTTTTTGAGTTTCAACGTCTATATCGGGCGTACAAGTTAGCGTAATGATCCCTTCAATAGGAGCCGTGATGTTCGCCTTGATTTCGATTTGATTTCTTTTGCTGATAAGGATGCTGTCGATGAGTACTTTTTTACCACCTATTTCCATTTCGTTAAACGCACTGATGAGCATTTTACTTAGACTTTTATAAGAAAATGAACCGCGTGCATACAGATGATGTGCCTGAGAGTCGCCTTGTTTCCATGAAAATACAGGATTAAATTCAGGTAAAATGTCCAATGGTCTATCCGTAATGGAAATGTCCAAATCAAAAAATAATTCCAGATTCAAATGTGTTTGGTCGGACTTGAGGTATTGGCTGATGATATTATTTAAAGCCGCATTAAAATACATTTTTGGGTTGAGGTGCAATATGAAATTGGAAGCGTATTGCTGCCATTGATCATGTATCAAGGACTTTAGATCTATTTTTTCGCTAATGGCTTGGTCAAGCATTGACAAAACACGCTCTTTCATGAAATGTATGATACAATCACTTAGCGTTTCAACAGGGATATTGAGCGTGCCCAAATGAACTTTCGGTTTTTGCGTCCACTGATAGTTTAGTAAGGTACTTTTGGTCGATATACTCAAATCTGGATGAATATCGTAATGAATCTCAACGCTTGCAGTAATGCCACCTTCACCCTCTACAGAAAACAAACCAGCTTTTTTGTAAAACGTGAAATCCATGGGAATATCAAGGGAAATCGCCCTCGAAGTCTCTGATGCATGTACGTCAAAAAGCACATTTTCTGATTTTTTAAGCGTGATTTCGTAGTTGTCCGTTTCTATCTTATTCAGACTAAACTGCTCCATATATTCATGGATAAACTGGTTGATACCCGCTTTAGAAACATTTAAATTGATATGAATACTATTGATGCTGTCCATGATGATACTGAATATGTAAAATATTACGCAAATGTATAATATTATATTCGATATTGGGTAAAGTAGTGGGTATGTTTATTTTAACTTTTTATAGTATATCTTTGGTGATCGTTACCAGACCTATACCATTAGTTCATTGATTTTAGTTTGCCATTCGCCCTCAAACACTACTTGAAATAGAAATAAACATTGTTAAAATAGAAAAGTAAAATATACGAAGATTCGTTTTCAACTTTTTCTTGGTGTGTCGTGGCAGTGTCACAACTAACAGTTCGGATATTGCCGAAGACGGGGTTTAGTACAGAAGTTCAATCGAAGAACCAAAGTTGAACCTTGCACAAATGCCGAATCGAAGTCGTCCAGTCCCGCTTTTGACAATACCTTGTTTGTTGGCGGTTCGTAGTTGTTTCTTCTGTCTATTTTAGTTTCTTCATTGTATTACTTTCGAGCAAAGATTTCATTTGTGTTATGGCAACTTTGTTGAGTTGTGTCAGTCGTTCTGTTTGTGTCAAACCTTGTCGGATAAGCAATGCGTTAATACTTTCCATATTACTCAAAACTACCAACTGTTCCAATGTCGCATAATCTCTAATATTTCCGTCTTTGTCAGGATTGTTATCTCTCCATTCTTTGGCGGTAATTCCGAATAGTGCAACATTCAACAAATCGGCTTCGTTGGCATAAACAAAACCTGCTTGCAATTTTGTAATTGCTTTGGGGATTAGATTTTCTTTGATTGCGTCAGTATGGATATGATAATTGACTTTGGTTAAAGTTCGTTGCAAATTCCATTCTAATTGTTGTCGGTTGTTTTCGTCTTCTTTAAGCCGTTGGTATTCCTTTACTAAAAGCAACTGAAATTTGGGACTAATCCACATTCCAAAATGAAACGCAATGTCTTTGTGTGCATACGTTCCACCGTATCTTCCCGCTTTTGCAGTTATACCGATTGCACCAGTTGCTTCTATCCAATTTTTAACCGATAAAACGAAATTATTGCTTCCTGCCGAATTTTTAATTGTACCGAATTCGGTATAATTAAAATCGGGATTGTACAATGCTTCCCACTCGCCAATATATTCAATAGTGCTTTTTAGGGTCAGCCATTTTATGATAATCGCTTCCTGCATTTGGCTTTTCGCCATATCAGTAAGCGAAATATAATCATCTTGCTTTTGTGAAATGATGCTTATTTCCTTACCACTGATTTCTATTTTCTTGCTCTTTGCCATATTCTGCTTCATTATAAAAGGCAAATTTACAAAAAGTTACTTTATTTCAGGAGTGTGTCAAGTTTTTGAAATGAGGCTGTCCAACCGACTTTCATTATCTCTTTCATTTCATTAAAAGTTTGTTTTTCTTGTTCAGTTGCGTTTCCAAAAATCTCCCATTTTACATTCACGTTTGTCGCATTTTCTTTTTCCGAAAATTTTACGGTGGTCAATAAGGTGTCGGGATAAGTAGCGGAAAATGGAGCTTTGATAAAATTTCCATCTTTGTCGCAGAAGTTTTGAGTATAAACCAAAAGTTCGTTCGGTTTGATAGTTTTAAAATTGATATGCCCAAATTTTGTCAGTCCGTCAAGCGTGGTCATTGTCCAAAGCGAAGTTCCATTTTCAATAACATTAGCTGTTAAAAAAGTCATTTCTGCTCCGTCAGGACCTAACCAACTTGAAAAAGTGTCGGGATTTGTCCACATTTCAAATGCTGTTTTCATTTCAGTTTTGAATGTGTAGCTAATTTCAAAAATTTCGTCTTGGTTCATATTTTTCGTTTCCTTTTGGTTTCCGTTGCACGATGTAAAAATGAAAAGTGTCAATGCAAAAATTATGTTTATCAGTTTTATTCTTGTTGTCCGTTTAATGTTTGCAGTGTCGCTCGTTACAATGACCGCTAACGTTTCGGCAGCTTGGCGAAGGCGGCACTTTTGCACGGAACTTCAACCGAAGACGAGATTTCAAATTAACGAAATATTTTCAATCGAAGACGTTTTCTGCCGCTTTTGCCAAACGAGCTGTTGGCAGTAGTTGTTTTTATTTCTCGGTTAAAGTCCATCTTCTCGTTCCGATAACCATTGTCTATACTTGTTTTTATAATATTCTTTTGTCAAACTGTCTTTAAACACAAAATCAACACCACCGTCATAAGGTGCGACAATTACATTTTTGTTAAACGAAACGAAAAATGCTCTAATGTTATCGGTTGCAATTTCTCTTAAAAATTTGTCGTGATAGTTTGGTTTCCAAATAGTCTGTGCAAATGCTGGTCTGTAAATATCAGGGGCGTCATATTTTTCAGGGTCAATTTTATTCAACTCAATGTTGTCAAGTAGTATAAATGAAAAAGGCTTGAATATTTCTTCTTCGTCTGTTACGTGAATTGGTCTGTTGTCGCCCCAATTATATTCACCTGTTAATATTAGAATTGGCGTTTCAACTCCGAACAAGTCTGTAATAATTTCGTTTTGTCGTGAAAGAAGAGTTTTCCATTCGTTTTCATCTTCTGCATAACGTTTCGATTCAGGTAAACTATGAATTCTAAACCACCTGTCAGAATAGTCGTGTTTGAACAGATACGAAATCGGTATTGTCTTCGGATAATTTAAAGTCCACATTTTCTGAAAATCTTCTTTTGTCATCGTGTCTCGTTACAATTACTGCCAACACACAAATATACAAAGTTCCAATATTCTAAAAAATATTCTATCAAATTGTTACTCATATATTTACATTGTGTACATTTTTGAGATTTTCAAAATTACGTAGCTCTTTAGATATCCAAAATGCGAATAATCAAAATGGCATTCAAAAAAATGTACTCGTGTATGGTTTTTATTTTGACAAACCAATAACATAATAATAAGGGTTTGCTGAATAACTTGCAAAAAAAATGTTTATCAATGACTTTTGTGGTTGAAATTCAAATATAAATGCAAGGCAAAAATATACTAATCCAACAGAATCGTAGAAAAACCTTGCACTGAATTTTTTTCGGGTTCCCGTATTGGCAAATCCAGCACCATCGGGTAGCTCCTACGGAGCATAATTCATTATGATATATCTTGTTTACAAACATGTTGCTCCTACGGAGCATTTGATTACCGGATTGATTTTCAGTAGCATATTGTCCCATTGGGACAACACGTTTGTAAAAAGACTGAACTCTGATGAGCTATTGCTCCGTAGGAGCTACCCATAAAACTCGTAGAAAAACTGCTGTAATGAGTTTAACAGCAAGCTCTAATTGGCCGTGATGAAAAAGTTTCTTAGCCATGGAATGTTTCCAATGATTGATGAAATCTCTCTGGGTTTCAGCCCGAATTTTACTTCGTAATTTGGGTTGATAAAGTAAAACCGCATTTGCTCAATATTATAGTTTTGGGATTTTAGAATGCGCTCGAAACGCTTTATGTTGATACCTGTTTGTTTGATTTCGAGTAATGTTTCGATCGTTGTATCCGTTTCGCCAAATACTTATTATAAAACTAAATACTTTGCTTTGAAACCAGCGTCCAAAGAATTATCTTTGTAAGGTAATTTGTCAATAGAAAATTATGTCAAACAAATACAAATAGTTTATTGTTTTCTCCATTGTAATTTTTTACATAGTCTTCAGGATTCCTTTTAACAGTAGCAGGTTCTTTTTGAATTAAAGAAACTTGTCCTGAATAGCTCTCATTTTTAGATGTAGTTTGTCCATTACAACCTAAAAGTAAGGTCATCAACAATATTGACAATATATGAAAGTATTTCGTCATATTGTTGCTGCTAACGTTTTGGGTATTGGCGATGGGCGGGATTTTAGCACTACTGTTGAATTTTGTACTTCCGTTGATACGAAGCCATTCGCCTCGCCTATTGCCAATACGATGATCTAGCGGTTCGGCTTTTCATTTTACAGTTAAGTCCTTTGATGTTCGTTTAATTCTCACCAATCCAGTTCTACTTGAATTACATTCCGTCCTCACGATACGCAAACTTGCTTTTTCCATATGATATTTTCTGAATTGCTTTGTCCAACTATCATCTTTGAAAATTATATGATTTTGATCGTTTGAAGTGTATTCAATTATATCCAATTCAATTCTGTTAACTTCTTTAAACCTATCAACAATAACAGAAAAAGTATTTGGTTGTCTATGGTCAACAGCTAATTCAGTCCATTTTGATAATAAACCAGTTTCTTGACATTTCACCTGTCCTTTTACTGAGTTTTTGTCAAAATACTCTTGTTTAACCGCTCTGATGTCATTGTGTATTGAGTTCCTACAAGCAACATAGAATAATTTTTCAGGTGTGTATTTTGTATTATTTATAATCATTAAGTATGATATATACTGACTTATTTTGTCGCTATAAAAAATTTCAAAACACTTTGTATTAAATTGAACTCTTGCAATTTTTATGTCTTCAATTGTTATTTCTACCTTATTGCTTTCATCGTTGTTGTTTAATACAATTTCATCAATTAATTCTTCATCAAAACTTTCTTCGGTAGTTTCAAGTTCAGCTAAATAATTAAAATAGTCATAGTCAAGCAAGTCGATAAGATCGTCAAAATCGGAGTCGTTTAATGACTGTTCAAAATCGTAAGAATTTAAAATAGTTCGGTAATGCATAATTGCATCTTTTTTTAATTTATATTCTTTCTGTCCTATTTTAAATGGTTTTCTCATTGTTGTTGTCGTTTTTTAAGCTGACCGCTAACATTTTGGGTATTGCCGAAAGTGTGGATTTTTAGTGCAAAAGTTCAATCGAAGAACAAATGTTGAGCCTTGCACAAATGTTCAATCGAAGACGTTTACCCACCATAACGCCAAACTACTTGTTCAAGCGACACCTCAGGTGAGCGATAATACCACCAAAAGGCACTAACAATTCACAAAACACTTCACTTTTCCCTTTCATTTTAATAACGTTAATGATAATTATCATGCAAGGTATTGATATTTTATCAAAATTGCTCATAGAAAGTAGGAAAAAATGGATTGAGCAAGGAAATCAACCAAAAATGACTACAAAAGCTACAAAACCACATACATCATAAAGCCGGTGTCGCTGAAGTTCTGCTGAGCCTGCCGAAGTGCAACGTATTTCAAAAAAAACAGATTCTTCAAAGTTCTGGGCTTTTCTTTTTTATTGGGGCTTTCTCCTATACGTCATGATGTTAGCGGTTCGGGCAGTTGTCAATTCCAAATTTCATTCATTTCAGTCATTTCAGTCAGTATGATTGGTTTTCCGTCTGTAACCACAATTGTATGTTCGTGTTGTGCCATAAAACCACCTTTGTTTCCAACCATTGTCCAACCGTCATTAAGTTCTGTTGTATAAGTCGAAGTTGTTGAGATAAATGTTTCAATAGCTACAACAGAATTTTTCTTATACCGTCTTTGGTCAAATCGGTTTTTATAATTCATTAATTCGTCAGGTTGTTCGTGTAAACTTCTACCAATACCGTGTCCACCAAGATTTTTAATAACCTTAAAACCTTTTTTCTTTGCTTCGGTTTCCATTATGTGTCCGATGTCTGAAATGCGAACACCGCCTTTAATGTTATAGATTGCTTTGTACAAAATTTCTTGTGATGCTTCTATAAGTTTTTGATGTTGATTAATGTCTTGTCCAAGCACAAACGAACCACCATTGTCCGACCAAAAACCGTTAAGTTCGGCTGAAACATCAATATTCACTAAATCGCCTTCTTGTAATATTCTTTTGTCGGACGGAATACCGTGACAAAATTCATTGTTCACACTAATACAAGTCCAACCCGGAAAACCATAGGTCAAATAAGGTGCTGATTTTGCTCCAAAGTCCGACAAGATTTTTGCTCCAAAGTTGTCTAATTGTTTTGTTGTCATACCGGGTTTTGCGTAGTTACGCATTTCCTTTAAAGTCAAGGCAACTGCTTCACTCGCTTTTTTCATTCCGATAAATTCTTCGTCTCTTGTTATTGACATATTCGTCTAATTTTTCTGTTCGTTCGTTTGTTTTTTTCACGGTTGCTCGTTGTATGACCGCTAACACTAATATTATAGTACGATCATCTTCTTTGTCGTAGTAAAATGATCTGCTTGTAATTGGTAGTAATATATTCCTGCCGATACATGCGCTGTTGACCAAGTTGTTTTATAAACTCCTGGTTGCAGTCTCTCATCAACGATCCGCTCTATTGGCTTGCCAGAAGCATCAAAAATATCTATAGTAACTTGGCTCGATATAGGTACTTCAAATGAAATGTCTGTACTTCCTTGAACTGGGTTTGGTGTATTTTGGTGCAATTTATAAGTGGATACTAACGTATGTCCGACTTCTTCCACAGCAACAGGAATTTGAGATAATCTTACTTGCCAAAGACCGCTACCCAATGTACCAGCAAATAAATTGTTGCTTGTAGCTGCTAAGCTATTGATAGTGGAGTTGGCTTTTAATCCCGTATTGTAGGCTTGCCATTGAATACCTGCATCTCCTGAAACAAAGACTCCATTTGATGAGCCTGCCATGATTCTTCCTCCACTTATACCAAGACTTTTAATTCGTG
Source organism: uncultured Aureispira sp. (assembly GCA_964399855.1). Classification (GTDB taxonomy): domain Bacteria; phylum Bacteroidota; class Bacteroidia; order Chitinophagales; family Saprospiraceae; genus OLB9. The sequence goes on along the minus strand of CAYNSF010000010.1, from coordinate 40,692 downwards.
CATTATTCAATCCATTTGAAGATTTTGTCCAACTATTTCCATTGTCATAAGATATGAAAATACCTTGTTCTGTACCAGCATAAACTTTCCCGTCGTTAACAAGTAATGCGTAAACATAAAGGTTTGCAAGTCCACTATTGCGTTGTGTCCATGTATCTCCATTATTGTTGGATACGTATATGCCTCCACCAAAAGAACCGACTATAACAGTATTGCCAATGATCGCTAAAGAGAAAACAAGTCCATTCGATATACTGCCTGTTTTCGTCCACGAAGTGCCGTTATTTGAAGATCTAAATACGCCATTACCCTCTGTTCCTGCATAGATATTTGTGCCATTGCTTGCGATGATATTTACATTTTTATCGGTTAGTCCATTATTGACTTCAGCCCATGATTGACCATTATTGGTGGATAAATACACACCATTTCCTGGCGTTCCAGCAAAAATATTATTTCCTGAATGTGCTAATGTATTAATCCTAAGGGTGTTTAATCCTGTGTTGGAGGCCTGCCAAGAGTTGCCGTCATTATTGCTGATATAGATCCCATTCCCGTCTGTTCCTGCGATAATGCTTGATCCAACTTGTAATAGAGCATCTACTTCTGTTACATTTATTCCCGTATTTGATGCCGACCAATTACTACCGTTATTATTGGAAATAAAAACTCCTGCTGATGTACCTGCAAAAAGATTATTGCCACTTGAAGTCATTCTTAGTTGGTGGATACCGCCAATCCCATTATTGGTTGCTGTGAAGGTGACACCATTGTCTGTAGAAGTGAACAATCCGGCTTTATCGGTAAAGGCAAATAAACGATTGTCTTTAGCAAATAGTGATAAAACGCTATTTCTCATTGATGAACCTGAACTCTTCCATGTGCTACCCTGATCTGTAGAGATATAAACGCCAGCATTATTGGAAGCAAAAACATTATTTCCAATCAATGCCAAATCGGTAACTTTTGTCTGTGGAAGCCCACTTTTAGAAGCCGTCCAGTTATTGCCATTATTGGAAGAAATGAAAACGCCAAGATTGGTTCCAGCTATGATGTTTTGACCATTGATAGCAAGTGAAAATACTATTTTATTGGCTAATCCAGTATTTATGTCTTTCCATGAAGTGCCATTATTACTTGAAATAAATACACCACCACCATTGGTAGCAGCAAAAATATTTGAACCACTTACTTTGATCGCCCAAACATAAGTATTGGTCAATCCAGTGCTTACTTCAGTCCAATTACTTCCGTTGTCAGTTGACCTGAAAATTCCTTTCGAAGTACCAGCAAATAAATTGTTGCCACTTACAGCTAATGTTAACACATTTGCAGTCGTAAGACCTTTACTGGCTTCTGTCCATGAGGCACCGTTATTGGCGGAATGATATACTCCATAAGGTGTACCGACAAACACATTACTACCATTGGCAATGATACTTTGAACCTTACCTCCAAATGGTCCATTGGATTGCGACCACTGTGCGGAAATCTGATGGAAATTGAATGTAAACACTAACAAAAGTGTAAAGATGCGTGTTAAAATTTTCATGGTAATTTGGATTTTTGAATGGATAAAAAAATAAATAATTTCAAATTTGAAGTAAAAATATGATATTTATCATAATACATATAGATTTTTTTTGTTTTTTTATTCAAACAACTACTTTTTTTGAAATTTTGGATGTTTTCCATTAGGGTTTTTTATTGGTTGGTAAGGAGATCAGGTTAAATAGTATATTAGTTGAATTGTATATTGTGCGATTAATTGATCTGCATATTAATAAGAATAATATCGAAATGAGTCTTCAATACGTTGTGATATGACAGGGTAGGGACTAAGCGTATGAGTAGAGATCAACCGCTCTATATAAAGAGAATCAGTCTTTCTGAGTGTAGCGAAGAATCTGAAAATAGTTCATAAACAATCAACTATTCAACTATTCAAATGTTCTAATTCATTGTCTTTATAGCATTATCTTAGTTTTTTAAACGACCTATGGCTAATACAAGCATTAACCGGACATTATTGATTTTTATCTTAGGGATAATAGCAGCGATAGGTCCATTTACGATAGACATGTACCTGCCTGGATTTCAAAGGATAGCAGAGGATTTGGGTACTTCCGAACGTGAAGTGACATTTACGCTGACCTCTTACTTTACCGGAATAGCTGTAGGGCAATTGATCTATGGTCCAATCATGGATAAATATGGTCGTAAAAAGCCGTTGTTAATAGGTTTGTCTATCTATATCATATCTGCAGTTTTAATTGCTGTTAGTACTTCTGTTCATTATATGATCGTGTTCAGGTTTGTTCAAGCTTTAGGCGCATGTGCTGGTATCGTAGCTTCGATGGCTATCATTACGGATGTTTATCAGCCGAGTTACAGAGCTCGAGCTTTTTCGTTGATAGCACCTGTGATGGGTGTAGCACCGTTGATAGCACCTGCTATAGGTAGCTATTTCGTCATTCATGCGGATTGGGAATATATATTCAGTTTTTTAGCTATTTTTGCGTTGGTTGTAGCTACAATGATTTACATATTCTTACCTGAAACAGCAAAATATATGCATGACAAACCTTTAAGCTTTATCAAAGTGGTAAAGGATTATGCGGGTATTTTTAAAAATAAAAATTTCCTAAGCTATACTATAGCCGGAAGTCTTTCGATGTCTATTCTATTCGCTTATATTTCATCGGCATCGTTTGTGTTTCTTACTTATTATGGATTGGATAAAGCTACATTTTCGTTACTTTTTGCTATCAATGCTTCTGGTATGATATCGGGTAGTTATCTGAATGGGATACTGACAAGACGATTTAATTATATCCGTGTAGCAAATGTAGCTTCGTGTATGCTTGTGATATTGACCTTTACTATTCTTGTGGCTGTAGTGTGGATACCGAATTTGTCATATATATGGGTTGTAGCGGCTGTATTTAGCACTTTATTTGCAGTGGGCATCATAAATCCCAATGCTACTGCTGCTTCTTTAGTTCCTTTTAAGGACAATTCTGGTACTGCATCCGCTCTGAGTGGTGCATTACGAATGACTGGTGGTGCTTTAGCCGCAGCCATGATTGGTATATTCCGTGGAGAATCTACAATGGTCATGTTTGTTTTTATATTTATTTTATCTTTGTTGGTGTTCATATTTTTGAGCGTCGCTGGAAGGACAGAAAAAAAGTAAATAGTTCTCGAAAAATATTGAATAACAAGATTTAATCATCGTCATCTAAAAAGAAAATTTCTTCCAATGGTTTTTTGAAAACCTTAGCAATTTTAAGAGATAAAACGGTAGATGGGATGTATTTTTCGCGTTCCAATGCATTAATCGTTTGCCTACTTACATTAACTTTTTTAGCTAAATCATCTTGAGTCAAATTGTTCATTGCTCTTTGGACTTTTATATTATTCTTCATTTTGTAAACTTTTAGAATTTCTATAAAGCAAATAATTGAATCGTGCAATAAACAAGATTAATACTGTAAACATATTGTAAAGCATAACATTTAAAAACGCAACACCATAAATAAAAAGGAAAGCGACCATTAATAGTAAGTAATTTACTAAAACAGACCATTGCAATGATGATAATCTCAGACTTTTGATGTACTCATCTTCTACCTTTTCCTTAGAAAATCCGATTAGAAGACATCCTGCAATGAAAATGAATCCAACGATTGTGTTAGTAATATTTACAACTTCAAAACCAAATGATGTGCTATCTCCTAACACTTCATCCGAATAGAAAACAAACATTTTTGTATTGAATTGAAGGCAATCGAAATTATTGATATTTAGGTAAATGCCTATAATAAAGGACGGAATTGATAATAGCCAACCTATGTTTTTATATTTGTGCGATAGTAACATGCTTTATTGTTTTAAAAGTTTCAGCAAAGATATGCTATTTAATTCAATATGACAAGTGTATTTTACATTATGTAAAATTAATATTACATTTATGTGATGATTTTAAAAATATGATCATGTTCATTTCATCTGCATTTGTCAAAACTTCGTATAAAATGAGCTATATTAAGTACTTTGATTAGATATTGTAGCATGGCAATTTCAAGACCTACTAATCCCAATCAAAAATCCTCATCAAAGACTTCTCTTTTGGCTTTTTGGTTGTCTTGAACATTCATTTCCATAGATTTTCGTTCACTTCGGAACTGGGTACAATCGGTTAATTCTTCGTAACCAGTAGGCGGCTTTGGAAAATTGTCGGAGTAATTGTATCCAGATTTCGGGTCGTTTTCAAGTTTTTGAAGGAATAGCGACACGATAGGCTTGGCCATTGCAGAACCTTGACCGTCATAGATATTTCTGAAACGTATCCATTTGTCATCTCCTCCAACCCAGACACCAGCTACCAAAGTAGGTGTGATACCCATAAACCAACCGTCTGCAAAGTCATTGGTAGTACCAGTTTTTCCACCGATTTTGGATTTGACTCTCATGCCTGAACTGCCAGATACATTATTCGTTAGCATCGAAACCATAACGGAATTGTATAGTGGATTGATCGCAGCTTTTCTCTCTGGAATACCATTGTAAATCACTTTACCGTTTTTGTCTTCAATCCTCGAAACAAATATCGGTTGAGTATAGGTGCCATTATTTGCGAAAGCGGTATAGGCTCCTGTCATCTCAAGTGGCGTCAGGTCAACAGCTCCCAAGCTGATAGCAGGTACATTGGGCACAGCAAGTTTTCCGTTTTCAAGCCTTAGGTTTTTGTCGATACCCAGATTGCTCAGCAAATTTCGGACTGGCTCCACCGTGCCTAACTCTTTAATCAATCTAACGGTAATTGAATTTTTGGAATAGAGCAAACCTCGATATAAATCGTATTGTTGACCACTAAATTTTTCTTCGGCATTAGCAGGAGACCATTCTTCAGCAAGCCCAAATCCAGAATCAGAAGGAGATATCGTATATTGGATATCTTCAAATGATTGGCATGGAGAAATGCCAGCAACAGCCATTGCTTGCGTATAAACAAAGGGTTTGATAGTTGAGCCAACAGAACGGCGCATCGTGATATGGTCGTATTTGAAATATTTGTGATTGATACCTCCAACCCATGCTTTGACAAAGCCTGAATTGGGTTCGACTATCATCATTGCAGATTGTAGGAACATCCTATGATATCGCACAGAGTCATAAGGAGACATTTCTACTTCTTTTTCGCCATTTGCATAGTCAAATACTTTCATTTTGACCGGTTTATGGAATACCTTACGGAATGAATCCTGCAATATTTTAAACTGGTCATTGAGTGTAGTCCAAATTTCTTCATTGATCAATCTGTGATATTCTGCCTGTTTGGACACGTCGAGCTTCTTAGCTTCCGTTGCTTGATGCCAAGTTTTTTTATTGATAGATATCGAATCTAAGGTTTTAATGACATTATCTGAAAGTGAAAGTCCCGGATATTTGCTTTCTATAGTGCTCAGTGTAGTACCCAATATTTTATTGCGGAGCGCAAGATATCTGTCTGAACTTTTACATTGGCTTTCGAGGATTGAGGCTCTGAGCTTTTTCTGAAAGTCATCGGTTTCAAAAGTCCAGGGATCCATGTTTTTCCAGACTCTATCGTATTTTTCCTGATTTTTTATCATGTGTTCCAATACAGCTTCTTCAGCATATTGCTGGTAAGTTAGGTCTAATGTGGTGTAAATTTTCAAACCATCAGTATAAATATTGTATTCGGAACCATCAGCTTTTTTAATATTTTGTGTAGCGAATAGCGACCGTAATAATTTGGTAAGCTCGGCACGAAAATAGGGTGCAGGTCCATCGCTTTGTGTTTTTCGGAGGAATCCCGTCATGTCTATTGCTTCCTGTTCGAACTGTTTTAGTGTAGCTTTGTCAATGTAACCATTGTCTTTCATCAAGTTCAAAACGACATTTCTACGAGATTGGCATCTTTCTGGAAAACGTTTTGGATTGTAAAGGCTTGGATTTTTAAGCATGCCTACTAAAGTCGCAGCTTCGGGTATATTCAAATCTTTTTGAGATTTGTTGAAATATATATTAGCTGCGGACTCTATACCGTGTGCACCATTGATAAATTCAAATTTATTGAGATACATAGATAAGATCTCTTCTTTGGTGTAGGATCGCTCCAATTTTACGGCTATGATCCACTCTTTAAGCTTAGATTTGATCAGGTTGAATATTCTTGTGGGTAGTGAAACGCCTGATGTCTTGGGTCTTTCATAAAGCAGTTTCGCTAATTGTTGGGTAATCGTACTTCCTCCACCAGAACTTTTTTGTCCAAATGCTAACGTTTTAAAGCCTACTCGCGTTAATGCTCGCACATCTATCCCGCTATGTGAATGAAATCGAATATCTTCAGTCGCTATCAACGCATTAACTACATTGGGAGAAAGTTCGTCGTAAGTCAATGCCACACGTTCTTCGATATAATAACGCCCAAAAGACTCGCCATGGATATCGTAAATCACAGACGCAAGGTCATATTTAGGGTTTTCCAATTCGTCAAATGATGGAATTTCCCTTGAAGGAATCAGGATAAGTGACAAAACAGCAATAACAAATACAGTAATAGCTGCTCCAGATAAAATTCTGTTATACCGCTGATATTTTTGCATTTGTGTATAGGTTGTTTTGGTTGTGTTAAATTCCTTTTATTTAGGTGAAATCTATAATTGTATGTTGCTCAATGAATTGTAGCGTCCTTTGCTAAATTTACTTCCATTGAAAGTAAGCGTCTTTCTAAGGTCTGCCTTTTCATTTTCCGAGAGCTTATTGAAGTCATGACATTTCTCAGAGCAACAATGTTCATATTTTTGAGCACACGTATCACATTGGATAAACAGTAAATGGCAGTAATCGTTGGCGCAATTTTTATGTGTATCACATGGACGACCACATTGATGACAATTGCTGATGATGTCCTCAGATATGGCTTCTCCTAATCTTTCGTCAAAAACAAAATTTTTGCCTATAAACTTATTTTCGATACCCAAAGCTTTGGCTCTATGTGCATATTCAATGATGCCACCCTCGACTTGATAGACATGTTTAAAACCCTTATGTTTGTAATAAGCTGAAGCTTTTTCGCAACGGATGCCTCCTGTACAATACATGATGATTTTATTATCCTTTTTATCTTTCAGCATTTCTTCGACTAAAGGTAACGCTTCTCTAAAAGTAGCCACATCGGGTAGGATCGCATTTTGGAAATGCCCAACTTCGCTCTCGTAATGGTTGCGCATATCAACAATGATTGTATCGGGTTCTTCCGCCAATTTATTAAATTCCTCAGCTTTTAGATGCGTTCCCTTATTCGTCACGTCAAAAGTACGGTCATTCAATCCGTCGGCAACGATTTTATGTCTTATTTTAATGGCTAATTTGAAGAAAGATTTGCCGTTGTCTTCAACCGCTTTGTTGAGCCGGATATGCTCCAAAAACGTAATGGTATTTAATGCTTCTCGGAGTTTGTCGAAATTTTCTTCAGGTACAGATATTTGAGCATTGATGCCCTCGTCTGCGACATAAATACGTCCTAAAGTACCAATATCGGACAATAAGAGATAAAAATGATCTCGAAATAATCGTACATTTTTCAAATGGTAATATTGGTAAAAGGATACAGTTATCCTTGGGTTAGGGTCGTTTTGCATTTTTTGCTTGAGGATACGACCGTCAGTTTTGTTGTGTAACACTTTCATGATTGATGATTTATTGTTTTTGCAGGAAACAGATCTTCAATGAATAATCTAAAGCGACAAAGTTATATGTTTTTTTTGGAATTGGGATAATATTTTGGAAACGATTAGTTGTTTCGAGTACGTTATCGTTAAAGTGACAATGCTTCTTACTAAATATAATAGACAATAAATCAATTTATTATACAGATGTTGTTTAAATAAAATTGAATGATTTATTAAGACTTTACTTGATCAATGATGTCAATTGGTCAGTCGGTTTGTAGTACTCGAATGAGCGAAAATGAAATTAAATTACGATAAATGTAGAACGTTTACACAACTTTAAAATCTATAGTTACCGTTCCGCACTGACTTTCTATATTGCTCTTTGAAAATCTATATTGCAATGCTGTTTTTCTGGCTAAATCTATCAAGTAGCTATCGGCAGTTGTCGAGCCTTTCTGGGTAAAGTCTGCTCCTGTTACTTTTCCGTTTTTATCAACGCAAATCAAAAGCGCAACACGTCCAGTTCGTTGGGATTTATCGCTAAATACTGGCGCGTATTCGATACCACGACCATTCAATCCATCGCCAACTCTTCCTGTACCTTTCGTAAGTCCATCTAAAGCTTTTCCGTCAGGTTGACCGCCATTGTCACCTTTCATGCCATCAGGATTGTTATTCCCACTTCCGTTACCTGAAGCGTTCCCATTGCCAAAAAGACCAGAGTATTTTTTCTTATTCTCAAGTGCTATATCCGAATTTTTATCCTCGACAAAAGGATCATTACCACTTTGCTTTCCATCTTGTTTTTCGGATGTTGTTCCTCCTGATTTTTGAGAGGCGGGGAGATTGTTTTTATTGGTTCCAGAAGCAGCTCCTATCTTTTTTGTTACATCAGTTCCTTTGGCTGCACCTGCATCTTTTGTAGGATTGGTAACTACTGACTGTGTGTTTGCAGGAGTATTGACTAAGGGTGGTGTTTCGTGTGGTGTATCTAAGATTTCAGGTTCTGGAAGTACTTTTGGTTCTGTCTCAATATCAATGTAAAAGTATTGTTCGACGGGTGTTTCGATTTTGTCAAGTACTGTAAAAAATGCAAGTAAAACTATCAATATATGAATGCCAAACGTTATGATAAGGCTCTTGTTTTTGTTGCCTAATGCTGTTTTTTTATTTACAATATCCATGATGGTTCATTTTTAAACTCAAAATACACCTTTTATTTGTTTATAATACAACGATTTATGTGCTCTTTTTTGTATCAAATATGCTGTTAGATAACATATTTTTAATGTTAAGCAAGCACGACTAAAACAGTATTCAGCGCAAAATTACAATTGATTTTTATATTATAATAAAATTTTACATATTTTATATTAATATTCAATAAATAATACATTGTATTAAATAGTAATATGATTTTTAAGCCTCTAATTTCTGTAAATATTGAAATAAACAGTATAAAATCAATCATCAGCTAATTATACCATAAAAAAAGAATGCGAAGAAAAATTCTCCGCATTCTAAAATCCTCTATATTCCAAAAATTATCCGCAGTTTTAAGTATCGATTATTTTATTCAAAATCTAATTTATATACACTGCTGTTTTTGATATCGTCATGAGATGAAAAGGTCACATCTAAATCTTTGATAAGCCCTGTTTCGAGGCCATAGACCCAGCCATGTACGGACAATGTCTGTCCACAGTTCCAAGCTTTTTGAACGATCGAAGTGACTGATAGGTTCAAAACCTGATGTTTGATATTCCATTCTACAAACTTATTAAATCTTTCTTTTTCGTCTTCAATAGATTCGATTTCATTTTTTCGATATCGATAACTGTCTTTGATATGGCGTATCCAATTGTCAATAATCCCGACGTGAGAATGACCCATAGCCGCTTTGACACCTCCACAGCCATAGTGTCCACATACGATGATATGCTTGACTTTCAATATATTGACGGAGTAATCCAATACACTCAGCATATTCATATCCGTATGGATGACCATATTGGCTATATTGCGGTGTACAAAAACTTCTCCGGGAAGTGTTCCAGTTACTTCGTTCGCGGGAACTCTACTGTCCGAACAACCAATCCATAAGAGCGGTGGACTTTGCGTGTCTTTCAATTTATTAAAAAAATCCGGATCACTATCTAATTTAGAAGCTACCCACTTCTTATTATTCTCTAATAATTTATTATAAAAATCTGACATAATTTTATACTTTGACGTTTTGCGAAATTTTAGATTTGATTCTTGTTCTTCTTCTACTTTTTATTTCATCCGATTTCATTTCAGTGATTACAGCACTCGACTCGATATGTCGTTTTCTGTGCTTCATCAGTAAATCGTGTTCAATCGATACTTTCCTGATATCAGTTTCAGTATTGTCCAATTGGTACACATCCTTAAAGCCTATGAGCGTCACATTTATATTTTTTAATGGCGCTCTGATATCTCTAAATTCTTTCAAACTGTCGAGTATATCGTGTGCTATATAAACCGTATCTGACGCATTTATAATTACTTTAGATTGCTCCGGAATGGAATTTAGCGTTAATAATATCGCAGCTTTATTTAGGAATGATACTTCTTGAGCTAAATGAATATGGATGATATCACCGTCGGCATACTCTTCTTTTCGGAAATAATAAGCTCTTTTCATATTGCCACGTAATATTGCAAAAATACTTATCATCATACCCAAAGCCACACCCGTGAGCAAATCGGTAAATACGACAGCAATCACTGTTGCCACGAACGGTATAAATTGATATTTACCTTTTTGGAAAAAGTGTTTGAATACCGCTGGTTTGGCTAATTTATACCCGATCACTAAAAGTACTGCTGCAAGTACAGCTAACGGTATTTTATTCAGTAAGAATGGTATAGAGATGACACTGATGAGCAATAGAGCACCGTGAATAATAGCAGACATTTTTGATTTTGCACCAGCATTGGCATTGGCAGAAGAACGTACTACAACCGAAGTCATCGGTAATCCACCAAATAATGCACTTATCATATTTCCAGTTCCCTGTGCCTTCAACTCAAGATCTGTATCGGTCAATCGCTTCTGTGGATCCAAACGATCAGCTGCTTCTATACAGAGTAGTGATTCAATAGACGCAACAATGGCGATCGTAAATGCTATGGTCCAAACGTCTTTATTCGTTAGACTTGAAAAGTTGAGTCCATTAGAAAAATCTAAAAAATCAGGTAATATGAATATCGCTTTTAAGTCATTAATACTGTTGATGACAGGAAGTTCGACTAAATATGTTGATGAAGTTATAGCCAATGGACTGCCTATTGATATCAGTATTTCATTAAGTAATGTACCCATTATCACAGCGACCAAAGCAGCAGGAAGCAATTTGATGTTTTTCAAAAAAGAAACCTTATCCCAAAGGATTATTATCAATAAGGACAACGCAGCGATAATCACTACTCCTGTTTGAATTTGTGTAAAAGCTGTTGCTAAATCCGAAAATATCGCTAATCCGCTGCCTACTTCTACATCAGCACCCAAAGCCTTAGGGATTTGTTTCAAAAAGATGATGATACCGATACCTGCCAACATGCCCTCAATTACATTATTTGGGAAATAATTGGAAATAGTACCTGCTTTTAAAAATCCCAAAGCTAATTGTATAAGACCTGCAAGAAATACTGCGGTCAAGAATACTTCAAATGATCCTAAAGATATAATTGCAGAAACAACGATAGCTGTAAGGCCAGCAGCCGGGCCGGAGACACTAATGTGTGAATCAGAGATAGTTCCGACGATGATACCACCGACTACACCGGCTATAATACCTGAAAATAAGGGCGCTCCTGATGCCATTGCTATGCCTAAACACAAAGGAAGCGCTACGAGAAATACTACCAAACCCGAAGGGAAATCATACCTTAGGTTTGCAAAAAGATTTATTTTTTTTGCCATATTTTTTAAGAAAAATTAGTGTGATACAATGCTGTGAAACATTTACATGTAAACCATAACTGCATAGCAGTACAGTGTTCAAATGGAATATTTCAACACAAAACAATCTAACGACAAATCAGTCTGTCGTAAATTTTTACACTAATCTTTGTTCGGGAGGCGGTAGGAATATTTCCGAAGTTGCATTATCATGCCGTAACTGAAATTCTATTGAGTTGCAGTCATTATTTTCTAAAAGGAAATCAACATGTAGTGTATTACGTTCAGCGATGAAGTCTTTCTTAACTTCCGACTGGTTTTTATGTGATTCCTCTTCTTCTTCAGCAAAAGAGGCATCAATCGTTATATTCATCTTGTTGCTTATACTATTGACAATAGTAGGCAATACTATAAATGACATAAATATAACTAATAATGTTAATGCTTTTGCTCTCATATTCGACAAAAGTAGCGCTTTATTTCGTAAATTTATAACTTGAGTATGTTTTTATAAAAAACTTCACAAAAACTTAACGCTTATTTTGTAAATCAAATTGTCGTACATAACAATACTTTTAAGTATGATTTTGTTTAAAAATGCCTTGTAAATTACTCGAATTTTTTAAATTTTTATAAAATCGACTTAAAATTTCTAATTTTATTATAAGACAAAACATTTACTTAAATCATTGATTTTATGTATTTCTTCTTACCACTTTTTGTATCAAAATACTTTAACACACGACTAATTTTCTGTAATAATAGTATTAGTTCACTGCTTTAATGAATATTATTTACCACCGCTTAATCACATTCTCTGACATTTTGTCACGCTATATTATAAAAGTATCGTATTTTTGCACCCTTATAATTTTTTTTGGCAATATGGAGCTGTACGATGACAATATTACCCTTACGGGAATCAAAAAAGAAATAGACGAAGCTAAGCAAGGCGAAGCTTTGTATTACGATCAAAATGAATCCACACAACATAAATTCTATATAGAGTCGTATGGATGTGCTATGAATTTTAGTGATTCGGAGATCGTAGCTTCTATTCTCAACAAGGAAGGATATGGTCCAACTCGCGAAATGGAAGAAGCAGATCTTATTCTTATCAATACCTGTTCTGTGCGGGAAAAAGCCGAAGATACAGTAAGAAATAGGCTCAAGATATTTAATAATCTTAAAGGTAAAAAACCTGAGCTTCTCGTTGGTGTACTCGGATGTATGGCGGAAAGACTAAAAGCCAAATTGTTAGACGAGGAGAAGTTGGTGGATTTGGTAGTTGGTCCCGATGCTTATAGAGATTTACCCAATCTACTGACACGAGTAGAAGATGGATCAAAAGGCATCAATGTTTTGCTTTCGAGGGAAGAAACGTATGCAGATATTTCGCCATTAAGATTAGATTCTAATGGTATTGTGGGCTTTATATCTATCATGCGTGGTTGTGACAATATGTGTACCTTTTGCGTGGTTCCATTTACAAGAGGGCGGGAGAGAAGCCGTGACCCATATAGTATCGTTGCCGAAGCAACAGATTTGTACAATCGTGGATTCAGAGACGTGACCTTGCTTGGACAAAATGTAGATTCCTATAAGTGGACCTCACCCGATGAAACCGATAAAGTGAATTTTGCAGATTTGTTGGAACGTGTGGCGCAGATACACCCAGATCTAAGAATACGTTTTTCGACTTCGCATCCAAAGGATATCACGGATGAAGTATTATACACTATAGCAAAGCACGAAAACATCTGTAAGTATATTCACTTGCCTGTTCAATCTGGTAATAGCCGTATCCTGAAGCTGATGAATAGAACTTATGATCGGGAATGGTACATGGATAGAGTGAATGCTATATACCGGATTATACCAGATTGTGCGATTTCGTCGGATATGATAGCGGGCTTTTGTACGGAGACGGATGAAGAACATCAGGAGACGATCAGTATGATGAATTTTGTAAAGTATAGTATGTCATATATGTTCTATTATTCGGAACGTCCTGGCACATTGGCAGCAAAGAAATTTGAAGATGATATCCCTGAGGATGTGAAAAAGCGCAGGCTTCAGGAGATCATCGAAATCCAAAATAAGATTTCCACTGAGGTTAACGCAAAGGATGTAGGTAAGGTGTTTAAAGTGTTGATTGAGGGCAATTCTAAGCGTTCGGAGGATGAATTTAAGGGAAGAAATAGTCAGAATAAGATGATTAACTTTCCAAAAATAGATGGTTTGAAAGCAGGAGATTATTGTTGGGTTCGTGTGACAGAGTCCACATCTGCTTCACTAAGAGGCGAGATCACAACTCCCGAATCATAGTTGATGCAATATCGTCGTTTTATGTTAATATAAAGTGATGAACTTAAATGACTGACAACTGATAAATATTAACCATTAAAAATTGATAATTAACCATTAATCGTAATTATTTGAATCTTCAAAGTGTAAAACAAAGATTTGGAATCATAGGCAGGTCGCCATTGCTCGAAAGGGTATTGGAAACGGCTGTTCGCGTAGCAGCGACGGATTTGTCCGTGCTTATACAGGGAGAAAGCGGTGTAGGTAAGGAGGTGTTCAGTAGGATCATCCACGATTTGTCTATTCGCAGGCACAATAATTTTATAGCAATCAATTGTGGCGCTATTCCACCTGGAACTATAAACTCCGAACTATTTGGACACGAGAAAGGATCATTTACAGGCGCAGTAGGAGACAGGAAAGGATATTTTGAAACGGTCAATGGTGGAACGATATTCTTAGATGAAATTGGCGAAATGCCCTTAGATACACAGTCTTACCTGCTTCGGGTGCTGGAAAACGGCGAGTTCTTGAGAGTAGGATCCTCAAAAATTCTTACGACTGATGTCAGGGTTGTAGCAGCTACCAATGTTAGCCTTGAACGGAAGATAGATGCCGGCAAATTTAGGGAAGATCTGTATTACCGGCTTAATACAGTGCCTATCAAAGTACCCGCGTTACATGAGCGCAGAGAAGATATTTATATGCTGTTCAGAAAGTTTGCCGGTGATTTTGCCGAAAAATACAGAACAGACTCCGTGTATTTAACACAAGATGCAAAGACATTACTTGAAAATTATCGTTGGCCTGGAAATATCAGAGAACTTAGAAATGTAGTTGAACAACTCAGCGTGTTGACCGAGCATAAAGAAATCAATGCTGAGCAACTCATCGATTTTGTCCCTCAAATTCAAAACAGGATGCTACCTACCAAGCATAATATTGCAGGAGGAAGTGGAGATTCAGGGTTTCAGGAACGGGAGATTATCTTTAAGTTTTTATTGGAAATGAAAAGTGATCTGAGTGATTTGAAATCACTTTTTTATGAATTAATCCGAACGAACAATCTTACATTGCCGGATATGTCTAAAATCAAGCCGGTAGCCAATCAAGGATATAGCGGCGACTTATTTATATCAAGAGATCATCACGAATCTACAAGCCATGTGTTTGACGACGGTAAGCCGATAATCATTCATGGAAAAGATATGGCCGGATACCATGATTCTGAAGATATAGAAGAAATCCTTTCTTTAGAAGAAATGGAAAAGGATATGATAAAAAAGGCACTGAAAAAGTATAACAATAGGAGAAAAGATGCAGCCGAAGAGTTGGGTATTTCCGAACGAACCTTATATAGGAAAATAAAGGAGTATAATATTCCAGATTGATTTTTTTGTAATTGTTGATTTGCAAAGTAGTTAAACTGCCAATTAGCTTCATCATTCGTTCAACTTTGTGTCTTCGCATATACGAATGGGATTTTTGAATTTGTCCAAAGATTTTCAAAATAAAACAAAAATCGTTTCAAAAAAGTTCCTATCTTGAATGTTGTCAGGGAAAAGCTAGAAAATTCTCTGAAAATCTTCAATAAATTTTATTGGGTCAAATCTTCTTTTTTGTGCCATGATAGACACTGCCATGAGAACATTCCATTAACAATTAACCATTAACTATTTAAAATAAAGCTTACTTCACCACCGTCATTGCCCGCTTGATCGTAATACCATATACCTTAAATACATAGTAATATACTCCTCCTGGATAGCCATCAGCTGTCCAATCATTTTGATAAGTTTCCTGGCGGAATATCAACTGGCCCCATCGGTTGTATATCCACAACTCTGATCCTTCTACTGGCTTTTCACTAAATTGTAACACCCGATTGGTTGACTCGTGTGGTGTGAACATATTCGTTTGTGTGATACCCTGCAATTTTTTATTGATGACATAGACCTTGCCTTCATGGCAGGCATCACATAGATCGCAAACCTCATAGATGATGATTTGTTCTTCATTCAAATCTTTACTTGTCGTCACAGCCAACTGACCCGTGATATCAAAATCCACCAATGTTAACTCCGATGTAGGAAATTCCTTGATCATCAAGGTGTATTCATGTTCAGGAAGTATATCGTTTGCTAAGATATTGATCGTTTCTATATCATCTTTTTCTAACCAAATCGTATCAGGATATAAAATCGTAAAATCAGGATCTATCACATGTATTTGTAACGAGTCTATCCAAACACAAGAGCTTTGTTTGTAAATGAGCTGTAGGTTATAGTCTCCCATACCTACACGATAAGGATCAAATGTAGCCGGTATTGTATCATTGTCAATAGCGTTGCGAACATGCTCACTACTATTAGTCCAGGTGATTTCTGGCGTGATACTGTCAAGATGATTGGTTATATTAAAATGTAAAGGTATAAGCTCTGGCGTTTCGTCAAGACAGTAAACGATCTGTCCTCCGGAATATTCAGGAAACGAGATCTGCGCAATAGGACAGCTTTTCGCTTCACATATAAGAAAACTTGATGTATTCGGACAGCCATTTGTAGATATCGCCGTAACCGTGATCATTACTTGTGTTCCTTCTTGTATTCCGTTTACATCATAACTTAAATCCGTAACATTACCTCGGAAGTGTTCCGAACCACCTACTATCTGTACTACGATATCATAACTGTCTGCATGTTCTACTGGCTGCCAGCTAAAGGTCACGCCGTCTATTCGCGAGGAACAATTCAACACCGGTGAAGTCGGAATATCTTCTACTACAATGGTCTTTGTAAATAATTCTGACTCACATCCACTTAATGTTACACGTAAGCCTATCGTATAGATACCTGGTGCAGGGAATCTATAACTAAATTCTGTCGCTGTTATATCTGTACGGATTGCTCCTCCGTCATCCCATGTTAATATCCTGCCCGTTGTACTCGTACCCGTGTAGTTCACTGCCAAGTCTTCTGTAACACAGATGACATCTCTCGATGTGAATGATGCTACTGGTACTGGTCTCAACGTTATCAACATCGAATCAGCCCATATACAATTTATTTGCTGGTGGGTAACAGTTATAAAATGCTGACCAGTTCCCGCTATTTGATAGTTGAATGTTGGAGGTACACTACTGTTATTAATTGCTGCATTTGTCGTTGGATTTGTACTACTCCACACCACTGTTGACGGTACATCTGAAATGGTATCCCGTATAGTATAGGTCAATAGTAATGGAGCTAATCCAGATGTCAAACATTCTGTTCGTGTTGGATTTGGAAACGTTATCTGCGCATTAGGACAGCTTGTTGCTTCACATGTTCTTGACGATGACGTATTTGGACAACCATTATTTGAAACAGCTGTTACCGTTATACTCACCCTTGTGCCCTCAGATAGAGAGCCTACATCAAATGATAAGTCGTTTACATTTCCTTGGAATACAATAGCTCCACCCTCAATCTGAACCACAATATCGTAGCTATCTGCATTTATGACTGCGTCCCATTCAAACGTTACACCATCAATTCTTGAATCAATACAAGTAATTACTGGTGGTGACAGTACTGGGTTTAATGAAACCGTATGTGTTGTCACAGTTGATGTACATCCATCTTTTTCTACTGATAATGAAATCGTTTTTGTACCTGGAGCGCTCCAAGTAACTACATGCGGACCTGGTCCATTATAAGAGCCTATCACATCTGAACCAAAACTCCAGGTATAAATCCCACCTGAAGTTCCTCCTGTATAGGTCACGGTAACGGAATCCAATATACAGCCTACTGAACTTACAGTAAAGTCTGACAATGGTGTGATATCATTCACGATCACAACCCTTGATGCTTGCTGTTGGCATCTTCCATCATCCCATGATAATGTATATACGATCTTATGACTACCCGCACCCAATGCTACTGGATCAAATACGTTTGCTGGCGTTCCATTTACCGTAAACGTTCCAACACTTCCTGGAATTTCTGGATCAACAGTCACCAAACTATCAACCAATGTGAAAGAGCTGCCCGGCATACATATCGGAGCAATAGGCTGTACGATTATAATCGGTAAGACTCCACAGTCTTCGGCAGCACAACTGTGCGGCAAAGAAGTGACACTTCCACAAGGATCATCGATGATCGCTGTCACTTCTATAGTTGCGAACTGTCCAAGGTCCAACCCTGTTACGATATATTGATTCGTACCTGGTATGATCGAACCAGAGGCGGATGCAGGTTCTATTATGGTCACATCATAAGATGTTGCTCCTTCTACATTAGTCCATTCGAATGTGACCGAACTCGTGGTCTTTTCTGCACAGGCTATAATAGGAGGATCTGGTGGATTGCTACAATCCCCACAGCTGCAATCATCATTTATTTCATAACCTTCTGAATATAAAGTATCTCTAAAGCAATGTGCACCTACTTGTGCTGCGTGGCTACCATCAGTTTCACAAAACTGCCAGAATGCTCCACCCCAAGGTAATAAAGGATTAATATCACTTCGAAACTTATTATTACCACAAAATCTTTTTAATGATTCAGGGAAACAACCAGATAAATTGTTTTTGTCTAAATTTATTTCTGTAAAGTTTGATAAAAATTGAAAATCTGGTACTGAACCTCTTAATTGATTATAATAAAGCCAAAGTTTACGAAGATTCGGTAAATTAAAGTTAGGGATAGACCCACTCAATTGATTTTCACTTAATATAAGTTCTTCAAGATTTGGCAAATTAAAGTTTGGGATATTTCCCTTTAATTGATTCCTATCAAGCCAAAGTTGACGAAGATTCGGTAAATTAAAGTTGGGGATACTACCACTGAATTGATTACCAGCTAAAAAAAGTTGAGTTAAATTTGGTAAAATAAAATCAGGTATAGTGCCACTTAATTGATTATAGGATAGACTAAGATACTGTAACATAGGTAAATTAAAATTTGGTATCTCACCAATTAGTATATTATTCGATCCATTATCTGTATAATGACTAGATAAATTTAAGGATTTTAAGCTATCCAGATTTACAATTGGCAATGTTCCTTTTAGTTTGTTGTTATATAGATTAAGAAAATCAACTCGACTATTTTTGCAACCGACTCCATACCAACTACCCAAATCTGTTCCCACAGGTGGAGTAGCGTTGATCATAAAAGTAATACTATCAGGCCAACCACTATTATTAGTCCAGTTGTCACCACCTGTAGCCAGATAGAGTTCTCTCAGTGCTGCATAATCTTGAGCATGATTGCACTGCGCATGACTGACAGTATAAGAAAATAAAAAAATGAAAGATAGAAGTATAAAAATATTTTTCATCATGGATATTTTTAAAGTTGTTGTATAATTGATCGTTGGCATTATTCCAAATTAAACACATAAGCACCATAAAACTCCAAACCAGGAAGGGCAATTTGACCTATGCTACCCATATTCCAAGAAGACTTGAGTCCAATACGAAGCATGTCGTCTTTCATGATCTTTTTCATAAAGCCTTGCTTGCCTACGATGATACCAGCTTGGCCATAAACTTCGCCTGTAGTCGCTACACCACCTGCCAGCCAAAAGGTATTCACCAACTCGTATCGGATAGTTGCCATCACTTGTATCGACCTTTCAAAACCATAGATGAGCATCAATTGCGGCTCATAGAAATGTTTGTTTCTAAATGGGATGATCCGGTATCCGGTATGTAGTATAGCGTGAGGCGATGCTTGGATTTTTTGCAGACTGAGATTGTTGTCTCGACCATAGAATTTTGCCAAAGATGTTGGTATCATTTGATTGAACGACAAGCCCACATAGTAGTGGCTTTGTTGTAGGGCATTGTTGTCAGAGACACTGATGTAAAATGCGCCAAATGTAATGTTTGGGTTTAGCACCTTACTTCCTTCTTCAACGTTAATTAGAATGCCAGAAGGATCATAGACGATCGTTTCGGAGGTGTTAAATCGATATTGTGCCAAACTAAACAACATTCCCAACCCTAAGACATCATCCTTTTGTCCAAATAATTGTGGTCGGAAACGATAATTGTAAGTCACTGCGCCACCGTATTTTTCCTGAGGACCTACTTTGTCACGTTCGATAAAAACACCAACTGCAGATTTAGTATAGTAGTCTGATACAAAAGGCATTTGAAAAGAGATATTCGTATATTCGGGTGCACCTTTAAAACCGATCCAATCTTGTCTATGTGTCAAGGATGTTTCGGTTGTGTTACTCTTGGCCGTTAGTGCTGGATTCCAGACAAAGCCTGTTTCATAGAAGCTGCTCCATGACGGTAACTGCTGCGCAAAAGCACAATATGTAATCAACATAAATATCGGTACAAGGCCTTTATGTTTCATATAACTTTTATTTTTCATCTCTAACTAATCTAATGCCTATAAATTTAAATGGCAGATTGACCTCTGCCTTTTGACGTTTCTTTATCATTTTAGATGACTCCTATTCTCTATATGAGCCACCCTTTACTACAATGTATTTAGAACTATTCACACCTCCAAAAGTATCTGCATAGTCGTCAGCGCACCACTCGGCTACATTGCCCAACATATCATAGAGACCATAATTATTAGCCTTTATTTTACCTACGATAGATGTACTTGTTTGTTCAAACACGGCTACTTGTGTTACTTCGTTGCTACCTGTATATCTTTGAGTACCACCACTTGAGATATTCTTATGAAGTGGCACTGCCTTAGAAGACTCAAATTCTGAGATGAGTGAAAATTCTTTACCGTCGATATACTTCACTTCAGCAATTTTAACAGCTTTCCATTGGTCACGAAGATCGTCATAAACTTTGTACACTGTACCAAAGGCTCCACCACCCAATTTTCCGTTTTGGATGTCAATATCATATCTGTCAAAAAAATCCTTTCGGGTCATCACAAAGTATTACTAAACGAATTGACAGAATATGGAAATTAAATAAATTTCAAAGTGATTCATTGTTGCTATATGAAATTTCCAAGCCCAAAACTAAACGATTTTTCTCAATTTATGGCTTTAATGATTATGAATGTAGTCAAATAATGTATGAAACTACAAAAATGTCGTGTATGATAACAAATAAATCGGATTACCTTATTGAAAAACGGGCAAATGTGAATGTCTCTTTCGTATTCTACCTGAAATCAACATTTATCCATCTGATATCACAAACGTTTCAATGTCATTTGCCATGAGTGCATCGAGTCTTGTCGTAGTTTTTTATGACATTTTGTGAATATGAGTTTGATTATCTATTCCAATCCTTCTCGCATCTCTACAACCTTTTTGCGAAGATTTTTAAGATGTTGAAGCAGTGCTTGTGATTCTTTTTGTGCCTTTTTTATGGTGTCGATCTCTTTTCTGGCGCCTTCGATTTTAAATCCCTTTTCTTTGACGAGATGATATATATCCGCAATAATCTCTATGTCTTTGGACGTGTATTTTCTTTCACCTTTATTGTTCTTACCTGGTCGTAAGTGCGGAAATTCACTTTCCCAATAACGAATAACGGATGGAGCGATACCAAAAATATCGCCTACTTCACTAATCGTATAATATAGTTTAGTCAGTTCCGGAAGCTGCATACTATTGAAAATAATGTTGTGTATATAACAGTTTTTTTTAATTTAAAGTTTAATAGAATGGAGAATTTTAATTGAATTGGGAATTTATATCTTTTAGTGAAGGAACAAGTGTGTTATCTGACGAAAAATGTACATTTTTTTACAATTTGAAAGCATTGTTGTCCGATAAAAATTTAAAGATTCATCACTTTGCTCTGAATGACATCGTGTTATATTAGGTTTGGATTGGTGTGGTTTGGTTGGTGGCTTGCCACCAACCAAACCACACCAATCCACTTAACTTACTGACTGTCATCGCGAACACAGTGAGCGATCTCATCGTTTGATTTAAATGTTCTTTTTATCGGACAATAGTGATTTGTAGGCATAAAACGGAGTACTTATGTATGATTTTTTAACTAAATTACTTATAAAATGACGACTATCTAATAAAAATTATCAATTTCTATAGATATCTTGTAACAAAACTGTATTTTTGAGCATTAATAAGCGTGTATTTTATAAATTAAAAAAACAAAAATTATTAAATGAAAAATTTTTTAGGTTTAATCGCTGTATTTGTATTGATTGGTTCAAGTCATACTTTGACAGCACAGAAAACATTGACAAAGGGCACTGTAATTATGGAAATTACGGATGTAAAAGCAGATGATCCACAAATGGAAATGGGTTTGGCCGCATTAGTAGGCTCACAAACTGAACTCGTTTTTGCTGAGGGTCAATATGTAACGAACATGGATATGATGGGAGGTATGATCTCTATGAAATCCCATGTAAAGCAAGGAGAAAACAAGTTTAATATGTTAATGGATGCTATGGGAAATAAAATATGGGTTGAGTCAGATTTGGATAAAGCACAGAGCAATGCCGAAAAAGAGATGGCAGCACAAAGCAAAATAACGTATGATAAAAATGCAACTAAAGAAATTCTTGGGTATAAATGTTATAAAATGACACTTACTAACCCTGAGATGGAAGGTTTAACATTGATAGGATATGTAACTCCAGACATCAAAACGCCAGCAAATATCGTACAAGGGTTCCAATCTGTAGAGTTTGAAGGTTATCTCATGGAATACACATTAGGCAATCCTCAATTTTCAATGACATTCGCTGCTGTAAAAATATCTGACACGGTGGATGAGAAACAGTTTGACCTTGACACAAAAGGTTATAAGAAAATGACCATGGATGAATTCCAAAAAACAATGGGCGCGATGGGTGGTATGGGTTTCTAAAATCTGTACGAATCATTGTTTTTAAATAAAATAAGGGAATGTATCTATTAGGTGCGTTCCTTTTTTGGTTTATAAATATTGAATGCTGTAAGCTAATGGCTTTTGACCAATAGCTAATAGAATTTACACCCTTAAACCTTTAAGCACCTCATCAAACAACAACCAATTAAATTAAATCAACTCCACAAATTTACCCTGTGTGATAGTAAACATCCAACAAGGTAAACAACTCCAACAAATCAACATTTTAAAAAATGCCAGTAATTATTGATAATCCGAAAGTTAGTATTGCATCATCATTATTAGAAGAGCTTGAAACTTTTACTGCAGAGCAAGGACAGGTCATCATACATGGATTTGTGGATGGCAATGAATACGGTACTGCTGTGAGGGTTTGGCCTACTACATATTTATTTGATAGAGACTCAACGCACAGAAGCGAATTAGTTCATATTGAAAAAATAAGTGCTTTTCCCAACTGGACACCTGTTTTCCCAAAGACAACATTTAGATTTACATTGATATTTTCAGGACTTCCAGATACGTGTAGTGTATTTAATTTACAAGAGATTATTCCGCAGTCAGGCGGTTTTTATGTCCATAATATTAATCGTAACCAACAAGACGTTTACTTTTTAGATTTTAATTGAGACCCACAAAATGTATAAGATCATGAAGCAGATATTTTTATTAAATAGACACATTGTTATTTACTTGATATTGACTGTATTGTTTTCATGTAAAGGCAATCAAGCAGAAGAATCGCAAAGTGTAGATGTAGTGTCGCCAATAGATACAATAGCGACAAATATAGATTATAGCGTATTAGATGCATTTTCTTTAGTGGAAGATGCTTATGTGCTTCCTTGGTCTAAGCTATTGAGTGTTACATTTGAAGAAACATTTGTGGAAGCGTTGGGTATGGAAACGCCGTTACCTGTTTTTGATGATACATTAAAGGCGCTCGACGGAAAAATGGTTATTGTCGAGGGTTTTTTTGTGCCTGTAAGTGAAACCGGTGATGAGAGTATCGTCATACTGTCAGCTTATCCTTATGCTCAATGCTTTTTTTGTGGCAAAGCGGGTGTAGAGTCCATAATAGATGTGGTAAAGCCCAAATATCTTCCTGCGCTAAAATTGGATGCGAAAATCAAACTCAAAGGTAAACTACGGCTAAATACGGAAGATTTTGATTTTCTCATTTATATGCTTGAAGAGGCAGAACTTATAAACAAGTGAATTTATTAGACTAAATGTATCAACACGTTGATTTTTACACACCAAATTGACGTAAATGGTGGTCAGTATGCTTATATGCCAATTGTCCGATTTGGGTTTTGCTCATCTTTCCAAAAAATCCATGAATGGACGTGTGATTATCGTCGATATCCGCATATTGTTGGATAGATTTTACCCACTGTTCTTTTAGGTTTTGTAAGTCATCACTTATGGTCTCCGTCATTTTGAATTCGGGCAGCGTTCCGACATTTTTCACAATAGGTTTGTCATCTTTCAGCGCATGTTTCAGTATTGCTTTGCCAAAAATCCGACCTAAGAAAGCACGTTTAGTCTTTTTCTTTCCTTGATTCATCTCGTCTGCCAATATACAGTGTTTGATCATCTGTTTGACATCCATTTGACCCCATTTTCGCTGGCTATCATCGCTAAGCAAGGCTATCCTTTGGATGAGGTCGTTTCGGGTTTGAGCGTTGATTATTGTATTCATGGTTTTATTTGATTTGAATGTATCTTGAGTGTATTGCTATTTCTTTTCTCGCTTCATAAATTGAGCAATATGCTGTTCGTTTGTGTCATCGCTTTTTTCAAAAGAATGTATTATTGTCTGTCGCTCGTTTTCAGTTTTGTTTTGGCTAAGCTTCTTTGTCGCTTGTATATCGGTGACAAAGATATTGAAAGCTACGATTTCTTGAGCCAAATTGTGCTTATAATCATGAGATAAATTGTCCCATTGTTGCTTAAAAGTTGCTTCATAATTCATTATCGTGTATTCGAGGATCGCTAAAACCTCGTCCATGTCGGATATGATTTTTCCATGTCCATAAGCATGAACAGCGAGATAATTCCATGTCGGAACGTTTTGTTTACGATCATAATGTCTGGGTGAAATGTATGCATGTGGCTCGCTAAATATAACCAAAACATCGTTTGTCTCTATGTCTTTCCATTGGTTATTCGCTCTTGCAAAATGTGATGTCAAAACAATGTTGTCATTTTCATAGCTGACGACAAAAGGTAAATGCGTGGCAACGGGCTTATTGTCCCGAGCGGTAACAATGGTTGCAAAGCTAAATTGCTTCATAAATGCGACAATCTCCGTTTTGTCGGTAAATTCAAATTGTTTCGGGATATACATTTTGTTGGTTTATCATATGATATAAGATTTGAGTATTTTTTTGGTTGAACCTATTCATAATTTTATCCATTTCCCAATCCAAATCATCCCATTATCCATTTCAATTTTTACAAAATACATGCCTTTCGACAACGATTCTGTAGGAATATTGATGTCGTATGCATTTGGATATACCGTATTTACAACTTGTCCTTGGATATTAAGCATCTCAATTTTTGATATTTGCCTCTCAGATTTAAGATGTAAAATGTCCTCACCTGGATTTGGAAACATCTGTACAACATTTCTTTGATACCCTTTACTATCTATGACGGATGTGGTACATTGTAAGTCGTTTACATAAGACCAAATGTCATTATTGAGTAAAAACGGGACTAAGGTATTGTCAGGTTCATCGCCCATTCTCAACCAAACTAAATTTTGACTTGGCACGATATTTAAAAATTGTCCACCTTTTCCCAATGCGGAAATCATGTCGGCAGGCGCTTGAGGAAATAAAGTACCAGGAATGACGATTTGTAAACCAGGAACCATATAAGACTGCTTTCCGTTCAGCCACCATAAATAGCCGTAGGCATGGTTCAGTGTTTGCGATGTATTGACCATTTGATTGAAAAAAGTATCATCGGTCATGATTTGATTTCCGTTCCAGTTTCCTTTGTTCAATATCAAAAGCCCGAATCTCGCCATGCTTCTCGCAGTGCTGAAAAACACATTGTTAGAACCCACTGGAATGAATGCACCGGTCATACCTGTCGGGTTTTTGAGTTTTTGAGTCACATAACTGTTGAGTGTTTGTCCCGTTGCACTTACTATCACATCGTCAAGTAGCGTGTAAGGTGCATTGTGATATGCCCAACGTTTGCCAGCATCTGCCTTGTAAATCAGGCAGGTGTCCAATGTGCAATAGTGGTCAGAAACACCATCATCGAGTCCAGATGTCATGGTCAGCTGATGCCGAATTGTAATTCTATCTTCCTGTGTAGAAGTACATGAAGTCCAGCCTTGCCCAAGATAGGCCGATGTAGTATCTGAAATGGATAAATATCCCTCTTGTTGTGCAATTCCTGTAATAAATGCAGTAATGGTTTTACCCGCAGAAGCCCATTGCCAAGGTGAATTTTGTGTATGCGAGCCAAAATATTTTTCTAAAACGATTTTTCCGTCTTTCAGCAAAATAAATGCTTTGGTATTTTGAGCCTCCAGAAAATCATACAAGCTATCTATTTTTGATTGGCAATAATCCAAAGAGGTTGGAGATATCGTTGCCCACGTGTTTCCTGTATTTGGTGGAAAATAAAGCGATTGTGCATTTACGCTGAACGAAATGATGGTTGCGATTACAAAAAAGTATGATATTTTCATGTAATATCTCTGAATTACAATACAAAGATAATTTAAAAATGTAAATGTGTTACATTATTCTTTTGTAACTACTTAGGTATATGCTTTCAAATCATAAAAATAAGTGAATTTTTCGTCAGACGAAGCTACTTTTTGAGTTAATAGCAGTGCTATTGACGAAAAAAGAGCTGAAGTATCACGGAAAATTAGCATTTTTTGATAGAAATTGATCATACCTGAGTAGTTACATTCTTTTCGGTTTTGTTAATAAAATTCAATAATGGAATCACTAAGTAATAGGTGTTTTGAGTTGAAAGTATATGATTGTCGTTTTGGATACAAATATTAATAAAGTATTTGTTTTATGTTTGATAATTCCGTATTATATTTGCATTAATTTTGAAAGTATTCAGCCTTAATGGTTTTTATATAATGATTTGAATTAAAATGATAAAATATGAAATGTGTTTTGAAATGTAGTTTCAAGTATTTACCTCTGTTCATTTTGTTGCTTTTTGGTACGACCGTCATTGGACAGCGACCATTTATTACAGAGTGGGTAACGAAAAGAACTAATAATCTTACTATTCCGACCAACCCAGATTATGATTGTGATTATGAAGTAGTCTGTAAGCGTATCAGAGATGATATGGAAGTGTTTAGCCAATCCGGTTTGAAAGGAAATGTAGAAATCACAGGACTTGATGATACAACGGCATATCGCGTGTATATAACAGGTAACTTTCCGGGTATATACTTCGATAGCGTTTATAATGAGTATAATAATGCAATACTGAAAAGCATAGTACAGTGGGGAGATATAGAATGGAGAAGTTTTGAAAGGGCGTTTACAGGGTGTGAAGAAATGGATATAATAGCTTCTGACATTCCTGATTTGTCAGGAGTAAATAGTATGCATAGAGCCTTTGCAGGCTGTGTGCGATTGGAAGGAGAAAATTCAAATTGGAACTGGGATGTGAGTAATATTACTGATATGTCATTTATGTTTGCTAATGCTCAATCTTTCAATCAGGATATAGGAAAATGGGATGTAAGCAATGTAACAAAGATGAGCTACATGTTTTTTCATACATATTATTTTAATAAAAATTTAGGAAGCTGGGATGTAAGTAAAGTTAAATATATGGACAGGATGTTTAATCATTCATCGTTCTTCAATCAAAATATTGGTCATTGGGACGTTAGTTCAGTAGAGGATA
Organism: uncultured Aureispira sp.; assembly: GCA_964399855.1. Taxonomy (GTDB): domain Bacteria; phylum Bacteroidota; class Bacteroidia; order Chitinophagales; family Saprospiraceae; genus OLB9. Next base: position 12,986 of record CAYNSF010000010.1, on the reverse strand, counting down.
TGTCAGGTATGTTCAATCAGGCAAGGAGTTTCAAACAAGATTTGAGTAGTTGGAATACTTCTAATGTATTGAACATGAGTGAAATGTTCTTGCAAGCCGGTTGGTTTAATAGTGATATAGGAAATTGGGATGTAAGCTCAGTGACAGATATGGGTAGAATGTTTTTGGGTTCATATAGTTTCAATCAAAATATAGGAAATTGGGATGTAAGTGCTGTGACCAACATGGAAAGCATGTTTGGTGCTGCGCCGAATTTCAATCAGAATATAAGCAATTGGAATGTCAGCACTGTTACAAATATGTATGGCATGTTTGCAGAAACAAGAGATTTTAACCAGGATATAGGGAATTGGGATGTAAGCAATGTGACAGATATGGTACGTATGTTTCATGCTGCCACCGCATTTAATCAGAATATTGGAAATTGGACATTAAACGATAGTGTTGAGCTTATACATTTTTTTGAATATACCAATATGGATTGCATAAATTATAGTCTTACAATAAAGGGTTGGGCTGAAAATCCTAAAACACCAAATAATAGAAGTTTAGATGCAAGAGATACGAAATACAGTGAAGAAGTGAAAATGGCAAGACAGAAACTCTTAGACAAAGGTTGGACGATACTTGGGGACACAGAGGCGAATTGCACCGTATCAACAGAAAACCATAACGAACTGGTTTTTGAAATCATACCTAATCCTGCGTTTAGCGATGTGACCTTAATCGGTCTAATTCACGATTCAAAAGTGGAAATAGCAGACATTACGGGAAAAATCATGAATAGATATATCGCACAGGACGACTATATTTCAATTTCAATAGATGATTATCCGGTGGGTCTTTACTTTGTCAGGGTATCCACGCCTCAAGGGATAAACGGTATTAGAAAGTTGGTAAAGTTGTAGAACTAAAAAGGATTAATGTCGGAAATTATCTAAAATAATTCACTACTTATTTCCCACTTAAATTGGTATGATTGCACATATCTGTTAACTTTGTGATTTTTAAAATCATCAGTTTGGGCGAAAAGGTCATTGCTATTGCTAAGTTAATGCTGTCTAAAGGACTTCCTTTGTGTGTTTATCGCTTTCCGGGACAAGGTGAATTGCGGTTGGCAGTACTATCCGAATTGTTGGATCAAAAGACTGAAACTTCATTTTGGATTGCGCCTTTTACACCACATTCTGCATCTAAGGAGATTGTATTGAGTGTAGTTGATGAAGCATTTTTGAATACATTTGTCGAAAGGCTACAATCGATCCCTGATAAACATGTACAATTCAGTGATTTACCAGAGGCTACAAGGCATGAAACCTATTTAAAGCAATTTGAAGCCATTCAAGGTAGCATTTCCAACGATACGATCCAAAAAGCCATACTTTCCCGGGTCATTATCGAAGATAAACCAGATGATTTTGAACCAATTGATTTTTTCGGGAGGTTGTGCACGGACTATCCTGATGCTTTTGTTCATCTGCTGTATTTCCCTGAAGCTGGGATGTGGTTAGGTGCTACACCAGAACTTTTGGTTAAAAAAGAAACACGCAATTTGCATATCATGGCTGTTGCGGGAACACAACCTGTCAACACCGACGGTCGGTATCATTGGCGGGCTAAAGAGCAGGAAGAACATGCTATGGTCGGTAGGCATATAGAAGCTGTTTGCGACAAATATCAGTGCGAAGTAGTGAATAAAAAAGGACCTTTTGAAGTAACAGCGGGCCGAGTCGCACATTTAAGGACGGATTACGCATTTCGGGAAAGTACGCCAATTCCATTAAAAGATTTTTTGCATAGCTTGCATCCAACTCCTGCTATTGGTGGCTTGCCGGTTGATAAGAGTGTGGAAGTCATTTGTGAAACGGAGATGTACGATCGGTCATATTATTGTGGTTTTTTGGGAGAAACGGATTTTGCCGCTTACGCTAAATTCTATGTCAATCTTCGATGTATGCATGTTGGTAAAGAGCACATTGCCGTCTTTGTAGGTGGTGGCATCACAAAAGATTCGAATGTAGATGAAGAATGGGAGGAAACCGTGATGAAGAGCAAAACGATGATTGATAAACTGAAAACGCTGCAAAGAGTATTGTAATATCATGGAATTATCAGCAAAGAAAGGAATCAGACAGATTGTTGAGATGTTAGCAGCGTTAGGATTGCAGGAAGTGGTGTTGTGTCCGGGTTCGAGAAATGCGCCATTGGTCATTTCGTTCAATAGGCATCCGCATTTTAGATGTACGAGCATCCGAGACGAACGTAGTGCTGCATTTTTTGCTATGGGCATGGCGATAGAGCTTAAACGTCCTGTGGCTGTGGTCAGTACAAGCGGATCAGCAGCATTGAATTTTGCTCCAGCGATATCGGAAGCCTATTATCAAAGGATTCCGTTAATTGTGATAACAGCTGACAGGCTCAAAGAATGGACAGATCAGGGAGACGGACAGACAATCAATCAAACGGATATTTACAGGAATTATATATGTAAAAGCTATGACCTACGTGGTGATGCTGAAAAAGATGCTGACTTTTGGTATAATAACCGAAGTCTGAATGAAGGTTGGAATATAGCTACCATTTCGGATAAAGGACCTGTTCATTTCAATATACCACTGAGTGAGCCACTGTATCATACCACTGATTTTCCTGCAATGCCACAGCGTGTTTTTAGTGAAATTGCTATCGAACGGAGACTGGCAATTGATACTTTGAGGCATTTAAAGGATATTTTCAGTGGTAGTCGCAAGGTCATGATCTTAGTTGGTCAGCATGATAAAGATTTGGAACTTCAACAAGCATTGTCAAAAATGGCATCGTTAGACAATGTAGTTGTACTCACTGAATCCACCGCCAATATACATGATCATCAATTTATTGCCAACATTGATCGGTGTATCACTACGCTGGATGGCGATGAGATAAAGTCATACATGCCTGATTTGCTGATTACGGTTGGAGGAGCTATTGTCTCTAAACGTATCAAGGCTGCTATACGTAAATATACACCAAAATTTCACTGGAATATCAGCCTGCATCATGATTTTATGGATACCTATCAATGTCTTTCTACGGCAATTCCCATGCTACCGGTTGACTTTTTTAGACAATTTAACATCGACCTTGGTATTCCAAATTCAGATTACAGGCAGCTTTGGCAAAATAGACAAGATAAGTTAGAGACGTTGCATAGACAATTTTGCGAACAATGTTCTTACAGCGATTTAGCCGTTTTTAACCAGATATTTAAGCAACTTCCAGGAAATATAAGCGTACATATAGCCAATAGTTCTCCGATACGATATGCACAGTTGTTTGATTATCGTCTTGTGACTGAAACATGGTGCAACCGTGGTACCAGTGGTATAGATGGTTGTACAAGCACAGCGATGGGTTCAGCTTTTGCCGCACAGGATAAGCGATTTTTGATGATAACAGGTGATGTAGCTTTTAATTACGATATCAATGCATTTTGGCAAGATCATCATATAGAAAATCTAAATATCATCGTTATTAATAATGGTGGTGGTGGTATCTTCCGTATCATATCGGGACCGGATACGATCGAAGAAATGGAACCCTATTTTGAAACAACCATGGATACGGATGCGAGGTTAGTAGCAGAAAGACATGGTTGGTATTACATGAAAGCAACAAATCAGGAATCATTGGAGAAAACACTGGAAACCCTGTTTTTACCGGAGACAAAGAAGCATATTGTTGAAATATTTACCGAACCCAAAGCAAATCCTGAAGTTTTGAAGCAATATTGGGATAGCTTAGCAAAATAAAACATAATGAACGATACACAAATAAATTGGAAAACCATTCGAGATTACGAGGATATTACTTTCAAGTATTGCAACGGAGTAGCCAGAATAGCCTTTAACAGACCTGAGGTCAGGAATGCTTTCAGACCGAAAACGGTATCTGAACTGTTAGATGCTTTGGTCATTGCACACGAATCACAGGAAATAGGTGTCGTACTCATCAGTGGAGAAGGGCCATCTACCAAAGATGGTGGTTGGGCATTTTGCTCTGGTGGCGACCAACGTGTACGGTCCGCAACAGGATATAAAGGAGAAGACGGTATCAATCGTTTCAATATCTTAGATGTACAGCGACAGATCCGGTTTATGAATAAGGTCGTCATAGCAGTCGTACCAGGCTGGGCAGTTGGTGGTGGTCATAGTCTGCATGTAGTGTGCGATCTTACATTAGCCAGCAAAGAACACGCTATATTCAAGCAGACTGATGTAAATGTAGCGAGTATCGACGGAGGTTTTGGTTCAGCGTATTTGGCACGTCAAGTAGGGCAGAAGCGAGCAAGAGAAATCTTCTTCCTCGGTCGTTCGTATAGTGCGCAAGAAGCTTTTGATATGGGTATGGTCAATGCCGTGATACCTCATGAAGAGTTAGAAACAACGGCTTTCACCTGGGCTCAGGAAATACTAAAGAAAAGTCCAACAGCTATTAAAATGGCCAAGTTCGCATTGAATCTGATAGACGACGGGTTGATTGGCCAGCAGGTATATGCCGGCGAAGCCACCCGCTTACTCTATATGACAAAGGAAGCTAATGAAGGCAGAGATGCCTTTCTTGAAAAAAGAGATCCCGATTTCGATCAATTTCCTAAGTTCCCTTAGATTTAATTGAAAGTTGAAAGTTGAAAATTGAGAGCTAATAAGCAATAGCTAACAACTAACAAAATTAACCATTAACCATTTATAATTAAAAAAAAGATGGGTTCACTTAGTGCATGGATAGAAGCTTTTAGACTGCGGACGTTACCTTTGGCGTTATCGTCCATTATACTTGGAAGCTTTTTGGCAGCTTACAATCAGCAATTTAACCTGACCGTATTTGTTTTGGCAGTATTGACGACTTTATTTTTGCAAGTATTGAGCAACTTGGCAAATGACTACGGCGATACCGTCAATGGTGTGGACAATGCCGAAAGAAAAGGTCCTAAAAGAGCTTTGCAACAGGGAAATATAACGCTAAGTCAGATGAAAATGGCGATAATGGTCTTTATAATACTTTCGCTTGTGACCGGGATTGCACTTTTGTTATGTAGTAAAGCCACGCTTGGAAACTATGGATTTGTATGGATGTTGTTATTGGGTATCATAGCCATTATAGCTGCTTTGAAATACACAATGGGAAAAAATCCTTATGGTTATGCCGGGTTTGGAGATGTTTTCGTTTTTATATTTTTCGGTCTGGTTGGCGTTATAGGTACATTTTACCTGCAAACAGGTATTGTTTCGATGAAAGAACTATTACCGGCTCTTTCGATAGGATTTTTCAGTACCGGCGTGCTCAATCTGAATAATACTCGAGATCGAGAAAATGACGCTGCATTCGGCAAAAGAACGCTGGCGGTTATCATGGGAGCTTCACGTATCAAGATATATCATTTATTTCTGCTTTTTGCTGGGATGCTTTCAGCGATTACTTACAGTTTAATGATTTCTGCTTCAATATGGAAATGGATATATTTGTTGGCATTTATTCCAATAATCCAAAACGCTTTAGTTGTATTCAAAAATGAGGATTCGATGCTTTTAGACCCAGAGTTGAAAAAACTGGCGCTTGCTACTTTACTTTTTAGCGTTTTGTTTGGACTGGGTTTGATGTTGTGATGATACAAGTTGTGAAAATACTCAGGTGTGATCTGTTTTATTCACAAAATGGCAATAATCTGTGTATTTTAACTTTTTTGATAAATGCACTACAATTATCCCAACTTAGCCAAATAACCAGAATCAAGATATCTCAAGCAAAGCGTTTCAAAATGGTTGTATTTTAACACTGTTTTAACATTTATTTTTTGAGTGACAAAGTTGGGTTAATTTGATTTTAATTACCTTTGTTATAAAAATTGATTGAAGATGCCTAAGTCGTGGATAACAGAGAGTCAGATACATCCTAATATTATCAGGCAGATATTCTTTTTATGTATATTGATTTCTATTGGATATATTGTTTTTAATGGGTTGTATTTTATGGTTAGCGCCTTTTTGGGAGCTGTTACTCTTTATGTGATCTTGATGTATCCGATGAAATATATTGTTATTTATAAACAATGGCCTTCTTGGCTTGCTGCATCGATATTGATGTTAGCTTCCTTGTTTGTTATGGTTATTCCATTCATTTATCTTACGACGATAGCAGTAGAAAAACTTATACCTATCGTCAATAATCCGATGGTTATTAATGATGTGTTTAATACAATACACGAATATTTGATTTCAAATTTTAATATTGATATACTAAATGTAGAAAATGTACAAGCCATGAGTGCCCATATAGTGCCGATAGCACAAAAGGCGCTTGGAGGTACTGTTTCGGCTTTAGGTACTATTTTCTTGATGTATCTGATACTTTACTTTATGTTGGTTGATACAAAAAAAGTGGAGCATTGGCTCAAAAAAAACTTACCTTTCAAAAGATCAAATGTAAAAACGGTCATCACTGAAATTAGAAATCTTGTATATAGTAATGCATTGGGAATTCCTATAGTTGCGCTTATTCAAGGATTCGCTGGTTTTATAGGATATTGGATATTGGGAGTTGAAGAGTTTATTCTTATGGGGATCATGACTGCAATAAGTAGCGTTATTCCTGTTGTTGGTACAATGGCAGTATATCTTCCTTTGGCCATTTATCAGTTTATTGTAGGAGGACCCATTGAAGGGATTGGTGTTGCGTTATGGGGATTTATCGTAATAGGTTCTGTTGACAACATTGCAAGGCTTCTTGTTCAGAAAAAACTTTCTGATGTCCATCCGTTAGTTACCTTGTTGGGTGTGTTTTTTGGTATTAATTTTTTTGGTTTTATTGGTGTAATCTTTGGTCCGCTTTTGATTTCTGTTTTTTTTATATTACTACGAATTTACACGGATGAATTTGGGAAATCGGATGCCAATAAAGTCTAAAAAGGCATTGGTAGCCAATAAATTAGACAAGGCATAGATTAACTGAATATAGTTTTTAAACCAATAGTTAGAACACTTGTTTGACTCGCTGTAAATTTCACAATATTCCATAGTTTTTTTATTCATTATAATTCGTTACATAAAAAATAATTATATCGGAATTAATAAGATAGTTAGGGTACATAGTGCTCTGTCAACAAAAAGATCTTAATAAAATGTCGTTCTTTTTTCAAATCTCATCGTTAAAAATACTCGCTATAGTTTTTATGGCCAAGCCGCAAGCGGTATCTATACTTGAATGCCGTTCAGGCATTCATTAAACTTCGCTTAAATCGTATAGATATGTTTTTTGCCTTGATCTTTTAAAAAAAAAATAGCTTCCATTATAATTTAAGTCTTTTTATAGACAGAGCACTAGTAATATATAATTATGTGGCAATTTTACATCCCAATTGGACAACAGAATATAAGATTATCAACAGGACTCGACAGAATTAAGGATTGATACTATCTTTATGTGTATTAGTCAGTTTATGACTCAATGTTGTTTAGTTAAGAATTTTAAAGTGGTGTAATGACTCATACCAAGTTATGCATTAATGTTAAGTTTGCAACGTTTACATTTTTTTTAGATGAATCAATAATGGATCTTAATATTGTATAATTTGTTGCTCATTGATAGGATCTATGCTATCCTTTTACCTTGTCTTTTATCGTTAAATTTCGTATTGCTCGTTCACTAAAGTCATTTTCTAATGGTTGGTTTTTTTACCAAAAGGTTTTTTCTGTCAGACAAAGATGCTTTTTTGATAATAACAATGTTTTTGATTAAAAAACAAGCTGAAGTTTCACTAAAATCAACAATTTTTGATTGAAATTGATGATACCTAAGTAGTTACCATAGATTAAATCATTATCTTTGTATTTTTTTAAATTTAATAAATTTGGAATATCAAATGAAAATTAGAAATATAAGACTTGATAGCATGAGTGTATTATTTTTCTTATTCACTATATTAGCCTGTAAGAATGATCAGGTGATATCAGATGTAAATCAAGTTCAAATGAATCAGCCTGTAGTAACAGGTTCATCAGTGACCACTACAGAGACGAAAGATTTACCCGAAATTCCAACTCCATGTGCTTTAATCACTCCTGAAGATGTAAAGAAAATATTTAATATAAAGCCAAATGTAGGTATGATTGATATATCGTCTGGGCTGAAACCAGATACAAAAACATGTAATTTTTATTGGAATAACGAAAAGGAAATTAGTTCAAATATAATTATTGAGATTCAACAACATACGCAGGGTGTTGATATGGGAGCATCGCCTACTAAATACATTGAAGAACTTATCTCTGTTGGGATGGAAATCAGGGGCATCAGCGAAAGAATACCATTTATTGCATTTGATGCGGCAGGAAAGCAGGGTGCATACTCTTTTAAACAGGGAAGATTTTTCTGGGCTGCTAATGATACCTACAAGTTTATGGTTGTAGTTAATATCGTTGGTGCTGAAGAGAAGGATATTAGCTCAGCAGTGGCAAAACTGGCAGAAATATTAAACGAAAATCTTGATAAGCTTTAATAAACAACCGAAAGCAATGATGTTTGCTCTTTATCCGGTTTGCTTACCGTTTGCAACGAGGTAAGTTACCGTGAGTATGGAGACAAATCCATAATATCCTATATCATCGGATACTATCCAGCAGACACAAAGCTTGTTATTCATAACCTGACAGATAACGAATATTACATTCTTGGCGGTCAGGTTTCTTTATTTTTGGATTTGATAATCTTTGCCCATTTCGATTTTTTTACAACCGTATAAAGATCCATTTGTCAATAAAATGTATCTGCTCATTTCTCACCTGGATGTTTACTTTTATATAATATTGTAAGGAAAAGACAAGAATTAATAACTCAGTTATAAGATTTCAATTAAAAAAATGTAAGTGGATTATTTCGTAATACGAAACTACTTTTAGAGATAATGGAAGTGCCATTGAGAAAAAATACACTTAAAATCAATGTTTCAATTCAATCATTTCAACAATTATACCAATGCATCAAACCCAAATATTATCCTTCAAAATTGAAAGAAATGGTAAATATCTGGGATACTACATTTTCTAAGATACGAGATTCGTTACGGTCGCGGTCATAAAGGAGGATATTGCCAAGACCTCTTGAAAATTTAATCTCAGGGGAGAAGATAAAATACGGGTAAAACATTTGCATTCCTACACCGACTTCATATTGAAAGTCATGCGGTGCAATTTTTATCAAGGATTTTCTCGATTTAGAGTTGGACTGAACGTCGTAACTGTATTTCAGCCCGGCCACGACAAACATCCGCTTGTCTTTATACGGTTCGGATTTATATCGAAGTTGAAATGGCAATTCAAAAAAAACAGACTCGATTTTTCGTTCGTATTTAGTGGTGTTGCTATGAACGGGTGTGTATTCGAAGCCTCGTTGTGCGAATGAAAAGCCTGGGATAAACCTGAAATCAAAATATTCTCCGATTTTTAGGTTGGTGATCATGTGCATATTGACGCCAATTTCACTACTACCTTCAGTGACTCGAATGCTGTCATTATTGATAAAAAAGCCTGATTGTTGTAGTTTATACCCGGAGCTATTAAATCCGATATTGATACCGAAATAGTAGGATTTTTTGTTGAAATCCCTGAAATTGTGATTGCCACGACCATTTAGTTGAGCATGAGCCCAGGTCGTCACAGTCATCAGCAAGAGGCTGAGTATTATTTTTTTGCAAGATAAATGCAACATATACCGGCGCTTAAAGTCTTATAATTTGTTTGAGTAAATCCAATTTTGTCCAATACGGCAGTGAATTTTTCGTAATCGGGGAATGCCTGTACGGACTCATATAAATATTGGTAGGCACGCTGATCTTTTGACCGAAACTTACCAATGAGAGGCAATATGTTTTTGAAATAGATATTAAAAAATTGCTTTAGAGGGAAAATTCTTGGCTTCGAAAATTCAAGGATGACGAGTGTACCACCTGGTCGTAGCACTCTATACATCTCGCCAAGACCTTTTTCAAGATTTTCAAAATTTCGTACTCCAAATCCTGCCGTCACGGCATCGAAACAACCACTTTCAAATCTGAGATTTTCACTATCTCCAACTTCCAAGTCGATGATATCTTGCAAACCTTTCTTGGCTACTTTTTCCATGCCTATTTGAAGCATATTGGCAGAAATATCCACACCTATTATACGCTTAGGTTGAATGGAAGTAGCTGCTTCTATGGCCAAGTCTCCAGTACCCGTAGCAATGTCTAATATCGTCTCTGGCTGGTGTGATTTTAGTATTTTAATAGCCTTTTTGCGCCAAAGTACATCTATACCCAATGACAAAAAACGATTGAGTTGATCATAATGCGGAGCTATTTTATCAAACATGCTCGTGACTTGACCTTTTTTTGAGACTTTGTCATCTTGATATGGTGTTACCTGTTCCTTTGTCGGCATAAAAATATTATTATAAAAAGCTGATTATGATATGTTTATGTTTGATTTATCAACTTATTATTTGGTTGTCGAATTAAAATTGAAATAATCATTTTTCAAATTTTGTGCAAAATAACTAATTATTACAGAGAATAACGGTCATTTGCTAACAAATAGTACATTTTTCAAAGATTTTTTTTGATTTACGAATGTTTATTTGAAAATGGACAATGAACAATAGACAGTTGACAATCGTCAATCGTCAATCAAAAAAATCAATATCGTCCCGACTACATGACCATACGATAAGCTTAGCGTCCTCGCTAAGCTTGATATTCGAGTTTGTAGTTCCGACAACACGAACTAATAAATGCTATTTTTCGGAAAAATCGCTTGCCCACAATGTTAAACTAAAGATTTTTTAGAAAATATTTTGATGGTTTCCTGAAAATGTAAAAATAATCATGTAATATTGTTACAATTTTTCTAAAACATCCGAATATTTAGGATATGTTAAACTATACAATATCATGAATATTGCATTAAGATATAGTCTTATGTTACTTACCATGTCTCTTGTGATATCAACATCACAGGGACAGACAGATATCAAGTGTTATGGAAATGGTGATTTTGAATTTGGAATAGAAAAGGAATGGGAATTTGATACCAAAGTTCCTATGTACCAGACTCCTAAAATACTTGATATTGATGAAGACGGAGTGCCGGAAATAATTGTAGCAGGAGATGGACAGACCCACAGTGGTAAGCATTTTATTCAGAATATACTCATCATTAGTCCAGTGAATCAAAAAGTTATAAATGTAATAAATACTTACTTTTTTCATTATAATTTAAATAATTTTGTAGTCTTAGAAGATGAATCAGGAAGATATGTAGTCATAATCGCTGTAGCAGATAGTGATATAAACCCCAACAATGTAAGAAGGAAATTGGTGTGTTACCGTTTGGATGGGAGCGTTAAGTGGATTTCGGATTACCATTATGGAGACGCATTGGACTCTGATGTGTTATCAGGAAGTGGCGGCGGAAACTTATCATTAGCTGATTTTAATCAGGATGGCATTCCGGAAGTTTATACCCATAACGAAATTTTCAATGCACATACCGGTAAAAAACTCGCTTTTGGAGGTAAGAATGGACATGGAACCTATTTAGGTATATCAGTTGCAGCTAACTTAGATGATGACCCGGGTGATTTAGAGTTAGCGGCCGGCAATACCATATATAAGGTCAGAATCAACAGAACCAATGGTTTAGCCGGCAATGAAATGATACCTTACTTTATGCGTGGTATGAGAGATGGATATACAGCAGTTGCGGATATCAATGGTGATGGAAAATTGGATGTAATTGTAGCATCACGGGGTACTGTTGGAAATCAAATTTCCTCTGTATATATCTATACTTATGAAAACATGGAATGTACTTTACTTGCGAATAAAGAATGGAATTCACGGTTAACTTTTGGTTTACCCATTATTGGAAATTTCGCTGATGATTCAAAAAAAGGTATTATAGTTAGTTCTGATAAACTACTATATAAACTTTCTTATAACGGAACTGAAGATTTATCTGTTGACTGGGAATTAATAACAATAAATTCATTCGCATTTGAATCTATGTCTGCGTTTGATTTTGATAATGATGGAATTCATGAAGTCGTTTATCGGGATGAGAGAAATCTATTAGTAATAAAAGCAAAAGATAATATACCTATATTATTAGGGAGCCTACCATGTACTTCAGGAACTGCAGGTGAATATCCTGTAATAGCTGATATTTTCAATACAGGGACATCAAGGATATGTGTTACTTGTTTTGACTTACCGGATGAAACCAAAGAACCAGGATTATATATTGGAGAACCCGGCTACCTCACAATCTTCGGCCCACCCGAAGGCAAGCACTGGGCATCGGCCCGCAATATCTGGCATCAGTACGGCTACAACCCGCTCTTTATCAATGATGACGGCACCATACCACAACAGATGCATAATCCTGCGACGTATAAGAATGGCAAGTACAACAACTTCAATGTGCAGGAAAACCTGCTTGACGGAGACGGTAAGATACCTGCCGCATCGCTGTACGGCGATATTCCTTGTATCGGCTACGATGTGGATACAGACAGCTACCATGTAAGCTTTACGGTCCGCAACCGAGCAGATGCATCTGCCACAGCCAGGATCAATGTCCCTGTCGCCTTTTATACAGGCGACCCGGAGCAGGACGGCAGGCTGATCGGTATTTATCATACCACGGCAAGCATCACGGCAGGAGAAAATACAGGAACGCTGAGTTACAGCTTTCCTGCATCTGGCGTTACGTCACTGTGGATGGTCGTCAACACCGACAGATATCCGATGATACTGAGCGACTCATCGTACTACAGCATCGATGAGTGCGACTATACGGACAATGTATTTATAGCGGAATTACCTAAGATACAAAGACAGCAGCAGGAAATCTGTGCGGGCGATACGGTGGATTTTTACGGACAGCAGTTGAGTACAGCAGGACAATATCACTACA